>NZ_RXPG01000001.1:0-171378 GCF_023757665.1 Rhizobium skierniewicense Ch11
CCTTCCTCGACCGTCCCATCGAGGGCGAGTGGCCATACCTCTGGATCGATGCCACCGACCTGAAGGTCCGGCGCGGCGGTCGCATCGTCTCTGTTGCAGTCATCATCGCCGTCGGCGTCAACACCGACGGCCGACGCGAAGTACGCGGCATGGAGATCGGCACGTCCGAGGCCGAGGCGATCTGGACCGAATTTCTTCGAAAACTGGCCCGGCGGGGGCTGCGTGGCGTCAAGCTCGCCGTCTCCGACGCCCATGAGGGCATCAAAGCCGCAGTATCGAAGGTGCTCTGCGCCACCTGGCAGCGCTGCAGGGTCCACTTCATGCGCGATGCCTTGGCCCATGCTGGAAAGAGCGGACGGCGCGTCGTCTCCGCCTTCATTGCTACGGCCTTCGCTCAGGACACGCCGGAGGCGGCAAGCACCCAGTGGCGCAATGTCGCCGACCAGATCAGGCCGAAGGTGCCGAAACTGACCAATCTCATGGACAGTGCCGAGCAGGACGTGCTCGCCTACATGACCTTTCCCAAGCAGCACTGGGCCAAGCTTCATTCAACACACCCGATCGAACGCCTCAACGGCGAGATCAAGCGGCGCACAGAGGTCGTCGGTATCTTCCCCAACGACGAGGCCATCGTCAGGCTCGTCGGCGCGCTGCTTCTTGAGCAGAATGACGAGTGGGCCGTTCAGCGATCCCGCTACATGACACTTGAGACAATCGCTACAATGAGCGATGATCCACTCATTAGCCTGCAAGCCGCAAGCTGATTCATTCCCGGCTCCGTCCGGAAGGCACGGCGATGGCCGAAGCTACACCACGCCCTGGGAAACGATCCAAGACAGGAAACCAACCCCATTTTACCTTTGCTCAGCATCAATGAATATGGGCGGGATTTCTATCAGTCCGTCAGCCGTGGTGCCGTGGTCTATTACGTTGAACACCGCGTCCAACATGCCCTGGACGTCTTGTCGTACCATCTCGATCTCATCTCCCAACAACGCTGCGAAGGGGTCCCAGTCGAAGCAGCCTATGACGGGCGTCCGGTCTTTGTAGTGGCCGGATCGTTTGATCCAATGCATGACACCTTCCAGAGAGATGGTCGAGTTCACGAACATGCCAACTGGGAGCGCATCACCGGAAGCGGCCAGTGCGCGAAGAGAATGTTCGGCCTTTTCGGGTGCGTAGCCGCTGGCTAGAATATGGCTGTCATCGACGGGAATGCCAATATCGTCGTGTGCGGCGCGAAATCCTCGCACGCGCTCGGCCGTGTTGTGATCGCTGCCGCGGCCCCCTATGAAGAGAAGGGGTTGCGCAGCACCCAGCCTGCGTTTGCTGTTGGCGAGAATGCGCCGCGTCAGTTCCCGCGCGCCTGAAAAATTATCGGAAATGATCGACGGCGCCTTCTTTCCCGGCAAGTCGAGATTGAGGCTGCGCGCGCCAGCGGCAGTGCACAGATCACTGATGCGATCCGGGTCAGTTGCGCCGGTCGAGATCAACCATTCAACCTGATAGGAGAGCATCGTCCGTGCCGCCTCGACTTCAAGTTCTGGGTCGCGTCGCGTGCAGGTAATGATTGGGAAAAGCCCCCTTTCGCGGGCCATGCTCTCGAATGTCTCAACAATCGATCCGAAATAGCGATTGTCGTATTTCGGCACGATCATGCCGATGATCTTCGACGTTTCCCTGCGCAGCAGGCTGGCCTGCATGTTGAGGGCGTAACCCTGCTCTTCAGCTATCTGCGTGATCTTTTCCGCCAGTTGGCTGCTGATCCGCCGCTTTTTCCAGTTTCCGTTGAGCACCGCACTCACAGCACTGGCTGACGTGTCCGCCAGTGCTGCCAAATCGTAGATCGTGGTCTTCTTGGGTGGTCTACGCTGATTCACAAATGACTCCACTTCAAACACAGCTTGACATCAAACCGAGAACGGAGCAATCTGCTTCATCGATTGAGCATGGTTGCGCAATCGATGTTATTGGGTTGACTGTGGAGGGTCGGCCGGGAGGCATTCAAGTCAGTTTCCACGAAGATTGTCGCGCAAGTGCTGCTTTGGCCGTGGCAAGTAAGCCGTGCGTCATGATCAATGAAGAGGGAAAAGGCTTGGCGTGAAACCGGAACGCGTCTCGGCACGAATTTTGAATTCTAAGGAGGAGACTATGAAACTTCGTTCAATGATGATGGTGTCGGTTGCGGCCGCTGCCGCTGCCCTTTTTTCTGGTTCGGCGCAAGCTCAGGAGGCCGCGACGGTTGCGTTTCTGATGCCGGATCAGGCATCGACACGCTATGAAAATCACGACTACCCGGGCTTCAAGGCCGAGATGGCAAAGCTTTGCGAAAAATGCACGCTGATCTACCAGAACGCCAACGGCGATGCAGCTCTTCAGCAGCAGCAGTTCAACTCCGTCATTGCCCAGGGCGCCAAGGTCGTCGTGTTGGACCCGGTCGATTCAGCGGCTGCCGCGGCTCTCGTTGAAATTGCACAGTCGCAGGAGGTCAAGGTCATTGCCTATGACCGTCCGATCCCGGCTAAGCCAGCGGATTATTATGTTTCCTTCGACAATCAGGGTATCGGCGAGGCAATCGCCAAGTCGCTGGTTGCGCATCTGAAGGCAAGTGGGGTTCCTGCGGGCGCAGGCGTTCTCCAGATCAATGGCTCACCCACCGATGCGGCGGCTGGCCTGATCCGCGATGGCGTGCATCTCGGTCTGAAGGATTCGGGCTACAAGACGCTTGCCGAATATGACACGCCGGAATGGGCTCCCCCCAAGGCTCAGGAATGGGCAGCTGGCCAGATCACCCGCTTCGGTGCTGACATCAAGGGCGTCGTTGCCGCCAATGACGGCACGGGTGGCGGTGCGATTGCCGCTTTCAAGGCCGCTGGTGTCAATCCGGTGCCGCCGGTGACAGGCAATGATGCGACCATCGCCGCGTTGCAGCTCGTCATTTCCGGCGACCAGTACAATACGATTTCCAAGCCTTCCGAAATCGTGGCTGCGGCGGCGGCCAAAGTGGCGGTGCAGTTTCTGAAAGGTGAGAAGCCAGAGCCCAAAACCTCGCTTTACGATACGCCTTCCGAACTTTTCATTCCCGCCGTTGTCACAGCCGACAACATCAAGGCTGAAATCTTCGACAAGAAGATACAAACCGTCGAGGAGGTTTGCACCGGTGAATACCTCGCCGGGTGCAAGAAGCTCGGCATCACACAGTAAACCTGTTTGACGTTGCCCGATCGGATCTCGGTATCCGATCGGGCATATCCGGAACCAGAAAAGAGCCTGATCTCATGGTGCAATCGGACACAATCGTCCCGAAGAAGGGAAGTACCCTTCTCAGACTGAGCAAAATTTCGAAAAAATTTGGTGCGGTGTCGGCACTGACCGATATCGACCTGGATGTGCGGGCCGGCGAGGTGGTTGCGCTTGTGGGGGATAATGGCGCGGGAAAATCAACTCTGGTCAAGGTCCTTGCTGGTGTTCACCAGCCGACCTCCGGGACAATCGAATTTTGTGGTGAGCAGGTCTCGCTCGATAGCCCAAGCCGCGCACTCGAACTCGGTATCGCCACGGTCTTTCAGGATCTGGCGCTCTGCGAAAATCTCGATGTGGTGGCCAATCTCTTTCTCGGCCATGAAATATCGACGTGGAACCTTGACGAAGTTGCCATGGAAGTTCGTGCATGGACACTTCTGAAAGAGCTGGCCGCGCGTATTCCGTCGGTTCGCGAACCGATCGCCTCACTTTCGGGCGGCCAGCGTCAGACGGTCGCGATCGCGCGTTCGCTCCTGCTCGACCCGAAAATCATCATGCTGGACGAGCCGACCGCGGCTTTGGGTGTTGCCCAGACTGCCGAGGTGCTGAACCTGATCGAACGTGTGCGCGATCGCGGTCTGGGCGTGATCATCATCAGTCACAACATGGAAGACGTCCGCGCCGTCGCCGACCGTATCGTCGTGCTGCGGCTTGGGCGCAACAATGGCGTCTTTGAACCGGATGCCTCCAACCAGGAACTCGTCGCATCCATCACCGGAGCGACCGAAAACTCGGTTTCACGCCGCAATGAGCGCAAAGCCGAGCAAACGGAAACGACCGGGAGCACCCTATGAACCAGAACATCTCCAATGATAAACCAAACGAGGCATCTGCGCTCGACCGCAGTGATATCCGCGTCCGGCACGACGACGGTATTTCGGGAATGGTGCGCGGTTTCTTCACGCGGGTCAGATCGGGGGATCTCGGAATGCTCCCGGTTGCCATAGGCCTGATCGTCATCTCGACGGTTTTCAGCCTTCTCAATCCGGTGTTTCTGGCGCCGAACAACCTCGTAAACCTGCTGTTCGACTGCGCCACTGTCGGGATTATCTCACTTGGCATCGTCTGTGTGCTGTTGCTTGGAGAGATCGATCTGTCTGTCGGCTCGATGAGCGGCCTGTCGTCCGCCATCATAGGCGTGCTCTGGGTGAATACCGGTTTGCCGATCGCGGTGGCGATTTTCGCAGCTCTGGTGTTCGGTGCACTGGTCGGTGCCTTGTATTCGGTCATGTACAACCGGCTGGGCATGCCGAGTTTCGTGGCAACGCTTGCCGGTCTGCTCGCCTTGCTTGGTTTGCAACTCTACATCCTCGGGCCGACTGGCAGCATCAATCTGCCCTATGCCTCGCCACTCGTGCGCTTCGGTCAGATCCTCGTCATGCCGGATTGGCTGTCCTATCTGCTGGCATTGATCCCCGGTCTGGTCCTGGTGATCTCGGGTTATCTCGTTCGCCAGCGTCGCCTGTCGGTCAATCTGTCCGCCAAACCGTTGAGCAGCCTCTTCGTCCAGGCGGTCGTGCTGACGTTGATCTTTGAATTCGCCGTCTATTATCTGAACCGGGGTCGCGGCGTGCCTTACATGTTCGGCCTTTTCGTCGCATTGGTCGTCATTCTCAACTATGCCCTGACCAAGACACAGTGGGGTCGATCAATATTTGCCGTCGGCGGGAACAGAGAAGCGGCGCGCCGCTCGGGTATCAATGTCCGCCGGATTTATATGAGCGCCTTCATGCTATGCTCGACGCTCGGGGCGCTGGGCGGGGTGTTGTCGGCGTCGCGTCTGGCTTCGGCAAGCCAGCAAGCCGGAACCGGCGACGTCAATCTCAATGCGATCGCCGCGGCCGTGATCGGCGGTACCAGCCTGTTCGGTGGCCGTGGCAGCGCATATTCGGCTTTGCTTGGCATCATTGTCATCCAGGCAATCTCGAATGGTCTGACCCTTCTCAATCTCAATTCATCGCTGCGCTACATGATCACCGGCGCTGTGCTCGCCATCGCGGTCATCGTCGATTCGCTGGCGCGTCAATCCCGCGTCAGCCATGGCCGTGCCTAGGACCATCTTGGAGGAAAACTGATGACTGAACTCATGAAGGGCAAGATTGCCGCTATAACAGGTGCCGCATCGGGCATCGGCCTGGAATGCGCCCGCACGCTGCTGGCCGAAGGTGCAACCGTCGTGTTGATCGACCGCGCCAAGGACAAACTGGAGGCTCTGTGTGCCGAACTCGGAGAAAATGCCAAGCCTTTGGTCGTCGACCTGCTGAACGGACCTGAGGTCTCTGGCATGTTGCCGCGTATTCTGGAAGTCGCTGGTGGACTCGACATTTTCCACGCCAACGCCGGTGCGTATGTCGGCGGGGCGGTGGCTGAAGGAGACCCGGATGCCTGGGACCGGATGCTGAACCTCAACATCAACGCTGCTTTCCGCTCCGTGCACGCCGTGCTTGCGCATATGATTGCCCAGAAGTCGGGCGATATTCTGTTCACCAGTTCGATCGCCGGAGTGGTTCCGGTCGTCTGGGAGCCCATCTACACGGCATCGAAGTTCGCAGTTCAGGCTTTCGTGCACTCCACCCGTCGCCAGGTCGCACCCCATGGCGTGCGCGTTGGCGCGGTGCTGCCCGGACCGGTGGTGACGGCGCTGATTGATGATTGGCCGAAAGCCAAGCTGGACGATGCACTTGCCAATGGCAGCTTGATGCAGCCGAAGGAAGTGGCAGACGCTGTTCTCTTCATGTTGTCACGACCGCGTAACATAACCATCCGCGATCTCGTCATCCTGCCCAACAGTGTCGATCTCTGATCGATGTCAGCGGCCATTTTTGACCCCAAGACTTTCAAGAGCCAAGTACAATGAACAAAGCAGCGAACACGACCGTGTCGGGCTACCTCATCGGTATCGATGTCGGTACTGGAAGCGCGCGGGCTGGCCTTTTCGATCTGGATGGCCATCTGCTGGCATCGGTCAAGCAGGATATCTCGCTGTTTCGTGAGACCGGCGCGATCGTCGAGCAGTCCAGCACGGAGATATGGGATGCCGTCTGTACCGTCGTGCGGGCGGTGGTCAGCAAGAGTGGCGTCGATCCGGCGAAGATTATTGGCCTTGGCTTCGATGCAACCTGCTCGTTGGTGGTGCTTGGCGAGGGAGGGCGGCCGCTGCCAGTGGGGTCGTCGGGCGATAACAGCCGCGATATTATCGTGTGGATGGATCATCGTGCCGTTTCGCAAGCAGAGCGGATCAACGATCTGGGGCATGAGGTGTTGCGGTATGTTGGCGGGCGCATTTCGCCGGAAATGGAAACGCCGAAAATTCTTTGGCTGAAGGAAAACCACCCGAAGACATTTGAGGCTGCATGGCAGTTCTTCGATCTCGCTGACTTCCTGACCTGGAAGGCGACTGGCGATCTCGCGCGCTCGACCTGCACCGTAACCTGCAAGTGGACCTATCTGGCGCATGAGGGGAAATGGGACCCGAGCTATTTTCAAAAGATCGGTCTTGGCGTCCTGGCGGATGAAGGGTTTTCCCGGATCGGCACCACGATCGTGGAGCCGGGCACGCCGCTCGGGACAGGTTTGACGCCGGAGGCGGCGAACGCCATGGGGCTAAAACCAAACACTGCTGTTGCCGCCGGCATGATCGATGCCCATGCCGGTGGTATTGGGACGGCCGGTGTTGGCAGCGGCCCGCAGTCCAATCTTGCCTATGTCTTCGGCACGTCTTCCTGCACCATGACATCCACAATCGAGCCGGTCTTCGTGCCAGGAGTATGGGGGCCGTATTTCTCCGCCATGGTCCCCGGCATGTGGCTCAACGAAGGCGGTCAGAGTGCTGCGGGTGCCGCAATCGACCAATTGCTGTCCTTCCATCCGGCAGCGGCAGATGCCCAGGCACGGGCTTTCGCCCAAGGTGTGCCATTGCCGGTGCTGATTGCCGATGCTGCTGCAACCTATGGCAACGCCTCCGAAGTCATTCGCCTTGCCACGGGTCTGCACGTCGTTCCCGAGTTTCTCGGCAACCGTGCGCCCTTTGCCGATCCCCATGCGCGGGCCGTCATCGTTGGCCTTGGGATGGAGCGTGACTTCGACAGTCTCGTTGCGCTTTATGTCGCCGGTCTCTGCGGCATCGGCTATGGCCTGCGGCAAATCATAGACGTCCAGAAGAATGCCGGGGCTGATATCGAGCGAGTGGTCGTCAGCGGTGGTGCCGGTCAGCATGATCTCGTTCGCCAAATTCTGGCCGATGCCTGTGGTAAGCCGGTGGTGGCGACGGTTTCGGACGAGCCGGTCCTGCTCGGTTCCGCCATTCTTGGCGCTGTTGCCAGCGGTGCCTTCACCGATATGCGTTCGGCGATGACGAATCTCTGCCGTGTGGCACGTGTCTACACACCTGTCGAAGGGGCTTTGGCCGACATCCATGACAAGCGTTATGCCGCGTTTACGGCATTTCAGGATTTAGCCCGAGCGTCTCGGGAAGCCTGAACTGACGCTGGTCGACATGATGTCGTGCATAGTTTGCGTGTGGATGTTCGTCCTGAAGACAATCCGATCGAAACACGCTTATAATCCGGCATGAGCAGATTTTCAGAAACCGAAGAAGTCCTGATTGGCCGCCTGCGTAATCTAAAGGCCGCCCCTGAGGTGTCGATCAATCTAAACGATATCAGCGCGCCAATGAAAGCGGTGGGTTTCTCGCAGTCCGAGATCATCGGCGTCCTGAATGCGCTGGAGCAGGACAAGGTGATTGCCTACACGCCTGGAAACCGTGTGTTGATGCTCAAAGACCTCCCCGATTAGAAGGAATGTTTTGTGTCTTGTCTCAGTCCTGCTGACGTGCTGCATCCAGCACGGCGTCCAGCAGACCCGGAAACCGCTCGTTGATTTCGTCGCGACGCAGTTCATTCAGATGCGCTGGTCCATCCGTGCGCGTAAAGACGAGACCTCCCTCTCGCAAGACTTTGAAGTGGTGAGACATGCTGGATTTCGGTCGGCCACCATCCAGTGCCGAGCAAGTGGCTTGTCCCTCACGGGAAAGCTGGCGCACCACGCCCAATCTAACGGGATCACTGAGGGCGTAGAGCACTTGGGCAAGCGTGACGTCTTTAAGGGCGGGATGTGGTATGGCGCGCATGAGAAAACCCTAGCACGACAAAATCTTATTTGAAAGTTCGATTGTATTCGAACTATCGAAGCTCTATAGGATGATGTCTCGTTAACAGTCGGAGCTACCATGTCATCCTTGTTTACCCCTTTCACACTCAAAGACGTGACGTTGAGAAATCGCATCGTGGTGTCGCCAATGTGCCAGTATTCGGCCGAAGACGGCGTCGTCAATGATTGGCATCATGTTCATCTCGCCGGACTTGCGCGTGGCGGAGCAGGCTTGGTGGTTGCCGAGGCGACAGCCGTATCGCCTGAAGGCCGTATCACACCCGGATGCGCTGGCATCTGGAGCGATGAGCAGATCGAGCCTTGGAAGAAGGCGGTGGGCTTGATGAAGGCTGCAGGTGCCGTACCCGGCATCCAGATCGGACACGCTGGCCGCAAGGCTAGCGCCAATCGCCCGTGGGAAGGTGATGACCATATTGCTGCGTCTGATCCGCGCGGCTGGGAAACGTTGGCGCCTTCAGACATTGAGTTTGGAGCAAATCTTCCCAAAGTGCCAAAGGCCATGACGATTGCCGATATCGAGCGCATCAAGGCAGACTTCGTGGCTGCTGCCAAGCGGGCGCTAGCGGCCGGCTTTGAATGGCTAGAGCTTCACTTTGCGCATGGCTATCTCGGACAGAACTTCTTTTCGACCTGGTCCAACAAGCGGACCGACAATTACGGCGGTAACTTTGATGGGCGGGCCAGATTCCTGCTCGAAACGCTTGCTGCCGTTCGCGATGTCTGGCCCGAGCACCTCCCGCTCGCCGCCCGCTTCGGCGTCACGGAATTCGATGGAACAGATGACCTGGAAGAAGGCATCGAGATGGTTCGCCGCTTCAAGGACGGTGGCCTGGACATAATCGATGTCAGCATCGGGTTCTCGACGCCGACTGCGAATATTCCCTGGGGACCTGCCTTCATGGCACCGATTGCCCAACGGGTCCGGCGCGAAGTTGGACTTCCAGCCACCACCAGTTGGTTCATCAGCCAGCCAAAGCAGGCCGACGCACTGATCGCGGATGATATGGTCGATATGGTGTCGCTTGGCCGCCCGCTTCTTGCCAACAGCCACTGGCCGTACCAAGCGGCGCTTGAACTGGGTGTCGACAAGCCGTCCTGGACACTTCCCGCACAATACGCTCATTGGCTGGAACGCTACAGAACAGCCTGATACTCGAGAGCCCTTTACATCAGCTCAGCCACCGCCGTCAGCGAAACCGCGGTGGCTGAATTTGCTGACCCCGCTCTGCCCTAAAAGCTTGGCTTCTTGCCTGCCAGACTACGCTTTGGACGCTCCTCGGCGGGGCGGAAAAATAGGTTCTTGACCCCACCATTTGCGTAGGGCCGAGGCGAACTCCACCGCCTCTGCATCATCGAACAGACGTTTGGGCAAGACGTGCGTTTGTGTTTTCGATGTCCAGAAATAATAACGTTCTCCATCTTCCTCAACACTCTGAAGGCTTTGCCAAGGGCAGAACCAACTTTGTTGCCGGATGACAACCAGAACACCACCAGCGTCGATCGTCATCTCCAGCGGGATGTCAATCGCTTCGCGAGAACCGAGAAAGCCTTTCCAGAAACCTCGAAAGAGATCGCGGAAAAACCCATAAAGAAGCCAGGCGAGCGCCGGTCCAGCGGCAATAGCGCCTGCAACAATCGTCACCGCCAGCCATCGCTCTCCGCTTTTCCACCAGTTGAATGCCATCGTCAGTCCTGCAAAAAGTGTACACAGTGTCAAAAACGCGGCAAAGCGGCCAAAAGGCAATGGCTCCTTTCGTGCATAGCGGACTGCAAGGTGGTCTTCCAAGCTCAGTTCGAAGTGCTTCTTAAAATATCGGTCAATCGGTGTTCGCCAGATGGAAGGAACTGTTGGCTTGGTCATCTGATCTTCCTCTGCCGAACCGTTTACAGCGTCTTCTGAAGCGCAAGGTTACAAACGTTGTTGGTGTCTGGGGCATGGTTCTGTGGCCTGATATTTTGATGTTTGCCAACTGTTCACGCTGCGTTATCAGTATTTCTTCTTCTTAAACGTCTTGTTGCCCTTCGGCCCGCTGGCAACAGGCGTTCTCTCGCGGTTTTCGGTAAGCAGGCTGCGCCAGCGCGCCACGCGCGCGCTGTCCAGCACGCCGCTTTTGACCGCTGCCTGAACGGCACATCCGGGTTCGTGGGCGTGGGTGCAATCACGAAATCGGCAGAGCGGTGCGAGTTCGGTGATCTCGGCAAACAGCGTGTGGATCCCGTCGCTCGCATCACTGACAAAGAGTGTTCTGATGCCAGGGGTATCGATGATCCAGCCGCCTCCGGACATGGCATGAAGAGACCGTGCCGTCGTCGTATGCCGGCCTTTTGCGTCCTGTTCGCGGATGGTGCCGGTTTTTTGCGCCGCCTCGGGACCAAGGCCGGAGAGAGTGTTGACCAGCGTTGATTTTCCAACGCCTGACGAGCCGACCAGTGCCACGGTCTGGCCAGCGCCACACCATGGTTGCAACAGAGAAACCGCATCGGCTGAACGTGCATTCAAGACCACGACGGGCAGGTCACGCTGAAGCGTCTTCGCCTGCTGTTCGAATGCGCTTGCCTCATCCGTCGTGTCGGCCTTGGTCAGAACGATCACAGGGTTTGTTTCGGCCTGATTGGCCATGATGAGATAGCGCTCCAGCCTTGAGAGGTTGAAGTCGGCGTTACATGATGTGACAATCAGCAGAGTATCGACATTGGCCGCAGCAAGCTGGTGCCCGTGCCCACCTTCCAGACGTCGTTGAAATACGGTTTTTCGCTCCAGGCGGACGGTGAGGATGCCCGTGACGGGATCGGCGAGCACCCAGTCGCCAACCGCAAAGTCCGCAGTGTTGGAATTGGGAGGAAGCTCAAGGTCGACGGGGCCTTCGACATTGATCGCGTCGATACGCGCGCGGTGCACCGACGCCACACGCGCAGGCACGAGATGCGTCTCGCCCGGCTTGACCTGATCCGCAAAAAAATCGGACCAGCCCAGCATGTTGAGCGATAATGTCGGGCTCGAAGGGGCCAAATGGTGATCCTCGGTCGCGGACACGCGATAGCGCGCCGCCATTCTGTGGTTTGAGACTGCGTTCTATACTGAAACCAGCGTCATCGCCACAGACTGTTGCCGTTACCGGATGACCTGGTTGCCCTCGGCAACCAGCTTGCCAGCCTTGAACACTTTGCGGCCCCTCGGAAAGGAAACGACCGCTTCCGGGATATTTCCAGCCGCGAGCGTGACGAAATCGGCCTTCGCGCCAACGTAGATACCGTATTCCTCTATCCGGAGAGCTTTTGCGCTTTCGCTGGTAACGATCTCGAATGCCGCTTTCAATTCTTCATCCGTGTAGAAGCCAGAGCGGTAACCGATGATTTCGGCGCGATGCAACATATCGCCATCACCATAGGGCCACCATGAATCGCGAATATTGTCATTGCCACTGAAAACCGTGACACCTTCCTGGCGCAACAACGCGACCGGCGGAAAACTGTGATTGCCGGGCGCGTTCGTCATGATCGATACACCGCTTTTCGCAATCGTAGCGGCAATCTTGCGGGCAGCGTCCTGTTGCAGATCGCCCAGCCCGTAGGCATGGCTGATGGCCACATGTCCCTGCATGCCAAGGACCACCGTCCGGGCGCAAATTTCCTCGATCGTGAAAGCACCCATACTTCCGGCATCATGCAGATGGATATCGATATCCACGCCATGTTTTTCGGCAACGCCGAAGACGACATCGAGATGGCCATTCACGTCCCGGTCGAAACTTGCCGGGTCGAGACCGCCGACGAGGTCCGCACCGAGGGTAATTGCCTCATCCAGCAATGCCGGTGTGCCCAGGCTTTTCAGAATTCCGCTTTGGGGAAAGGCAACGATCTGGATATCGATAAGATTTTTATAGTCGTCACGAACTGCCAGAATGGTTTCCAGCGATTTCAGCCCGACCGAGCCATCCACCATGACATGGCTGCGCATATGAAGCGTCCCGTTGCCGATGCAAAGATCAAGCTGATCACGGGCGCGTCTGTCCATCGGCGCCGCCACGGCCATATTCTGTGCCTGGAAGGCGACCCGCTCATGGACGTCAAAACCATTGGTACAGGGACGATGCGGTATCCAGGTGTCGCCGTAAAAGCTGGTGTCGAGATGAATATGCCCTTCCACAAAACCGGGAACCAGCAGTTCTCCCGCGAGATCGACGGTCGGCTCCAATGCTGCCTTCAATCCGGCAGGATCGATCGAGACGATTCGTCCGTTATCGACGCCGATGTCGTATGACATGCCATCGGCCAGTCTGGCGTTGGTAAAGACTGTTTTCGTCATCTGTATCGGCTCCGGAATTCTATTTCGCAGGAGCAGGCTAAATAGATATGCACGCAAGATCAATATATATTGCATGCAATAATTTTCGTGGATTACATGCGATATCTGTGTCAAACAGCAATTTGTTGCAATGATGCGCTGGACCGGATGGATGTCGATAAACCTCAGCAGAAGCGATGCGATCTATGTGTCTCTGCGTCGCGCCATTCTTGAGCAGGCTTTGAAGCCAGGAACGAAGCTGCCTGAGGATTCCATCGGCGACACGTTTGGTGTCAGCCGGACAAGTGCTCGTAATGCACTTCTGCGTCTCGCTTCCGATGGTCTGGTTGAGATCAAGCCCAATCGAGGCGCGGCGGTTGCGATGCCCGCCCTGGAAGAGGCGCAAGAGGTTTTTGCCCTGAGGCGCTGTCTTGAGCGTGAGGTTATCAGCCGCCTGTGCATGCGCATGCCGAGAGATGGGATTGATGCCCTCGTCAGCCACGTGCGTGAGGAAGAGCGCGCGCTACAGGCATCATCTCCACGGTCTATCCGTTTGGCAGGCGAGTTTCACATTCTTCTTGCCGAGTTGACGGGCTCCAAGCTGCTGATTGATTTCATCAGCCAGGTCGTTTCGCGCTCCTCATTGATTCTCGCCCGTTTTGGTCGTCCACATTCTGCCGAATGCGGCATTGATGAGCATATCCAGTTGATCGAGGCATTGAAAAACCAAGATCCGGAAGCTGCTGTCAGCATCATGGATCATCACCTGCATGCGGTTGAGGATAGAGCCACGGTGGACGACAAGGATCATGGTTTGGACATAACCGCAATTCTCAGCCGCTATATGTCGCTGGCCGATTAGGAGCATCCATGCGTCAGTCTGGACATTCCGTGGCCCGCTCGAACAACGGCATGGTCACGTCTCCGCACGACGTGGCGAGTGAAGCGGGTGCGAAGGTCTTGCGTCGGGGCGGCACGGCGATCGAGGCGGTGATTGCGGCGGGGGCGGCGCTCACCGTTCTCTATCCGCATTTTTGCGGGCTGGGCGGCGACGCGATATGGATCGTGGCGGACAGGACCGGTCGGCGAAAGACGATCATGGGGGTAGGTCAGGCGGCGCAGCATCTCCCTGTCTTAGACGCGATACCGCAACGCGGACCGTTATCTGCACTGACAACGGCGGCCTTGGTCGACAGTTGGGGAAAAGCCTTGCAGTATTCTTGCGAGAATTGGCAAGGATTGGAGAGTTTGGCGACGCTGCTGGCCGACGCGATTGAGCTGGCTGAGGATGGTTTTCCGGTCAGCCGGTCGCAGAAGCATTGGCATGAATTTCGGGCCAATGAAATTACCGGCTGGCCGGGTTTCGAGGCTCATTTTGTCACCGAAGGCATTCAGCGTCAGCCACAATTGGCATCGACCTTGCAACGGATCGCCCTTTACGGGCACCGCGAATTTTACGATGGCAAGCTCGCCCGACGCATTGCAAACGGTCTGGAGGCCGCGGGCAGCCCGATCCGTTTGCACGACCTGCAAAGGACGACCGCGCAGATGGTCGATCCCGTGTCTACGGTCTATCGCGGCATCGAACTTCTGGCGCCACCGCCACCATCTCAAGGGGTAACGACGCTTTGCATCATGGGCGTCCTGTCGAATTTCGATATGGCCGATATCGATCCGTCATCTGCGCAGTTCTATCATCTTTGCATCGAAGCGGTGAAGCAGGCCTTTCTTGAACGAGGCGCGATTGCCGACCCGGATTTCGTGGCGCAGGCTTGCTGTGACTGGTTGAGCGAAGCCGTTCTTTCGCGCAAGGCCGCAGCAATCGACCGTGGAATTGCCCAGCCCTGGCCTGCTGTTCATCAAACCGGCGATACGGTTTACCTTGCGGCTGTCGATAACGAAGGACGATGCGCCAGTGTCTTGCAAAGCACCTATTATGATTGGGGAAGTGGCGTATTGCTGGAGGACACGGGCATCCTTTGGCAAAATCGCGGCGCAGCGTTCAGTGTCGATCCTGTGAGCCCGAACGGTCTGGCACCGGGGAAAAGGCCGTTCTATACGCTCAACCCCGGCATCGGCTTGAAAGACGGCAAGCCGCATCTTCTGTATGGCACCCAAGGCGCGGATGGACAGCCGCAGACATTGGCGTTGCTGTTGAGCCGGTTGATCGACCATGGTTTCGATCCGCTTTCTGCACTCTCCACACCCCGGTTTTTGCTCGGGCGAACCTTTTCCGATGTCAGAGACAATCTCAAAATAGAGGCGTCCGTGGGCGCCGATATCATCGCGACATTGCATGCGATGGGCCATGAAACCATCGCCATACCTGCGCTCAATGCGCTGGCCGGGCAGGCGGGAGCGATCCGAATGGACGGTGATGGCAGGATCGATGGCGCGCATGATCCCCGCAGCGACGGCTGTGCAATCGGTATTTGAGGCTGAAATGGTGTTTGATCTCGTTTTTCGAAATGCGCAACTGATCGACAAGCCGCGTCCCGTGGATATCGCGGTCAAGGGTGGCCGCATCGCGGCAATTGGCGCCCATATGAGGTGCGATGCCGTCGCTGAGGAACATGTAGAAGGACATGTTGCATTTCCCGGCTTCGTTGACGCGCATGTCCATCTCGACAAGGCTTGCATTCTGGAACGCTGCACAATCTGCGCCGGGACATTGGAAGAAGCTGTGCGCGAAACGGCAAAAGCCAAAAGCGGATTTTCCGAAGAAGATGTTTTCGACCGCGCGTCGTCCGTCGTCCGCCAGGCCATCGTTCACGGCACGACGCGCATGCGGAGTTTTGTAGAGATCGACCCTCGCGCCGGCATGCGCTCATTCGAGGCTATAAAGCGCGTTCGAGAGCGGTTCTCGTTCGCGATTGATATCCAGATTTGTGCCTTTGCCCAGGAAGGCCTGACGCAGGAGCCTGAAACGGAGCAGATGCTGGACGAGGCATTGCGCACCGGTGCCGATCTTATCGGCGGTTGTCCCTATACCGATCCGCGACCGGATGAGCACATAAGACGGATTTTTGCGCTGGCCAAAAAACATAACGTGGATGTGGATTTTCACCTGGATTTCAGCCTCGATCCGGCAAAGACCGACTTGCCAGCCGTTATCGAAGCGACACACGCGCACAACTACGGTGGCCGCGTGACGGTCGGCCATGTCACCAACCTTTCTGCGCTCGATCCGGTGGCGCGTTCGGTCATCGCACGCAACATCGCCGCTGCCGGCATTGCCGTCACGGTTCTGCCCGCGACGGATCTTTTCTTGATGGGGCGAGATCGTCAGTCGAACATTCCGCGTGGCGTCACGCCCGCGCATCTGTTTCTGGCCGACGGGGTACAGGCAGCCATCGCCACAAACAACATTCTCAACCCCTTCACCCCATTTGGTGACACGTCACTGGCACGCATGGCAAATCTTTACGCCAATATCGCACAGCTTTCCCGTGATCAGGATATCGACGATGTCTTTGCCATGGTGAGCGCACGCGCCTCGGCTCTCATGCGGGCTGATTACGGTTTGGTCGTGGGTGCCCCTGCCGATATCGTCATTCTTGACGCTCATGATCATCGAACCGCAATCCGATCTATCGCGCCGACGCTTGCCGGGTGGAAGGGGGGTAAAAAGACCTTCGTCCGCGCTCTTCCTGAGATCTTTGAAGTGTGAAGGCGCTGGGTTTGCGGTCTGTCGGCTTAAAGCTTGTGAGCCAAGGCAATCGCATCGGCAACAGCGTCACGCTGATCCGTTAACATGCTAGTCGCCACGCGTATATGGTGGCTGGGCAGGATTGAAAATTTCGAGCCTGGATTAACCGCGATCCGCCTGGCAGCCAACGTCACCAGAGCAAAGGGCTCGGACTCAACGGGAATCCATAGTGCAAGGCCACTCCCATTCTCGACATTGACGCCCCGTGCTCGAAGGGCAGCTGCAAGCCCGGTGCAGCGCTCACGATAGTGCTCGCGGGCGCGCGCAATTGTCTCCCATGTCGATGGCTGGTTCAACAACCATGCGGTCGCGCCTTGCAAGATGCGGCTGGTCCAGCCCGAACTGAAGCTTCTGTATGACTGGATCTGCCCGATGATTTCGGCTGTGCTGGATAAAATCGCCAGCCGCAGATCTGGGCTCAGCGTTTTGGAATAGGATACGATGTGGATCGTCCTGTCAGGAAACCGCCCTCCCAGTGACCGTGGCGCGTCGGGCGAAAGATCGGCCGTTCCGTCATCCTCCACGATCAACGTGCCGGACCCTTCCAGAATGTCGCCAAGAGCGCCGAAGCGTTCTACACTCACTGACCTGCCGGTGACGGAGTGAATTCTCGGCTGAAAGAGAAAGGCCGCTGGCCGGTGCGCCATCGCCTCCTGCAGCGACCATGGCAGGGGGCCTTGTTCATCGCATTGAACAGGCAGGATAACCACGCCGATATCCTCAAGGATATCCAGCAGTCGCATCGCGGTAGGGTGTTCGATCGCCACCGCAGAGCCTGGTCGCACCAGTGCGTGCAAGAGGGTGTAAATCGCGTTGTATCCGCCGTTCGTGGCCAAAAATGCCTCGGCTGCATAGGGCCATGTTTTTTCGGCGGCTTCCCGTAATTCGGGCACGATCCGGCTGCGCTCATAACTGTTGGTTCCCGTTGCCGATGCCCCGTGCGCCATTGCCTGGGCCAGTTCAGGAAGGAGCGCAGGATCGGGAACCGCGAGTGTCAGGTCGATAGAGCCTGCTCCGTAGTTGCCGGAACTTGCGAGCCGTTCCGGCTTGGCAACAAAGCGCTCGCCGCATACCCACGTACCGTTTCGCCCCCGCCCGGTGATGATTTTCTGTTGACGCAGCTCACTCCATGCTTCTGAAACCGTGGCAGGACTTACGCCGAGTTCATAGGCAATATCGCGAATGGCCGGTAAGCGAACGCCCAAAGGAAGGACACCAGCGCGCACCAAGGCACTGGTTTCCATCGCTATTCCGCGTTTCGTGCGATTGGTTATTTTTTCAGCAAACCAAGCAGCAGAAATGATGTCGCTCATTTTTCAGTCACCTTTAAATGTTCAATAACAAAATAACATTTGTGATCTATCAAATGAACATTTAATTTCGGTCTGGTGAAAGAAACCGTGAGCTTGAAAATGCCGTTGAAAATTCGTCTCGCATTGCGTGACTGGGACTATATGACGCCGCTGGTTCTGGGCGATGTTTCGTCTTTCCGCCTTAAGGTCGAAGTGGACCGCGTTGGTACGCTGGTCTCCAACCTTGCGACCGACGAGCGCCACGATGCCGCCGAAATGTCGTTCAGCCGTTATGCGCAGATGCGCCATGATGGCGAGGATCATGTCATCGGCCTGCCGAATTTCATCATGCGGGGTTTTCGTCACCGCTGTATCATCACGACGAAAGAGAGTTCAGTTCACCGTTTGAGTGATCTGGCAGGTAAAAAAATCGGCGTTACGGGCTGGCGGGATTCTGGCAACACGTGGACGCGCGCGGCGGTTCGTCGCGAAGGTGTCGGCGTGGAAGACGCCATGTGGTATGCAGGTCGCCTGACCGAAGCGCATCCGATTACCGACCGGCTCGATGGCTTTTGTCGACAAGGGCGGATTGAGGCTGTCCCCGCAGAGCGCCCGATGGTGGAGCTTCTTCGTGAGGGCGGCCTTGACGCGATTTTTACGCCCTTTATGCCAGAAGGTTTTTTTGACAAGGCATCGCCGTTCCGTCAGGTGCTGGCCGATTATCGCGCGTCCGAAATCGCTTATCTAAACGATGTCGGTTATGTCCCGGGCATGCATCTGATCGGGATCAAGGCGGGCATCGTTGTGGACAATCCATGGGTCATGGATGAACTCAGCCATATGATCGACGAGTCCCAGCGTATCTGGTTGGCGAAACGTGAAAAATATGCCGATACGACGCCATGGATGATCGATGAATTGAGCCGCTGCGCTGCTGATCTGCCAACGGGCTGGAACAAGAGCGGGATGGCCGCGAATGAGGCAATGATTTCTGATTTCGCAGAAGAGCTATACGAGCAGAAAATTCTGCCTCGGCGCCTGTCGCCCGCCGATCTCTTTCCGAAATTTGCATAGATATCGATAAACAAGGGGAATGCCGAAATGACAATCAAAATGGTGACATCGACTGTGCTTGCGGGTCTACTGTCTGTAACGATGAGCCTTGCTCAGGACGCAGCAATTCCGGCCCAGAAAAAGGATGAGGCGCTGCATGCGCGTCTGCCGGAAAAAATTCGGACCGCTGGCGAGATGATATCCGTCAACAATGGCTCGTTTCCGCCCTATGAAATCGTGACTGGTACGCAGATGACCGGCGCCAGCGCCGATCTGACAGAGGCGCTTGGCCAGATCCTCGGTGTCAAGATCCATCATGCGACAGTGGGCGGCCTGCCAGCCCTTCTTTCCGGCGTCAATTCAGGCCGGTACCAGTTTGCATTCGGGCCAATCGGCGATTTCAAAAGTCGCGAGGAATCCAATGATTTTGTCGACTGGGTGCAGGAATTCGTCGTGTTCGCGGTTCAAAAGGGCAACCCCAAAGGCATCGTTTCGCTTGATACGGCATGTGGCCATCGCATCGCGGTGATGGCGGGCGGTTCAGCCGAACGGGTCATTCAGGAACAGAATAAAAAATGCAGCGCCGATGGCAAGCCTATCGAAGTGCAGTCCTTTACCGACCAGCCAAGCTCAATCCTTGCTGTCCGCTCCAAACGTTCCGATGCGTTTTTCTCGTCACAGGCACCGCTGACCTATTTTGTCAGCCAGGCGAACGGTCAGTTGGAACTCACAGGCGTCGGTGAGAAAAACGGCTTCGATAGCCTCTATCAGGGTGCAGTCGTTCCCAAGGGCTCGCCGCTCGCAGCCGTGCTGCGCGATGGTGTCAAAGTTCTCATGGACAACGGAACCTATGCCACGATCATGAAAAAGTGGGGTCTTGAAAACAATATGCTGAAAGAGCCCGGCATCAATCTCGGTGGGGCGCTGCCAAAATGATCATGGACGCCAGAACCAGCGTGTCGTTATCCGGCGATGGGTCCGAGAGAGATGTGGCAAACGCTCACACTCCGTTTCGCTATGACCGCTTCGCGCTATGGGCCATCATTGCGCTCGTCGTGGTCAATTTTGTCTGGATCGTCGCCAACAACGAAAATTTCGGCTGGTCGATCGTCGCCGCCTATTTCTTCGACCCCACCGTTATTCAGGGCCTTTATGTAAGCCTCGGCTTGACCGTGGTTGCCATGATCATCGGTGTTATGTTGGGACTGTTGCTGGCGATTGCGCGCATGTCCACCGATGGTCTGGCAAGCTCTTTTGCGTCGCTTTTCATCTGGTTTTTCCGGGGAACGCCGCTGCTCGTCCAGCTCATCTTCTGGTACAATATGTCGACCTTGTTTCCAGAACTTTCCATCGCAATCCCGTTCGGCCCAACCTTGGCGAGTTGGGATACCAATTCGGTGATCACACCGATGACGGCGGCCATCGTCGGCCTGGCGCTCAACGAAGCGGCCTATATGGCAGAAATCATTCGTGGTGGGCTGTTGTCCGTGGATCGTGGGCAGGCCGAGACAGCCGAAGCCTTCGGCATGACGCGGGCGCGCGCTCTTCGCCGCATCATCATCCCGCAAGCCATGCGCTCCATCGTACCTCCCACCGGCAACCAGTTGATCAGCATGATCAAGGCGACGTCGCTGGTCAGCGTCATTGCCATGGCCGATCTGCTCTATTCGGTTCAGTCGATCTACAACCGGACCTTTGAAATCATCCCGATGCTGCTGGTTGCGGTCATCTGGTATCTGTTGATCACCTCCGTTCTCAATGTGGGACAAGCCTATATCGAGCGGTATTATAGCCGTGGTGACCGTCGCAGTGACCCCGCCGCCAAGCCCGCCGCACCGGCGATTATCGAGGAGGCCAGCCATTGATCGCAGCAGACACCAGAGAGCCGCTCGTCAGGGCGCGCAATGTTCACAAGTCCTATGACCAGCTGGAAGTGCTGAAAGGCATCGATCTCGATGTCGTGCCGGGCGAAGTCGTCGCCATTCTCGGTCCTTCCGGTTCCGGGAAGTCGACTTTCCTGCGCTGCATCAATCACCTTGAATCCATCAATCAAGGATCGATCGATGTGGATGGTGACCAGATCGGCTATCGCATGCAGCGCAACCGGTTGGTCAAGCTGTCGGCAAATGCCATTGCTGCACAGCGCCGCAAGATTGGAATGGTATTTCAGAGCTTCAACCTCTATCCGCATCTGACAGTGCTTGAAAATATCATCGAGGCGCCGGTGGGCGTACATGGCGAGACAAGGGCTGCTGCGATCCAACATGCCATGCAGCTTCTGGAACGGGTCGGACTTTCTGATAAGGCAGAAAACTATCCGCGCCAGCTTTCAGGTGGCCAGCAGCAGCGTGTTGCAATCGCTCGCGCACTTGCCATCAGACCCAAGCTGATGCTGTTTGACGAACCAACCTCGGCACTCGATCCCGAGCTGGTGGGTGAAGTGTTGAACACCATGCGTGATCTGGCCCGTCAGGGTCTCACGATGATCGTGGTTACGCACGAAATCAGCTTCGCGCGCGAGGCGGCGGACCGGGTTGTTTTTATGGATGGCGGCCACATCGTGGAAATGGGCAGTCCGGAAGAGGTGATCGGCAACCCGCAACACGAGCGCACAAAGACTTTTCTATCCCGCTTCCTTTAGGTTTGCGCCCCAATTCCCCGCAACTTCGTCGGTCTTTCGACTGCCGCTCTTTTTCCAGATATTGGAGGAATGTCATGCTCAACGATAACAGATATGCCCGTGTTTCCGATCTCGAACCGATGGAAGCGGACATGAAAGAAACGCGCCAGTACCTTCACGCCCACCCTGAACTGTCGCGGGAGGAAACGGAAACCGCGCGCTTCGTTGCCGAAAAGCTGGAAGCCTGGGGTTATGAGGTCACCCGCAATGTCGGTGGCCACGGCGTCGTTGCATGTCTGACGAACGGTAGCGGTAAAAAGAGCATTGGCATTCGCGCGGATATGGATGCGCTGCCGATTCTGGAAGAGACAGGATTGCCCTATGCCAGCAAGACACCCGGAAAGATGCATGCCTGCGGCCACGATGGCCACACGGCAGTGCTGCTGGGCGCCGCAGAGTACCTGGCCAAGACACGCCATTTCGACGGAACGGTCACGCTGATCTTTCAGCCCGCCGAGGAAAATGGAAAGCCGAGTGGCGCGCAGCAGATGATCGCCGACGGCCTGTTCGACCGGTTTCCCATCGACGCGATCTTCGGTCTGCACAATCACCCCGGTGCCGCGGAAGGAGCATTTCTGTTGCGGTCGGGCCCAATGATGGCCTCGTCCGATACGGTGAAGATGACGATTAAAGGCAAGGGAGGCCACGCGTCTCGACCGCATCTGACGATCGATCCTGTCGTCATCGCCTGCAATCTTGTCGTTGCGCTCCAGACCGTGGTGTCACGCAACATCGATCCGACGCAGACAGCCGTGGTGACGGTTGGCACCATTCACGCTGGAGAGGCCGTCAACGTCATTCCCGAATATGCCAAGCTCGCGCTGAGCGTGCGCTGCTTCAAGCCCGGCATCCGTGACGTGCTGCAAGCGCGGATCACAAAACTAGCGGACGCGATTGTGGAAGGGTTCGGGGCTACGATCGACATCGACTATGAACACGGCTACCCGGTCGTTGTGAATTCGGAAGCTGAAACCGTGTTCGCCCGTACCGTTGCCGAAGAACTGGTCGGCGCCGAAAACGTTTCAACCTGCAATCTGATCCCGGGCAGCGAAGACTTCGCCTATTTTCTCGAACACAAGCCAGGGACATTCCTACGCCTCGGCAATGGCGTCAATTCGTCGACATTGCACAGTTCGAAATATGATTTTGCTGATGGTAGTCTGACTGTGGGCGCTGCGATGTGGGCAAGACTCGCGGAGCGGTTTCTCCAGGCTTGATTGTCTGGCTGAGGTGCCGGCGCGCTGCTTACAAGACAAAAAGCGCACCGATTGCCATCGGTGCGCCTTGAACATCATCTCAGAAAGTCGATGAGATCCTGGTTGAGTCTGTCGGGAACGGTAGCGAACAGGCCATGGGGTTCGCCTTCATATTCGATGAGTTTTGCGCCTGAAATGCCGTTGGCGGCTGCGCGCCCAGATGGCTCGATTGGCACCGTCTTGTCGCCAGTGCCGTGGATCACCAGTGTTGGTACGGTAAACGCCGAAAAATCAGGTCTGAAGTCGGTTTTTCCGAAGGCATCCACGCACTCTACCGTCGCCTTGGGACTTGCCATGACACCCAGAACGAAGGACCAGTCAAGAATGCCCTGGCTCACAGGGCTGGTCACGAAGCCAACACCATAGAATGTCTTTGCGAAGCTCTGAAGGAACGCAAAGCGGTCCTTTCGGATGTCTTTTTTCATATCCTCGAAGACGCTGCCGTCCACGCCATAGGGGTTTGTCTCATCTTTCAGCAGGTAACCGGCGACGGACGCCACGAGAACGGCTTTGGAGACTTTGGACGCACCGTGTCTGGACAGATACCGCGCGATTTCGCCACCACCCATGGAAAATCCGACGAGTGAAACGTTTTGCACGTCCAGACTGTCGATAACAGCCGAGAGGTCATCAGCGAAGGTGTCATAATCGTAACCGCTTGCCGGATGGCCGGACTGGCCAAATCCGCGCCTGTCATAGGTGATGACACGGAACCCCGCTTCAAGGAGCGCCACGGTCTGGTACTCGAACATATCGCCTGTCAGCGGCCAGCCGTGGATGAGAATAACGGGGTTACCGTGACCCATGTCCTTGACGTGTAACTGCGTACCGTCTTTTGCTTCTACATATGCCATCTTGTCAAACTCCCGTTGTCGATGCTGGGCGGTAAAGGTGTTTGCGACGCGACAGGTTCCTACGGAGAACCAAATATCTTTGAATACAATGATAAATGGATCAATCAGTCTTGATCGCCGTCGCGCGTTTCCATCGCGAGGTCATGCAATGCTTGCGTATCTTCGGGGTCATATTCTGCAGTCAGAATGACGCTGAGAAACGCCGCGCGCGCGATTTCCTTCTTTGTCGCCTGCGGGTGTTGGTTTTTCACCGCATCGATCAGAGCTTTTGGTTTCATGCCGGGCTCCGCCAGACCCTTGATGGTCTCGGCTATTTTTTCGATTTCTCGCAGTTTGCCTTCGCGCATTTCGTGTCTCCGCTCGTTGTGCGGCGGCAAGGTCGCATTGTTTCATGAGCGTTATGTGAAATGCGCGACGATGATCGGGTGAATCACGTCTTGCGGTGCGGGTCGTCCCGATCAACGCCGAAATGATCGAAAATCATATCGACATTGCGACGGTGGGACTTGAAATAGAGGTCGAAGATGTCGCCCAGCAGCGGGACGCTGCCAACCATGGAATCTAGAGCAACGTTACCAACCATGCGGGCCAGTTTTTCTGGCGGAATACCAAGGCGGCGTGCTTCGTTTACGATGTAAAGGCCGACCAGCGCGCCTGCGCCGTCTCCAACGAGAGGCACGAGGCCCAAGATGGAATCTGCACCAAAGCGAAGGCGGGTTCCAGGAATGCCGATGGCTGTGTCCATCAGACGGGCAACGCCCGAGAGTCGCCGCAGCCGACGCAGTCGTACTGCAGTGTCAACGAACTCATGTGCGTTATCACCACCGGCGTGGCTGGCATTCCATGTTTTTTCGGCCATGATGTGCTCCATCAGCAAACGGTAAAATATCCCTCTACATGAATGGGGACGCCGATGCCGCTGTTCAAGTCTTGGTGTTGACGATTGTCCCTGTCGCATCACTGATCGCGTTGGCAAACATGCAGTGTGCCCTTTTGTATTGTGTGCCAAGTTTATCGCGCAGCGCGCAACTTCTCTTTCCCGAATGCATTTCATAGACTACATGTATCAATGAGGGGATCGCCGCCGCGGCAATCCAGAGCGGATGCCGAATTTGACACGTCACGAAACGAACGATCCGCGCCTCGCTGAGCTGCAATCCTACGGCATACTGGATACGCCGCCCGAAGCTGGCTTCGACGATATCGTTGGCCTTGCCACGCTGTTGTGTGATGCGCCAGTAGCCCTCGTGAGTTTCGTCGACAGCGACCGGCAATGGTTCAAGGCACGCAAGGGTTTCGATCCCTGCCAGACGAACCTTGAAAGCTCCGTGTGTCGTCATGTGTTGGGCATGACCCAAATCCTCGAAGTGCCTGATCTGACCAAAGACCCGCGTACGGCAAACAACCCTTTGGTCGTGGATGCGCCGCACATTCGATTCTACGCAGGCGCACCGCTCATCACATCGAACGGGCATACGCTGGGCACTTTGTGCGTGCTGGATCACATACCGCGACCTCAGGGCCTGACGGAACCGCAGCGAGGCGGACTTGAAGCGCTTGCGCGTCAGGTCATCATGCAGCTGGAACTGCGCAAGTTGGCCACGGACCGCACGCGCATGCTTGCCGAGCGGATAGAGAACCAGGCGCAGTATCAGGAAGTCTCTGAAAAGCTAGCCGCGGCCCAGAGAGCTGGCGGCGTGGGCCTTTTCACGCTCGATATCGCGACCAACATGGTCAAGGGAACGCAGGAATTTTCGCGCACATTCGGCCTTGAACATCTGGATGAGCGCCCGGCACAGGAGCTGGAAAGCCTTGTGATCCCCATGGATGACATGCTGGTCTCTCACGAGGAGAACCGACGGACAGGTGAAGCTCCGACCGATGTGGAATATCGAATTCGAAAAGCCGACACGGGGGAAATCCGCTGGATCGCACGAAAAGGCGATTTTCAATTCGATGATAGTGGTCGCCCGGTCGGGTTCATAGGCGTTACGCGTGACATCACCGCGCGCAGGCAAGTCGAAGAGAAGTTGCGTAAAGCGCAGGAAACGCTGGAGCTTGCTCTTGACGTGACGGAGATGGGGACATTCGATTACGACCTCGTCGCAGACACTCTGGTGTGGGATGATCGGTGCCGCACATTGTTTGGGTTGCCGCCAGATGCCGACGTCGACTATCAGACTTTTTTGACGGGCCTGCACCCGGATGACCAGGAGCGGACGCATGAAGCCGTCAAGGCTGCGATAGACCCGCAGGGCGACGGCATTTTCGATGTGGAATATCGTACGATCGGATTGGTCGATGGTGTGGAGCGATGGGTCGCCGCAAAGGGCAAAACCTTCTTCCACGGTACGAACGCGCTTCGCTTCATCGGTACTGTCAGAGATATTACGCGGGCAGGGGAGGCGCAACGCCGCCTGCGCGAGGCGGAAGAGCGTTACCGCTTCGCCAGTCGCGCGACCAACGACGCAATTTGGGACTGGGATTTCGAAACCAATTTCGTCCTTTGGAACGAGGCTTTGACCACCGCCTACGGCCATGAACCGGATAGGGTCGAGCCGACGGGTGCATGGTGGATCGATCATATCCACCCAGATGACCGTCAGAGGATCGATCACTCGATACACGCCGTCATCGACGGGACTGCCACTGAATGGACCGATGGCTATCGCTTCAAGCGGGCTGATGGCACCTATGCGCCGGTCTTTGATCGGGGCCACGTTATTCGAGACGAACAGGGTCGCCCACGCCGGATGATTGGCGCGATGCTGGACCTGACCCGGCTACAAAAGGCAGAAGCGGAACTGCTTGAAAGCCAGAAACAGCTTCATGTCGAGCGCGGTCTTCTCGAGGCCGTCGTCCAGCAGGCGCCTATCGGAATATCCATCATTTACGCCGATGGTCACGAGACGTTCAACACCCGGCTTGAACAGATGTTCGGTCAACAGGTAACGACAAAAGGCGGAGTTCTTTCGCTCGGAGTGCTCGTTCCTGATGCAGCGGAGGCCGAGCGCCTCATCGAACATCAGAACGAGCGGGGCGAAAACCGCAGATACGAAGTGACGACCACGCCTGTTCGAGACCACAGCGGTGGCATTCTGGCGACGCTGGCTCTGGTCATTGATGTCGAGGATCGCAAGCAGGCAGAAGAACGACGCGCCCTGCTCAACCGCGAGCTTTCTCACCGGCTCAAAAATTCACTGGCCATCGTCCAGTCCATCGTGAGTCAGACGTTGCGGTCGGCACCCGATGTGAAGTCGGCGCAGAGGACGCTCGCGCCGCGCATCAATGCACTGGCAACGGCCCATGAAACATTGTTGACGGGTCATCGCGATGCTGCCCTTGTGGCGGAACTCGTGAGATCTGCCACATCCATCCATGCCGGTAGCGACCGTATCAGCGCAAAAGGCCCAGATGTTCTGCTTGGTCCGCAAGCCTCGCTTGCGCTATCCCTTGTCCTTCACGAGCTCTCTACCAATGCCTTGAAATATGGCGCCCTTTCTGTTGCGGAGGGACGCGTGGACATAAGCTGGAGCGTCGAAGGGGCGTCTCCGGACACCCCGAAAACACTGAGGTTCACGTGGACCGAAGAGGGTGGTCCGCTCGTGACCGCGCCGCAGCAACGCGGGTTCGGTACCCGGTTGATCGAAATCGGCCTTGGTGCCGGCCAACGGGCGTCGCAGATTGATTACCGCCCTGAAGGGCTGCACTACGAGGCGGAAGCGGAATTATCTGCGCTGGAGGCCAAGTGAGTCTCAAGATGTCGGTGCGTCCCTGAAGTGCTTGTTTCCTCAAAGAGCCGCAGCTCGCGACACATGGACGATCAAGTTGGTTTGAGTACCGCAAATGGCAAGGCGCTGTTGTTTGACAAAGCAAACGAGCGCCGTATCGTAACTTTGTGGCAACACAAGCAAGATCAGGCTGAAAACATATGGCAAGCAGGAATAGACCGGTTTTTGTCGCCGAGAGGGTCGCTCGACCGGGCTGTATTACGGGTGAAACGCCCGTCTGGGAGCCGGATCGGTCGCGGGTGACGTGGGTCGATGCACCCGGTCTTGCCCTATATCGTATGACCTATCCGAATGGTGTCATGCAGCGGTTCGATCTTCCGGTCAAAATCGGCGCTCTCGCCATCCGGGCAGGTGGCGGTTTCATTGCATCTACCGAACGCGGGTTTGCAACGTTGACTTTGGAAGATGACGCCGTTCAGCTCGATTATGCCGGTGGCCCGAACCTCGAACCCGGCTGGCGCATGAATGATGGGGCCTGCGATCGACAAGGGCGTTTCTGGTCCGGCTCCATGGCGCCGGATACGTCCGCACCGGGTGCATTCGGCACGCTTTTCAGCATTGGGCAAAGGGCTGAAATTGTTGAAAAAGGCGGGCGTTTTCGCACTCAAAACGGTCTCGCCTGGAGCCCGGACGGCTCTTCCATGTATGTTTCGGACTCCAACCCGCTCAATCCGCATGTCATGCGGCATGACTTCGATACAGAGACGGGAGAGATCGGTGCAGGGCACCTGTTTGCCGATCATGCTACGCTCGGAGGACGCCCGGATGGCGCGGCCATGGATATCGATGGCTGCTATTGGATTGCCGCGAGCGACAGCGGGCGCATCCTTCGTATGACGCCGGCCGGTGTCATCGATGCGGAAATCCGCGTCGATGTGCCAAACGCCACCAATATGTGCTTTATCGGTAAGGATCTCAAAACGGCATTTATCACGTCCTTGCGGGCTGGCGGCAGCGGCCCCGGCGGTGATGTCTATGCCGTTGATCTTCCTTTCCAGGGGTTGGCCGAGCCTCTCTTTCAACCCGAATAGCTTCGCGCCAAAGCCTCAAATCCGATCTGATCGCGGACTTGGCATCTTTTCTCGTGATGGTGGATTGTTGAACTGGTGGAGAATATCCGCAGCGATCAATTGCCGCCCATGTGCTGTGGCTCAAACATCTCAAGCAGTCCCGTATATCGCTTGGAGACAGGTGACGCGTAGGCGCCACTTTTTGCGGTGGTGAGGCCAAGCGTTATCAAGGCTTCTGCCTGTTTGACGGCACAGGCGACACCATCGATCACGGGAACGTCGAATTCGTTGCGTAACTCTGCGGTCAGATCTGCCATGCCAGCGCAACCAAGAACGATCGCCTCGGCTCGATCCTCAGTAAGCGCAGCTCTGATCTCTAGGCGCAGCTTGTCGCGGGCGTGAGAGCTGGGGTGTTCCAGCGAGAGCACCGGAATATCTGCCGCACGAACATTGCAGCGGCCCGACATTCCGTAACGATGGACGAGGTGTTCCAGTGGTTGGCGCGACCGCTCCATCGTCGTGACGATGGTGAACCTCTGGGCAATAAACGAGGTTGTGGCAAGGGCTGCCTCGCAGATGCCGACGACTGGAATATTGGCCAAAGCGCGGGCGGCATCCAAGCCGGTATCGTCGAAGCACGCTATGATCGCGGCCTGCGCACCTGCCTTCTCGCCCTTTGCTATTTCCATCAGCAGGCCAGGTACTGCGAAGACTTCGTCGTAATAGCCCTCGATCGATACCGGTCCCATCGAGGATGTGACAGCGCTGATTGTGGTGTCGGTACTCGCCACCCTCACAGCCGAATCCGCGATGGTTGCGGTCATGGTGGCCGTCGTGTTTGGATTGACGATGAGAATGCGCATGGATTTCACTTTATGACCGCAAACGGCGACGGTTGAGGTGGACGATGAGCCCGAGGGTGGCGGCAATAACGAGGAAAGAGAAAACCGTTGTCACTGTGCCCAAGGCGTAAAGCACCGGCGTTGTCACATTCGTCGTCATACCGTAGATTTCGAGTGGGAGCGTGTTGAAGGTGCCTGCCGTCATCAATGTGCGGGCAAATTCGTCATAGGACAGTGTAAAGCCGAAGAGACCGACGCCAATAAGGCTTGGCGCGATCATCGGCAACACGACATGGGCGAAGGTCTGCCATGAACTCGCACCCAGATCGCGGGCAGCTTCCTCGTAGGCCGGGGAAAAGCGGTTGAAAACGGCAAACATGATGAGGACTCCAAAGGGCAGGGTCCAGGTCAGATGCGCGCCAAAAGCGGATGTGTACCAGGAGGGCTCCAACCCCAATTGCTGGAAGACGACGCCGATGCCGAGCGAAATGATGATGGACGGCACCACGAGGCTTGCGACCGCCAGATAGAAAAGCGCAGTTGCGCCGATGAACCGGCGGCGGAAGGCGAGACCCGCAAGGAGGGACACGCCGACCGTTACCAGCATCACCATGATCCCAAGCGTGGCAGAGCGCTTGAAGGAGCCACCGAAGTCTCCCACCGCCTGGGTTTCAAAGAGGTTGGCAAACCAGCGCAGCGATACGCCGTTCAACGGGAATGTGAGACCCCCGTTCGGCCCTTGGAACGAAAGGATGAGGATTGCTGACAACGGGCCGTAAAGAAACAGCACGAAGATGGCAAAGAAGATCGCCAGAATATAAAACTCGCGGCCGCGTTTATCGCTGTGCATCTCAAAGCTCCTTGCGGATATCGACGATGCGCAGAATGCCGGCAACCATCATCAAGACGAGAACGAGCAGCACCACGGCGTTGGCGGCTGCGGCGGGGTATTGCAAAAGCGACATCTGGTTCTTCATCATCAGCGCAACCGATGCGCTCTGCCCGCCGGACATGACCTGCACCGTCGAGAAATCAGCCATGACAAGTGTGACGACGAAGATAGTACCGATCGCCATGCCGGGCTTTGCCAGGGGGAAAATGACATTGGTCAGTGTCTGCCAGCTGGTGGCTCCCGCATCCCGCGCGGCCTCGACCAGGGATTTGTCGATGCGCATCAGCGTGTTGAAAATCGGCGTGACCATGAAAAGCGTGTAAAGATGAACCATGGCAAGCACCACCGCAAAGTCCGAGTAGAGAAGCCATTCCACGGGTTGCGACGTGACGCCCGTGCTCATCAGCGTTGAGTTGACCAGCCCGTTGCGACCCAGCACTGGTATCCACGATATCATGCGGATGATGTTCGACGTCAGAAACGGCACTGTGCAGACCAGAAAGAGCACCATTTGCATCGCACTGGTGCGGATGTGAAACGCCAGGAAATAGGCCACCCAAAAGCCGATGACGAGCGTAATGGTCCAGACCAGAAATGCATATTTCAGCGTGTTGAGATAGGTTTTCCACGTCACCCACGAGCCCAGCGTTTCCGCGTAATTCATCGTCAGAAAATCGGGATACATCTGGGCGAAGTCGTAATCCCAGAAGCTGACGACGGTGATCATGAGGATCGGCAGGAGCAGAAAGGCACCGAGAATGACAGCAAGAGGTGTGGCCTGCAGATAAGACACGAGCACCGGCGACAGGCGAAAGTTTCTGGCGTTGGTTTCGCCGATCTTTTCGGTTTCAGGGGACGTTACAGTCGCCATGATCTTTTCCTCTTAGCGCGCGATGCGTCGATGTCTGGAGAGGAGGGGCCGGTCGTCCGCGACAGGCTCCTCCCATGCTTTCAGTGGATTACGCCGCGATGAACTCGTTCCAGCGACGGACCATATAGCGGTCTTCCTCCATCACCGAGTTCCAGCAAGCAACATGACCCATCCGCTCTTCGAATGAACCGCCATCGCGCACTGCACCGGCCTTTTCCATGACCTTGCCATCGGGAGCGACGATATCGCCCTGTGCTGGCTTGCCTTCGATCCAGTATCCCCACTCGTCAGCTGACATGTGTTCCTTGGCCGTCTCCATGGCTGCCGAATAGTAGCCCTGACGGTTCAGATAGGCGCCGACCCAACCGGATGTGTACCAGTTGATGTATTCATAGGCGGCATCCAGCTTCGCGCCGGTGAGATGCTTGGCCAGACCAAGCCCGCCGCCCCATGAGCGATAGCCTTCCTTCAGAGGCTGGTATTTGCAGGCAATGCCTTTCGAGCGGACGGCAGCAACAGCCGGTGACCACATGGACTGGATAACCACCTCGCCCGATGCCATCAGATTGACGCTCTCATCGAACGACTTCCAGAACGCGCGGAACTGGCCTGCCTGTTTCGCTTCGATCAGGAATTCGATTGTCTTGTCGATCTCTTCCTTGGTCATGTTGCCCTTGTCGGCATATTTGATCTTGCCCATGGCTTCCATGATCATTGCCGCATCCATGATGCCGATGGACGGAATGTTCAAAATAGAGGTTTTTCCCTTAAACTTGGGATCCATGATATCAGCCCATGTCGATATCTCACGGCCCACCAGGTCAGGCCGGATGCCGAGCGTATCGGCATTGTAGATCGTCGGCATCATCGTGAACCATTCCGTTTCGCTCTTTGCGAACGTTTTGGTGCCGGGCTTTTCGACGAAGCCCACAGTGTGCGGTGCCGTGCCCTGGGCAATCACGCTATCCGGCTTCAGCTTGCCGTTTTTAAACAGCGGCACAACCTTGTCGTAATATTTGAGTTTCTTGACATCCATCGGCTGGATGACGCCTGCCGGGTAGACCTTCTTGAGAATCCAGTATTCGATATCGGCAATATCGTAGGAATTGGGCTGGGTTACTGCACGTTGGGCCGCCGCGTCGGAATCTGTCGCCGTCATCTCCAGCGTGATACCGAGGTCTGCCTTGCACTTTTCGGCAATGGCGTTGAGGTTGGATACACCGGTTCCGAACTGGCGGAGCGTGATGGGGTTTTGTGCCCAGATCGTCGGGAAGCCGGTGATGGCGCCGGAGCCCGCGGCAAGGCCCGCGGCGGCGGATGCCGTCTTCAAGAGCGTGCGTCTTGAAATGCTCGTTGTTTTCTTGGTTTCAGTCATTGCCTGTTCTCCTCTGTTTGGTTTTATGGTGGGCATCAGTTTTTCAGGCGCCCGAGAACGATTGCGTCCTCGCGTGCCCAGCAAAGCGGTATCGCTTCACCAACCTTGACGGGATTGGCGAAGAATTCGGTGTCCGTCAGAATGGCGGTAAAATCATCGATACCGGCGCCCGTGACAGACAGTTTGACGGACGAGCCCCGATATTCGATGTTGGTAATGGACCCGGTAAAGCCGAGTCCTTTTTCTGGAGGAGGGCCGATCCGGACATGATCGGTGCGCACGGCGATATCGGCTGTATCGGTCAACTCTCCCCGGTCGCCACTGGCTAGAAACTCTCCACCCGCAGGCACGGAAATCATCAAGGCATCTCCGACGATCTCGGTTATGCGCCCTGAGATGACATTGTGGTCGCCCATGAAGCGGGCAACAAAAGCAGTGGCAGGCTTTTCGAAGATGACGCGGGGATGTGCGGCCTGTTCGATGCGTCCGTCGTTCATGATGACCATGACATCGGCAAGTGCCATGGCCTCTTCCTGGCTATGGGTCACGTGCACGAAGGTGATGCCGAGCGATGTCTGGAGTTTTTTCAGTTCCGCACGCATCCGGATCTTCAAGAACGGGTCGAGCGCCGAGAGTGGTTCGTCGAGCAGCAGCGCTTCGGGATCTGTGATGAGAGCACGCGCCAGCGCGACACGCTGTTGTTGCCCGCCGGACAGTTGGGCGGGGCGACGCGTTGCGTAGGCTTCGAGTTGCATCAATTGCAACATCTCCATCGCCTTTGCGCGACGTTCGTCCTTGGCCACACCTTTCATTTTGAGGCTGAAGGCGACGTTGTCGATGAGATCGAGATGCGGAAACAGAGCGTAGGACTGGAACATCATGGCCGTGCCGCGTTTGGCGGGCGGCAGGTCGGTCACCACCGTATTACCAAGCCTAACATCGCCGGATGTAATGCTTTCGTGGCCAGCGATCATGCGAAGCGTGGATGTCTTGCCGCAGCCGGACGGGCCGAGCAGGCAGCAATAGGTGCCCGCCGGTATCTTCAGGCTTATAGGATGAACGGCGGTGGTCGTACCGTAGATCTTCGAGACGGATATGATATCGATTTCAGCAGCTTTGGTCATCCGGCGCTCCCTTGCGTCATGCAGTGGGAAGCATCAATCGTGCCAGTTTCGCTAAACCATTAAAAATACTTGATTAGTTTTGGTGGTGTCACATACGGTGTCGACGTCCGATTAAAAATGAAGCGATCGTTTTCGATCCATTGCGCAAATCGTATGCAATCCTGTAGTGAGATAAAAAACAATCTGCTTGGCATAGGGTGGCTTATCGCGGTAGAAAGACGAGGTGTTTGGACCAAGCGATGGCTATCAGCGAAAAACTCTTTATCTCAGATACGTCCCAGGAGGACCGGGCGCAGGCTATCCGCGAGTCCTTGCGCAATGCCATCATCGACCGACGGCTGACGCCGGGCACGAAGCTTTCTGAAAACGAAGTCGGTGCGCTGTTTGATGTCAGCCGCACGGTTGCGCGTGCAGCCTTGCAGATGTTGACCTTCGAAGGACTGGTCAAGACCGAGCGAAACCGGGGCGCCTTCGTGTCAAACCCCTCACCAGACGAAGCCCGGCAAATTTTTGCATCGCGTCGGCTGATTGAACCCGGGATCGTTGCCTGCGCTATCGAGCGGATCACGTCTACGGATATCGCGAATTTCCGCCGCCAGCTGGATGAGGAGGCGCGCTACATGAACGAGCGAGGCCCCACCGCTCGGCGCGGCGAAATAAAGGCCTCAGGTGACTTTCACCTCATGCTGGCGACCGTAGCGGGCAACGTCATTCTCCAGAAGTTTATGGACGAGCTCGTGGCGCGCTCCTCGCTGGTCATTGCCCTATACGGTCGCTCGGGTATATCGAGCTGCGGGCACTCGGAACATTCGGCCATGCTGGACGCTTTGGAAAAAGGTGATGGAAACAGTGCCAGCGCCCTGATGATCCGTCATATCGATCACATCGAAGCGGATCTCGATCTGAACCCCCGGCAGGGCCTTGGGCTTAAAGATGCTCTTGCGTCCCCATAAGCTGATCGTTCAAGATGCTCAGCGAGTTTGCGACGAACTGGGAGGGTTGATTGCATGATGACGACATTGGAGACGGGGCAGGCAAAAATTGCGCTGGTTACGGGTGGCGGAACCGGCGTTGGCCGGGCTATCGCAAAGGCATTGGGCGCTGCGGGATATACGGTCGTCATCTCAGGTCGACGCGAAGAGGTTATCAGAAGTGCTGCTACAGAACTCGGTGCTGAAACCGGGGCAGACTTCCTTGCCATTTCAGCCGATGTCGGCAATCCATCTTCCGTGCGCGCCTTGTTCGATGCGATTTCGGACACGTATGGTCGGCTTGATCTCTTGGTGAACAATGCCGGCATCAACGTGCCCAGTGTTGCAATCGAAGATCAGACTTTCGAGGATTGGAGTGCCATCGTGGCTGCCAATCTCACCGGCGCATTTCTGTGCAGTCAGCAAGCGTTCCGGCTGATGAAAAGTCAGAAGCCATACGGTGGCCGCATCATCAATAACGGTTCCATTTCTGCGACCACACCACGACCGAACACCGCGCCTTACACGGCGACCAAGCATGCCATTACCGGGCTAACAAAATCTCTGGCACTTGATGGACGCGATTTCGACATTGCCTGCGGCCAGATCGATATCGGCAACGCTTCGACCGATATGACCAAAAGGATGTCGAACGGCGTACGTCAGGCCAACGGTGAGGTGATGGTCGAACCGACCATAGATGCCACCCATGTTGCCAACGCCGTTGTCTATATGGCAAGCCTGCCGCTAGACGCCAATGTGCTGACGATGACGGTCATGGCGACAAAAATGCCGTTTGTCGGCCGGGGCTGATCCGCCAGCAATCGGTTCCTTAATCGCTTGGAATACCTGCCGGACGCAGTAAACGTCGCTGCGCACCGATACGGAACGGTGCGTTCATGGCGCCATATCCGACATATTGACCGCGCCGCTCGACAATCTCGAAGAAAAATCCTTCGCCAAAGGTCTGACTATAGATCTGGAAATACTCGCCATTGTCGTCGCGGTCGTAAAGAATGCTGGAGGCACGCAGCGCATCCGACAGTTCTGGTTCCAGGCCGAACCGTGCTTCGAGATCGTCGTAATAATTGCGCGAGATCGGCAGGGCGCGAAAGCCGCGTTGCTGGAGCGCCTTGGCGGTGGCAAAAATGTCGTTGGACGAGAATGCGATATGCTGGATGCTGGTGCCGAAGCCTTCCGCCAGAAACTTGCCTGCAAATGTCTTGCGGTTGTCGGCACCGTTCATGGTCAGTCGGAAGTCTGCCTTTGGCAGGCTCTCAATGGCCTGACTGCGCACAAGCCCGCCTGGCTCGACAACATCCACCATCGGTGTACGCCGCATGGAAAATATCGAGGTATAGAACAATAGCCAGGTGAGCATCTCGTCGTAGCGTGTTGTCTGCGCCAGATGGTCGATCCGCGTCAAACCCGCATCGCCCGGGCTTTCCGGTTCCAGAGGTGTAAATTCCTGTTTCCAGATCGATGCAAGGGCAGGAGAGTCGTCGAGGAAATAGATAACGCCGTTGCCGACACCCTGAATGGCGGGAATGGTGATCTCTCCGCTCTGTCTGGGTTCGATGAAGGTCTGTGCACCCATGGCGGCTGCGCGCTCCAGCGCAGCGTTCGCATCGGCAACTTTCATGCCAAAGGCATACGCGTTGGTGCCGTGCACGGAATAGGACGATCCTGCAAAGCTTTCGCCGGTGCTGTCGGTGTTGATGACGATGCGGATGTCGCCTTGCGTGTAGAGTTCGACCTCACGGTTGAGATGTCGCGCCGATTTTGAAAAACCAAGTGTCGCAAGCAGTGTTTCGAGCTCGGCCTTTTCGGTTGCTCCCGTGGTGAACTCCACGAACTCGACGCCTTCAGTCTCCACCGGGCTCGGCATGTCCGGCATGGATATGCGGATGTCCGGCTCCAACCGGCGCACCTGGTCCATGAGATAAATGAGGGACCGGTGTCCGTCTTCCGCGAGTAGGCGCGCAGACCCCCCACGAAATTGATCGTTGAAAATCTCCAGCGACAGTGGGCCGGAGTAGCCGGTCGCGGCAACAGCGCGCATGAAATCCACCACCGGCAGATCGCCTTCCCCCGGCATGTTGCGGAAATGGCGGCTCCAATAGAGAAGATCCATGTCGAACAAAGGCGCATCCGCCAGTTGCACGATGAAGATTTTATCGCCGGGTATCGAGCGGATTGAATTCGGATCGATTTTACGGGAAAGCGTATGGAAGCTGTCAAGAATGATACCGACATTGGCGTGGTCGGCGCGGCGCACCACCTCCCAGGCGTCGCGATGGTCGCTGATGTGGCGTCCCCAGGCCAAAGCCTCATAACCGACACGCAGACCGTGCTTTGCGGCACGCTCGCCCAGTTCGTTGAAATCGCCGGCAGCGCGGTCGATGCCGCCCAACGAAATCGGCGAGACGTTGGAGCAGATCAGCATCAGGTCGGTGCCGAGTTCTCCCATAATGTCGAATTTGCGCTCGGCACGCTCGAACGCACGCTGCCTGTGCTGGTCTGGCATGCCCTCGAAATCGCGGAAGGGCTGGAAAAGCGTGATTTCAAGGCCGTGGTCGAGAACCATTTTACGGACTTCGCGCGGGGAGGCATCGTAAGTGAGGAAGTCGTTTTCGAAGATCTCGACGCCTGAGAAACCTGCCTTTGCGATGGCCGCCAGTTTTTCGGGAAACTCCCCGCTGATGGAAACTGTTGCGATGGAGGTCCGCATGGGCAGCTTTTGCTGCTGAGTGCCGGGGATGACCATATTGCCTTCCTTTCCAGTGTTATGTACTATTTGGTTAATAACGGTGGTAATGGCTGGGGACGGGCCAACCGTGGATGGGTGGACAATGACCAAAGCCGCGACTTCTATCAACGCGAGTGTGACGCGGCAGGCAAAGCGGGATCCCGAGGGCGTGCGCCGCGATATTCTGTCGGTGGCGATGGAAGAGTTTTCCCAAAACGGTCTGTCCGGAGCGCGCATTGATGAGATTGCTGCGCGCACCCGCACGTCCAAACGCATGATCTACTACTATTACGGCGACAAGGAGGGCCTGTATCAGCAGGCTCTTGAAGAAGCCTATGCCAAGGTACGCGGTGGCGAAAGCGACCTTGAGCTTGACGACATGGAGCCGCGTGCGGCTCTCGACAAGCTCTGTCGTTTCACCTTTGAACACCATCGCCGCCATCCGTCGTTCATCCGTATGGTCATGATCGAAAATGTTCACCACGGACGGCATATGCAGGGTTCCGAGACGATCCGCCAGCTGAACCGTCCGGCTATCGAGGCTTTGGAAAGCGTGCTGGCCCGGGGCCAGAAGCAGGGCGTTTTTCGCACCGGGATAGAAGCGCTGGAACTGCACTGGCAGATCAGCGCACTGTCTTTTTTCAACGTCTCGAATGTCGCCACTTTCTCGTTCATCTTCGGCAACAGCCTGTTTACAGAAGACGGTCAGGAAGCCTTGTCGAAGCATGTCGCTGATATGGTGCTGCGCTATGTGCTTCGGGTCGATCATATCGGTGCTACAGAAAACGGCGGCTAGGGTTTTTGATCCCCTCGACGGTGATGCCCGGGACGTTGATATCGGACCAAACGACCTCAAAACCGCTCATGCCGCAGCCTCGATTTCACAGAGTTCTCTGAAGTGTGCACTCATGCGGGCAGGGTCCGGTTCCCGGCCAGAAAACAGCCGGAATGCCCCAACGGCCTGAAACACGGCCATGCCGCCGCCCGGAAGGGTCTTGCAGCCTTTTAGAGCCGCAGCAGCGAGCAATGCTGTCATCAGCGGCATGTAGACAATGTCGGCAACCCAGTGGCGGCTCTCGAGCAATGTCTCTGGCACCGGTATTCCGGGATGCGCTGGCATGCCCACAGGCGTTGCGTGGATCAGGCCATCGGCATGAGGAAGCGACTGCGAAGGGTCATCAACAGCGAAGGCCCTGATATCACCAAATCGCTCGTTGAGCTTTTCCGCAAGTTGTTTTGCGCGGTTAAGATCCTGATCGAATATGTCGAGATGCGCAATGTCGAGTTTCAACGCCGCATGGGCAACGGCCACGCCCGCGCCACCGGCGCCGATCAGCAAAGCACGGTCGCGCTTGGCGTTGGGCAGTCCGCGCTTGAAACTCTCGTAAAAACCGTACCAGTCCGTGTTGTGCCCGGTCCGTTTTCCATCGCGAAAAACGACGGTGTTGACCGCACCCAGCATGTGCGCATCGTCGGACAGTGTATGGAGGTGCGGAATGACCAGCTGTTTGAAGGGGTGGGTGATATTCACACCCGCAAAGCCACGCTTTTCCGCTTCATCCAGCAGCGCGGGCAAAGCGCTTTCAGGCAGTTCGCGGGCATGGATGTCGAGCAACTCGTAGGAATAGTCGATTCCATGGGCCGCCCCCTCGCGCATATGCATGGGCGGCGTTTTGGAAAGCTGGATATCGGCACCGATCAGGGCGACTTTCAAGGATGGTCTGTCTGTCATGGCGGAGCATTACTCATCGAATAAGGTGATGGGACAGGCACAGGGCAAGAAAGGCGCCCATCAGTGATGGGCGAGAATCTCACCCAGAAAGGTGCGCGTCCGCTGATGTTTGGGGTCGCGGAAGAACTCTTCGGGAGGAGCTTCCTCGATGATTTCGCCGGAGGCCATGAAGACGACCCGGTCGGCAACCTGACGCGCAAAGCCCATTTCGTGGGTAACGCAAATCATCGTCATGCCATCGCGGGCCAGACCGATCATGGTGTCGAGCACTTCCTTGACCATTTCCGGGTCGAGTGCCGACGTCGGCTCGTCGAACAGCATGGCCTTGGGTTCCATGCACAATGCACGGGCAATTGCCGCGCGTTGCTGCTGTCCGCCAGAAAGTTGCGCCGGGTATTTGTCCGCCTGGTCCAGAATGCGCACACGCTCGAGATATTTGCGTGCCGTCTTCTCGGCGTCGGCCTTCGCCAGACCTTTTGCCCGCATGGGCGCCAGCGTACAGTTTTCCAGAATAGTCTTGTGCGGGAACAGGTTGAAATTCTGGAACACCATGCCGACTTCCCGGCGCACCGTGTCGATGGCGCTGGCAGAACTCGTCAGCTTGGTTCCTTCGACCGTGATCGTACCCTCCTGGATCTCCTCCAGATGGTTGATGCAGCGGATCAGCGTCGACTTGCCGGAGCCGGACGGCCCGCAAAGAACGATTTTCTCGCCTTTGCGGACTGTCAGATTGATGTTTTTCAGCGCATGAAAGGCTCCATACCACTTTTCGACGCCTTCAAGGGCGATCAGCGGATCCTGAGCGGCGTTGGTTTGCGGCATGGTGACCTCCTGCTTACTTTACGGTGAAGGGAACGTCAGGCATTGATTCCGGGAAGGCCGGAACGTCGCGCTTCATCCACTTGGTGTAGATCTTTGCCAGTTCGCCATCGCCCTTGATCTGTACCAGGAAGGCATTGATGGTTTCGTTCCAGTCCTTTTCACCGGGACGCGTGGCAGCGCCGTTGTAAAGTGTCGTCAGGTCGAACTTCGTCTCATACTTGTCGGGCGCGGCGGCATTCAGACGATCGCCGTAGAACTGGTTGCCACCGACAACTTCGACCTGGCCGGAGATGAGGGCCTGAATGTTTGCGGCGTCGTCATCGAAGCGCAGGATGTTTGCACTTTTGGCACCTGCCGTGATTGCGGTGTCCATCGCGCTGGACTTCGGCACGCCGACGGCAACGCCAGAGAGGTCGTCGTAACCGGAGATATTCTTGTCCTTCGGACCATAGACGGACAGGACGTTACCGGCGTAAGGCTGCGAATACTGGATCGTCTTAGCGCGCTCTGCCGTCATGCCCATCGTGGCGAACAGGACGTCGACCTTTCCGGTCATCAATGCAGGAATGCGGTTGGCAACGGCCAGCGGGACGAACTCTACCTTCACGCCGAGGTAATCGGCAAAAGCCTTGCCGATATCGGCATCGAGACCGTCCTGAACGCCAGTGGAATTGACGAAGCCCCATGGGGAATTGTCACCCTGAATGCCGATGACGACCTTGCCCTTGGCTTTCGCGTCTTCGACCGAAGCCGCGGACGCATCGACCGGTGCCACGAATGGCAGGGCGACGGTTGCTGCGGCGAGTGCTAGCAGCATACGGCGGTTGAGTGTCATGCTCTTGGATTTCATCTTTTGCTCCTCCTTACAAAGCTGATGATAAATTAACGAGATGCGGTTTGAAGCCGCTTCTCGACACCGGCGCCCCACAGCGAAAGCGGCCAGCAGATGAGAAAATAGATGAGCCCGACGATCGCAAAGACCGTCAGCGGCTTGTATGTCTGGTTGGAAACGATCTGCCCCGCGCGGGATAGCTCCACGAAACCGACGATGGCGGCAAGCGATGTGCCCTTGATGAGCTGAACGAGAAAGCCGATGGTCGCAGGCAGGGAAATCCTCAGGGCCTGCGGCAAAACCACGTCCTTCATGCGCGAGACGTAATGAAGACCGAGTGCTTTGGCAGCTTCCGTCTGTCCCTTGGAGACGGCCTGAATACCACCGCGCCAGATTTCACCGAGAAACGCGCTGGCATGGAGTGTAAAGGCGATGGCCACGGCGATCCATGCGTCGATATCCAGGCCTACCAGCGCCACGCCGTAATAGACGACGAAGAGTTGCATCAAGAGCGGCGTGCCTTGAAATACGGTGATGTAGCCGGCCGTCACCCGCTGGCTGACCTTGCTCTCGGCAGTTCTGGCCAGTGCCACGCACAGACCGAAAACGCCGCCGCCGATGAAGCCGATGACCGTGAGCGCAAGGGTCCATTTCAGACCCTGCATCAGGAAAAACAATTCGTTGGGACCGATTAAGAACATTGTTTTCGCCTCACTTGACCGGATAGCTGAAGGAAAGGCGCGAAATCAACGCGAACACGCCCATCATCAGGGAGGAAATGACAAGGTAAAGCAGTGTGATGGAGAAGTAGACCTCGAAGGAACGGAAGGTCTCGGCTTCGATCCGTTGCGCCACCGACGTCAACTCATAAGCCGCAATCGATGTGCAGACCGATGTCGTCAAGGTCAGCATGATAAACTGGCTGGTCAGCGAGGGATAAACGGCGCGCAAAGCAGGTCTGAGAATGATGTGACGGAAGATTTGTGCGCGACGCAGACCAAGTGCTAGCCCGGCTTCGATTTGCCCTTTCGGCACGGCATCCACACCGCCACGAATGATTTCGATGGCGTAGGCCCCACCATTCAATGCCAGCGCGACGATGGCCGTCGTCGTTGGGTTCAATCGCAGACCAAGTTGCGGAAGCGCGAAGAAGATGAAGAAGATCTGTACGAGAAACGGTGTGTTTCGGATGAGCTCGACGAAGCTGATGACCAACACACGAAGAGGCTTGACGTTGGAGCCGCGGGCAATGACGCCTAAAACACCGATGATCGTTGCAAAGAACATCCCGGCGATTGCGAGGCCGATCGTCGCCAGGCACGCCAGAAAAAGCTCGGGCAGGCGGTCATAGACTGCGGAAAAATCAAGCGCGTAAGACATCCATCCTCCCCAATTCGACCAAAGCGGTTTTGCCGCTCTCCTCAGGCCGCTACCGTCAAAATCCGACGGTAGAACTGTTTTTACTTTTGACCTTCGCTCTGTCGGCTTCAACGCCTCCCGCGTTTTGATGGTCGCAATGTAATGTTTGTACCAGTTAGTTCATACGTGTCAAGCGCAGGTCGGTGGAGATTTTTGCTGTTACCTGCAGCGTATTTTTGGCTTCAACGGAAGCTGTTTCGGGTCGGACTGAAAAACTCTGGCACCTTTTCGTCTGCCGGTTCTTATTCCTGTAATCCGCTGGTCGTCGCCCTGCGTACTCCATTAAAAACATCTGGATAGTCGAACGATGCCTGAATGCCGGAACCTCATTTTCATCCTCGGTGACCAGCTCTCCACGGCGATTTCGTCGTTGAGGGACGCGCAGCCAGAACATGACGTCATCTTGATTTGCGAGGTCGCGGAGGAGACGACCTATGTGCGTCATCACCGCAAAAAGATCATCTTCGTTTTGTCCGCCATGCGCCATTTCTGTACGGAGCTTTCTGAGCGAGGTTTTAATGTCCGCTACATCAAGCTGGATGATGCCGATAACACCGGGTCTTTCACGAAAGAACTGAAAAGGGCAGTGGAGGCGCTGCGCCCGCAAAACATCGTTGTGACGGAGCCCGGTGAGTGGCGCGTGAGGCAAGCGATGGACGGTTGGGACAGGGAGACAGGTCTCTCGGTGGACATCCGGCCAGACACCCGGTTTCTCTGCTCCCACGAAGACTTCCGCCTTTGGGCCGAGGGGCGCCGTCAATTGACGATGGAGTTCTTCTATCGCGAGATGCGCCGCAAGACGGGCCTTTTGATGGAGGGTGATGCGCCGACGTCGGGCCGCTGGAATTTCGATAGCGAAAACCGCGCGCCCGCAAAACCGGATCTGTTTCGTCCCCGTCATCCCACCTTCTCGCCGGATGAAACCACGCGCGAGGTCATGGGTCTCGTCGATTGCCGGTTTGCCGATCACATGGGTTCATCGGAGGGTTTCTCGCTGGCCGTGACGCGGTCCGAGGCTGAGAAGACAGCAGATACCTTCATTGCAGATTTCCTGCCGAAATTCGGAGAAACCCAGGATGCCATGGTGAAAGGCGATCCCTATCTCAATCATTCGCTCCTGTCCTTCTACATCAACATCGGTCTTCTTGATCCCCTTGCCGTGTGTCAGGCCGCAGAACGCGCCTACCTGCAGGGTCACGCCCCCATCAATGCCGTGGAAGGCTTTATTCGTCAGATCATCGGCTGGCGGGAATATATTCGCGGCGTCTACTGGATGTTCATGCCGGATTACGCACACCGCAATTTCTTTGGCGCAACGCGTCCGCTGCCGGATTTCTTCTGGACCGGAAAGACGGATATGGCCTGTCTCTCGACCGTTATCGGCGAAACCATCGACAACGCCTATGCCCATCACATTCAACGCCTCATGATCACCGGCAACTTCGCCATGCTGGCCGGGCTCGATCCCCATGCTGTGCATGAGTGGTATCTCGAGGTCTACGCGGACGCCTATGAGTGGGTAGAATTGCCCAACGTCATCGGCATGAGCCAGTTTGCCGATGGCGGGTTGCTGGGCTCCAAGCCTTACGCGGCCAGCGGCGCCTATATTTCCCGAATGTCGGATTATTGCGAAGGCTGTCGCTATGATGTGAACCGCAAGACCGGTGAGGGCGCGTGTCCGTTCAACGCACTCTACTGGGATTTTCTGGACAGAAACGCCGAGAAACTGTCATCCAATCGCAGGCTGGCGCAGCCCTATGCAAATTGGCGCCGGATGAGCGATGAGAAACGCAATGATTACACGCAAAGCGCTCGCGTTTTTTTGAAGAAGCTCGATGACGGTACCTTGGTCTAAAGCCAACCCGTGCAAATCGGCCACAGCGCCTCGGATAATTTCCTCCTCCTCCGCAACCATAGATCTTTGATCTGGAACTGAGACTGCAAGCTTTATAAACATGACAAATTATATCATGTTAAATCGATGTCGCCTCACACGGCCAGGGTGGGGATCGACGAAAAAAGCTGTTGGATGTTGTCGGTCGATGAGTACAGCGTTGTTACACCTTTTGAAAACGGACGAGAGCAATCGTCTTATGCGGTTTTTCCGCCACCGCCTTCGGGATCGTGAAGATGCCGCCGATGCCATGCAGGAAACGGCTTTGCGCGTTTTGCAGGTCTCTCAGACAACATCGATAGAAAATCCGCAGGCCTATCTCTTTCAGATCGCGAAATCGGTTGCGCGACTGACCATCATCAAACAGTCCCGCGAACGTCCGCTGCTGGTTTCGTTGGAAGACGAGCTCGGTGTGGCCTGCGACAGGCCGGATCAGGAACAGATCGTCAACGGGCGCCAGCATCTGGTAGCCATGACGCGCGAAATAGAGGCTTTGCCGAAGCGTTGCCAGCAGGTTTTTGTGCTCAGCCGCATTAACGGCCTGCCCAATGGCGAGATCGCGACGCGGCTCGGAATCTCTCGCAACATGGTTGAGAAGCACATCATAAAAGCCCTGCTCCACTGCCGTCAGGCACGGGCAAAAATAAACAGCCGGTAGAACGTCAGGCGCTCGCATGTTTTTCACTCAATATATAAGGATGCTAAACGTAACCTGATTGAGAATGGCGATCTCTATGCATGACCATTACAGCGACCCGAACGATGAGGGTCTTGCTGAACAGGCAGCACTTTGGGTGGCGCGGATGCAGTCGGCCGATGCATCGCCATCAGATCGCGAGGCGTTCGGGGTGTGGCTGGCGTCAGATCCATCCCATAGAGATGCCTATGAGGACATGGCGGCCCTGTGGGGCGATATGCGTGCGGTTACTCTTGCCTCGGCATCAGATCAAAAGGCACGCTCAGCCAAGAAAGTGCTGACCGCGCTCTGTCTCCTTTGTCTTCTCGGGGCAGCGGTCCTGCTGTCTCGCCAAACCGGGCTTATCGACCGACTTCAGGCCGATCACTATACCTCGGTTGGTGAAACCCGCATGATCATGCTGGAGGATGGCACCAGGGTCAGCCTCAACTCCGATACGGCGATCGAAACGCGCTATTCCGACCGCGAACGGCGCATCGTTCTGTTGCGGGGTGAAGCATTTTTCGACGTGGCCAAAAATCCGCAACGCCCCTTCATTGTCGATAACGATGGTTTGACGGCGCAGGCGGTGGGAACCCATTATGCGGTGCGCGCGGGAAATGGCTCTTTGCCGCAGGAGGTGCAGGTTGAAGAAGGCGAAGTCGAGGTTGAAACGATTTCCGGCCGTGCAAGACTGAGGGCCGGGGAGGCGGTAACGCTGGACAGCGATGGCGCCACCGTCCGTTCGCGGCAGGATATCAGCAACAACACGGCCTGGCGTGAGGGCAAACTTGTTTTTTCCGGCCAGTCGCTGCGACAGGTTCTTCAGGTCTTGGCGCAATATCGCCATGGCCGGATTGTCGTCCTTGACGACACGGCGGCGCGCTTGAGCGTCTCGGGCATTTTCGATCTTCATGACACCAATCAAGCGCTGCGTATCCTGGAAAGCAGTCTGCCCGTGACGGTGACGAAGCTGTCCGACATGATGGTCCTTGTCCGCTCCCGATAATTTTCTCTTGGAGCACGTCAGGAGGTCGGTGTCCTTTTCACTCTAGGTCAACAGAATGCATTGCGTGCTTGCGCAGTGCGTTGCTGTTCAGGCGTAAAGGGGCACTAGGATGATTTTAGCGAAGCGGGTACATACAAAACTGTGGCTGGCGACAACGGCGATGATGGGGCTATCGCTGGTAACCGTTGTGGGGGCCGCGCGTGCGCAGGCGCAGACCACCGCTGCCACGCCTGCTTCCGCCACGTTGTCGGTGCCTGCGGGTCCCCTGGAAAGCGCTATCCTCACGCTGGGTCGTCAAGCCAATTTGCGCATGCTCTACCCGTCGGCGATCACAAGAGGAAAAACCACGGCTGGTGTTCGTGGACCTCTGAGTGTCTCGGCGGCAGTCACACAGCTTCTGGCAGGCTCAGGCCTCAATTTCACCATTACAGGCTCCAACACGGTTCGAATTTTCGATCCTTCGACGGCAACGCCACAGGCGGCCGTCAGCAATGATGGCTCGACGGTTCTAGAAACAATCGTCGTTGAAGGCTCTGGCACGGGAGGCGTGGCCGGCATCATCGAAACGAATGGCTATCTCGCAAAATCCGGCCGCTCGGCAACGAAAACAGACACTCCGGTGGCGGAGACCGCACAGTCGGTATCGGTGGTGAGCCGGAAACAACTGGATGACCGGCAGCCGCAGAATCTGAAAGAAGCGATCGATTACACCCCGGGCGCCAGAAGCGGTGCCTATGGCACGGAGCCACGCTTCGACACGTTCAAGCTTCGCGGGATAGACCTGACATATTCCGGTGTCTTCCGCGATGGTCTGCGCCAGATCAGCAGTCCAAATGGGCTTTTCCGGTTGGAGCCTTACGGCTTGGAAGCGCTGACCATTCTACGTGGGCCGGCGGCCTCTGTCTACGGTGCCAGCAGTTCCGGCGGCATTGTCGACATGATTTCAAAGCGCCCGACGGAAGAACAGATCCGAGAAGTAGAGCTTCAATATGGCTCCTATGGGCGCGTTCAAGGCGCCTTCGATCTGTCCGGCCCCGTTACGGATGACGGCTCGGTCCTGTATCGTTTGACAGGTGTTGCGCGTGATGGTCGCAACGAGATCAAAGCGATCAAGGATGACCGCGTGATGATCGCTCCGGCGGTAACTTGGAAGCCGGACGAAGGCACCAAGTTCACGATCCTCGGTGAATATATGGATTCGACCACGGGCGGAACCTGGGGCTACGTCAACACCTTCGACAGCAATAATGTGTCCACGGGTGCGCAGCCCATCTACAGTGGCGACAGCCGTTTCAACGACTTTGAGCAAAAGCAGTGGCGGATCGGCTATGAGCTTGAACATGAGATCAACGATACTCTGACGCTGCATCACAAGCTGCGCTACTCCGATCTCTCGACCCGTCAGGAATACGTCGACAGCAACTTTCCAGGCATTGTCTATGAAGACAACAGAGGGTTGGCGACCGACACATATCTTGAGGCGGATTTCCAGACAGGAGCTGCCCAGCATAAACTGATCGGCGGCATTGATTACAGCTTCATGGAATATGAATCGCGGCAAGGCTCCGGGCCAAACCTGTTCACCCCAACCTTCACCTACATCCCTGCCGTCAACTACGTGGAGACGCAGAAGCAGAACTCGATTGGTCTTTACGTTCAGGATCAAATCGAACTTGATGCCTGGCGTATCGGACTTGGTCTGAGGCATGACTGGCACGATAGCGACTACACGAGTGCCGGCGCAGGGGGATCGCGAAAGGACAGCGTGACCACAGGACGGGCGTCGATCGGTTATGTGACGTCATGGAACGTCATGCCCTATATCAGTTATGGCACCTCATACCTCGCCAACACAGGCGTGGTCTTGACCGGTGCGACTAACCAGGCCAATCCGACCCGCGGCAAGCAGTACGAGATTGGCGTCAAATATGAGATACCGGACCAGAATATTCTTCTCTCTGCGGCCTATTTTGACATCAGGCAAAAGGATTCCTCTCTTTTTGATACCAACACGATGTCCCTGAGGCAACTTGACCTTCGTTCACGTGGCGTTGAGCTCGAAGTGACAGCATCCCTCGACAACGGTTTGAGCTTTACCGGTGGCTATTCCTACAACGACGCCGAAATCACTAGGCAGAGCCCTGCAACGGTTGGCAATCAGCTCAATTCCTCACCCTATCACATGTTTTCGCTCTGGGCAGATTACGAAGTCCAGAGTGGAGCACTCGAAGGTCTTGGCCTGGGCGCTGGCGTGCGATATGTCGGCTCGAGTTTCGGGGATGATGCCCATACAAAAGTCATAACCAATGAGGCCCGGACATTCGTTGACGCGGCGTTGCGTTATGATCTCGGCAAGCTCAATGACGCGATGGAAGGCGTGAAGCTGCAAGTTAATGCCAGCAACCTTCTCGATGAGGTCAAACAGGTTTGCACGACCGGTTACTGCCTCTACGATGAGGGCAGAAAATTTGTTGCCAGCGTCAAGTACAGCTTCTGATGATACGTCGCACGCCCATTGATACAAGGCCGTCCCCTTTTGCCGTCTTCGCGGCGGTCAGCGGTCTTTATGTCGGACAAAGCGTCATCGGCGGGCTGACATTTCTCGGTCTTCCGGCGGTTTTGAGAACCGCCGGGCTTCCGCTGGATCAGATCGGTCTTCTGTATCTGATCGTTTTGCCGTGGGCATTGAAGTTTCTCTGGGCACCCCTCATCGAGCGCTACCGGCTGCCGCGTGTGGGGAAAAACAGATCACGGCTCATCGTCGGCGCGGGGGTGGCGATCTGCGCATGCGGTCTGGTCGTCCTGGCATTTACCGGGCCATCCCCTGTCAGCACGGCCATCGCCATTCTGTTCGTTATTGCGGTGGTGACTGCGACCGTCGATATCGCCTGCGATGGATACGCTGTCGAAACACTGGCGGTCAAGCACCACGGATGGGCAAATGCCGCACAGGTCGGTGGCGCCTATCTTGGCTCTGCCATAGGAGCAGGCCTGTTCCTTGTTCTTGTCGATTGGTACGGATGGAAAAGCGCGACACTGGTCATGGCAGGCCTCGTGCTTGTGCTTGCCGTGCCGTTTGTCTTCGGACCCGCCGCGAAAGCCAAGGTCGAGACCCGCGACCAGAGACCATCCATCCTGCGCGCGCTGAAGCGTCCCCACATACAAATCGGTCTCATCATCGCCGCGATCTATGTTGCGGCTCAAAAATGGGGGCTGGCGATGCTGGGGCCCTTCCTGATCGATTACGGGTTCGATCTGGCAACATTGGGACTTTTCAACGGCGTCGGAAGCATGGTCGTCGGCTTCGGCGGCGCGCTTTTGGGCGGGTTTTTGGTGCGTCTTTATGGTTCGTCGCGGGTCCTTGTCTTATCGATCGTGGTCCAGGCGATTTTGCTCTGCGCCTTCGCTGCCTTCAGCCTTCACCGCGACATTGCCGACTGGGTCGTCATGACGATTGCGATCACCAGTTCATCCGGTGTCATGTCGATTGGGTTTGTCGCCCTTTATGCAAGTTTCATGGGCTGGTGCGATCCAAAACAGGCGGGTGTGGATTTCACCCTATTCCAATGTATGGATGGCATTGTCAGCATGGCCGGAGGCGTCGGTGCAGGCGCAATTGCTGAGCGTTTCGGCTACCACACATCTTTCCTGGTTGCTGCCGGCATATCTGCACTCGCTGCTCCCGCCATCCTGCTGCTTTCAAGGCGGAGTGCGGCTCTGGCAGCTGCATCCTGATTAACTTATAAATTGTATTTTTCGATATCTGTCGACCACTTAGAAATGGTGGCGATAAAATCAAATAGCTAGAGACGGCCATTGTCACCATCATCGCGGAACACGACCGCGGATGGGCGAGTTAATCTGCTCAAGATCACTGATATAACAGAATTTTTGGTAAAAATTCGGGGCCAAATTATGCCCTTACCATCCTATTTTTCATTCCGTACCTATCTATTTTTTACCCCCAAAAAATTAGCAAAATAATACTTGATTTATTTTGTCATATTTATAAAAACGAGCGCAACGTCGGAGGCGCCAATGGAAAATACAATTTATGATTTCACCGGTGTCGGGCTTGGCCCGTTCAATCTCGGTCTGGCTTGCCTTGCCAGCCCGGTCCCTGAATTACGGTCTGTCTTCCTCGACCGGAACCATGGATTCAACTGGCATCCGGGAATGCTCCTGGAGAATGCGACCTTGCAGACCCCGTTCATGGGCGATCTCGTCACCCTGGCGGATCCGACCAGCCCCTTCACTTTCCTTAATTATGCGAAGGAGCAAGGCAAGATTTACGCGTTCTACACGCGAGAAGACTTCTTCCTTCTGCGCAGCGAGTACAATCTTTACTGCCAGTGGGCGGCTGCCAAACTGGACAATCTGAAATTCGGTCACACGGTGAAGGATGTCAGATACGACAGGGGAGCCAGCCTCTACAAGCTGACAGTCGCGGATCGTCTCGGCGGGATCAAAAAGATAGAAACCCGTCGATTGGTCGTGGGAACGGGAACATCGCCATCGGTACCCGCCTGCTGCAAAAAGCTGGCGCAGCATATGACCCATTCGTCACAATATCTGGCGAACAAGAAGCAGCTTCAAGCCCGCAAATCGATTGTGATCGTCGGCAGTGGGCAGAGTGCAGCCGAAATTTATCACGACCTCTTATCTGATATCGATAACCACGATTACAGCATCGACTGGGTCACGCGGTCGCAACGGTTCTTTCCTCTGGACTTGACGAAGCTCAATCTGGAAATGACATCGCCTGATTACGCCCATTATTTCCATAATCTGCCGGACGACACCCGGGACCGGGTTCTGCAGGAGCAGTCAGCCCTTTTCAAGGGCATCAATGCCAGTCTGCTGAAGGACATTTACGACCTTCTCTATCGCAAAAGCCTGAAGGGACCTGTCGCGACCCATCTCATTCCCAACAGTGAGCTTGTGGATGTGCGCCACTCGCCCGGACGGCAGGAATTTTCGCTGGAGTTTCGGCAGCGGGAACAGGACATCACATTCACGCGACAGGCAGATGCCGTCATTCTGGCCACTGGCTACGACTACAAGGAGCCGGAGTTCCTGAGCGGTATCGCCGAGCGCTTGAAGCGTGACGGCAAAGGCAGGCTTGATGTTGGCGCCAATTATGCGGTGGACCATGCGGGAGGTGAAGTCTTCGTTCAAAACCTCGATATCCACACGCACGGATTTGTCGCACCCGACCTTGGCATGGCATGCTTGCGAAACGCCACGATTTTGCGTGAAATTGCAGGATACGAGGTCTACGCAATCGAACAGGAAACCGCGTTCCAGACCTTCGATGTCCGCGGTCTGAGCGAAGTCACGTCAGCCCGCGTGGTGGCATGATGCTGAGAACAGCTCTGCTGGCGATGACCGCCATCGCCGTTGTCAGTGACACGATGCTTCTGCCTTACTATCCGCAGCTGTTTGTCGCGCGGTTCGACATTTCATCACCGTTTACCGTCGGCGCCTATCTGGCGTCGATATCGCTCGCGGTCATGCTGGCGTTTCCGGCATGGGTTGCCATTGCCAGGCGACATGACACGATTGGTGTGCTGATCTGGACACAACTGGCTGCTGCCGGGTTCAGCCTCGCCTGCTACATGGCAACAGACATTGCCAGCTTCTGGGTCTCATCCCTCGTGATGGTGTGCTTCAAGGCGAGCTATCTGCTGATGTATCCCTACGTCATTGCCATGCAGCCCGTGGAAAAGCATGCGGCGACAATCGGTGCGCTGGCCGTTATCGTCCATTTCGGCGGCATTGTCGGTGCCGTATCCGGTGGCCATGTCGTGGGTTCCTGGGGCTATGCGTTGCCCTACGTCATCATGGGTCTGGGCGATATCATACAGGCCGGTATTTGTGCCATCCTGCTCAAGACAGCTTCCGTGGCAAGGGCCCGGCAATCCAGCGCCGAGGACACAAAAAGCATCGTTGCCGTGATGCCGGAAGACAAGAAGAGTTTTACGTCCCTCCTGATCGTGATGTTCTTCTTCTACTTCGGTTTTTACATGTCGATGCCGTTCATGACCGTGTGGTGGCAGTCGGTTGCTATCGGCGCCTCACCGGATCTGGCCGGCATCGTCTATGCCATACCGGGTTTCGTAGCCCTTGCCATATTGGCGCATGGGTTTTGGCGCGGTGGTGGCAGCCAGGTCTGGCGCCGAAACGAAATCGGCCTCGTCCTCACGGGCCTAGGTCTGGCGGTCCAAGCTGTTCCGGATCAGGCCTGCATCATCATAGGCCGCATCATTTACGGAATCGGGCTCTATCGCGTCACCATCGGTCTTGATGCGCTGTTTTTCGAACGGGCCCAAAAGGCTCACTATGCATCAGGCTTCAGCCTTCTCAACATTGCCCGCAACAGCGGCGTGATGCTCGCTGCCCTGGTGAGCGGCGTGCTGAGCCAGCGTTTCGGTGCAGGGCTCTCTTTTGCCGTTGCAGCCATCGTCGTGCTTGCCACGCTGTTTCTGTACCGCGTGACCTTGAGACCGAACCTCGGGTCAGCCGACCCCGGCCCACAACTTGCCTGACAAGGGGATGATCATGCTCAACACCAAACTCTCAACCGCAACAGAACGTCCGATAGTCTTTGCGCAAGACCATGCAAATGTCGGGGAACTGTCTCTATGCCCGCTTGAACCGCACGCCGACAGCGCAAAGCTGCATGACTGGTTCACACGAGACTATGCGCGTTTCTGGAACATGGGACATTATTCGCAAAACGAGATTGCGACCTTTTATGCACAGCTCAATGCCAGTGGTCATGCGGCAAGCTACATGGGCTTTTTCGAGGGCCATCCCGCCTTCATCGTCGAATCCTACGATCCCAAACATGATCAGGTGGGCAAGCATTACGAGGTAGAGGCGGGAGATTGGGGCATGCATTTTCTCGTCGCCCCCCCGCGCCGGACAATTTCCGGCTTTACGCTGGCCATCATCCGCACGGTCTTGAGCTTCCACTTCGACAATCCGCTCGTCAAACGCCTCGTGGTCGAGCCGGATGTTCGAAACGAAAAGGTTCATGAACTCAACCGCAAGGTCGGCTTCGTCAGCGCCCGTACCATTGAGCTGGAAGAAAAGACGGCGCTTTTGTCTTTCGTCACCCGAGACGCGTTTTATAAAACTCTTGAACAGGACATAAACGAATGAATATCTCCGCGTTCCCAACACCCTCCTTTTCGCCTGAAAAGGCATCCGCACATCTTGGCCCGCTGGTTTGGGAGGATGTCAACCGACACCTCGTGCACAAGGCGCTGGCAGAGTTTTCCCATGAACTGCTTCTCGCTCCGAAACGTCTTTCAAGCGAAGGCGATTGGGGACTTTATGAGGTGTGCTCGGAAGAGCAGAGTGCGACCGTCTATCGCTTCAAGGCAAGACGATTGGCGCTGGACCATTGGTCCATAGACCCTGAAACAATCGAAAAGACTGTCGCGGGCCATGACGCGCCGCTGGATGCACTTTCGCTCATCCTCGAATTTGCGCCTGTATTGGGAATCAAGGACGCCATGCTGCCCACCTATCTGGAAGAGGTGTCCACGACACTTTATGGCGCGTCATACAAACGCGAGGAGCGCCATATCTCATCCAAGCAGCTGGCTCTGGCTGATTATCAGACGATCGAGGCGGGCATGACGGAGGGGCATCCGACCTTCATAGCCAATAATGGGCGCATCGGTTTCGACGCCATCGACTACCGACTTTACACACCTGAAGCCGCGCACCCCGTCCAGATTGTCTGGCTGGCGGTCAGCAAGGAGCGGGCGACCTTCACCTCGATCACGGAACTCGACTATCACAGCCTGATTGCAGAGGAACTTGATGAAGCCAGTCTGGATGGCTTCGAGACACGCTTGACACGGCTTGGCTTGAACCCGGATGATTACTGGTTGATGCCGGCGCATCCCTGGCAATGGTTCAACAAGCTGGCGATAACCTTTGCCGCAGACGTAGCGCGCCGCTACATCGTGTGCCTTGGCTATGGAAACGACAGCTACACGGCGCAGCAATCGATCAGAACGTTTTTCAACGCGACCGACAATCGCAAGCACTATGTCAAAACCGGGATTTCCGTTCTGAATATGGGCTTCATGCGCGGCCTGTCACCCAAATATATGCTGGCGACACCCGCTATCAACGAATGGCTGGATGACCTCATATCGACCGACGCGTATCTGCGCCCGAACGGCTTCAGTATTTTGCGCGAAGTCGCCGCCATTGGCTACCGTTATCCCTACTACGATCAGGGACTGAAGCTCGATTCGCCCTATAAGAAAATGCTTTCGGCGCTCTGGCGCGAAAGTCCTCTGCCGCGCCTGCGCGCAAACGAGCGGATCATGACGATGGCAGCGCTGCTGCATAAGGATAAGGATGGCGTATCCCTGGTGGCGGAATTGATTGCCGCCTCAAAGCTGGATGCGCAAGACTGGATAGCGGCCTACCTGAAAGCCTATCTGGCGCCCCTTATCCATTGCTTCTATCGCTATGATCTGGCTTTTATGCCCCACGGCGAAAATCTCATTCTCGTGCTGGAAGACAATGTTCCGGTTCGCGCCATCATGAAGGATATCGGAGAGGAAATCGGTATTCTGAACGGCTCGATCGAGGTGCCAGAAGAGATATCGCGGATATCCTATACGCTGGACGAAAAGATGAAGCCGAACTGCATCTTCACCGATGTGTTCGATTGCTTCTTCCGGTACCTCTCTGCAACGCTGCATGAAACGGACACCCTGCATGAGGACCGCTTCTGGAGCCTGGTCGCGGAATGCTTCCGCACCTATCAGGCCGAACATCCTGAGCATGCGGACAAATACCAGCGCTACGACTTTTTCGCAGAGCGCTTTGTGCGCAATTGCCTGAACAGGCTGCAACTCAACAACAACCAGCAGATGCTGGATTTGCTGAATCCCGAGGACAGCCTTCAATATATCGGCGAACTGGAAAACCCGCTGGCCCGCTTCCGCTAGGCGTCATCAGAGTCGCTGGTAAAATGCGCGACGAGGGCTGCCGTGTTTTTTAGCCCGGCAGTCTTCATCAGTCTTGCGCGATGGGACTCGATGGTTCGCGGTGATAGACCAAGTTCGGCGGCAATGGCCGCGTTGGTTTTGCCTTGCGAAACCAGCGTCACGATTTGTCTCTGCCGGTCCGTCAGGCTCAGGCGTTGCTGAACAACGGGGCGGGTAATGGGTTGAAAACAATAAAGCGCCTGTGCAAAAGGGTCTGTCGCGTGGCGTGTCCTGCCATGGACCTGGCACCAGAACCGCCTGCCATCACTCGTCGTCATGATGCGTTCATCGTAATAGACCTTCCCGCCGGGAAGATGCGCTTTCCACATGCGTCCCGTCTGCACAAAGTCGGCATGTTTGGGGTAGAGACGGGCAAAGCTCTGGTCGACCAGCTCTGCGCGTTCATAGCCGAAAAGTCCGGCGAATTCCTCGTTGCAATCCCGGATGATCCGATGCGTGGCATACACCATCGGCACCGGTATCTCGCTCAAAAGAACACGCGTTTCGTCCTGATCGTCTTTCAACCTTTGCCCTCTTCCATGCCGTATAAATACGGCTAACCTGCCCCGATAATCAAGCATAGCTTTTAGGTCTCTGCCGCGCGGTTTTGCGGTGGAAAAGGAGGAGAGATGCGCAAGGTAAAAACGACGGCCGTGGACGCGCTTGCGGGTGCATTGCACGACGGTATGACGATCATGTCGGGTGGCTTTGGTCTCTGCGGCATTCCAAACAGCCTCATCGAGGCCATTCGCCTGTCCGGTGTCAAAGACCTCACTGTCATTTCCAACAATGCTGGCGTCGATGGGTTTGGCCTCGGCATCCTTTTGGAAACAAAACAGATCCGGAGGATGATTTCGTCCTATGTGGGTGAAAACAAGCTGTTTGCCGAGCAGTTTCTGTCTGGTGCTCTGGAGCTTGAGTTTAACCCCCAAGGGACTTTGGCGGAGCGCATCCGTGCGGGTGGCGCAGGCATCCCCGCCTTTTACACCAAGACAGGTGTTGGTACACTTATCGCGGAGGGAAAAGAGGTTCGTCGGTTTGGCGACAGCGATTATGTCATGGAAACCGGACTGGTTGCGGATCTGACGATTGTCCATGCCCATATCGGCGACACTGAAGGCAACCTCGTCTACCGAAAAACCGCGCGCAACTTCAACCCGGTCATGGCAACGGCTGCGAAACTGACAGTTGCCGAAGTCGAGCACCTCGTGACCGCGGGAGAGATCGATCCCGACCATGTCCATACGCCGGGCATTTTCGTTCAGCACGTGGTCCATGTTCCCGACCCTGAGAAACGGATCGAGCAGCGCACCGTTCGCAAGACGCAGCAGGAGAACGTCTAAGATGGCCTGGACCCGGGAACAAATGGCGGCCCGCGCCGCGACAGAACTACAGGATGGCTTCTACGTCAATCTGGGCATCGGCATCCCGACCCTCGTTGCGAATTACATTCCGCACGGCATAGAAGTGACGCTACAAAGTGAAAACGGAATGCTGGGCATGGGGCCTTTTCCATTCGAGGGAGAGGAAGACGCCGACCTGATCAATGCCGGAAAGCAGACGATCACGGAGCTTGCCAAAACCAGCTATTTTTCATCGGCCGACAGTTTTGCGATGGTTCGCGGCGGCCATATTGATCTTTCGATCCTTGGCGCCATGCAGGTTTCCGAGAGCGGCGATCTCGCCAACTGGATGATCCCCGGCAAAATGGTCAAGGGTATGGGCGGCGCAATGGATCTGGTGGCGGGCGTCAAGCGCGTCGTCGTGGTCATGGAACACGAGGCGAAGGGCGAGCCGAAATTCCTGAGGGAATGCAGTCTTCCGCTCACGGGCAGGCGCGTCACCGATCTTCTCATCACCGACCTGGGTGTCTTTACCCTTGCGCGTCAAGGACATCCCACGGCGACGTTGATCGAGTTGGCCGACGGCGTGTCTGTCGATGAGATACGCTCGAAAACGGATGCGGCGTTCGACATTGCCCTGGCTTGAGCATCAATCAAAGCCCTTTAATAAACGCCGTAATCTCTGACTCTGAAACAACGTCGGCATATTTGGCATTCATGTCGAACAGGTTGGCCTCGTGCGGCGCCGGGTGACGGTCACCACAGGCGTCGCGCACGACGGTGGTGATGAAGCCGTGCGACATGGCATCAACGCAGGATGCGCGGACGCAGCCACTGGTCGTCAGGCCGGTGAGGATAACATTGTCGATTCCCATCGCGGTCAACAGAGACGCAAGCGATGTGCCGAAAAATGCGCTGGGATATTGTTTGGTCACCACAAATTCATCCGGATAGGGAGCCAGCCCCTCGGGCCACGCCCCCATTGGATTACCTGCTGTGAAGCATGACAGTGGTTTGGCTTTTTGAAAAAACCGGCCACCGTCGAGCCCGCTTGGATGGAGTGTCACACCGGTCAAAATAACGGGAATACTCTTTTCCCGTGCCAGCGTGCGTATTCTCAGCGCGCTTGCGAGAGCGGCGTCAACGCCAGCAAACAGCGGACTGTCCGGTTCGAAATAGGCCTGAACAAAATCGACCAGCACCAAAGCAGGCTTTTTGCCGAAGCCGATGCGATTGTTATAGGCGCTGGCGTAGTTCGCCATCAGTTCGGTGTCTGTCACGGACTATCATTCCCTCGTTTCATGTTTGTCCTTCAGCCATGATCATGAAAGCAGGCCGGGCGGGCTCAACTGATGATGGGAGGTGCTTGCTTGAAAAGCCGCACCTGCACGCAGGCACAGCGCATCGGCATTGGGTCGCCCCACGATCTGGATTCCGGTCGGCAAGCCGGTGTGACCAAGGCCCGCTGGCAGCATCAGAGCAGGCAGTCCCGTCACATCAAAAATCATGGTGTTGCGGGAGATCAGCGACTGAAAGGATTGAGCCTCGCCGTTGACATCGACGGTCAGGCTATCGAGCCGACCGGCTTCGCCACCAACACCGGGTGTCATGACGAGATCGACATCGGCCATGGCGCTGAGAAAACCCATCTGCGCCTCTGCCCGCACCTGAAGCGCCCGCGCATAGTCAACCGCAGAAAATGCAAGCCCATTCGTCAGCCGGTGCAATAGCCCGGGATCGAAGAGTTCCGCGCGGTCGAGCCTTTGCGAATGCAGGGTGGCCAATTCGCATTGAAGAATGATCCAACCGGCTTCATGCCAGGGCGCTAGATCGATCCTTGGCAAAGGCACGAGACTGCAGCCAAGGGCTTCCAGCGTTTTCAGCGCCAGTTCCCAATTGACCAGAACCGCGTCATCGACCAGCTCTGTAAACCAGTTTGCGGGCACGCCGATCCGTAGTCCCTTGACCGCATGATCGGCCAGAACATCCCCACAGTGCGCATTGAGATCCGCTTCGGATTGCGCCGTCATGAAAGGCAGGACACGGGCAATATCCCTGGCAGAACGCGCCATTGGGCCGATATGATCGAGCGTCCACGATAGGGGGGCGACGCCTGCGCGAGACACGCGCTCCCGACTGGGTTTCAGCCCGGTCGTGCCGCACCAGCAGGAGGGAACGCGGATGGAGCCGCCGGTGTCCGTCCCCAGCGCCAACGGCATGAGCCGGGCGGCAAGCCCGGCACCGGACCCGGTGGACGAGCCCCCGGTCCAGCGGGTTTTATCCCACGGGTTGGTCACCGTGCCAAAACGCGGATTGTGCGGTGAACCGGTTGCAAATTCGGTGGTGGCCGTCATGGCAAAGGGTATGGCGCCAGCTGCGCGCAATCGCGCTACGACGGCGGCATCATCAGGTGCAATGCGCTTGCCTGTAAAATGTGAGCCGGAGGTGACGCTTGCACCGGCGACGTCGATAATATCCTTCACGCCGAAGGGTATACCCTCCAGCGGCCTCGCCGTGCCGTTGCGCCAGCGTGTTTCGCTGTCTCGAGCCGCAGCCTCAAAGCCCGGTACAAAACGCAACACGGCCTCAGCACCAGCCGTGCTGGACCGGATCGCATCGTTCAGTTCATCCAGAACGCCGGTGGGTGAGATGCGATTTTCCGCAAACGCCGAAAGGAGTTCTTCGACGCCAGCCGTGCGCCATGGCAGATCGGCAGATAAGGACGGGACCGGCGCGGCGGCCAGTCCATTGTCCGGCGCTGGCGCCAAACGATAGGTTCGATCTGCCAGGCCGGGGTCGATAAGCTCGAGAGGATCGAACGCATGACCGATCTTGATCGCCGGGTCGGCGACCACCATTGCGGGAGGCGTCCGGTTCATTTTATTCGGCTGCGATCTGCGTTGCATTTCGCGATGCCATCAGGGGCTGGATGCGCTCTCCAAACTTGTCAAGGCCAACCAGAAAGTCATCGAATGTCAGCATGATGCCCTTTGTGCCGGGAACATTACCCGCTTCGTCCAGCATGCGCGCGACATTGGCGTAGGAGCCGACCAATGTCCCCATGTTGAAATTGACGGCACCTTCGGGCAGGTTGATGTGCTTGGCCGTCGAATTGGCGTCGGCGGTCGCGTCTTTGCTGCCCTGATCGGCCATCCATGCCAAGGCATCGACATCGGCACCCTCGCGGTAGCTTTCCCACTTTGCCTTGGCGAGTTCGTCCGTCTCTTCGGCAATCAGCATGAACAGCACGTAAGCGCCGACATCGCGACCGGTCTTTGCTGCGGCCTCGAGAAGTTTGGTGTTGTTGGGCGCGTAGGCTGTCGGCGTGTTGATACCGGCCCCCATGACGAAGTTGTAGTCGGCATATTGCGCGGCAAATTCCATTCCCCGCGGGCTTTGCCCGGCGGCAACGATCTCGATCTTGTTTTGCGGCGTAGGCTTCATCATGCAGTCCTTCATGGTGAAGTGCGTGCCTTCGAAACTGCATTCGCCGTTGGCCCAGAGCTCTTTCATGATATGCACATATTCGGTCGAATAGTCATATCGGTAACCGAAATAGTCGTTGCCGGGCCACATACCCATCTGGTCATATTCAGCCATCTGCCAGCCGGAGACGATGTTCACGCCAAAGCGGCCAGGCGCGACACTGTCGATGGTCGTGGCCATGCGTGCAACGATGGCAGGCGGCAATGTGAGAACCGCAGTCGATGCGAAGAGTTTGATCCGCTCGGTCACCGCTGCCAGACTGGCCATCAGCGTGAAGCTTTCCAGATTGTAGTCCCAGAACTCCGCCTTGCCACCGAAGCCGCGCAGCTTGATCATCGACAGGGCAAATTCCAGCCCATATTTTTCGGCTTTCTGAACGATCTGTTTGTTGAGCTCGAAGCTGGGCATGTATTGCGGCGACGTGGTGGAGATAAGCCAGCCATTGTTTCCGATGGGAATGAAAACACCGATATCCATGTGGTTCCCCTTTTTACCTGGTGGAAATTTGGAGCAGTATGTACGAACTAATGCAAAAATATTTGGGGCTGTAAAGCCAAAAATGACGTAAGTTTAGGCTTGCCTATTTATTGATCATTTGGTGTTTTTGGGCGCAGACACGCTCTGCTGCCAAAATCGTCAAACAGCAGGCAGGAGGGCAGATCGCCAATCAATTCAGCAAATATGGGCTGTCTAATGCACCATCGGCGCGGGCTTCAGCTTTCGGCGCGAAGCGTCGTGGTAAAGGTGAAGCGCTCGGCAGGCAAAACCTGAAACGCATATTCCAGCAGTCGCCGACCAGACCCGTAATAGCGTCGTGTCACAACGAGTGCGAGATCTCCAGCCTTCACGCCAAGCTTGCCGGCGGTCACCTCATCCAGTGCAAGAGGCTTGATATCCTGTTGGATTTCCTGGATTTTTTCACCGGTAAACTGCTCTATGTAATGGAAGATGGCGCTGCGGGCGACAGTGATGTCTTTGACCGCAGCCGACAGTTTGGCGTCGACGTAGACTTCGTTCCAGGAAAAGGCTCTGTTGCCGCCGCCCGAGTACCGGATACCCGCCATATGGTAGAATTTGCGGCCCGGACGGCAGCCCAGCTCGACGGCCAGTTTGCCCTGCGCGGAAATTTCCTCTTTCGTGTCGATCACGAATTCCGTCTCGGCAGCAATCTCGAACAGCTCGGAGCGCGAATGGGCAATGAAACGTTTGTTTTCCGGATCAAACCCGGCCTCGACGCGGGTTCCCACGCCTTTGCGCGCCGAAAGGCGGCCTTTTGTCCGCAATGTGCCAATCGCCTGACGGACAGTCTGGCGGCTCACGCCAAGACTGATCGCAATTTCGTTTTCGGTGGGAAGCAGGGAGCCGACGGGATAGTCGCCCTTGTTGATGCGGCTCTCGAGATGATGTGCGACCTGTAAGTAGAGAGGCGCGGTATCGATTTCCGGCTTCCAGTCAGTGCCTTTATGATCCAAGCCCGTCTCATCCCATCTCAGCGCGTGTGGCCGCATTCTTGTAGCAAGATGTTCAATCCTCTTTGCCATCCAAACGCAAACAAAATTCAGTTGGCGGTCTACCTGGCACGGGGATGCTTGCGAGGTGGCGTCAAATCAATTAGTACGTACATATACCGGATGTACATTTCCCAGGATATTGATACGCATGTCGGATTTAGTCGCCGAACAGGTCCCGCCAACGCACCCTGCATCTTCGCTCGCGCAGACATTGATTGCAGCCACGCTCATCCAGATTGTTGCCACGGCCAGCGTGCTCGCCTTGACGGCGATTGCGCCAACCGTGGCGGCGGACCTCGATATTGGCGCTTACTGGATCGGTTACCAGATCAGCCTCATCTACGCGTCCGGCATGTTCTCTTCGGCTGTTGCGGGAACGCTTGTACAGCGCTTCGGTCCTGTCAAGATCGAGCAGATCGCGCTTACTTGCTTCGTCATCGGCTTTGCCGGGATAGCGACTGCGAATATCCTGTTGATCATATTGGCATCTCTGTTGATCGGGATTGGCTATGGCCTAAACAACCCGGCTTCGTCTGAGATGCTCAGCCGCGTCACACCGCAAAACAGGCGCAATATCGTCTTTTCCCTGAAGCAGTCAGGCGTGCCGCTGGGCGGTATCCTTGCCAGCTTCGCCTTTCCGTTTCTGTCGCGCTATGTCGATTGGCATGTGGCTCTGTTGATTGGCGCTGTCGCTCCGCTTCTCACGATGGGTTTGCTGGCGATGACCCATGCGGCGGAACCCAAGATGCAGAAGAAAGTGCCGTCCCTGTTGCGAGGGCTGATCGATGAGCAATCGACGATCTGGCGCAATCCGCGTCTACGTGCGCTGAGTTGTCTCGGATTTGCCTACTCGGCCATGCAACTTTCCGTGTCCGCCTTCGCGGTCGTCACACTGGTGCATGATGCGGGGTGGTCGCTTCTGGCGGCTGGTTCTGTCGCTGCCGCGATGCAGTTTGCCGGGGCCTTCGGACGTATTTTCTGGGGTGTCGTCGCCGATCGCATTGGCGGTGGATATATCACGCTCTCCCTGCTCGGCTTGCTGGGTGGGGTCGGTTATGTTCTGCTGTACTGGTTGCCGGAGCTGCCGGTCATGGCGCAGGTGGCGCTGTTCGTTGCGATGGGTGCGGTAACGATCGGCTGGAATGGCGTGCTTCTGGCCGAGGTTGCGCACAACGCGCCGGAGGGCAGGGTTGGTGCCATCACCGGCGGCGTCCTGGTCTATACATTCATCGGCGTCATCGTTGGACCGTCCTCGTTCGCTAGCGTCTATGCGATCAGCGGACATTACGGGACGAGCTTTCTGATCTTCTCGCTGTTTGGTTTTGCGGGAATGATTATCGCATGGCATGCGAACGCAACTCGCCACTAATCAACCTCCATATGTGCAGACATAAGAACCGTCGTCCCGGCGGTCGGGCATCTTTATGCGCTCATCGCAAAGGGATTCCGGCGTCGGAATGATCACAATTGAAGCGATGTATTGTCGGGCTTTTCGGCATTCGCCGCTTTTGTGTGCAGTGCAAAAAAATAGGCAAAAAGCGATTGACGGCAGTTTGAATATGTACGTACATTACCCGTAAAGCCGCTCATTAGCGGCCTTGAAAACACCGGGATGGACCGGGATCAAAGAGGGGAATGTTGTTCATGCGCCTGCTTGCCGTCAGTTCAGTGTTGGCTGTTTCCGCTCTCGCGGCCATGTCGTGCCCAGCCTCCGCAGACCCCATGGCGGATGCCAAAGCCATCGTCGAGCAACACCGCGCCATGCCGGTTTTCACGCCTCCGGGCGAAGCCTTCGATGCCAAGTCCTGCATGGCGGGCAAGAAGGTTCTCTCCATTCCCATTTCCATGACGATTCCGTTTAATGTCGAGCTACAAAAAGCGATGTCTGAGGCGGCCAAGGAAGTCGGCTTCACCTATACGACGTGGGATAACCAACTGAAAATAGACCAGTGGGTTCAAGGTGTTTCCCAGGCCATCAGCCAGAAATATGACGCTCTTGATCTGGCTGGTGGTCTGAACCCCGAAGTGCTTGGGCCCCAACTGGGCGAGGCCCGCGCTGCCGGTTTGAAAATCTCCACCACCCATTTTTATGACGTGACCCAAAAGGCGGTCCCGAGCGTCGACTATTCCGGCAAGGTTGATTTCACCGGCGCCGGAAAGCTGCTGGCAGCCTGGGCCTATGCCCAGACGGAAGGCAAGCCCAATGTGCTGGTCATCGGCTCATCCGATGTCCTGCCCTCCATCCCGTTCGTCCAGGCCATCAAGGATCAACTGGCGGCGCTTTGCCCGGATTGCAAGGTAAAACATCTCGACGTTCCCGTCTCCGAATGGGCGACGAAGATACAATCGGGCACCCAGTCCGCTTTGCTGGCTGATCCGTCGATCAACTATATTCTGCCGATCTACGACTCCATGTCGCAGTTCGTTATCCCCGCCATGCGCATCACCGGTGCGGAGGGCAGCGTCAAGCTTGCCAGTTTCAACGGAACTCCTTTCGTGCTGGATATGGTCCGGGCAGGTCAGGTGGAGATGGATGTCGGCGAAAGCCTCGGCTGGGCAGGTTATGCGGCCATCGACAACATCATGCGCATGCTGTGCGGCAAGCCTGAGGTGGCGAAGCTGAATGTCCCCTTGCTGGTGTTTGACGAAAGCAATATCGCGACCGCAGGGACGCCCGCCAACTTCAACGATGGCTACGGCGATGCCCATCTGGACGGGTTCCGCAAGCTCTGGAAACTGAAGTAATCAGCCGTTGAAGCGGGAGCAGCATCATGACAGATAATGCCGTGCTCACCATGAAAAACATCCGCATGCGCTTTGGCAGTTACGATGCGCTGAAGGGCGTGTCGCTGTCGATCCGGCGCGGCGAGGTGTTCGGACTTCTCGGTCAGAACGGCTCGGGGAAATCCACCATGATCAAGGTTCTGGCGGGTTTCCACCAGCCGGAGCCAGGCAGCGAGGTCATTCTCTGGGGGCAGAAAATGCCTTTGCCGCTCGATCCCATGGAGATTAAGAAGCGCGGTGTGGCGTTTGTCCACCAGCATCTCGGTCTCGTGTCATCGCTGACCGTGCTGGAGAATATGCGGGTCACCGCCCTTGGTCAGAAATCACCCTGGTTCGTCAATTGGAGACGTGAAGCGTCGGCGATATCGAAACTGTTTGCGCAGTTCGACCTGTTTATCGATCCGTTTCAAACTGTGGCGTCGCTGTCACCGGTGGAGCGTGCCTTCGTTGCCATTATCAGGGCCTTCGAGGATCTGAAAGCGTCGGATGCAGGCTATGGCGGGGAAGGTATATTGGTGCTGGATGAGCCAACGCCGTTTCTGCCGGCCGAAGATGTCAAAAGGCTGTTTGCTCTCATCCGTTCCATCGTGAAAACCGGCGCTTCCGTTGTTATCGTCACCCATGACATCGATGAAGTGCGTGACATTACCGACCGTGTTGCAGTGCTGCGGGACGGCGAACTCGTCGGCATTATGGATACACACAGTTCGGAGCGCCAATCCATCCTGGATACCATCGTCGGATCACGTGTCGATGCGTTCGAGAAAAGGCGTATGGCGCCCAGCGGGGTTGCGGCGGCAGTGCGCGTGAGAGGATTGTCGGATGGTACCACCGCACCGTTTGATTTCGACATTCGCGAGGGCGAAACACTGGGCGTCACGGGCTTGATCGGCTCCGGCTTTGCCCGAGTTCCCTACCTGCTTTATGGCGCAAGGCGCGGCGAAGGTGAAATCATGCTTGCAGGCAAGACGTCTGGCGTTGGCGCAATGACACCGTTTGCCGCTCAGCAGATGGGCATCGCATTTCTACCGGGCGATCGGCTGGGTGCCGCTGGTGTCGGAACCCTTTCCGTCACCGACAATATCACGTTGCCCGTTCTCGACAATTTGCTGAAACCCTACGGACTTGACCGATCGGCCATGACCCGAGACGCAGCGCGGCTGGCGCAGCTCTATGATGTCAGGCCGCAGAACCCGCATTTGCCGCTTGCGTCTCTGTCTGGCGGCAACCAGCAGAAAGTCCTCTTGGCCAAATGGTTGCAGGTCAAGCCGAAGCTCTTGATGCTGGACGAACCCACCCAGGGCGTCGATTTCGGTGCGCGCCAGCAAATCTTCAAAGCGTTGGACCGGGCAGCGGCGGATGGCACCGCCATTCTCTGCGCCTCGACCGACAACGAACAACTGGAACAGATATGTGATCGCATCATCGTCTTTTCGCGCGGTCGCCCGGTAATCGAGCTGAAAGGCTCGCAGATCAGCCGCCGCGTCATTACGGAAGCCTGTTTCCACAGCCATGAAGCGGAGGCCGCAGAATGACGACGCTCGACATGCCGACAACCAAATTGGCATCGCCGCCAAAAAGCCGGTTTACCCTGAAGACGGAGGGCGAGCGCTTTGCGCTGGTTGGCGCTTGGCTGCTGCTCATCGTCATTTTCGGTACCCTCATGCCGGATTCCTTTTTAAGCTGGCGCAGTTTCTCGACTCTGTTCGGTTCTCAGGCCATTCTCGTGGTGCTGACGCTTGCCATCATCATACCGCTCACCTCAGGGGATTTCGACCTGTCTGGGGCATCGACCTTGACGATGAGCTGCATGCTGATCGCCGTGCTGAATGTGAAACTCGGTTGGCCGATCGTCCCCGTCATCCTGCTGGCTCTTCTCAGCGGCATCGTGATTGGTGCCGTCAATGCTTTCTTTGTCCTCTATTTTCGCATCCATTCCCTGATCGTGACGCTCGGCGTCGGGACCTTCGTTAACGGATTGATCCTTTGGGTCAGCAATTCGCAAACGATCTCGGGCGTTTCCATGGACCTCGTCAAATGGGTCATCATCAACCGTTTCCTGGGTATTCCCCTGGCCTTTTTCTACGCCATGATCCTGGCCGTCATCCTGTGGTATGCACTGGAATTCACCATCGCCGGTCGCAAGCTCCTATTTGTCGGGCGTGGTCGGGAAGTATCTCGCCTGAGCGGCATCCATGTCGACCGCGTCCGCGCCACGTCCTTCATATTATCGGGCCTGATTTCGGCCTTTGCGGGCATGCTGTATGCGGGAATGACCGGCTCTGCCGATCCGCTCTCGGGCCTCAACCTCCTGCTTCCCGCCTTTGCCGCGGCCTTCTTGGGTGCAACGACCATCTCGCCGGGCAGGTTCAATGCCTTCGGCGCCGTCATCGCCGTCTACTTCCTCGTCACCGGCATCACCGGGCTGACCATGCTGGGCGCGGATGCCTACGTGCAGAACCTGTTTTACGGAGGAGCGCTTGTCGTTGCCGTGTCGCTCAGCCAGCTCGTCCGCAACCGTCAACCACAGGATTTCAGCTGATGGATAACACGAATATGGTCGCTGCTTTGGCGCAAGCCTATTGGGCGCGGCCTGCGGTCGAAGCGGAACTGGTGGCCATGGCCGGAGAGATGGCCCGCGATATCGCTGCAATCGCACCGTCGCCGTTGGGCAAAGGTGGCGCGTTGTTCAATGTGGAACCCGCGCATTTCGATGCACTTCTGATGTCCGAGGCAAAGCGATGAGCCTCGATAATCCCACCTCGTTGACACAGGCCGCAGACGCGATCCGTGCCGGAAAGATCACCTCGCTGGAGATGACGCAGGCTGCGCTCGATCGCGCGACCGCCGGCCAGACACGGTTGAACGCCTTCATCGATATTGAACACGAAGCTGCACTCGATGCGGCGAAGAGGGCCGATGCCGCGCTTGCATCCGGCCACAGCGTGGGGCCGTTGCACGGCGTTCCGCTCGCCCACAAGGACATGTATGATCGCGCCGGTTTCGTGACCGGTTGCGGCTCGAAAATACGGGCGGGACACGTGGCAACCTCCACCTCCACCGTGATGGAGCGCTTGCAAAGCGCAGGCGCGCTGTCCATCGGTCGCCTGAATATGAGTGAATTCGCCATGGGGCCGACCGGCCACAATTTCCACCATGGCCGGGCATTGAACCCGATTGAGGCGGCGCGCATCACCGGCGGCTCGTCCTCCGGCTCCGGTTCCGCGGTGGGAGGTGGTGTCGTATTGGGGGCACTTGGTTCCGATACCGGCGGCTCGATCCGCTTGCCCGCCGCATGCTGTGGTGTTGTCGGTATCAAGCCGACGCAGGGCCGTGTGAGCCGACATGGGGCAATGCCATTGTCTTTCTCGCAAGACTGCGTGGGTCCTTTGGCGCGCACGGTCGAAGACGCCTATCTGATGTTACAACTCATTTCCGGCCCGGATGATCGCGATACGACATGCATGGATGTTGAAAAGCCTGGGCCGCTTCACACCGATCTCTCGTCCATCCGCATCGGCATCGCGGGTGGTCTCTTCACGTCGGGGCTGGATAGCGATGTTTCGCAGGGCGTCGATATAGCCATCACAGCCCTGAAATCAGAGGTTGCCAGCATCGCGCAGGCGTCCATGCCCGATCTGTCAACAATTGCAGAACTCGCCAATGTCGTTGCCATGGCGGAAGCCGGTGCTGTGCACTTTGACTGGATGCGTGAGCGCCCCGACGATTACGGTCCGCAAATCCGTATGCGGTTGTCGCAGTCCCTTGCGGTGCCCGCCCCCATCTACCTGCGGGCTTTGCAGATACGGTCGGTCATGCTCCAAGACTTTCTCAATGTCGCTTTTGCCCAATCAGATGTGCTCATCGCGCCTACCATGCCCTTCGTGCCGCCTTTGTCTTCGGAGGTGGATGTCGGCACAAGCCCCACGATGAATGCGGTGGTAAGTGCCATGACCTCGTTCACACGCCCCTTCAGCTATCTCGGCCTGCCAGCTGTGTCCGTGCCGGTGTCGATCTCTGCTGGCGGATTGCCCGTTGCTCTGCAAGTCGTGGCGCGGCCTTGGCGTGAAGACCTCGCAGCGAGTGTGGCTTTGAGACTTGAGACGGCGCTAGCGCTTCCTGCAATGGCGCGCGTCGCATCGGCAGCGTGAACCGCGTCATGACAATTCGGAATGGAGAAAGGACGATCAAATGAACACGATGCCAAATCTCTCATCACCGGTGGAGGCTGTTGTGGATGTCAGTCAGCAAGACTTCCGCGATGCCATGGCGAAAATGGGTGCCGCCGTCACCATTATCACGACGGATGGACCGGGGGGTAAGGCAGGCTTTGCTGCGACCGCAGTTTGCAGCGTGACAGACAGTCCCGCGACACTGTTGATATGCCTCAACCGCACTGCATCCGTGTTCAACGCGGTGATGGAAAACAAGACGCTTTGCGTCAATGTGCTGACTGCAGAGCATGAAACGCTGTCATCGCTGTTCGGTGGAAAAACGCCGGTCGATGACCGTTTTGCTGCGGCGAACTGGCACGCTGGCGTAACAGGTGCGCCCGTGCTGGACGATGCGATGGTATCGTTCGAGTGTGTGATTTCGGATATGCAGGATATCGGCACACACAGGGTTTTGTTTTGTGCGGTGAAGTCCCTTCGTCAAAGCGACGCCGACAAGGCCTTGATCTATTACAAGCGCGCCTATCATCATCTTTAGCCTTCGAGGCGATCAGGGCTGCAAGCCAGCACACCGTGCCGTATTGCGAATATGAGACTCCATCTCGACCCGGGCCAAAGCGCCGTCATTTGCCTTGAGAGCGGCAATGATGCGGCGGTGTTCGGCAATGGATTGCCGCATTCTTTCCGGGTCGGTGATGGGGATAGGCTGGCGCTGGGTTTCGGTCACCTGGTCCCGCACTGTCTGATACAGCGCCTTCAGCATCGTGTTGGAGCAGGCGGATACGATGGTGCCATGGAACGCGAGATCGGCTTCGACATTGGCGAGCAGATCCTGATTGGCCCAGCAATCCTCCATCGTCTTCGTCGCCTTTTCCATCTTTTCGAGCTGTGTCTGGGACAGTCGCCCAGCCGAAAGCCGGGCGATTTCTCCCTCGAGCAGGATGCGCGTTTGGAAGACGTCGAAAACCGAGTGGCTTTCCGAATAGCGCCACGGCGCCATATGTCCGGCTTGACCTGCCGTTGCGTCAATCGCAGCCACATACGTTCCGCGCCCAGCTTCTGTTTTCAGCAGGCCAAGCGTTTCAAGGGTCAGCAGCGCCTCACGAAGGGATGCCCGGCTGATGCCGAATCTTTGGGAGAATTCGCGCTGTGACGGAATTTTCTCGCCGGCCTTCAATTGCCCGGCCTGGATCATGGCCTGGATTTCGCGGGCAACTGATTGTGGCACAAGCGTTTTGTTGAGCATTCGATCCCTATTGACGTGAAGCAGCCGCGGCCCATCCGATATATTTTTTAAGCAACGTCTTGCAAAGCACAAAACCACGTGCTTGTTTGGTCGGACTGGTCTGACCAGTTAGACCAACGTAGATTGGCTTAAAACATAAAACAAGGGGTTCTCGAATGCACCACGTTTCGCGCATCAAAAGCACACTTCTCGCCGGGCTGGTTTCAGCGCTTGGTATAGTCAACGTTCAGGCTGCAGATCTGACGGTCGGCGCCAATATCGGCAACGTTCCATGGGAATTTGAAGACGCCAGTGGCAAGGTCACCGGCTTTGAGGTGGATCTTGTCAACGAAATCGCAAAGCGTCTCGGCAAGTCCGTCGAATTCGTCAACACGCCATTCAACGGCCTGTTTCCAGCCGTCCAATCCGGCCGCATCAACATGGCGATTTCCTCGATCACCATTACCGAAAAACGTTTGGCATCCGTTACCTTCGCCCAGCCCTACTACGATAGCGACCAGTCTCTGACGGTGACAGCCGCCTCCGGCATCACCGGTCTCAAAGGCATGAGCGACAAGGTCGTCGGTGTCGATACGGCATCGACAGGCGATATGTGGGCAGAAGCTCACAAGGGTGAATACAAGCTTGGTGAAATCCGCAAGTTCGAAGGCTTGCAGCCTGCCATGCTCGACCTCGTTGCGGGCCGGATCGACGGCTATATCTCCGACATTCCGGCCCTGCTCTACTACGCCAAGGACAAGCCGGAGCTGAAGGTTGTCGAGCGTATTCCGACTGGCGAGAAATACTCGATCATGTTCAACAAGGGTGATCCACTGGCAGAAGAGGTCAACAAGGTCATCACCACTTTGAAGGGCGAAGGCTTCATCGCCAAGCTGCACGAGACATGGTTCGGTGCAAAGGCCGAGGACACGACCTCGACCGTTGCCGTTCTCGATATGCCGAAGGCCAAGTAAGGTTTAAACAGCATCCGGCGGGACAAGCTTGTCTCGCCGGATCGCCAAGGGAGCCTGTCCGGCATGAACCTCATCAACACCTTCTTCAATGCTTCAGTCTTTCTCAACAGTCTGCCGCAACTGCTCTGGGGACTGGCCGTCACGCTCCAGATCGGCATGACCAGCATTATCTGCGGCTTGGTCGGCGGTCTTTTTCTGGCGGTGGCGCGTCTTTATGCGCCGGCATTCGTCAAACTGCTGATCCGCGTTTACATCGATATTTTTCGGTCCATACCACTGCTTGTCCTGCTGATTGTCGTTTATTACGCCCTGCCGTTCGTCGGTATCAGACTGTCGCCCTTTCTCTCGGCGGTCACCGCACTGTCGCTCGTGTCCGCCGCCTACACCGCGGAAATTTTTCGCGCTGGCATAGAGGCTGTTCCCCATGGTCAGTTTGAGGCATCCGCTGCACTTGGCCTCTCCAACCGCAACACGATGGTCGACATCATTCTGCCGCAGGCCATCCGCATCGTCATTCCACCGCTGACCAATAATTGCATCAATGTCATGAAGGACACCGCTCTTGCGTCCGTGGTCGCCATGCCGGACCTGTTGAAACAGGCAACGCAGGCGCAGGCCCTGAATGCCAACCCGACGCCGCTGATCGGGGCCGCCCTTATTTACATCGCCCTGCTCTGGCCCATGGTCGCGGTGGTCGCGCGCCTTGAAAAGCACTTCAACCGGGGGAAACGGTAATGGAAAAGAACGGCACGCCCCTCATTTCCATACGCGGATTGACCAAAGCCTACGGCACTTTCACCGTTCTGCACGACATTGATCTCGATGTCGCCGAGGGGGAGGTTGTCTGTGTCATCGGTCCATCCGGTTCCGGCAAATCGACACTCATTCGCTGCATCAATCATCTGGAGGCCTTTGCCCCCGAAAGCACCATTACCGTGGATGGCATCCGCGTTGCGCCCGGTCCGGCTTTGGCCAAGGTACGCGCCGAAGTTGGCATGGTGTTTCAGTCCTTCAACCTGTTTCCGCATATGACGGTGCTGAGAAACGTCATGATCGCGCCCATCCGGGTGAGAAAAACGCCGGAAGCAGAAGCAGAACGCAAGGCCCGCGAGCTTTTGGCGCGTGTCGGTATTTCCGAGCAGGCGGAGAAATTTCCCGGGCAGCTTTCCGGCGGCCAGCAGCAACGCGTGGCGATTGCTCGCGCTCTGGCCATGGAGCCGCGTGTCTTGCTTTTCGATGAGCCCACATCGGCACTCGACCCGGAAATGGTCGGCGAGGTTCTGGACGTGATGCGCAAGCTGGCAGGCACCGGTGTCACGATGGTGATCGTCACGCACGAAATGGGTTTTGCCCGACAGGTCGCAGATCGCGTCATCTTCATGGATGGCGGACGCCTTGTTGAATGGGGTGCGCCATCAGAAATTTTCGACACTCCGAAAGAAGAGCGAACACGCGGCTTTCTCCGCGCCGTTCTCAATCATTAAAAAAAGATACAGTCCGGGAGATATCAGCGATGACCACACCTTCACCACTCGACATGGATTATGTCCGCAGTCAGTTTCCGGGCCTATCTCGCGGCTGGACCTATTTTGACAATGCGGGCGGATCGCAAATCCTCAAAAGCGCGCTGGAGCGCATCACGACCTTCCTGATCGAGACAAACGTCCAGATCGGCGGCTCTTACGAGGTGTCGCAGAACGCCGCGAAAGCGCTCTACGAAGCCCGCACCGCCGCCATGCATCTGGTCAACGCCTCGCGTCCGGAGGAGATCGTTTTTGGTAGTTCCACGACCTCGCTTTTGCAAAATCTGGCCCGCACCATGCAAAGCCAGTTGTCCACCGGTGACGAGATCATCGTCACCGTCAGCGATCACGAATCCAACATTGGGCCTTGGGACAGGTTGCAGGATGCGGGCATTACGCTGAAATTCTGGCCGCTGAACAAGGAAACGCTTCAGCTCGATCTGGCCGATCTGGAGCCACTGATGAGCGAGCGGACGAAAATGGTTTGCGTCACGCACGTCTCCAACATCCTCGGGTCGATCAATCCTATCCGGGAGATCGCCGATTTCGTCCATGCGCGCGGAGCAAAGATTTGTGTCGACGCTGTAGCCTATGCCCCACACCGGGCCGTCGATGTGCAGGCCTTCGATGTCGATTATTACGTCTTCAGCCTCTACAAGACCTATGGCCCGCATTACGCGATGATGTATGGCAAGTACGATCTGCTGCTCGAGCTCGATACGATTTATCACTACTTTTACGGCAAGGACAAAGTGCCGGGCAAGCTGGAGCCGGGCAACCCGAATTACGAGCTTGCCTATTCCACCTGCGGTATCGTTGACTACCTCACCGCTCTTGGTGAGCAGGCAGGCGAGACAGGCACGGTGCGCCGGAAGATAGAGGCGGCGTTTGCAGCCATCACGGCACAGGAAAACCTGCTGGCTGAGCGGCTCTTGAGCTACCTGCGCTCCCGCAATGATTGCCGGATCGTCGGACAGCGTTTCAACCATGATGAGACACGCGTACCGACGATTGCCTTCCGCTTCGATGGCCGCGATGCTGGCGAGCTCTGCAAGGCGATGGATAACGACCACATTGCCATGCGCTTTGGTGATTTCCACTCGAGACGGCTTGCCGAATATCTCGGCCTGACCGACCATGGCGGCATGCTGCGTGTCTCGATGGTGCATTACAACACGCTTGAAGAGGTCGATCGCTTCACGGCTGCACTTGACCGCATCCTCTCTGGCGATGCGGGATTTGCAAAGGCAAGCTGACCATATGAACGACAAGAAGGACATGGAATGATGCGTTTCGATACGGTGATCAGGTACGGAACCGTGGTGACAGCGAGTGACACCTTCGTCAGCGATGTCGGCATCAAGGATGGCCGCATCGCCGCACTGGCCGCTGAATTGACCGAGGCGGACGAGATCATCGACGCCACAGGCCTCTTTGTCCTACCCGGCGGCATCGACAGCCACGTCCATCTCGACCAGCCCTCAGGCGACGGCATTGTCATGGCCGATGATTTCGACAGCGGCACCCGCTCGGCCGCCATCGGCGGCAACAGCACGGTTCTGGCATTCTGCATGCAGGAAAAGGGGCAATCGCTGCGTGAGGCGCTGAAGGTCTATCACGCCAAGGCGGAAGGCAAATGCCATGTCGACGTGTCCTTCCATCTGGTCATTACCGATCCAACCGCAGAAGTGCTCGGGCAGGAACTGCCGGCGCTGGTCGAGGATGGCTATACCTCACTGAAGGTTTTCATGACCTATGAGGGCCTGCGGCTTCGTGACGACGAAATCCTCGCCACGCTGGATACCGCACGGCGCACCGGCGCTTTGGTCATGGTTCACTGCGAAAACGAGGATGCTATCCGCTACCTGATCGGTCGCCACGAGGAAGACGGCAAATTTGAACCGAAATTCCACGCCACGACGCGACCGATTGCTGCCGAGCGCGAGGCGACCCACCGGGCATTGTCGCTGGCTGAAATCGTTGATGTGCCCATCGTCATCGTTCACGTCTCCAACCGCGAGGCGATGGAGGAAATCCGCCGAGCGCGCCAGCGTGGCCAGAAAATTGCCGGTGAGACTTGCCCACAATATCTTATGCTGACCGCCGACGATCTTGATCAGAGCGAGATGGAAGGCGCAAAGTACGTCTGCTCGCCGCCGCCGCGCGATGAGTCCAGTCAGGACGCCTGCTGGGAAGGGTTGGAACAGGGCGTTTTTGATCTGTTCTCGTCCGACCATTGCCCCTTCCGCTTCGATGATCCGGAAGGCAAGCTCAACGAGAAGGGCAAGCGACACTTTCGCTGGATTCCGAATGGCATCCCCGGCGTTGCAACGCGCCTGCCGATCCTGTTTTCGGAAGGCGTGATGAAGGGCCGGATCGACATCAACCAGTTCGTGGCGCTGACATCGACCAATCACGCCAAATTATATGGGCTCTACCCCCGCAAAGGCACCATCGCTGTTGGCGCCGATGCCGATATCGCGCTTTGGGATCCAAACAAAAGCGTCACCGTCCGCAATGATATGCTGCATCACGGTGCAGATTACACGCCTTACGAGGGGCTGGATATCCGTGGATGGCCGGTCCGGTTGCTGTTGCGCGGCAAGACCATTGTGGAAGACGGGCATTTTGCTCAACAGATCGGGCAGGGCGGCTATCTGCGTCGCGACCTCTCATCTCTCACGCGCCAACGTGGCGGCCAAATCTGAGTGTAGAGGGGTGTGCTGGCGGTCGGCACAGGGGAATAGACACCTGTGCCGACCGATTTCTCAGATTGAGACGTCGCTGGCTTTGCCCAACCAAACTGCCGGGTTGGTAATCGCGATCCGGCTTCTGATATCGGCGGCATTGGCGGCCAGCACCAATTCATAGTCACCAGCCTCCGACCGGAACGCCTTTGCGTCGACATCGAAGAAGCTGAGATCGCGTACCGACACTTTCAACGTTGCCGTTTTGGTTTCGCCTGGCTCGAGTTCAAGCTTGGCGAAGGCCCGCAATTCCTTATCCGGCCTTGAAACAGAAGAACCAAGTGGTCGCACATAAAGCTGCACCACCTCAGAGCCCTTGCGCGCACCCGTGTTGGTGACGTCGAGCGTGACGGTGATCCCGTCTTCACCCATCTGAGATGAGGATGCCTTGGCGTCGCTCCACGCAAATTGCGTATATCCAAGCCCGAAGCCGAACGGGAAGAGCGGCTCCACGCCATGACTGTCATGGTGGCGGTAGCCGACGAAGACACCCTCGTCATAGCGCACATGGCCGTCCTGACCGGGGTAGACACGTGGATTGTCGGTGACGGCGGAGTTGTCGGACAGCGACTTCGGGAACGTCTGCGGCAGACGACCGCCGGGTTCGACATCGCCAAACAGAACGTCGGCGACCGCGTTTCCAAGTTCCTGGCCCGGATACCACATTTGTAGAACCGCCTGAACCTTGTCCAGCCAAGGCATTTCCACAGGGCCGCCCGTTTGCAGCACGACCACCGTGTTCGAGTTGACGGCCGCAACCTTCTCGATTAGCTCTTCCTGACGCCCGGGAAGCCGCATATCGGGCAGGTCAAGACCCTCCGTGTCCCATTGGCCCTCACGGCCAACGAAAAGGATGGCGACATCGCAGGCCGCAGCCTTGGCAACAGCGTCCTCTATTGCAGCATCACCCAGCGGCTTTTCCACACCGAAGCGAATGGCCGTCAGGTGAATTCCATCCGTGGTATCTGCTGGCGAGCAATATTCGATTGCCAGCGTGTAGCTGCGTCCCGCCTCCAGTTCCACCGCCTGTCTCTGTTCGGTGTTGGCCGTGCCGAAGTAATTGTCGCCAGGCGTCCAGTCGTCGTAGCCGTTCACGACCAGTTTTCCATCCACATAGAGTTTGGCGAGGCCGGCATTCGTCATGCCGAAGATGTGCTCTCCGCTTTCAGCGGGGACGAAACTTGCGATGATCCGCGCGGAAAAGCTGGCTGGATCGAGATCTGGCGATGGCAGGTCGAACCAGAAGAATTCGCCCTTGGCGGCAGGTTCGCTGTGTACGGGGCAGCCTTCCAGCTTCCGACCCTTGAAATAATCGACATGCATATCGCCGCTGAACACATTGATGAGGCGATTGTTGCTGCATCCAATCGCGTGGTGCACGCTATTGGCGTTGGAAAGCGCTGCCTTGATGCCCTGAAGCGGGCTGATGGTGTAGTGCGCCGCGATTTGTGCACTGCCGCCTCCCATGACGCGCGCTTCGGCGGCATTGGGGCCGAGAACCGCGATGCTATCCAGCGTGGTCTTGGCGAGGGGCAACACGCCTTCGTTTTTCAGCAGAACGGCTCCCTCCGCGCCAATCTGGCGGATGAGGGCTCTGTCTTCGGGCAGATCGAGCGAGCTTTCGGTGAGATCGGGCGCTGTTTCGAACGCGCCGACACGCTCCAGAAGCGTCAGGATGCGGCGGGCTGCTTCGCGTACGGTTTCTGCTTTCACCTCGCCATTCTTCACGGCCTGAACAAGCTTTTCGCCACGGTCTCGGGTCGGTCCAGGCATTTCGAGGTCAAGGCCGGCATTGACCGTGGCGGCGGTGGAATGCGAGCCGAACCAGTCCGACATCACGATCCCATCAAAGCCCCACTCCTCGCGCAAGACGGTCGACAGCAGCCAATCGTGCTCGCTGGTATAGGTGCCGTTGAGACGATTGTAGGACGACATCACCGCCATCACGCCGGCCTTCTTCACCGCCCGTTCGAATGGCAGCAGATAGATTTCGCGCAGGCTGCGTTCATCGATATCCGATGACATCGTTTGGCGCTCGATCTCGGATTCGTTGCCTGCGAAGTGCTTGATGGTTGCTGCAATACCCTTGCTCTGCACACCTTGAATATAGGCAACGGCAAGATCTGCCGTCAGCAATGGATCTTCGGAATAGCACTCGAAATTACGGCCATTGAGGCCCGAGCGGTGAATGTTGACGGTCGGTGCCAGCAGCACCGAAGCGCCCTTGCTTTTTGCCTGTCCTGCCAGTGCCACCCCCATGCGTTTGACAAGCTCGGGGTTCCAGGTCGCGCCCAGCGCGATGGCCACGGGAAAGCAGGTCGCTTTGACGCCCGCGACCAGAGAGCCTGCACCACGTGCACCATTGGGTCCATCGGTGACTTTTATCTTCGGAACGCCAAGGCGCTCGACCGGCACGGTTGTCCAGAAGTCGGCACCGGCCAGCAGCGAAACCTGCTCTTCAAGCGTCATCTGGGTCAAAATGTTCTCGATCATACGAGCCTCCGATATTGGCTGTTGGTTAGAGAGAAATTTACAGTATCAACGAACACCGCGAACGGGTGCGATGGCCAGCGCCCCGAGGAAGGCGCAGACGGCTGCCACGGCATAGAGAACGCCATAGTTTTGCCCGCCGGTATTGCCGATAGCCAGAAGAAAGGGTGCGACAGCCGGAGCAATGGATTGCGGGACGGCGTTGGCAATGTTGAGAACGCCCAGATTTCTCGCCGCATGCGTTTCCCTGTCGGGCAGAATATCCACCACCAGCGCCTGATCGACAGCCATATAGACCCCAAAGCCGACTGAGGTAACGGCGATGCCGCTGTAAAACACCGCCAGATCGCTTGCGAAAACGATGACGACGATGCCCAGCGCGTAGGTCATGGCAGCCAGCAGCACGAAGGCTTTGCGGCGACCGATGCGATCAGAGACGTATCCCGAAACGAACGACGAGCCGACGACGCAGATGGCGGTAATCAGCGTTGAGAAAAACATGATGTCGCCGATATCGGCTTCCGCGATCTTCAAGTGGTCCATCAGATAATAGACCTGATAGGAGGTGAGAACGGCAAAGCCGAAGAACACCATGAAACGGCTGAGCCAGGCATAACCGAAATCCGGATGCTTGACGGGGTTGACCCAAAAACTGCCCAGCAGTTCTGCCACGCTTGGGATGGACTTTTCCGAGGTGTCGGTCAAAGGGCGGTCCTCGATCACCAGTACGAAGATGATGACCGATACGAGACCGATTGCCGTGGGGATGAGGAACATCGCGTTGCTGGTCGTTCCCGTCAAAGCGAGAATGCCGCTGCCGATCAGAAGAGCGATGTAGATCGACATGCCCGCCAGCGCTGATACGAGGCCGCGTTGGTGTTCCGGGACCTGGTCCGGCACCGTTGCGACAAGTGCTGCCAGCATGGCGTTATACGCGGCCTGGATCACGCACCACGCAATGCCGATGACGATCAGGCTGGACGTGTAGGCCATGAAGACCTGCGCCAGACTGCCGACGATCACACCGCCGAGCAGCCAGGGTTTGCGCCGCCCGAAGCGTGAGCGCGTGCGATCCGAAAGCTGGCCGAAAATCGGATTCGCCAGAAGCGCAAAGAGCGCACCGAGGCCGAGGATCGTTCCGAGACTTGCACCTTTGTCGACAGGATCAAGCGTGTTGACGCGAACGGCCAGTGTCATGGCGACGGGTGTCATGACAGCCGTGAAAAAGCCGACACTGGCCAGCCCGTAGGTCAGAATAAACGGGAGGCCAACCGATTTTTCAATGGGTTTGCCGGACGACCCGGCGGCAATAGTTGATGCTGTCATACTCATGATAAAACCCTCCACCGCAATAACTTGACAACAACGTCATCCCCCAACGAACGTTGCAATAAACCTACCGACTACTCGGTAATTGAAATTAGTCAACTTTTTTGTATCCTGCAATTGCCATGATCGAAGGCCGGGCCAACGGGACAAAACAGCAAAATTCCGTCTAAAGACGATGCGATGCAGATGATATGGAATGGCTATGACTGATAAGATGAATGACGGTCCCGTCTTGGACCAAGCACCGCCCAGACGGCGCAAATCGCCGAAAGGGATGGCCCGAAAAGAGGCTATTCTGACGACGGCCATGCAGCATTTTGCGAGAGATGGATATCAAAGCGCATCCTTTGCAGCCATCGCTGCCGATGTCGGCCTGTCCTTGCCGGGACTTCTTCATTATTTTCCGACGAAGGTCGCTCTGTTGCTCGCCATTCTCGAAAAGCGCGATCTCGACAGCGCGTCGAGCGTGGGGGAAGATTATCTGGATTGGCGCAAGGTACTGCACGGTCTGGTGGAGATCGCGGCGATCAACCAGACGATCCCGAATGTGGTGCAGGCTTTTGCCGTCCTCAACGCCGAAAGCCTCACCGCCGATCATCCGGCAAGTGCGTGGTTTGCCGCACGCGTCGTGACGCTGAAGACCAATCTTGCATTCTGTCTGCAAAAAGGGATCGCAGATGGCGAAATCAGGCCGGAGACCGACCCGGAAGCCATTACCGCCGAACTGATCAGCATGATGGACGGACTTCAGATGCTCTGGCTGAGATCACCTGAAGAGTTCGACATGGTGACCGTCTTTTCCGGTTACATCACGCGCCTGATCGACACCATCAGGCTTCGTTGACATAAATCCGGCCCTAGATCATTTCCCGGTCTTTTCGCGCCACGCGTCGTAGCGTTGCTGATACTCGTCCTTTGTGCAGGGGTAGAGGCCGATGATGGCTTCGCCCGCATTCACCTGTTCGAGCACGAATTCCTCATAGCTTTCCATGCTGGTGCATTCCTCGGCAAGCTCATCCGCCAGATGGGCGGGAATGACCATGACGCCGTCATTGTCTCCCACCAGAACATCGCCGGGGAACACAGCAACATCACCGCAGGAAATGGGGACGTTGATGTCGATGGCTTCGTGGAGTGTCAGATTGGTGGGTGCCGATGGTTTCGCGTAATAGGATGGCATGCCAAGTGCGCCGATGCCGGCGGCATCGCGAAATCCGCCATCGGTGACGACGCCCGCTGCACCGCGCAGCGCCAGTCGTGTGATCAGGATCGAACCTGCGGTTGCCGCACGCGCATCTTTGCGGCTGTCCATCACCAGCACGTGGCCTACCGGGCAGGTTTCGATCGCCACGCGCTGCGGGTGGTCTGCATTGCGAAAGACGGTGATCGGATTTCTGTCTTCGCGGGCAACAATGTATCGCAAGGTGAATGCCTGACCGACCATCACTTCGGGCTTTGGAGAAACCGGGACAACGCCCTGAATGAACTGGTTTCGCAAACCGCGCTTGAACAGGGCAGTGGCAATGGAAGCGGTGGAAATTTTCTTGAACTTTTGGCGCGTGGCTTCGCTCAACACATAGTCGGTCATGGCAGTCTCTTTCCTTGGTTCAGTAAATGTCCGGTTCGCCTGCGGTCTTGCCGAAACCGGTTTCCAGAAAATCGAAGTCGCAGCCTTGATCGGCCTGGGTCACATGGCGGGAGAACATCCAGCCATAGCCGCGCTGGAAGCGTGGTTCCGGCGCTTTCCATTCCGCCTTTCGCTGCGCAAGTTCCTCGTCGCTCACCAGCATGTCGAGGGTGCGATTGGGCAGGTCGAGGCGAATGGTGTCACCGTTCCTGAGAAGTGCCAGCGGGCCTCCGACAAAGCTCTCGGGCGACACATGAAGCACGCAGGCACCATAGGACGTACCGGACATGCGCGCGTCGGAAATGCGCAGCATGTCGCGATGACCCTGCTTGATCAAAGCTTTGGGAATGGGCAGCATGCCCCATTCGGGAAAGCCCGGACCACCTTGCGGGCCTGCGTTGCGCAAGACCAGCACATGTTCCGGCGTGACGTCGAGGTTCTCGTCATCGATGGCCTTTTTCATTTCCGGATAGCTGTCGAACACCATCGCCGGTCCCTCATGCACATGATATTTGGGATCGCAGGCCGCGGGCTTGATGACGCCGCCATTCGGGCAGAGATTGCCGCGCACAACGGCAAGCGAACCCTCATGGTAGACCGGATTGGAGAGCGGGCGAATGACATCGTCGTTGTAAACAACTGCACCCTCCAGATTCTCCCACATGGTCTTGCCGGTCACCGTCAGTGCGGTGAGATCGAGCCGGTCCTCGATCTGCTTCATCAGTGCTCTCAAACCGCCCGCATAGAAGAAATCCTCCATCAGGTAATCTTTGCCTGAAGGGCGAACATTGGCGATCAGCGGGGTGACGCGGCCAAGCGCGTCGAGATCATCCAATGTCAGATCGACACCGGCACGGCGCGCCATTGCAATCAGATGCACGACGGCATTGGTGGAACACCCTGTCGCCATGGCAACGATGGCGGCGTTGCGACATGCGGCCTCGGTCACGATGCGGTCCGGCGTGAGGTTTTCCCACACCATGTCGACGATCCGGCGGCCGCAATCTGCGCCCATGCGCTGGTGGTTGGCATCCACGGCGGGGATGGAGGACGCACCGGGCAATGTCAGCCCCATGGCGTCGGCAATCGCGGTCATGGTGGATGCGGTGCCCATCGTCATACACGTGCCGGCGGAACGGGCGATACCACCTTGCACGCCCAGCCATTCCTCGTCTGAAATATTGCCAGCGCGGCGCTCATCCCAGTATTTCCAGGCATCGGAGCCGGAGCCCAGAATTTTCCCCGCATAATTGCCGCGCAGCATCGGACCAGCAGGCAGATAGATCATCGGGACGCCTGCGGAAATCGCACCCATGACGAGGCCGGGCGTGGTCTTGTCGCAGCCGCCCATCAGCACCACGCCATCCAGCGGGTGAGAGCGGATCATCTCTTCCGTCTCCATCGCCAGCATGTTGCGATAGAGCATGGAGGTGGGTTTGGTGAAGCTCTCATCGACGGACAGCGAGGGCATCTGCACCGGGAAACCGCCCGCCTGCATTACACCGCGTTTCACATCCTGTACGCGTTCCTTAAAATGCGCGTGACAGGTGTTGAGCTCCGACCATGTGTCGAGCACGCCGATGATCGGCTTTCCTGCGAAATCCTCTTCGGAATATCCAAGCTGCATCATGCGCGAGCGGTGGCCGAAGGTGCGCAGGTCGTCGGGCGCGAACCACCGTGCGCTCCGCAGCGTTTCAGGTGTTTTTCTGTCTGTCATGGCATGTGACCTAATCAGGGGAGAGTGAAAGTGGCTAAGCTGCGCCGGACATTCACGCTGGTCGTCATTTGCTCTGGTCCGGATGTTACGTTTCCGCCCTTCGAACACGTCACAGTTCATCAAGGGCAGTTGCAAGTCCGGTTACAAACTTGCAGACATTGAAGCACTAAAACATCAGTGCATCAATCCCTGATATGTGGTTTAGTGGCGTCATGAGAACGACAGCGGGGTGTGTATGGTTGGAATGATCAGGGGCGGGCAGTTGGATCGATCACGGCAGGTCTCGCTTCAGATCCAAGATATTTTGCGCGAGCGTATTCTCAAGGTGCAACTGGCGCCGGGAACGGTTTTGTCGCGGGCTTCGTTGCAACTGGAATTTGGCGTGAGTCAGACGCCGGTGCGGGATGCGCTGATGCGTTTGCAGGAGGAAGGCATCGTCGATGTCTATCCACAATACGCAACCGTGGTGGCGAAGATCGACATCGAGCACGCAAAACAAGCCCAGTTCCTGCGGCTCTCCATTGAGCTTGAGGCCGTGAGGCGCTTAACCAAGGAGGCCGCTGCTCAAACGGCGTCGGAACTCAGCGATATCTTGGATCGGCAAAAAGCGGTAGCGGCTCCGGCAACCTACGATCTCTTCGATGATATAGACCGTGAATTTCACCGTAAACTTTATGAGAAAACGGGCATATTGCAGCTGTGGAGCAATGTTCGGCGCCAGAGTGTCCATCTTGATCGGCTGCGGCGCCTCAACCTGCCCATGCCTGGCAAGATGCAGACGGTCATCGCCGACCATGAGGCCATCGTCAGCGCAATCGCGTCGGGCAGACCTGATCAGGCGCAGTCGGCCCTGAGAGCCCACCTGTCCGGCACGCTTTCCGTGGCAGATGTCATTAGCGCGACGTTCCCCGATTATGTCGGATAACGCCGCGCGTTCGGAAGCGAACTGTGGCTGCCTTCACGATCAACACGTGTGGGGATTGCGACTGTGCGCGCGTTTGAAAGCGGGTGCGGCAACATCTGGCGCAAGCAGATCGTGCTTTTCGGCATAGGCGACAAACACGCCGCGGGCGACATCCGGATCTATTTCGCCCTTTAACGCCGCCTTGCAAGCCTTCAGGGCCATGGCTTTTGCGCCGTCATGGGGTGAACCGCGCCAGTCCATCAAAAGCTGGTAGGCGTCCGTCACGGAATGTATCGGCGTGGGCAAGCCTAGGCCGACGAGGACGTTGACAGGTGTGGTGAACAGATCGGGTTTCATAGCCTTGTCCTTTCCATAGCCCGATTGCTTGCCATAGTCGTACAGCGCCGAGGTGCTCGGCGCTGTCTATCTCATTGAGAGCTCAGCAAAAGCATGGCTCTGTATCGACGTTATGCGACCTGACGCTCAGCGTCGATCTGAAGAGGCTCCGGTTTTGCCGGGCCGGTGCCGATCGCGATCTTGCGTGGCTTCATGGCTTCGGGAACCTCGCGCTTGAGCGAAATTCTCAAGAGGCCGTTGCTCAGCGCGGCAGTCTCGACACGGACGTGGTCTGCCAGTTCGAAGCTGCGCTCGAATGTACGTCCGCTAATGCCACGGTGCAGATATTCGCCGTCCTTGGCGTCTGCCTTGTGGCCCTTGACGATGAGCAGATTGCGCTCCTGCGTGATGTCGAGTTCCTCATCGCCGAAACCTGCCACGGCCATTTCGATGCGGTAGGCATCGTCACCGGTTTTGACGATGTCATAGGGTGGCCAGCTGTCGATGGCATGCAGGCGCTGCGCGTTGTTCAACAGGTTGAAAACGCGGTCAAAGCCGATGCTCGAGCGATAAAGGGGTGCAAAATCTAGATCGTTTCTCATAACCAAATCCTCCGTAAAGCGAGATGGAATGGAGACGTGGATATTCCCGTCCCCGGTTTGTCGGCCCCTTGATGGCGACCGACGAGAATGATCTGGTTTTGGCAAAAATAGTTTCAAGACCGTCCATGATTTTTTTGTTTGCCCATCGTTTTTTCTTGGCAACAAGCGCGGCCCCATGGCGTTTGCTCACGTAGCTTATAAAAAAGGGAGGCCACCCCATGGCAGACGACAGTACCAACACAATCCGCGCTACCTTCGCAACGCGTGCCGCGGCAGATCTGGCGGTCGAGCATCTCGTCCAGCAGCACGGTGTGCCGCGCCCGGATATTTTTATTCAGTCCACGACCGCGAAAAACACCGTCGGCTCAGCCCCATCGGGTGGCGATGCCTCGCAAGCCGATGGCGTGCGTGATGATGCGCCACTGGAAGGCGAAATCGAGGTTTCTGCGGATGTGTCCAACAGCCAATTCGCTGCCGTTCAACGCAGCTTGGGTGAAGCCGGGGCTCTTCACGTGACCGGTCAATAAGGAAGTCGGGACCGGCTGCGCCGGTCTCCCCCCCCTCTTGGAGATAATCGAGGGTTATCCCGTCACACGTTGAAGCGTGATAATAAGCTCATCGGTATCGTACGGCTTCATCAATCGCGGCACGTGTTGGAACTCTGCGGGCATCGCTGTGATATTGCTGCCCGTGACGAATACGAACGGTTTTCCATGGTGGGCCAGAAGTTCGGCGGCCGGGTACACCAGTTCTCCACCGAGATTGATATCGAGTATGGCCGCATCAACCGGAAAATCCGGATCAGACAGGACCTCTATGGCTCGCTTCACGTCCGATATCGGTCCAAAGACCCTCGCACCAGCGTCTTCAAGCGTCATCAAGAGATGAGAGGCCACGAGATACTCGTCCTCGACCACGAGATATTGGCGACCTTCAAGAGCGAGCGGCATGATTGTTTCCTCCGGCTTTTTAAACTCTCAAGGCGGTGGAAAGTTCTGTCGCATCCTGATCATTTCGCGGTCAAAGTCGCGCCCGTGTCGAGCGCGGCGTTGAAAGCAGCAGGCTTGTCTCGCTTCCCGTAATGCCCGGCACGAGACGGATTCGACGCAAAACGGAATCGAAGCCTGCCAATGTGGAGGCGCTGAGTTCTGCGATAAGATCCCAGCGGCCATTGGTGGTGTGTATCTCGGATATTTCTGGAAACCCGCCCAGCGCACGGATCACCTTCTCGGTAACGTGCCCCTGTATCTCGATCATCATGATGCCACGGACGGCTTCTTCGACGGCATCCGCGCGCAAGATCACGGTGAAACCCAAAATGGCACCGCTCTGCTCCAGACGCTCGATCCGGGCGCGGACGGTTGCCCGCGATGAGGACGTCTCGAGGGCGAGGTCGGATATGCTGCGCCGACCATTGTGCCGCAGCAGCGTAACGAGCCTCGTATCCAGGTCATCCATGGCGTATCACTTTGGCTATTAAGATGATCGAAATGATAGATCAAACTGTAAAAATTGCCAATATTGATTGTTCAATTCGCCGCGTCGTCATGTTTGAATTCTCACACTGATGACTGGGGAGAATAGTCGATGGATTGCACGCTGATTGGAGTGCCCTTGCAAATCGGTGCAGGGCAACTGGGTTGTGAAATGGGGCCGAGCGCCCTGCGCATCGCCGGGTTGAAAACCGCGCTGGAAGAACTGGGCCACACCGTGGCCGATATCGGCAATGTCTTGCCCGCACCCTTTCGCAAGTTCGATCATCCGAACAAGGCCGTGCATCATCTGGATGAAACCGTTGCCTGGACCGAAGCGCTGATGGAGGTTGCCTATCGCGAGAGCGAAAATGCGATGCCGATCTTTTTGGGGGGCGATCATGCGCTCTCGGCTGGCAGCGTGGTGGGTGTTGCCAGGCGTGCAGCACAACGCAACCGGCCGCTTTTCGTGTTGTGGCTGGATGCGCACACGGATTATCATACCCTGCAGACGACGCGCAGCGGCAACCTGCATGGCACTCCGGTTGCTTATTATAGCGGTCGCGACGGCTTCGACGGTTATTTCCCTCCCGTTCCCAACCCTGTCGATCCCGCGAATATCTGCATGATCGGTATTCGCAGTGTCGATCCCGCCGAAAGTGCCGCCTTGGGCGAAACCGGCGTGACGATCCACGATATGCGGATGATTGATGAACATGGTGTGGGTGTGCTTTTGCGCGCCTTTCTGGAGCGGGTGACCGCTGCCCACGGCCTTCTGCACGTCAGTCTGGATGTCGATTTTCTGGACCCTTCCATCGCGCCCGCCGTCGGCACGACCGTTCCCGGTGGGGCGACGTTCCGGGAGGCGCATCTGGTGATGGAAATGCTGTGCGACAGCGGGCTGGTCTCCAGTCTCGATCTGGTCGAGCTCAATCCGTTTCTCGATGAGCGCGGGAGAACCGCGCGTCTGATGGTGGACCTGACCGCAAGCCTGATGGGCAAACGCGTTCTGGACCGCCCAACGAGAGCCGGATGAGGGTGCAGCCATGACATTCAATCAACATCTCAACACTGTTCCCTTCGTCAGCGTCGATCATATGATGAAGTTGGTGCTGACCGTGGGTATCGACACGTTCCTGCGGGAACTGGCCGAGGTTATCGAAGAGGACTTTCGGCGGTGGGAAACCTTCGACAAGACCCCGCGGATTGCGGCCCATTCCCCTGATGGTGTCATCGAGCTGATGCCGACGAGCGATGGCACGCTCTACGGCTTCAAATACGTCAACGGCCATCCGAAGAACACCAGGCAAGGCCGCCAGACGGTGACGGCATTCGGCGTGTTGTCGGATGTGGGCAACGGCTACCCCATGCTGCTCTCGGAAATGACGATCCTCACCGCTTTGCGAACGGCAGCCACATCGGCCGTCGTCGCTAGGTATCTGGCCCGCAAGGACGCGCGCTCGATGGCGATCATCGGCAACGGCGCGCAGAGTGAGTTTCAGGCGCGCGCCTTCAAGTCCATTATGGGCATCGACACCCTTAAACTGTTCGATATCGATCCGGCGGCCAGTGCGAAATGCCAGCGCAATCTGGAGGGGCTGGGATTTTCCATCGAGATCTGCGACAGCGCCGAACGCGCCGTGGAAGGCGTTGAGATCATCACCACTGTCACGGCGGACAAGCAATGCGCCACGATCCTGACCGACAACATGGTCGGCCCTGGCGTTCACATCAACGCCGTCGGTGGTGACTGCCCCGGTAAAACCGAATTGCACCGGAATATCCTGCTGCGCTCGGATATCTTCGTGGAGTATCCGCCACAAACCCGTGTTGAAGGTGAAATCCAGCAATTGGCGAAGGATCATCCCGTGACCGAGCTGTGGCAGGTCATGACGGGTGCGGCCGACGGGCGAACGTCAGAGGGACAGATCACCCTTTTCGATAGCGTCGGTTTTGCGACGGAAGATTTTTCCGCTCTGCGCTACGTCAGATCGAAGCTTGAGGCGACGGGCCTCTACGAAGAGCTCGATCTCCTGGCCGATCCCGACGAACCGCGCGATCTCTATGGCATGCTGCTGAGATGCGAGGCATCGTTAAAATCACGCGCGGCATTGGCATCATAGCCGCGGTTGCCGGTTTCGGCGGGCCACCATCTGCTCACGCCAGATGGTGAACAGGCCCGCCGCAACCACGATGGCCGCGCCAATCAGCATGTTTATCGTCAAAATCTCGCCGTAGATGGTGATGCCAACGATGGAGACGAGCACAAGCTGATAATAGGAAAATGGCTGGACCGACGCCGCATCGGCCAGCTCGAAAGCACGGATCAGCAGGTAGTGGCCGGTCATGCCCGTCACGCAAAGCGCCGCCATCCAGCCCCAGTCGCCCGGCGCCATGTTGACCCAGTAGAATGGCCCGATCAGTGTCAGGGCAATCGCACCGGGAACGCCGGTATAGAAGAAGCTCGTCATGGCCGGATCGCTGCGGCTGGCCAGCCGCGTCATCACACCGTAAAGGGCAAGCAGCACGGCGGCTGCAAATGTGATCAAAAGCGTGGCGTCGAAGCCGCTCTCGTCGGGCTTGAGAATAACGATCACCCCGAGGCAACCGACGAGAATCGCCGACCAGCGCCGCCATCCAACTTTCTCGTTGAGGATGGGTACCGAGAGTGCCGCGACGATCAGCGGAACGGACGCGAATATCGAATGCGTATGGGCCAGGCCCACCAGCGAGAAAGAGAAGATCGAAAGCACGATCTGCACGGCCAGAACGACGCCACGGCTTGCCTGCAACCATGGTCTGTCCGTCGAAATGGCCTTGCGAATGCCACCACTCGATCTCATCGCAAGAATGATCACAAAGATGGCGAAGGCCCAATAGCGCAGCATCGTGACGAAGACGGGCGGATAGGCGGAACCCAGATGCTTCGATATGCCGTCCTGCGCTGCAAAAATCGTGAAGGCGGCAAGCGCGTAAAGGTAACCGATAGACTGGGAGGGCATTAGAAAACTCTGATGTTGGGCAGATGAGGACGGGGAGGCCGTCCCTCGTATTAGACGATTATCATCTGATTCAACACCCGTGACAGCCGATGAAAATGGCTCAATCCGCGGAAAGAGCGCGATAACGCTCCACGACCGTCGTCAACACCTGGTCGATCGGCCTGGCGTTCCAGGTGTTTGAAAAAATCTCGACCTCCTGCGGACCCGTAAAACCGGCCGTCTCGATCATTCTGCGAAACGCCTTGAGGTCAATCACACCGTCGCCCATCATCCCGCGATCATTGAGTGGATCCGTCGTCGGCACCAGCCAGTCGCAGATATGGTGCGCGAGAATCTGCCCATTTCGACCCGCGCGCGCCATCTGTTCCTCCAGTTCCGGGTCCCACCAGACGTGGTAGACGTCGATGGCGACGCCGGTGCCTTCACCCAGCCTGTCGCACAGATCGAGCGATTGCTTGAGCGTGTTGAAGCATGCGCGGTCCGCCGCATAAAAGGGGTGCAGCGGCTCGATGGCCAGCGGCACGCCGGCCTGTCTGGCATAGGGCAGCAATGCCGCCATGCCGTCCTCCACCATCTGTCGGGCGCCGTTGATGTCCTTGGAGCCGACGGGCAAACCGCCGACGACCAGCACCAGGCAATCGGCGTTCATGGCGGCGGCTTCATCGACGGCGCGTTTGTTGTCTTCGATTGCATCGCGCCTTCCCTGCGCGTCATGAGCGGGAAAAAACCCGCCCCGGCAGTGACCGGACAGCCTTATACCGTTCTGTGCGACGATCCGTGCCGCCTCTTCAAGGCCCACGCCATGCACATGGTCCCGCCACGGCGAAATCGTTGTGATGCCGTGGTGGAGACATGCGTCCACCAGGGTGGCGAAAGATCCGCCCTGTTTGATGGTGGCGAAGTTAATGGAAAGTCCTTCAAGGCTCATGTCATGGCCTCCTCAAAAGTTGCCCGCACGGGTTCCATCCATCTCAATTGACGCCCCGCACACTGAGAAACGTCTTCATGCGCTGGGTCGCAAGGTCGGTGTCTGCAAGAACATTGGCCTTGTCCGCCAGCCGGAAAAGTTCGGCGAAATGCAGAGTTGAACGGGTGCTCTCCTGCCCGCCGATCATGGTGAAATGGTCCTGCAGGCCGTTGAGGTAGGCCAGAAACACCACACCTGTTTTGTAAAAGCGCGTGGGTGCCTTGAAGATGTGTCGCGATAGCGCCACCGTCGGCTCCAGCGTATCGAAGAACTCTGCTTCGTTACCCTGCTTCAGACTGGCCAGCGCCCTGGACGCCGCTGGAGCGATGGCGTCGAAGATGCCGAGCAAGGCATCGGAATGTCCGTAGCTGTCGCCGGCAATCAGTTCGGCGTAGTTGAAATCGTCACCCGTATACATGCGCACCAGAGCGGGAAGGCGGCGGCGCATGGCGATTTCCTTTTCCTTCGACAGAAGCGAAATCTTGATGCCGTCGATCTTGTCCACGTTGGCAGCAATCATGTCGATGCAGGTGTCCATCGCCGCCATATGGTCGGACGAACCCCAGTACCCTTCCAGCGCGGGATCGAACATTTCACCGAGCCAGTGAATGACGACTTTTTCATTGGCGTGGGCGAGCACACGGGCATAGGTCTCGAGATATTCATCCGGGGAACGAGCGCTGGCCGCCAGTGCGCGGCTGGCCATCAGAATGACGCGCCCGCCCTGGCCTTGGACAAAGTCCAGCTGTTCCTGATAGGCATCGACGATCTGGTCGAGACTGTAGCCGGTGCCGGTCAGATGGTCGGTTCCAACACCGCAGGCAATCAAAGCATCCGAGCGGCTTGCCGCTTCCTTCAAGGCCCGCGTGATGAGTTCCTGCGCCTGTGACCAGCCAAGACCCATGCCGCGCTGGGCGGTGTCCATGGCTTCTGCGACGCCGAGACCCAGGTCCCACAGCCGGTGCCGGAAGGCAAGCGTAGCATCCCAGTCGATGGCCGGTGTCAGCCAGGGGTCGTTGTCGGCCAGCGGGTCTGCCACTACATGCGCGGCGGCGAAGGCCACGCGGTTGAAATCGGCAGCATCGCGTCTTTCCAGCGCGATCGGTGTACCGGTCAAGCGGTAGGTTTCGGTGGAGCGATCATGTCTCGGTAGCCTCAGTTCTGTCATCCCGGTCACCTCAGACAATCGCGGGAACGTCGAGCCAGCGGCGCTCCTTCCAGGATTTCAGCCCCAGTTCTGCAAGCTGCACGCCCTTGACACCTTCCATCAGTCCGTAAGGCCACGGCTCGTCATCGGCCAGATGCCGCACGAACATTTCCCACTGTGCCTTGAAGCCGTTGTCGTAGACCACGTTGTCCGGCACTTCCTGCCAGGTCTTGTAGAAATCGATCGTCTGTGGCTGGTCGGGGTTCCACACGGGCTTTGGTGTGTTGGTGCGGTGCTGCGTCCAGCATTTGGTCAGGCCCGCCACCGCCGAACCGTGGGTACCGTCTACCTGAAAGGTGACGAGATCGTCGCGGCGAACGCGCACGGCCCAGGACGAGTTGATATGGGCGATGACACCGCCCTCAAGCTCGAATGTGGCATAGGCCGCGTCGTCGGCATCTGCCACATAGGCGTTGCCCTGCTCATCGAAGCGTTGCGGAATATGGGTTGCGCCCAGGCAACTGACGGCTTTGACGTCGCCGAACAGATTGTCCAGCACATAGCGCCAGTGGCACAGCATATCGAGAATGATGCCGCCGCCGTCTTTTGCGCGGTAGTTCCAGGAGGGGCGCTGCGCCGGTTGCCAGTCGCCTTCGAAAACCCAATATCCGAACTCGCCGCGTACGGAGAGAATCTTGCCGAAAAAACCGCTGTCGCGCAGCATGGCCAGTTTGCGAAGACCCGGCAGGAAAAGCTTGTCCTGCACCACGCCGTGCTTGATACCGGCGCTTTCTGCCAGCCTTGCCACGGCAATGGCCTCCTCCAGAGTGTCGGAAATCGGCTTTTCGCAATAGACGTTCTTGCCCGCCTGGATGGCTTTGGTCAGCAGACTGCCGCGCATCTGCGTCGTCCCGGCATCGAAAAACAAGGTGTCGTCAGGGTTGGCCAGAGCCGAATCGATATCGGTCGTCCAGCGCTCGACGTTGTGCTTTTGGGCGATGGCCTCGATCTTATCGCCATTGCGACCCACCAATATGGGGTCCAGCATGACCTTCTCGCCGCTCTTCAGCGTAACCCCACCCTGATCTCGGATCGCAAGAACAGAGCGGACGAGATGCTGGTTATACCCCATGCGGCCGGTGATGCCGTGCATGATGACGCCGATACGTTGCATGAAAATTCCTCCCAAAGCATCCCACTCCCGTCAGGACGCAATTTTATCAGATCGAAAATTTGTAACTGTTTGGTTATTTGTGATTGTCGAACCGGCTTTCTGTCAAGTGGTTTTTCAGATGAAAACGCGGAGGTGAACAGAAACGGAAATTTCCAGGAGCGGTGACGAGGCGTCCCACATCCTTTGCGCCTTCGCACATGCGAAGGTTGCGGCGATTGTTCTTGTTATATAAATTAGCTTCAGATGTTAAAGCGGCCGCAGTGCAGCAATGACCGTGTTGACGATGTGCTGGCCCCAACGCTCCAGCTCGGCGGGTGCCACGAGATCCCGCTGAAAGATCGTCGAGAGCGTATAGCGGTTGGAAAGATAGAAAAATCCAAGCGACGCAATCGTCAGATAAACATCGACCGGATCGAGACCCGGACGAAAGTCGCCGGTCTTTTCACCGCGCAAAAGCACATCCTTCAATTCGGATATGAAGTTCGAATGCATTTCCGTAATCGTCGAGGATTGTCGCAAGTATCTGGCCTGATTGAGATTTTCAGTCGCCAGAATGCTCAGGAATTCCGGGTGGTCAAGAAAGTAGTGCCACGTGAACAGGGCCAGTTCCCGCAAACCTTCCACCGGTGGCTTGCGGGTCAGATCCAGCCGATGTTCGGCATTGCGGATGTGCTGATAGGCATCTTCCAGCACGGCCAGATAGAGCGCATCCTTGTCGCCGAAATAGTGGTAGATCATTCGCTTGTTGGTGCCGGCGCGTCTTGCAACCACATCGATCCGCGCACCGGCCAACCCCTTGGCCGCCACCTCACGGCGGGCGGCTTCCAGAATGGCTGCGCGTGTTCGCTCGGGATTGCGAGATTGCGCTGCTGCCTTCTTTCGTGTTGAAGTTGGCTTGGCCCCGGTTTCCTCGTTTGTGTCTTCGGTCGCCGGTTTGCTGGTTTCATCCATCTTCAAAGGTCGCTTGACAATGCTGTTGATCGGTGTTCCCATGTAACCAGATAGTTATAAAACGGCAAGTCTTCATTGCCGTCATCATTCAATTTGGCATTCAATTAGGGAGGAGTTGCCAATGTCCATGATGCTACAGAGGCGTGCCGTACTTTCGGCAGGTCTGGCTGCGCTTTCGCTTGCGGCGGTGGGTGGAGGACCCGCTTTCGCACAGGCTGCGCGAATTCGTTTGTTGTGGTGGGGCTCTCAGGAGCGCGCTGACCGCACCAACAAGGCAATCGCTGCCTTCAAGCAGGTCAAGCCCGATCTCGATATCGCCGGGGAGTTCGCCGGGTGGTCGGATTACTGGCCCCGTCTGGCCACGCAGGTCGCCGGACGCAACGCGCCGGATCTCATCCAGATGGATTATCGGTATATTTTCGAATATGCCCGTCGCGGTGCTCTGGCGCCCCTTGATGATTATCTCGGCAAGTCGCTGAAGATCGATGATTTCGGCACCCCGAACATCGATTCCGGCCGAGTTGACGGCAAGCTTTACGGCATCAATCTCGGCGTGAATTCATCCGCCGTGTTTTATGACGCCAAGGGCTGGGAAAAGACCGGTGCCAAGCCACCATCGGCTGGCCAGTCATGGGAAGACTTTGCCAAGAACGCGGCAGAGTTCGGCAAGAACAAGCCCAAGCCCGGCTATTATGCCACAGCCGATGCCAGTGGCGTCGAGCCGAGCTTTGAAAACTGGCTGCGTCAGAAAAACAAATCGCTGTTCGTTGAAGGCGGCGGTTTGGGGTACGATGCCAAGGACGCCGGCGAATGGTTTGCCATGTGGGCGGCCATGCGCGAGGCCGGAGCCTGCGTCCCCGCTGACATTCAGGCGCTCGATCAGCTGAACATCGAAAGCAATGCATTGACGACCGGCAAGGCGGCAACGGCATTCGCCCACTCCAACCAGTTCGTCGGCTATCAGGCCATCAACAAGGCCAAGCTGTCGATCACATCCTATCCGAAGGTCGCGGCAGACAGCCCGTCCGGTCATTATCTGAAGCCATCGATGCTGATGAGCGTGGCCAATGGTAGTGCTGGTATCGAGGCTGCGGTGGATTTCATCAACTTCCTCGTGGCCGTGCCTGAAGGTGTGGATATCCTCGGCGTCGAACGCGGCGTTCCTGCGTCTGCGTCCATGCGGGATCAGCTCAGCCCCAAGCTCAACGAGGTCAGCAAGGCGATGGTCGATTACATCGCCGAGGTTACGCCGGGTGTGGGGGCATTGCCACCGTCACCACCTCCGGGTGCCGGCGAGTTCGCCTTCGTGCTCAAGCGCACCTCGGAAGAGGTCGGTTTCGGCAGAATGACGCCTGAGCAAGGCGGCAAACAGCTGGTGACCGAAGCGGAAACCGTGATCAAACGGAAGTAACGATCCATGACGTTTCGATCCGAACCGATAACAGGAGAGGGCCGGTCTGCGGCTCTTCCAGGGCAGGGCCGTGTGCGAAAAGCGTTTGATCGCAATTTTCACGCCTATGTGTTTCTGCTGCCGTGGCTCATCGGCTTTTTCGGCCTGACGCTTGGTCCCGCGCTGGCGTCGCTCTATCTGTCGTTCACGAATTACGATCTGCTGCAATCGCCAGATTGGGTGGGCGCTTCCAACTATGTGCGCATCGCAACTGCCGATCCAAAATTCGCAGCCGCCATGAAGGTCACGTTCACCTACGTCCTTTTGTCCGTGCCGCTGAAACTGATCTTCGCTCTGATGGTCGCCATGGCGTTCAACCGCGGCATCAAGGGGCTGACAATGTATCGCGCGGTCTTTTACCTGCCGTCGCTGCTCGGCTCCAGCGTTGCAATCGCCGTCCTCTGGCGTCAGCTTTTCGCCTCCGACGGTCTGGTCAACATGGTCCTGTGGCAGGCCTTCGGGTACGAAGGCCCAAGCTGGATTTCCAATCCGGACTATTCGATCTATACGCTGGTCATCCTGTCTGTCTGGCAGTTCGGTTCGCCAATGATCATCTTCCTCGCCGGTTTGCGTCAAATCCCGCAGGACATGTACGAGGCGGCGGAAATGGATGGAGCGGGCAAGATGCGTCAGTTTTTCCGCATCACCTTGCCATTGTTGACGCCCGTGATCTTTTTCAACGCGGTCATCCAGACGATCGATGCCTTCAAGGCCTTCACACCTGCCTTCATCATCTCGGAAGGGTCCGGCGGTCCGATCAATTCGACGCTGTTCTACACGCTCTATCTCTATCAGGAAGCATTCGGCTTCTTCCGCATGGGATATGCCTCGGCCCTGGCCTGGATTCTTGTCGTTATCATCTCGCTCTTCACGGCCTTTTCCTTCCTGAGCGCACGTTACTGGGTGCATTACGATGACTGATGCCGTCTCTTCGCTTCGTCCTGGGCAAACGGTGCAGCGTCCGCTGTGGAAGTCGGTTCTGCTCCACGCCGTTCTGATCGCCGCCTCCATCGCCATGATGTACCCGATCCTGTGGATGATCTCGGGTTCGTTCCGCCCGCAGGATGAACTTTTCGGCTCATCCTCACTCATTCCCTCGTCGATTGACTGGGGCGGGTATATCAGAGGCTGGACCGGTCTTCAGGTCTCGTTCGGGCAGTTCTTCTGGAACTCGTTCTTCATCTCGGTTCTGGCAACCTTCGGCAACGTGGTCGGGTGTTCGCTCGCCGCTTTCGCCTTTGCGCGCCTCCGGTTCGGCGGACGGAATTTCTGGTTTGCGCTCATGCTGGGCACCTTGATGCTGCCCTATCATGTGGTGCTCATCCCGCAATATATCCTGTTTCTGGAGCTGGGCTGGGTCAACACGTCGCTGCCGCTGATCGTGCCGAAATATCTGGCGACCGATGCCTTCTTCATCTTCCTCATGGTCCAGTTCTTCCGGGGTATTCCGCGGGAGCTGGATGAGGCGGCGGTCATGGATGGATGCAGCCCGTTCCGGATCTACTGGAAAATCATGCTGCCGCTGTCGTCGCCGGTTCTGGCTACGGCTGCCATCTTCTCCTTCATCTGGACCTGGGACGACTTCTTCGGACCGCTGATCTATCTCAGCGATATCAACACCTACACGGTTCAGCTCGGCCTTCGCTCCTTCGTGGACAGTACCGGCAGTTCGGACTGGACGGCGCTGTTTGCCATGTCCAACCTCTCGCTCATTCCTGTTTTCCTTTTCTTCCTCTTCTTCCAGCGCCTCCTCATTGAGGGCATTGCCACCACTGGCATGAAGCGCTGACATCAAGGCATTGCACCATGAAACCCGTTCGGTTTGCGACAATCGGTATCAACCACAACCACATCTTCGGACAGACGAGCTGCATGCTTGCGGCCGGTGCCGAGCATGTCGGCTTTCACGCCATCGAAGATGATCTGGCGCAGGAATATGCGCAGGCCTTCCCCCATGTTCCCCGCGTCGATGACAAGCGCCGTTTGCTGGACGATCCCGCAATCGACCTCATCATCAGCGCGGGTATTCCCGATGAGCGGGCGGCCCTTGCCATCGAGGTCATGCGCGCCGGCAAGGATGTGATGGTCGACAAGCCCGGCATGGTAACGCTGGCGCAACTGGACGAGGTCAAGAAAGTTCAGGCGGAAACCGGCCGGATCTTTTCGGTGCTTTATTCCGAGCATTTTGAAAACCCCGCCACGGTCAAGGCTGGCGAACTGATCGCGGCTGGCGCCATTGGCAAACTGGTCTCCATGGCGGGTTTCGGCCCACACCGGTTGAGGGCATCCACCCGCCCGGCATGGTTCTTCGAGCGGCAGCGCTATGGCGGCATTCTGGTCGATATCGCCTCCCACCAGTGCGAACAGTTCCTGTTCTTCACCAATGCGCAGGAGGCCGATATCCTGTTTGCGAAGGTCGCCAACAAGGCCAATCCGCAGACACCGGACCTGCAGGACAGCGGCGATATTCATCTGTCGACCAAGGGCGTGGACGGCTTCATTCGGGTCGATTGGTTCACCCCGGATGGTCTGTCGAGCTGGGGGGATGGGCGCCTGTTCCTCACCGGCACGGAAGGTGCGATCGAAATCCGAAAGAATATCGATGTGGCCGGACGTGAAGGTGCAAACCATCTGTTCCTGACCGACAAGACCGGCATGCATTATTTCGATTGCTCCAATGTGCCGCTGCCCTATGGCTCGCAGCTCCTGTCGGATATCCGCAATCGCACCGAGACTGCCATGCCGCAGGCGCGCTGCTTTGCAGCGATGGAGATCGCTCTCAAAGCTCAACAATTTGCGGAGGGTCATCAACATGGCTAAGCGTTACAGAGTGGGCATCATCGGCTGCGGTATCGGCAGAACGCATATCGAGGAAGGCTACGCCGCCCATCCTGATAAATACGACGTCGCATATCTTTGCGATCTGGATGAGGTGAGGTTGAACGCCGTTGCAGACGCGTTCGGCGTCAAGGGCCGCACCCGGTCCTCCGACGAACTCATGGCCATGGATGACATCGACATTATCGATATCTGCACGCCTCCCGCCATTCACACAAAACTCGTTTTGCAGGGGCTGGCTGCCGGAAAACACGTTGTCTGTGAAAAGCCGCTGACAGGCTCGCTCAAGGAACTGGACGATGTGGCCGCTGCCGAAGCGAGCGCCAAAGGCGTGCTGATGCCGATCTACCAGTATCGCTATGGCACAGGCGTGCAGCAGGCACGTCGTATCATCGACAGCGGTCTGGCCGGCAAACCCTATGCCGGGACGGTCGAGACATTCTGGAAGCGTGGCGCGGCCTATTACGACAATCCTTGGCGCGGGCGCTGGGCAACCGAACTTGGCGGCGTGCTGATGACCCATGCCATCCACAACCATGACATGCTGACCTATCTGATGGGGCCGGTGGAGCGGGTGTTTGCCCGCACCGCAACCCGCGTGAATGCCATTGAAGTTGAAGACTGCGTATCGGCCAGTTTCCTGATGGAAAGCGGTGCGCTTGTGTCGTCCACCTCCACGCTCGGCTCTCAGGATGAGATCAGCCGGTTGCGGCTGGCCTTTGAAAACGTCATGTTCGAAAGCAACACCGAACCCTATTCACCCGGCGATGGACCCTGGCGCATCTTGCCCGCCAACGACGAGATCGGCGCCAGGATCGAAGCTCTGCTTGCGGACATCGTCCCCACCGGGCGTCGCTTTACGGGGCAGATGGAAGCCTTTTACCACACGCTGGAAAGCGGCGAGAAGCCGCCGGTCACCTCGGAAGATGCAAGGCGTTCGTTGTCGCTCATCGCAGCGATCTATCATTCCAACGAGACGAAAACGGATGTCGCCCTGCCGATTACCCGGGATCATCCGAAATATATCAGCTGGCGACCATAAGCGTCGGATGCGAGGAACACTATGGCTAGCAGCATTACCCTTGAAAAGATCGTCAAGCGTTTCGGCGCTTTCCCCGTCGTGCACGGCATCGACCTTCAGATAGAACCGGGCGAGTTCACCGTTTTCGTCGGCCCCTCCGGCTGCGGAAAATCCACGCTGTTGCGGATGATCGCGGGGCTTGAGGAGATTTCCGATGGAGAGCTTCGTATCGACGGTCAGCGCGTCAACGACACAGCCGCTTCCAAGCGTGGTATCGCCATGGTGTTCCAGTCCTACGCGCTTTACCCGCATATGAGCGTCTACAAGAACCTCGCTTTCGGTCTGGAAACCGCTGGATACAAGAAGCCGGAAATCGAGGCGCGCGTCCAGAAGGCGGCAGACGTGTTGCAGATCGGGCCTCTCCTGCAACGCAAGCCAAAGGCGCTGTCGGGCGGGCAACGGCAGCGCGTGGCCATTGGTCGTGCCATCGTCCGGGAGCCGAAAATCTTCCTCTTCGATGAACCCTTGTCGAACCTGGATGCGGAACTGCGTGTGCAGATGCGGGTGGAAATCGCCAAGCTTCACCAGAAGCTCGGCAGCACGATGATCTACGTCACCCATGACCAGGTCGAGGCCATGACCATGGCCGACAAGATCGTCGTGCTGCGCGAAGGCAAGATCATGCAGGTCGGGCGTCCGCTCGATCTTTATAACAGGCCGGACAACCAGTTCGTGGCGGGCTTTATCGGGTCGCCGAAAATGAACTTTCTGGCAGCAAAGCTTGTCGCATCCGATACCGCTCGCCGCACCATCGAGATTGCCGGTCAGCACATCGTGCTGGAGCGTCCTCTGGACGCCAAAATCGATGAAGCGCTGACATTCGGCATTCGTCCTGAACATATTCAGGCGCAGACACAATCATCCACGTTGGGCGAGGGCGATATCCAGCTTGTCGAGCATCTGGGCGGATCAACCGTCATCTACACCAACACAGCCGATGGCCAGCCCGTAACTGTTCTGCTGGAGGGGCAAAAGCAGTTTCGCATGGGAGAAAAAGTCCCGTTGTCCTTCGACCTCGCCAATGCGCACGTCTTCGGCAGTGATGGACGCCGGGTGTAATGGCACCACCGCATTGCGGAGAATGTATGCCGATTAGAATTTTCGGCTGAGAAATCGCGAGCCTGCCAGCCCGAAACGCCAGGGCTGCTCCACGCCTTTCGATATGCCGATGCGCTGGCCGGTGACTGTCGAGATGATATCGGCGCCATGCGAAACGGCGATGGGCTCTTTCGTCACGGGCAGACCGTCCATGTCTTGCGTGATCCCAAGCGCTTGCGTCAGTTTTCCCGGCCCCGAGCAAAGATTGGCAATGTCATCGGTGTTGCGCCGCAGTTTCATCAGGTCGATACCGTGGGTGGGTTCGATGGCGCGGATCAGAACCGCCGAACCCGGTGTGCAAACGATATTGGCGCACCAGTGCAGTCCGTAGGATCTGTAGACATAGAGGTGTCCGTGGAGCCCGAACATCGTCCTGTTGCGTCGGGTCGGTCCATTGAAACTGTGCGATGCCGGATCGTCGGGACTATAGGCCTCGGTTTCGACGATGATCCCGCCCGTATTGTTCACGCGAAATGCGCAGCCAATCAGGTCTTTGGCGACCGTCACGGCGTCTCTCAGATAATAACTCTGCGGAAGGAGGTTCATGCGGGCTCGCGCGTGAGGGAACAACACGGAGAAAGTGCTGTTATGGTTTGATGAGATGACATCAATAGTCGAATATCCGATCGCAAGGAGAACAGCATGATCGATGGGAAAGTTGCACTGGTCACCGGTGCGGGCTCCGGAATTGGCAGAGCATCCGCATTTGCGCTTGCCAGGGAAGGCTATCACATCGGCGTTCTCGGCCGCACGAAAGAAGAGCTGGATGCGGTTGTCGATGATATTGTCGCGCAAGGGTTCAAGGCAGTCGCGCTCCTGGCAGATGTCTCGGACGAAGCCCAGATGGATGAAGCGACAGTGAAGCTGGTCGACCACTTCGGTCGGATCGATGTGGTGGTGGCCAATGCCGGCATCAACGGCGTGTGGGCGCCCATTGAGGACCTGACGCCGGACGAGTGGGACAAAACCATGAGCGTCAACCTGCGCGGTACCTATCTCACCATCCACAAAACCGTGCCGCATCTCAAAAAGCACGGCGGTTCGATCGTGATCGTTTCCTCGATCAATGGCACCAGAACCTTCACCTCGCCAGGTGCCACAGCCTACAGCGTGACCAAGGCAGGACAGCTGGCGATGGCACAGCAGCTGGCGCTGGAACTGGCCCGTTATGGCATCCGCGTCAATGCCGTCTGCCCTGGCGCCATCGAAACCGATATCGATGACAACACGCAGATCCGCGATAGAGAAGAGACGGCCATTCCCGTCGAATGGCCACAGGGCGAAATCCCCATTTCCAAGGGACATCCGGGAACCAGCGAGGACGTGGCCGATCTCGTCGTGTTTCTGGCGGGCTCGAAATCGCGCCATATCACCGGTAGCCCGGTCTGGATCGATGGCGGGCAAGGCCTGCTCGTCTGATCTGCGCCGTCACAGCCTTGTGTTCGTATGATTAACGAAACAGTAACGCAAATTCACGAAGCTTTGTCTCGCGACGTGGTTGCCGTCATCCGGTCAACTTCTTTATGTACGGTTTCCATGAATAAGGCGGGCAAGACTCTTTATGGCGTATACAGATCTTCTAGGGTTGGTTCCCGTGAGGCTGCGGAAATTCATGGACGCATCCGTGCGTGTGGCATCGGTGGCGGCGCTGTGCGGCGCTTTGGCCGCATGCACATCCATGGGTTTCGATACCGCCTCAAAGGAACCGCCGAAGCTGTCGTCCAAAGTCGCCGCCTCCATGGCCTCCAAGGGAATGAAGCCAGAAAGCCCCGTGCTCGTGCGCATCTTCAAGCAGGAGAGCGAACTTGAAGTGTGGAAGGTGGACAAGTCAGGCAACTACGCGCTGTTCAAGACTTACCCCATGTGCCGCTGGTCGGGTAAACTCGGCCCCAAGACCAAAAGCGGTGACAGGCAGGCACCTGAAGGTTTCTACCATGTCTCGGCAGGCATGCTGAACCCGAATTCGCAGTTTTATGTGTCGTTCAATCTCGGCTACCCGAACCGGCTGGAATCCGCGATGGGCTATACCGGCGAGGCGCTGATGGTACATGGCGCGTGTTCCTCGTCGGGTTGCTACGCCATGACGGACCAGCAGGTGGGTGAAATCTATGCGATTGTCGATCGAGCGCTCAAAGGCGGGCAAGACAGGTTCCAGGTTCAGGCCTATCCGTTTCGCATGACGGCCAAGAACATGGCGGCCTATAAGGATGACCCGAACTTCCCGTTCTGGAAGACCCTTAAGGAAGGCTATGACAGTTTCGAACTGACAAGACGTCAGCCGAAAGTCTCCGTCTGTGGCCGTCGCTATGTCTTCAACAGTGAATTCTCTGGCGGGGAGCCTACCGATCCGCTCGCGGCATGTCCCGCAGTTATCAACCAGACGGAACCCGCCGTAGCCGCCAAGCTGAGTGCCGAGAACCAAAAGCTCGTTGCAGCACTGAACGAGGGAACCTCCAGCGCAGTCAACTCTTATGTCGATGGCGGCATGCATCCCAGCTTCCGCGCCATTTTGAAGAACAATGGCGCAAAGAGCATGGCGGAAAAGGTATCCGGCACGAAATACCCGATCAGCCGCCCGGAAGCGGCCCTCGCTGACCCCTTTGCGGGCTCGCGATAACAGACTGACAAGGACACCGATTGAAAATGGACTATACGACGCGCAGGTCTTTCCTCTTGGGTACCGGAGGATTGGCCATAACGGCGCTTGCCGGATGTAACACCACGCCGCGCGAGGTGACGCAGCGGACAGTTCGTCCTGTCGCGGATCCGTTCTATGCCGAAATTTATGGGCCGAAGCCGGATGAGCAGTTCCCGCTGCCAGCCATCCCATACGAAAAAATCGACCCGCGCTTTTATCGTCAGATGGTGGATAACCCCACGGGCGAACGTCCTGGTGTCATCGTGGTGGATACCGCCAACCATTTTCTCTACCTGACCTATGAGGGCAATCAGGCCATGCGCTATGGCGTCGGCCTCGGCCGTGCCGGTTTCGAATGGTCGGGCAGGGGCGTCATCCAGTACAAGCGCCAATGGCCGCGCTGGACACCGCCGGACGAGATGGTAGCGCGCCAGCCGGAACTTGTGCCTTACAGTGCTGCCAATGGCGGTATGGAGCCGGGCCTCAAGAACCCGCTCGGCGCTCGTGCACTCTACATCTTCAAAGACGGACAGGACACGATCTATCGTCTGCACGGTTCGCCGGAATGGTGGAGCATCGGTAAGTCGGTGTCATCGGGCTGCGTACGGTTGATGAACCAGGACATCATCGATCTTTACAACCGCGTGCCCGACGGCACACCGATTGTCGTCATGGCCGGTGCGGGTGCGTCGCAATCGCAATCGATGGCCGTGGCACCGGGCTTGGCACCCATGCAGGATCAGCCCTACCCGGACCCATATTATTGAGCGGAAAAGCGCTTGGCTCAGTGGGAGGGAATGTTTCCTTCCCACTCGACGCAAACGGATGCGCCTTGGGATGATGGCGTTGGAAACTGGGTGAGCTGTGCCTTCAGGCTCTGCGCCATGGCAGAGATCAGCCTTGTGCCAAGGCCGGTACCCTTGGGCGGATTGGTACTGTCCATGCCGACGCCATCGTCTTCGACAATGAGCCGCACGAGACTGCCGTCCATCGTCAGAAGAATGCGAATTTCGCCGACACCACCGGGATAGGCATATTTCAACGCGTTGGTTGTCAACTCGGTCACGATCACGCCCAGTGCCACGGCCTGGTCGGGTGAGGCCTTGACGGCTTCCATCTGTGTGGAGATCTGGACTTTTTCGCTGTCGCGGGCGGATTTGGCAAGATCCTGAATGATGGACGACAGATAGGAATCGAGTTCGACCTCGCCGACATTGTAGGCCGTGTAGAGGCTGCGATGAACGCCGGCGATGGCGGAAATGCGGCTCTGCGTTTCCAGAAGCGCGGTGCGGGCCTCGGCCGTCGTCACGGCGTTCAGCTGCATGCGGATCATGGCTGACACAAGAGAGAGACTGTTGGCGATCCGGTGGTTCATTTCCTTGGAAATCAGTTCGGCCCGCTCTTTCGCCTGCACCAACTGCCGCTCGGCCTCTTCCTTTTCCCGGCGAAGCTGGAAGTTATCAAGGGCGTGATGGATGGAATTCAGCAGAAGCGGGAAGAAATCGTCTGCGACATTCTTGATCACATAGTCGGCCGCACCGGCTTTCAACGCATCGATGGCAATCTGGGCCTCGCTGGCTCCGGTCACATAGAGTACCGGAATCACCCGGCAGGCATCGCCGATTGCGGCGAGGAACTGAAGGCCCGTGCCGTTCTGGAAATAATGGTCCAGAACCACGGCATCGAACGTGCCGGCGTGAAATTCTTCGAGGCCCGAAGACACGGAGGACGCATGAATGACGTCTATGTCATGCCGACCCAGCACGCGCTGGGCGAGCTTAGCAAGGGTAGGATCGTCATCAACATAGAGTATTCGTAAAGTCATTAAGCGTTCACGGGACCTGAATTACGGAGAAGAAAAGACCGAGATTTCTGATGGCGGTTGCAAACCCCTCATAGTCCACTGGCTTGGTAATATAGACATTCGCGCCGAGATCATAGCATTTCTGGATCTCGGTTTCGTCATCTGTCGTCGTCAGTACCACAACCGGAAGGCGTTTGGTGTATTCATTGTTTTTGATTGCTTCAAGAATTTTAATGCCCGACGTATCCGGTAAATTGAGATCCAGCAGGATCAGCAGGTAACGGTCCTTGCTGACCAAACCGTCCCGTTCAGGACCCAGGATGAAATCCAGCGCCTCATGGCCGAGCGTGAACGGCACGATCTTGTTGTTCACACCTGCGCGGCGCACATTCTTTTCAATGAGGCGCGCGTGCCCCTCGTCGTCTTCGATCATGACGATCGTGACTTCTTGTCCCGTTGCTTTCATATGTCGTTCCCTCGCGTTATTTTCCGTAGATCTGTCGGCAATGTCAGGTGAAACGTGCTTCCTTTGCCGAGCTCGGACGCGACAGTAATGTCTCCACCTAAATTTCTGATGAGCGATCGAACATGGGCGAGGCCAATGCCTTCCCCCTGCTGGTCCTGCGTTCCCGCGCGGCGGAAAAGCTCGAAAATGCGTTCCAGATCGTCTTCGGCCACACCGCGACCATTATCGCTCACGTCAATGCGAACGATACCGCGCCCTTGCGGCAGAATACGGGCGGTCAATTCCAGGGGACGACCGGGCATCTGGTATTTCACGGCATTGTCGAACAGATTCCCGAGAATCTGGTCGATCGAAATCCTGTCGGTCACGACCGTGAAGCTCTGCACGTCCACATCGATTTTCCCACCGACGGCGCTCACCTGATGCTGCACGCTTGCCCCCGCCGTCATCAGCAAATCTTTCAGATCCACCTTCTCGGCCTGCAGCTTTCGGCGGCCATCACGCGAAATCTTGAGAATGGCGTTGATCAATTGGTCCATCTTGCGGGTCGAAGAGCGGATGAAGCGCATGGCTTCCGGCAGGTCTTCTTCCACGGCCAGCCTGGCATCGCGCACATCATTGTCGGATAGCGGCTTGCCATCCGCCAGCACGAAAGCCTGAACGGGCTTCAAGGACGCATCGAATTCAGACAGAAAGCCCATGATGTTGACCAGTGGTGCCCGCAGATCATGCGTCACGATATAGGCGAACTTCTGGATTTCCTGGTTGGCGCGGACAAGGTCTCTGGTGCGCTCGTCGACGCGCTCTTCCAGCCCCCTGTTCAGTTCGTCTACTTCTTCACGCGAACGCATGAGCTCGCGGATATATTTCATCATCAGCACCACAGCGCCGGTCAGCACGGCAAGGATGGCGATAGCGCCGATGACGGTCACCCACCGCAAATTTTCGGCGGCCGCCAATTGATCTGCGACGATGATGCGCAGCCGGTTGTCGGCCGTTTCCTGGTAACGACCGAGCGTGGCTCTGATATCACGCATATAGGCAAGGCCGGTATCGCTGCGCACCAACTCGATGGCATCGGACGTGCGGTTGTCGTTCATCAACTGAATAGCTCGTCCGATCTCGGCCATTTTGGCGTCGAGGTTGGATTGGAACTGGGGCAGATCGTCGAGATATTCGGCTTTGTTACCGATACGCTCGACAAGCCTTTGCCGTTTTTCACCCAAGGTCTTCAGCGCGTCCTGATAGGGCGCGAGATAGCGCTCGTCACCGGTCAGAAGGTAGCCTCGCTGGCCCGTTTCTGCATCCTGTATCGCGGTCAGGACGTCCAGAATGGAAGCGCGCAAACGACGCAGTTCAGCGGTTTCCTGCGAGTATTTATTGTTCGCCTGCACAAGCCATAGCGAGGTCGCAACCATGCCGACAAGCAGCAGGACGCCCAAACCGAACATGATCATTGTTCGCCTAACGAACGCAGATAGTTTTGCCAACCCAGACCCCGTAGCTTTTAAGTTTGTTCGTACGTATCCAGCGTCTATCCCATATGCAAGACGTTGCCGCATTAATGGTTAAGTTGTTCGCTTTTATCGACGAACGCGCTGGCGCGAAGCTGAACTGTTTCACAAAAAAAGCCCACCGCTTTGCTTGCTGGTGGGCCCTGTTCGGTGTGTCGGCGGCGGTGTTAGAGGTTGCGGCCGATATCGAGGAATTTCTGGCGGCGCTCCGCACGAAGCTGGCTGCCGGACAGGGGCGTGAGGTCCTTCAATGCGGCCGCGATGGTCTTGCCGGTCGCTTCGATGACGGTTGCCGGGTCGCGATGTGCGCCACCCAGCGGCTCTGGAATAATGGAATCGATCACACCCAGCGCTTTAAGATCATCCGACGTGATCTTCATATTGGTGGCGGCTTCCTTGGCACGGGTCGAATCACGCCACAAAATGGAGGCCGCACCTTCCGGCGAGATGACCGAGTAGATGGCGTGTTCCAGCATGTGAACGCGGTTGCCGGTGGCAATCGCAATCGCGCCGCCCGAGCCTCCCTCACCGATCACGACGGAAATGATCGGAACCTTCGCGTTGAGGCACATTTCGGTGGAGCGGGCGATGGCTTCCGCCTGGCCGCGCTCTTCAGCGCCAACACCGGGGTAGGCACCTGCCGTATCGATCAGCGTGATAACCGGCAGCGAGAAGCGGTCGGCCAGTTCCAGAACGCGGATGGCCTTCCGGTATCCTTCAGGGCGGGGGCTGCCGAAATTATGCTTGAGGCGCGACTTCGTGTCGTTGCCCTTTTCCTGTCCGATGATCGCAACGGGCTGGCCGTTGAAGCGGCCGAGACCAGCCTGGATGGCGGCGTCCTCGGCAAATTTGCGGTCGCCGGCAAGCGGCGTGAAGTCGGTGAACAGCGCCTTGGCATAATCCACGAAGTGCGGGCGCTGCGGATGGCGCGCGACCTGCGTCTTCTGCCACGCGTTCAGCTTGGAGTAGATGTCCAGCATTGCGTCCCGAACGCGGGATTCAAGACGCGAGATCTCCTCCGAGGTGTCTATGCTCTCGTCTTCGGCTGCGAGCTTTTTCAGCTCCAGAATTTTGCCTTCAAGGTCCGAGATAGGTTTTTCGAAGTCGAGGTAGCTGTGCATGAGATCCGTTTCCGATCGTTTTGCGCAAGGTTTGACCGGGTGACCCCGGCGGTTCCGACCGCTCTATTCAAGGTTTTTGGCCTGTTTGGCAAGAGGGTGGTGCGTTTGTACCAGCTCTTGCAACCGTTCTTCCAGCACATGTGTATAGATTTGTGTCGTGGAAATGTCCGAATGGCCCAGCAATTCCTGCACGGCGCGCAGGTCTGCACCATTCTGTAACAGATGGCTGGCAAAGGCATGCCGGATGACATGCGGGGAGATGGCCGAGGGCGTCAATCCGGCCCTGATGGCGATATCTTTCAGATCGCGCGCGAACACCTGCCGCGGCAGATGGCCCTCTTTCCCGTTGGATGGAAACAGCCACACACTGTCGGGCTTTCCCTCCGCTGTGGGTACGAGTTTCTTGCGGGCCTGGTCGTAGGTGTCCATCGCTTCCATCGCCGTGCGCGACAAAAGCACCATCCGGTCCTTGTTACCCTTGCCGCGGATCATCAAAAACCGGCCCTCGTGGCGCAACACCGTCGCGGGCAGGGAAACAAGCTCGCTCACGCGCATGCCGGTGGCGTAGAGCAGCTCCAGCAAAAGATGCATGCGAATGCGTGACAATTGCCCGGCCCCTTCCGTTTCCGCTTCCTTTTGCGCCTGCGACAGAAGCGCGGAGACATCGGCGACGCTCATGAGCTTGGGAAGCGTGTGCCCCTTCTTGGGCGATGCCAGAATGCTCGTCGGATCGTCGCCCCGCAGCCCTTCCGAATAGAGGAATTTGTAGAATTGCCGCAGGCAGGACAGTCGCCGCGCCTGTGACGAGGCGGCAAAGCCCTGTGCCGAGAGGTGGCCGAGATAAGCGGACAGATCGGACGTCGCCGCATCGGCGACAGGCGTATGGCGCGGTGCCAGAAAGTCTCTGAGATCGTTGAGATCGCGCTCATAGGATGCAAGCGTGTTGAACGCGGCCCCCCGCTCGGCGCTCATCATCTCCAGAAAGCTCTCCAGCCGTGCTGTGTCCTGTCCAGCCATTCAGGCGTGTTTCCCTGTCATCATGGTGTGGGCGGGTTCAGCTTTTCGGAGGGTATGCGCACCGTCACCTCGCGCTCGCGCGGTTGCACCAGCATGACCAGCGAAATCATGCCGCCATAGATGATGCCCGCAATGGCAGCCAGAACAAAAATGAAGCGGAAAAGAGTTGGCATGGATACTCCGGGCAGGTCTCTTGCAGTATATGAGATGCGCATGGATCAACGGCAAGACCGATGCCGTGACCTTGAAACGCGTCTCCGAGGCGATTCTCTTTCCATTAGGCGCAATTAGGCTTGACGCTTGGTAAACATTTGCAGATACCGATGCCAAACGGGCCATCATTCATGAGCGAAACCAGCACGACTCCTCACTCTGGTTTGGGTGACAAGACTATCGGCGAGAAAGCCCGGGCAAAGCTTGGAAGACGCAACGTGATTTTCGTCGGCTTGATGGGCGCTGGAAAATCCGCCATCGGGAGGCTCGTTGCCCAGCAGCTCAAAATTCCTTTCGTTGATACCGACTCCGAAATCGAACGCGTATCGCGCATGACGATCTCCGAACTGTTTGCTTCTTACGGGGAAGACGAGTTCCGCGCGCTGGAAATGCGTGTGATCAAGCGCCTGCTGCGCGGCGGCCCGAAAGTCGTGTCGACCGGGGGCGGCGCGTTTGTCAATGACAATACGCGCAGGCATATCAAACGTGGCGGCATTTCCATGTGGCTGAAAGCGGATATCGAGGTCCTGTGGGAGCGGGTCAGCAAGCGCGAGCATCGTCCGCTTCTGAAGACCGAAAACCCCAAGGCCACGTTACTGGCACTCATGGAACGACGGTATCCGATCTATCAGGAAGCCGACATAACCATCGAATCGCGGGATGTTCGCAAGGACATCATCGTGAAGGAGGTACTGGAAGCCATTGCCAGTACGGAACTTAAGGCCTGATCCCATGACATTCGACGACCTCTCTACAGACGAACGCCTCGTTCACGTGCCCCTGGGCGAACGTGCCTACGACATTCTGATTGGTCCAGGTCTGGTGGCACGTGCCGGTGGCGAGATTTCCTCACGCCTCAAGGGCAGGCGCGCCGCCATTATCACGGATGAACATGTCGCGCCGCTCTATCTCGAAGCGCTGATGGACGGTCTCCAGACCGATGGTATCGAGGCCGTGTCGCTGACTTTGCCCGCTGGTGAAAAGACCAAGAGTTTTGAGCATCTGATGACGGTTTGCGACACGGTGCTGTCAGCGCGGATCGAACGCAACGATGCCGTGATTGCGCTGGGTGGCGGCGTTATCGGCGATCTCACGGGCTTTGCCGCGGGCATCGTGCGTCGCGGTGTGCGCTTCGTGCAGATACCGACCTCGCTTCTGGCGCAGGTCGATTCGTCCGTGGGCGGCAAGACCGGCATCAACACGCGCCATGGCAAGAACCTCGTCGGGGTCTTCCACCAGCCGGATCTGGTGTTGGCCGATACGGCGGTGCTGGATACGCTGAGCCCGCGTGAGTTTCGCGCCGGCTACGCCGAGGTCGTCAAATATGGGCTCATCGACAAGCCTGATTTCTTTGCCTGGCTGGAAAAGAACTGGCAAGACGTTTTGAAGGGTGGTCCGGCCCGCATTCAGGCGATTGCGACGAGCTGCCAGGCCAAGGCCGATGTGGTGGTGGCAGACGAAAAGGAAAATGGCGTTCGCGCATTGCTCAACCTCGGTCACACCTTCGGTCACGCACTGGAAGCGGCGACGGAATACGACAGCAAACGTCTCGTCCACGGCGAAGGTGTCGCCATCGGCATGGTGCTCGCCCACCAGTTTTCCGCCCGCCTCAATCTTGCAAGTCCTGATGATGCCGCCCGTGTCGAGGCGCATCTGACGGCGGTTGGCCTGCCGACGACGATGAAGGATATTCCAGGACAACTGCCGCCAGTCGAGACGTTGATGTCGGCGATCGCGCAGGACAAGAAAGTCAAGGGCGGCAAGCTCACCTTCATCCTCACCCACGGCGTCGGACAATCCTTCGTGGCCGATGATGTTGCCGCATCCGAAGTGCAGTCTTTCCTCAGCGAAAAGCACCCTGGCTGAAAGCCTTGGACACGGTTAGAACCGGGTCGCTTCACCCGGTGCCGCCACGTCGATCGCGAGCGCGTGAAGTCCGGCATCGAGTTCTGGCTTCAGCAGCGCATTGATGGCGCGGTGGCGGTCCACCCGTGACTTGCCGGAAAAGCTTTCCGAGACGATCTGGACCCGCATATGTGTCTCGCCTGCGCCAGTCATATCTGGCTGGTGGCCTGCATGCAGGTGACTTTCATCGATAACATTCAGCCGGATTGGCGAAAACGTCTCGTTGAGCTTGTTTTCTATACGCTCTCGCAGGGCCATCGTTTCGGTCTCCAAATCAGTCTTGCGCGTCGAAGGGGCTCTCTAGAAGCCTGCAACATTCCACTTTGTCAATTCTTGTTTGGCGCGTTTTCGCGTCCCATAATTAGGATACCATGAAACTGGATTCGAAATATTTCGACCGCATTCGCACACGCCGCAGACGGGATCCGGAGCCTGAAATCAAGGCACCGACCTGTCAGTGGGACGGGTGTGACAAGCCGGGCGTCCATCGCGCACCCGTCGGCCGCAATGCCGAGGGGCAGTTCTTCATGTTCTGTTTCGAGCATGTGAAGGACTACAACAAGGGCTACAACTATTTTTCTGGCCTCTCCGATAGCGAGATCGCGCGGTACCAGAAAGAGGCCATTACCGGCCATCGCCCCACCTGGACGGTCGGCGTCAACAAGACAGCCAGCGATAGCCCCCTGCATTCGACGCTGCGCTCGGGCGCGGCGAATGCGCGCATTCGCGACCCTTTCGGCTTTGCAGGCCAGGGGCGCTCGGGTGGCCCGCGTTATCAGCAGGCCCGCAAGCTCAAGACACTGGAGCAGAAGGCCTTCGATACCTTGGGGTTGAGCATCAATGCAACGCAGGAACAGATCAAACGCAGCTACAAGGAGCTTGTCAAAAAGCATCATCCTGATGCTAATGGTGGTGATCGTGGTTCGGAAGATCGTTTTCGGGCTGTTATTCAAGCCTACCAATTGTTAAAGCAATCTGGTTTCTGCTAAGTCCTTTCCTGTGACCGCCTGATAGATATGTGGCCGGGTGGCTGCTACCCGCCTTGGAGACGTTATGAGCAAAATTGACCTGGATATTACCAACCTGCCGGATACAACCGTTTCCGTGCGTGATGTTTTCGGTATCGACACCGATCTGCGCGTGCCCGCCTATTCGAAGGGCGACGCCTATGTGCCGGACCTGGACCCTGACTACCTTTTTGATCGCGATACGACGCTCGCCATTCTTGCGGGCTTTGCGCACAATCGACGCGTCATGGTTTCGGGCTTTCACGGCACCGGTAAATCCACCCATATCGAGCAGGTCGCTGCCCGCCTCAATTGGCCCTGCGTGCGCATCAATCTCGATAGCCATGTCAGCCGTATCGATCTCGTCGGCAAGGACGCCATCGTTCTGAAGGACGGCAAGCAGGTCACCGAATTCAAGGACGGCATCCTGCCCTGGGCCTATCAGCACAATGTCGCGCTTGTTTTCGATGAGTATGATGCGGGCCGCCCGGACGTGATGTTCGTCATCCAGCGTGTGCTGGAATCGTCCGGCCGCCTGACACTTCTCGACCAGAGCCGCGTTATCCGTCCGCACCCCGCTTTCCGTATCTTCGCGACCGCCAACACGGTCGGTCTTGGTGATACGACGGGTCTCTACCACGGCACGCAGCAGATCAATCAGGCGCAGATGGACCGCTGGTCTGTCGTCACCACGCTGAACTATCTGCCGCATCAGCAGGAAGTGGACATCGTCGTCGCCAAGGTCAAAAGCCTCGATAACGACAAGGGTCGCGAAACCGCGTCGAAGATGGTGCGCGTTGCCGACCTGACCCGTTCAGCCTTCGTCAATGGCGATCTGTCCACCGTCATGAGCCCGCGTACCGTTATCACCTGGGCGGAAAATGCCGATATTTTCGGTGATGTCGCATTCGCCTTCCGCGTAACCTTCCTCAACAAGTGCGATGAGCTGGAGCGGACCCTGGTGGCCGAGCATTATCAACGCGCATTCGGCGTCGAGTTGAAGGAAAGCGCTGCGAACATCGTTCTCAGCGCCTGATATTTTCCGGCTTTTCCGGATGATATCACCCATGAGTTGAAGACGTCACCCCGCTGCCTTGCTGGAGGGGTGACGGTCTGGAATCGACAGGAAAGACAATGGCAGGCCGTGGCGACAATGTGAGACCCAAATCCGGAATGATGATCGACGCGGAACCGCTGCGTCAGGCCATTACCGGATGTGTGCGCTCGATTGCGGGCGATTCGGAAATCGAAGTCACCTTCGCCAACGAGCGCCCCGGTCTTGCCGGAGAGCGCATGCGCCTGCCGGAAATCTCCAAGAAGCCGACCGCCCAGGAAATCGCGATCACCCGTGGCCTCGGCGATTCCATGGCATTGCGCATTGCCTGTCACGATAGCGATGTGCACGCCACCATGGCCCCGCAGGGGCCGGATGCTCGGCTTATCTTCGATGCCGTGGAACAGGCGCGCGTTGAATCCATCGGTGCGCGGCGCATGCCCGGCATGGCCGCCAACATGCGGGCGATGAACACCGAAAAATATGCCAAGGCGAATTTCGTCAACATCAATACGCAGGAAGACGCGCCGCTCGCAGAGGCCATTGCGATGATGGTGCGCGAACGGCTGACGGGCGAAAAACCGCCTGAAAGCGCTGGCAAGGTGTTGGACTTGTGGCGTTCCTTCATAGAGGACAAGGCATCCGCCGACCTGCAAGATCTGTCGAAGGTCGTTGAAGATCAGAAGGCGTTTTCCAAGCTCATCCGCAAGATGCTGACCTCGATGCAGATGGCGGAGGATTTCGGCGACGAGGACGATCAGCCCGAGAGCCAGGAAACGGAATCCGAGGAAGACCAGCCCGCCAGCAACGAGACGCAGGAAGAACAGGTCGAGGAAGAGGCCGGTTCCGATGCCGCCCCTGCCGAAGAGAGCGAAGCCTCCCAGGAGCAGATGGAAGACGGCGAGATGGATGGCGCCGAGATGTCTGAGGACGAAATGTCCGACGATCTGGACGAGGACTCCGAAACACCCGGCGAAACCCGTCGCCCCAACAGCCCTTTCGACGATTTCAACGAGAAGGTGGATTACCGCATCTTCACGCAGGAGTTCGACGAGGAAATCTCTGCCGAAGAACTCTGCGACGAAGCCGAGCTTGACCGTCTTCGTGCTTTTCTCGACAAGCAGCTTGCGCATCTGCAAGGCGCGGTCGGCCGTTTGGCCAACCGTTTGCAGCGCCGCCTGATGGCGCAGCAGAACCGCTCCTGGGATTTCGATCTGGAGGAGGGTTATCTCGACCCTGCACGTCTGGTGCGCCTGGTCATCGATCCGATGCAGCCGCTGTCCTTCAAGAAGGAACGGGATACGAAGTTCCGCGATACCGTGGTGTCGCTGGTCATCGACAATTCCGGCTCCATGCGTGGTCGCCCGATTACGGTTGCGGCCACCTGCGCCGATATTCTGGCGCGCACGCTGGAGCGTTCGGGCGTCAAGGTCGAAATCCTGGGCTTCACGACCAAGGCCTGGAAGGGCGGACAGTCGCGCGAGCAGTGGCTGGCCGGTGGGAAGCAACCATCGCCCGGTCGCCTCAACGACCTGCGCCACATCGTCTACAAGTCGGCAGATGCGCCATGGCGCCGTTCGCGCCGCAATCTCGGCCTGATGATGCGTGAAGGCCTGCTCAAGGAAAACATCGACGGCGAAGCGCTGATGTGGGCGCATAACCGCCTCATCAACCGGCCCGAACAGCGCAAGATCATGATGATGATCTCCGATGGCGCGCCGGTGGACGATTCCACGCTGTCGGTCAATCCGGGCAATTATCTCGAGCGCCATCTGCGTGCGGTCATCGAACAGATCGAAACGAAGTCCTCGGTCGAACTGCTGGCCATCGGTATCGGCCATGACGTCACGCGCTACTATCGCCGCGCCGTGACGATCGTGGACGCGGACGAACTGGCGGGCGCGATGACGGAGCAGCTTGCGGCCCTGTTCGAAGACACCAGTGCGGCTCCGCGCCGTTCCGGCAGGATGCGCCGTGCGGGCTAAGCCCCGCGGTAGCAGGTCGGCAAGACGTGGATGGTTCGGGTTTGCCGCTTTAGCAGTGACACTGGCGACAACCCTCATCCCGTCCGGCATGGCTGCCGGCACGGTCGATGTGCCGGTCAGTGCGCGCCTGGTCTCACAGTTCAAAGTCGACTCTCCGGAAAAACGGTTCGGCAAACTTCAATTCGTCGGCGGGTTGGTCATGCGCTCGCCCGAGCCACTGTTCGGTGCTATCTCCAGCATCCGGTTCATGCCCGATGGCCGCAGTTTCCTTGCGGTTCTGGATACCGGCCACTTCCTGTCCGGCACTGTGGAGCGTCATGCGTCGGGCGACCTTTCGGGGCTATCGCAGGTCCGCATCGCGCCCATGCTCGACAAGGCTGGCCACGAGGCAAAACGAAAACGCGAGATGGACTCGGAAGGGTTGGCGCTGCGCGGCAACCGAGCCTTCGTCAGCTACGAGCAGCGGCCCCGCATCATGATCTATTCGACGGAGACGCTGGACGCGGCAAAGCCGATCGGGCAGCTGCCACATCTCATACCCGATGACGAGTTTCGCCGTAACGCAGGCATGGAGACGATTGCCGTGTCTCCCGCAGACGGGCCGCTTCGCGGTTCCATGGTTGTGGTTGCCGAGGCAAGCTTTGACGGTGACGGAAACCTGTTTGCCGCCATTCTGGAAGGTCCGCGAAAAGGACTGTTTTCCGTTGCCCACGACCATTCCTATTCCGTGACGGATGGCGCGTTTCTGCCTGATGGCGATCTGTTGCTGCTCGAGCGACGGTTCGAACTGTCCGTCGGCGTCGGCATGCGCATCCGTCGCATCAAGGCAGATACGATAAGGCCCGGCGCGGTGGTTGACGGTGAAGTCCTCATCGAAGCCGACCTTTCCGACCAGATCGACAACATGGAAGGGATGGATGTCATCAAGGCGGCCGACGGCTCGACACATCTCATTCTGGTGTCCGACGACAACCACTCGTTTTTGCAACGGAACATGATGCTGGAATTCAAGCTGCTGAACTGACATCGGCCGCTCTGTAACGGCCTGTTCTACCATCCGTTGTTGCCGATACTTTTGAAATACCTTAAATATTACAGTAATTTAATATTATATCGTCTTCCGTTTTCGCGTTGCGAAGCGTTAAGTGCTCGAACCGGAATGATGGCTGAGGCGTCATCGGCCCGCCCTTTGTGAATATCGGGCATTTATGAAGTAGGGGCTGGGTTTGATGTTGGCACCGTGACGCTTCCGGCTTGATGATGACTTGAACGATACATGTAGTTTGAAAGTCTACACGGATTTGCCTGCGGACGCTCCGGCCCCGCATGCTGTGCGCGTGAGAATAAATACCTTCCCGTCCATCGGCTCGAATGCCTCCAAAGGACTTCCGCATGCGGTTTATCATATCTGTCGCAGCCGTTATTGCCGTTTCCACGCTGCTTTTTGTCAATCGTGATACAGTGGAAGCCTACCTGCCGTCTTGGGCCAAGCCGACATCGGCCACCACCCAGACCCACGCCTCCGACGACACCCAGACAAAAGGCGGTGGACGGCATGGCGGCGGCGGCGGAGGGCAGGCAGGGCGACCCTTGGCGGTCACGGTGGCCACGGCAAAGGCGGGCTCCCTGCCCGTCACGCGCCAGACGATTGGCGCAATCGTTCCCGTGGCGTCCACTGCGTTGACCAGTCCCATTTCAGGCATTGTCGCGAGCGTTCTGGTGAGTGATGGTGCTGAGGTGAAGGCCGGAGACCTTCTCGTGCAGCTCGATGACCGCACGATCAAGGCCAATATCGCACGCGACGAGGCCGTTTTACTGCGGGACCAGGCGGTATTGGAAGCAGCCCAGGCAACGCTTGCCCGCGTCGAATCGCTCAGCAGACAGGGCGTCGATACGCAGCAACAGTTCAGCGATGCGAACGCCACCGTCAAACAGGCGCAGGCCACACTCTCGGTCGACAGGTCCAATATCGCGGCAGACAACGTCACGCTTTCGCAAACGCAGATCCGCGCGACATTCGATGGCAAGCTGGGTGTCGTCCTCTTGTCGCCAGGTGCCTATGTCGCGCCGGGCGGCGAGGTGGTGATGTTGACGCAGATGAAACCGGTGCTGGCGGAGTTTTTCCTGCCTGAGCCGGACCTCGACCTCGTTCGCACGGCCATGACCAGGAAAACTTTGACGGCGGATGTCTTTACCACGCAGGCGCAGCAGCAGGACGGCAAGGCCACGGGAACCGGCAATATCGTCTTCATCGACAATACTGTTGATCCGGCGTCCGGCACGTTCAAGCTTCGCATGCGTCTGGATAACGACCCCGCGACCTTCTGGCCCGGACAGTCCCTCAAAGTCACGGTCAAGGCGGGGCAGGTGGATGATCTGGTGACGGTTCCGCTGGTTGCACTCCAGCCCCAGGCTGGCGGTTTCGTGTGCTATGTCGTCGCTCCTGATAACACGGTCGAGCAGCGCAAGGTCACGCTGGCGCTGACCGATGGCGACGTCGCCGGTGTGTCGAGCGGTCTGAAAGACGGCGACACGGTCGTCACGGAAGGGCAGGCGTCCCTCATCAACGGCAGCCACGTCGTCGTCAACAAGCCCAAGGATGCAGCCGGGAGTAAACCGGCTGCGGCAGCCGTGACGGGTGACGCGACATGAATATGTCTGAAATTTTCATTCGACGTCCGGTCGCAACGATCCTGCTGATCATGGGCGTGCTGATTGCCGGTGTCGCCGCCTATCGGAACCTGCCTGTCGCCGCCCTCCCGCAGGCAGACTTTCCGACCATCAACGTCTCGGCGCAGCTGGCAGGCGCCGCACCCGATACGATGGCAAGCTCGGTGGCGACCCCGCTCATCAAGCAGTTCGAAACCATCGCCGGTATCGATACGATCACGGCAAGCTCTTCGCTCGGCAACACCCAGATCACCATCCAGTTCAACCTGTCGCGCAACATCGATGCTGCCGCCGCAGACGTTCAGGCAGCCATTGCCCGCACGCAGCGGCAGCTTCCCGATAACATGACGTCGCCGCCCAGTTATCGAAAGGCCAATCCGGCAGATGCCGCCGTCCTCATTCTGGCGCTGACAAGTGATGCGGCCGACCTGACGAAGATGGACGACATCGGCGAGAACATCGTTTCTCCGGCACTGTCCACCATCTCCGGTGTGGCCCAGGCGCAGGTTTACGGTGCCAAGACCTATGCGGTGCGCGTGGAGGTCGATCCCAACAAGCTTGCAAATCGTGGCTTGTCGCTCAACGACGTCTCCAACACGCTTTCCGCCTCCAACGACCAGTCGCCCATCGGCACCTTGCAGAATGCCTCGCAGGCGCTGACCATCGATGCCTCCACCCAACGCACCGATGCCGCTTCCTTCCGCACGTTGATCATCGCCAGACCGAATGGCCGCATCGTGCGGCTGGAAGATGTGGCAACGGTCAAGGACAGCGTGGAGGTGGTGAACCAGGGTAGCTGGCTGGATGGCACACCGGCGATCGTTCTGGCCGTTCAGCGCCAGCCCGGTGCCAATACGGTGGCCGTGGTCGATGCCATCAAGGCAAAACTTCCCGAATTGCAGAAAAGCCTGCCGGCCAACATGCATATCAACGTCGTCAACGACGCCTCGGTGTCGATCCGCGCCGCGGTGGCCGATGTCGAGGTGACGTTGATGATTACGCTTGGCCTCGTCATCCTCGTCATCTACCTGTTCCTGCGTCAGGTCTGGGCAACGTTCATTCCGGGCCTTGCCGTGCCCTTGTCGCTGGTTGCCACCTTGGGCGCCATGTACGCGCTCGGCTTTTCCATCGACAACATTTCCCTCCTCGGTCTCACCCTTTCGGTCGGTCTGGTGGTGGATGATGCCATCGTGATGCTCGAAAATATCGTGCGCAAGGTGGAAGAGGGCATGCCGCCCTTCCAGGCAGCCATCGAGGGCGCCAGTGAAGTCACGGGCACCATCATTTCCATGTCGATTTCGCTCGTCGCGGTGTTTCTGCCCATTCTGTTGATGGGCGGCATCGTCGGGCGTGTGCTGAACGAATTCGGCGTGGTCGTCACCCTTGCCATTCTGTCGTCGGCTGTGGTCTCGCTGACCGTGACACCGATGCTGGCCGCCCGCCTGCCGCACAAGCCGGAAGAAAAGGATAGAAAACCGACCCTGTTCGACCGGGCGACAGCCGCTTATGGCCGCTCGGTCGGATGGTGCCTTCAGCACCGCCCCATCGTGATGGTCATGTTCGTCCTCACGCTCGTGGGCTCCGGATGGATGTTCTCAAGCCTTGCCCGCAGCTTTTTCCCCACCGAAGACATCGGTCTTTTGACTGTCTCCACCCAGGCGCGCCAGGACATTTCCTATCAGGCCATGAGTGCGCTTCAGGCCAAGGCCGCAGCCATCGTGTCTGCGGACCCCTCGGTCGCGCACGTCACCTCCACGCTCGGCTCAGGCCCCGGTGGCTCGGCGCTGAATGCGGGCTCCATCCTCGTTCAGCTCAAGCCTTTCGAAGACCGGCCGGTCCTGGATGTGACGCTCAACTCGCTCCGGCATGCGCTGTCGGGCATTGCGGGTCTCAAGACCTTCATCACCCCGCAACAGAGCCTTCGCTTCGGTGGTCGTAGTTCCCAGAGCATGTATCAGGTGGTGCTCCAGTCCATCGATGCGAAACTGGCGCGCGAGTGGTCGAAGACGCTGGGTGATGCGATGCGCGCGGACAGTGCATATTTCGTGGATGTCGCATCGGATTTGCAGGATAACGCGCTGCAGGCCCATCTCGTCATCGACAATGATCGCGCCAATACGCTTGGCGTCACGTCGCAGTCATTGCGCCAGACGCTGGAAGCGGCATTCGGCAGCTATCAGGCGACACAGATCCAGACCACCGGCAACAGCTATGATGTCATTCTGGAATATGATCAGTCCCTGCAATGGAACGAGCAATCGCTCGGTGCGCTGCGCGTCGGCTCCAGTTCGGGTGCGCTCGTTCCGCTGGCAAGCTTTGCGACGATTACGCGTGCGGCAGGCCCTGTCACGGTCAACCAGACGGGGCAGCTCACATCCGTCACCCTGTCGTTCAACCTTCCGACCGGCGTTTCGCTGGGGTCGGCTACGGCGCGGATCGATGAACTGAAACAGCAGATCCAGGTTCCATCGACGGTGACCACCAACCTCGCGGGTGCGGCACAAATCTTCAAACAGACCAGCGACAGCACCGGCCTGTTGATCGGCGCTGCGATCCTCACCATCTACATCGTGCTCGGCGTGTTCTATGAAAGCTTTCTCCACCCGCTTACCATTCTGTCCGGCCTGCCATCCGCGGCCTTCGGTGCGCTGCTCACCCTGAAACTCTTCGGTTTTGACCTGTCGATCATCGCGTTGATCGGGCTTTTGATGCTGATCGGTATCGTCAAAAAGAACGCGATCATGATGATCGACGTCGCGTTGACCTTGCAACGGGAAGAACGCATGACGACGTTGGATGCCATCCACGAAGCAGCCGTGCGGCGTCTGCGCCCCATCATGATGACGACGTTCTGCGCACTTTTCGGCGCACTTCCCATCGCTGTTGGTACCGGTGCGAGTTCTGAGCTGCGCCAGCCGTTGGGCATCGCCGTAGTCGGCGGCCTCATCGTCAGTCAGATATTAACGCTGTTCATGACGCCGGTCATCTTCGTGGAAATCGAGCGACTCTCGGACTTCATCAAATCGTTCTGGAAGACAAGCCACCACGAATCGGTTGCACAATCGTCGCAGCCATAGGGCGTAAAAAGCTCAGTCGGGGACGAAATTTGCATTGGATTTGCGTAGCTTGCCAATTTATGCGACAGTGCGGCTTCCATGCAACGCGGCCATAGTTCCGGGAAAGAAGAACGACATGGCATTGCATGACTTTTCACCTCCTCCGTTGACGTCGCTTTCGAAGCTGACAGACGCCATGGCGCGCATCGCTCGCGCCAAAAGCTGGGAAGACGTCATCGAAATCATGAGGACCTCCGCGCGGTTTCTCATCGGCTGCGAGGGTATTGCCATCATCCGCAGGGATGGTGATCTTTGCCACTATGTGGAGGAAGATGCGATTGGTCCGCTGTGGAAGGGCAAGCGTTTCCCCATGGTGGCGTGCGTCAGCGGCTGGGCCATGCTCAACAGGCAGACTGTCGTCGTTCCGGATATTTCCCGGGACAACCGCATCCCCCACGAGCTCTATGCCGATACTTTCGTCAAGGCTGTGGTTGTGGCGCCGGTGGGTGCCGGAACCGCAGTCGGTGCCATCGCCGCCTATTGGGCTCAACCTTATGAGCCAAGTCAGTGGGAGATCGAGACGCTGGAAGCCTTGGCCAGTGCGGCCGCTTCCGCATTCGAGACCATTGATCTGATCCAGTCTCTGTCGAGTGAGTTGGCACATGCGCGCCGTTTCACGCTCGAAAAAATCGAGGGTCAGACGGATTTCTCCAGCGATATCGCCCGCGTTGCCGCCATCGCTGCCGTGCCCACCATTCTGGACGTCGTGCTACGGATGACGGGCATGGGCTTTGCTGCCGTGGCAAGGGTTACCGAAGACCGGTGGATCACCTGCCAGGCGCTCGACCATGTCGGCTTTGGCTTGAAGCCCGGCGACGAGCTGCCGGTCGAAAGCACGCTTTGCAACGAAATCCGCGATCACCGCAAAACGATTGTCTTCGATAACGCGGACGAAGACCCTGTCTACCGTGACCATCACACACCACGCATCTACGGATTGCGCAGCTACATTTCCGAGCCCATCATCCTGTCGGATGGTCGCTTCTTCGGAACCCTCTGCGCCATCGATCCCAATCCGGCCAAGATCAAGAACCCACAGGTTCTCGGCACATTCAAGCTGTTTGCCGAGCTCATTGGCCAGCACCTCGACTCCGGCGAGCGCCTGAAAGTCGCGCATGAGACGCTGGAGCGCGAGCGCGAGGTCGCAGAATTGCGTGAGCAGTTCATCGCGGTTCTGGGCCACGATCTGCGCAACCCCATTGCAGCCCTCGACGCGGGAACCGCGCGCCTGTTGAAAGAGGGCTGGACCGAGCGGAGTCCTTTCATTCTCAACCTGATGAAAACCAGCATTGCCCGTATGGGCGGTCTGGTGGACAATGTCATGGACCTTGCCCGCGCACGGCTTGGCGGCGGCATCTCGCTCAAGCTTTTCGAGGATGATCTCAGCACGACCCTGTTCCACGTCGTGGATGAATTGCGGGTTGCTCATCCCTCGCGCATGATTGACGTCAATCTCGATATTCCTGCGCCGCTTCTGGTCGATCGGTTCAGGATTGCACAGATGCTGTCCAATATCGTATCCAACGCCCTGACCCACGGTACCGACACGGGAACCGTCAGGATCGATGGCGCCGTCAACAACGGTGAACTGGAAATCTCTGTCAGCAATTGCGGCAAGCCAATATCGCCCGACATGCTGGAGCGTCTGTTCCAGCCGTTCAGAAGAGGTGACCTGCGTCCCGGTATGCAAGGCTTGGGTCTTGGTCTCTACATCGCGTCAGAAATTGCCAAGGCACATAATGGCACGATCACCGTCCATTCCGATGCAAGCGAAACACGGTTCACTTTCACAATGCCCACGTGATTCCATATGGAAGGCTGGTTCGGCCCTTTCGGGATCACCGTAAGCGGTGAAGAGATGCTTGGATTGAGATGTCCGTATGACGGCCCGACGATCTTGAATCGACTGAGATAGAGACCTCTTTCTCGGAGGCTTTTCTCAATTTTTCGTCCTAAGAAAAATTGGAGCGGGCGAAGGGATTTGAACCCTCGACCCCAACCTTGGCAAGGTTGTGCTCTACCCCTGAGCTACACCCGCTCAAATCCGCTGGTTCGGGGTAGATCGCTGAACCGCGGGTCGCTGCGTTGCGGCGACGAGCGCTATATCGCTCAACCGCTTTTTAAATGCAACAGGGAAATGACAAAAACCGTCAGAAAATCCCTAAAAACAATACAAGCTACGGAAAACATTGAATATTTTTGATGGCTGAATTCCAAAGGCGATTGCAAAGTCGTTGCTGAACGCCTAATGACGATACCATCGAATTTCCAGATACTGGCGCAAGAGGGCAGACATGACGCAGCAATCCCCCAAAACGGCACAGGACCTTTTTGCTTTGCTGGATCGTCTCGGCATCGAATACAAAACGCTTGAGCACGAGCCTGTTTTTACCGTGGCCGAATCGGAATCCCTGCGTGATCGCATTGCTGGCGCCCATACCAAGAACCTCTTCGTGAAGGACAAGAAGGATCAATATTTCGTCCTGACTGTCGAAGAAAACGCCGTCGTGGACTTGAAGACGGTTCACAAGACCATCGATGCATCCAGCCGTGTGTCATTTGGGAAGCCGGAAAAAATGCTCGAATATCTTGGCGTTATCCCGGGTTCGGTCACCGTTTTCGGTGCCATCAACGATGTCGGAAACAATGTCACCTTCGTGCTCGACAGCGAATTGATGAAACATGCGCTCATCAACGGTCATCCGCTTTCCAACGATGCGACGACGACGATCGGTCGCGATGACCTTGTTCGTTTTCTGGAGGCGACGGGGCACACGCCGCTGATCTTGAAAGTGACCGAATAAAGTACGATCTTTGCGACAGACCAGCGACACATGCAAAATGAACGGAGACTTGAGATGACCGGTACGAGCAACCCCTACGGAACGTCCATGGGCGGACAGATGACCGGCTCCGTGCAATATGCAAATGCGCCGGGTACACCGCAGGCTGCGGCGGGCGGCCACATCAAGGATACCACAACTGCGAACTTCTCAAAGGACGTGATGGAGGAATCGCGCCACCAGCCCGTTCTGGTGGACTTCTGGGCGCCATGGTGCGGGCCTTGCAAGCAATTGACGCCGGTGCTGGAAAAGGTGGTCAACGAATCCGGCGGGCGCGTGAAGCTTGTCAAACTCAACATCGATGACCATCCCTCCATTCCTGGCCAGCTCGGCATCCAGTCCATTCCGGCCATCGTCGCGTTTCAGGACGGTCGTCCGGTGGATGGCTTCATGGGGGCTGTACCCGAAAGTCAGATCAGAGAGTTCATCGACAAGATCGCCGGGCCGGCTGGCGATGATCCGCAGGCCGAAATCGATGCGGCCTTGGCCGAAGCCAAACAGCTTTTCGAAAATGGCGATCACCAGGGCGCTGCCCAACTCTTCGGCTTTGTCCTGCAGGTGGACCCGGAAAACCCGCAGGCCGTTGCCGGCATTGCCGAATGCATGATCGCCGTTGGCGACTATCCGCGCGCCAGCGATCTGCTGGGTGCGCTTTCGCAAGAGCTGCGTGCCGATGCAGCCGTCCAGGCCGCACTGAAGAAGCTCGCCCAGTACGAAGAGGCCAAGGCGCTTGGTGATCCAACGGCGCTGGAGCGTGAACTGGCAGCAAACCCCGACAATCACGAAGCGCGGATGAAGCTGGCCAAGATTCTCAACGCGCAGGGCCGACGCGATGAGGCGGCCGATGAGCTGCTGACCATCATGCGCAAGGATCGCACCTTCGAAGACGATGGCGCGCGCAAGCAACTGGTCGAGTTTTTCGAAAGCTGGGGTTTCAAGGACCCGGCATCGGTCACCGGCCGCCGGAAACTCTCCGCGATCCTGTTTTCCTGATCGTTCGACTTGCGATGAGGGCACGCGGAACACATCTATAAGGCACATACCGGCAGACACGCACCAGAACGTCTGCGCAGTTCGAAGTGGGGGCACGAATTTCAGGTCGGGCCTGCCAAACGTCTCGAAAATGAGGACACGTCCATGCAAGTCGGCAATGCGAGATACTTGAAGACCACGGATCTACCGGATGTGGTGCCCGTTTTTCCGCTTTCCGGTGCGCTCCTGCTGCCGGAAGGCCAGCTTCCCCTCAATATTTTCGAGCCGCGTTATCTGGCCATGTTCGACGCCGCGCTGGCCGGACATCGTTTGATCGGTATGGTGCAGCCAGCACTGACCTCGCTGGATGGGGGCGCCGAAGCAGGCCAGCTGAGCCAGATCGGCTGCCTGGGCCGCATCACATCCTTTTCAGAGACGGGCGACGGTCGTTATATGGTGTCCTTGAGTGGCATCTGCCGGTTCCGTCTGCTGGAGGAAGCAACCGCTGGAAAGCCTTACCGCAGCTTCAGACACGCACCCTTCATCGCCGATCTCTCGGGCGAAAACGACGAGGACGCGGTGGACCGTGGAAACCTCCTGCGCGTGTTCAGGGCGTTTCTCGATGCCAACCAGCTGGAGGCCGACTGGGAGAGCGTGGAGCGTGCTGGAAACCGCGTTCTGGTCAACTCGCTTTCGATGATGTCACCCTTCGGTGCCGCCGAAAAGCAGGCGCTTCTCGAAGCGCCGGACCTCAAATCGAGAGCCGACACGCTGATCGCGATCACCGAGATCCTGCTTGCTCAGGGTGACACCCCAAGCGGCACGACGTTGCAGTGAGGCTCGAGCGATGGACGAGAAACTGAGCAATGTCGATCCCAAGCTGTTGGAGCTTCTCGTCTGCCCGCTGACCAAAGGCCGCCTTTCCTATCATCGGGACGCCAACGAGCTGATTTCCGAAAGCGCCAAACTCGCCTATCCCATTCGTGACGGCGTCCCGATCATGCTGATGTCGGAAGCAAGACGCATCGAAGACTGAGATGCGTTGGTCCCAGAACCGGCGTCGTCCAAACTTCACACATCGCACCATGCGTTCGCGTTGACTTTTATCCTGAAGTGCGAGCAAAGTCGCCCCGGTCATGCGTATCGGGGAGGGACTGATGTCCATGCGCGTTGTTTTCAAAAGCCTGCTGTTTATTGTCGCAACTTTGGCCGTTCAGCCGGCGCTCGCGCAGGACACGACGCGCAAGATCGTCACGACGCAAAACGGCGATTATTTTGGCTTCGATCTTCGCACAGAGCAGAATGTGTCGCTGCCACAATGCGAAACCATCTGTATCAACGACAAATCCTGCAAGGCCTTCACCTATAATCCCAGGGTGCAATGGTGCTTCCTGAAATCGGATTTCAACCAGCTCAACGCGTTCCCAGGTGCCGTTGCGGGCAAGGTGGTGGAGGTGGCGAGCGAGCCGGATATCGGCGCACCGCAGAAACTCGCCTTTGTCGATGATAGCCTCTACCAGGAGGCCAGACGTCTCAAAGCCAGCTTCGTTCCTGCCGGAGACGGTCAATCCATGGCCGACTGGTTGTCTGTGGCCCGCCAACAAACCGACCGTGGCGATTTCGTCGGTGCTGTCGGCAGCTACAAGCAGGCGCTGGCGCTCGGCCTGGAAGATGGTGCGGTGTGGGGTGAACTTTCGCGCGCCGCCGCAAATGTGAAGAGCAACGCTTCGATGTCGTCGCTGGCAGTGTCCGGTGCTCTCAACGCCTATTCTTTGAGCCGGTCCGTGGCGGCTCGCACCGCCGCGCTCGACATGCTTGCGGTCGCGTTCGAAGGGGCACGGAACTACCGCGCGGCGCTGAGCAGCTACAAGGCACGTCTTGCTCTGTCGGATGATCCACAGACGCGCGCCGCCTATGCCGATCTCAAGACCCGGCAGGGCTTCCGGGTCATCGACAACACTGTCGATACCGATAGTGTCAGTCCACGCGCCTGCGTCCAGTTCTCGGAACCCCTGGTCAAGAACGGTGTCGATTATTCCTCCTTCGTCACGCTGGATGGCGCAGCACCCAAGGCCATCGAAGCCGAGGGCAGCGAGATTTGCGTCGAAGGTCTGACCCACGGCCAGCGATACAAGATCGCGCTGCGCGCCGGTCTTCCGTCCTCGGTCGAAGAACCGCTGGAAAAGCAGGTCGATCTCGATATCTATGTCCGTGACAGGTCCGGCTCGGTGCGCTTTACCGGCGAGAACTTTGTTCTTCCGGGGACAGCCCGTCGCGGCATCCCGCTCGTGACCGTCAACACCGATCGTGCCGATCTGAAGCTTTACCGCGTCGGTGATCGCAGCATCACGACATTGCTGAGCAATTCGCAGTTCCTGACGCAGATGGATGGCTATGGCGCGGAGCGGATCGAAAACGAAATCGGTGAACTGGTCTGGCAGGGCAGCATCGATATACAGAATGAGCTGAACAAGGACGTCGTCACGAGCTTTCCAGTCGATGAAGCATTGCCGGAGCGCAAGCCTGGCATTTACGTCCTGACTGCGGTCCCGCCCGGTACGCCAGCCGAAAATTGGGATTCGCGCGCCACGCAATGGTTTCTCGTGTCCGATACCGGCATCACCACCTATGCCGGAACCGATGGCCTCAACGTCTTCGTGCGCGCACTCAGCACCGCAAAGCCGCTGGAAGGGGTCGAACTTCAGCTTCTGGCCAGAAACAACGAAATTCTCGGCACCGCCACGACCGACGGTGAGGGTAGGGCGATCTTCTCCGCAGGTCTGATGCGCGGGTCGGCAGGGCAGGCACCTGCCATCATCACTGCGAAAAACGGCGACAAGGACTATGTCTTCCTCGATATGACCCGGGCCGGTTTCGACCTCTCGGACCGTGGCGTCACCGGCCGCGCCGCACCCGGTGCACTGGATGTGTTCAGCTGGACCGAGCGCGGCATCTACCGCGCCGGTGAAACTGTGCATGCGGCGGCGCTAGCGCGCGATGTCGAGGGCAATGCGGTGGAGAACCTACCGCTGACGTTTGTCTTCTCGCGCCCCGATGGTGTGGAAGATCGCCGTTTCGTCAGTGATGGCAAGGCCTTGGGCGGTTATGCCGTTGATCTGGCCTTGCAGGAAAATGCCATGCGCGGCACCTGGACCGTGGCAATCCATACCGACCCGAAGACGGCAGCCATCAGTCAAAAGTCCTTCCTCGTTGATGACTTCGTGCCAGACAGGACCGAGTTCGACTTGACCAGCAAGGCCAAGGAGATCAATCCGGTTGCCGATACCACCATCGATGTCGATGGCCGTTATCTCTACGGCGCGCCCGCTGCCGGTCTCGAACTTGAAGGTGAAATCGCGCTGAAGGCCACGCGCACCCGCGCCGGTTTCGATGGCTACGAGTTTGGTTTGGCGGATGAGGAAAGCCAGGAGGAAAGCCGCACCACGCTGGATGCGCTGCCTGCGCTGGATGAAAACGGCAAGGCGCAGTTTGCGGTCACCCTGGCCGACCTGCCGTCAACGACGCAGTTTCTGTCTGCCAATATCACCGTGCGGATGCGCGAGGCCGGTGGCCGCGCCGTGGAGCGTTCGCTGACCCTTCCGGTTAAATCCGATAGCGCCATGATCGGCATCAAGCCGGAATTCTCCGGCGATCTTGCGGAAAATTCCGTGAGTCGTTTCCACGTCATCGGCCTTGCCGCCGATGGCACGAAACAGGCCATGAGCGGCCTGACCTGGAAACTCATCAAGGTCGAGCGCAATTATCAATGGTATCGCCAGGGCAATTCATGGCGCTACGAGCCCGTCGTCTATACCAAGCAGGTGCAGACCGGCACCCTGGCCGTGGATGCCAATGGCGGCGAGATTTCCGTGCTTGCATCGTGGGGGCGATATCGCCTGGAAGTCGAATCCGCTGAAAACGGCGGTCCTGCGTCCAGCGTCGAGTTCGATGCCGGTTGGTACGTCACCGCAAGTTCGACCGAAACACCGGATGCGCTGGAAATCGCACTCGACAAGCAGAGCTACACGATCGGCGACACCGCCAAATTGAAAGTGACCTCCCGTTTTGCCGGCCAGCTCATGGTCGCGTCCGGCTCTGACAAGCTGATTGCGGTCCAGAACGTCGATGTCGGTGAGAACGGCGGCGAAGTCGATATTCCCGTAACCAGGGAGTGGGGTGCGGGCTCTTACGTGACCGCTACCCTGTTCCGGCCCGGCGACGCGCAGGAAAGCCGCATGCCGATGCGCGCCATCGGTGTGAAGTGGCTGGCCGTCGATCCCGGAGAGCGAAAGCTCGGCATCGCACTGACATTGCCCAAGCAGACATTGCCGCGCCAGCCGCTGGAAATTCCGGTGCAGGTGTCCGGCGCCGGTGCGGGGGACAAGGCTTATGTCACCGTCGCTGCCGTCGATGTCGGCATTCTCAACCTCACCCGCTATGAACCACCCAAGCCGGATGAATGGTATTTCGGCCAGCGTCGTCTCGGGTTGGAAATCCGCGATATCTACGGTCGTCTGATCGATGGCTCGCTCGGCGCCACAGGGCGGCTCAGAACGGGTGGTGACGGCGGACAGGTTGCTCTTCAGGGCAGCCCGCCCAAGGAAAAGCTGGTGGCGTTTTTTGCCGGTCCGGTGGAGCTTGATGCGGACGGCAAGGCCATCATCCGTTTCGATATTCCGCAGTTCAACGGCACGGCCCGCGTCATGGCCGTGGCCTGGACAAAGACCGGCGTCGGTCATGCTGTGTCGGACGTCGTCATTCGTGATCCCGTTGTCATCACCGCCAGTGCGCCGAAATTCCTCAGCCCCGGCGACGTCTCGCAAATGCGCGTCGATATCGCCAATACGGATGGCGATGCGGGCGATTACAAGCTTGATATCGCCAGCAACACGGCGTTGACCGTCGATCAGGGCGAGGTGTCGCAGACCGTCACGCTGCAAAAGGGTGGCAAGTCCTCGCTGACCGTACCGCTGACCGGTGAATATCCGGGCAACGGGGCAATAACGATCAAGCTCAGCAACGCCAGCGGCATCTCGCTGGAACAGGCGCTCAACATTCCCGTTCGTCCCTCGGTCTTGCCGGTCACGACGCGTCGAAACATCAAGATCGCACCCAACAGCACTCTGACGGTGGATGGCGCATTGCTGGCTGACAGCATGTTGCTGGGGTCGTCGGTGGCCGTCAACGTCACGCGTTCACCCGCCTTCGATGTTCCGGGTCTGGTCATGATGCTGGATAAATACCCCTATGGCTGCGCCGAGCAGACGACCAGTCGTGCGCTGCCGTTGCTCTACGTCTCGGAACTGATGACGCAGCGCGGCGGTGCGCAGGATCAGGATCTGCGCAAGCGGGTGCAGGACGCGATCTATCGCGTGCTGTCCTTCCAGTCCACATCGGGCAGTTTTGGCCTCTGGTCTCCCGGCGAAGGCGATCTGTGGCTGGACGCCTACATCACCGACTTCCTGACGCGGGCACGGGAGCAATCCTATGATGTCCCTGAAACCGCCATGGTTCAGGCGCTGACCAACCTGCAAAATGGTCTTGCCTACGACAACAACGTCAAAGATCGCGGCAACGAAATCGCCTACTCGCTGTATGTTCTGGCCCGCAACCGCAAGGCTGCCATCAACGATCTGCGCTATTATGCCGACACGACCTTGAACGATTTCCCGACGCCGCTGGCCAAGGCGCAACTGGCATCTGCCCTGTCGCTTTATGGCGATGCCGCCCGGTCCAAGACGGTCTTCGGTGCGTCTCTCAGCATGGCGGCCGCAACGACGAATGTCAGCCTGTCCCGCGCGGATTATGGTTCTGTGCTGCGCGATGGCGCCGCCTCGCTCGCCCTTGCAGCAGAAAGCCGCCCCGTTCCTGCGGTGGTGCCGCAACTGGCCAGCGCTGTGGCCAAGGCCTGGGATGCGAAAGCCTATACCAGCACACAGGAACAGGCCTGGATGCTGCTCGCCGCCCGCGCCTTGAAGGGTGAGGACAAGGATGTGAAGCTCGATATCAACGGCACGCTTGAACAGGGCGGATACAGCAAGGGGATGAGCGGCGACGAGCTTTTGCAATCGCCCCTCAAGATCACCAATGCCTCGAAGGATACGGTCACGGCGGTCGTGACCACCGTCGCCCCGCCAGCACAGCCGCTGCCTGCCGGCGGCGATGGTTTCGAGATCAAGAAAACCTATTATTCCCTTGAAGGCGAAGAGGTTGATATCAGCGAAGCGACGCAAAACGAACGCTACGTCGTGGTCTTGTCGGTGACGCCCAAGCACGATTGGCAGCAGCGTATCATGCTGACCGATCTCCTGCCGTCGGGGTTCGAGATCGACAATCCGAGCCTCGTCAACAGCGCGGCGCTTTCCAATTTCGATTGGTTGCCGGAAACCGAGGCTGCGCATACCGAGTTCCGTTACGACCGTTTTGTTGCAGCGTTTGATCAGGCTGCGGGCGATAATGCGGAGGTGACGCTGGCCTATGTCGTCAGGGCCGTAACACCCGGCACTTACGACAATCCGGCCGCATCGGTGGAAGATATGTACCGTCCGCAGTTCTCGGCGCGCACGGCAACCGGTCGCCTGGAGGTCCGCGCGGCGCAGCAATGATCAGGTGGCGGGCGTTCATCAGCGGTTTTGTTTTGGCGGCAGTCCTCACTGCCGCCTGCATCTATGCACTGAACCGTCTGGACCACGCCTACCCGCCACCCCTGCAAAATGCCCGGATCGTCTCGCAGGAGGTGCTGGACAGAGACGGAAAGCTGTTGCGCGCGTTTGCGACACCACAGGGGCGTTGGCGGCTTCACACCAGTGCTGAAGATGTCGATCCACAATTCATCAACATGCTGGTCGCCTATGAGGATCAGCGGTTCTTCGACCATGGTGGCGTCGATGTTCAGGCCCTGGGCCGCGCTGCGTGGCAATTGCTGACCAATGGCCGCATCGTCTCGGGGGCATCGACACTTTCCATGCAGGTGGCGCGGTTGATCGAGCCGCGGACGGATCGCTCGCTTGGCACGAAATTTCTCCAGATGGTGCGGGCATGGCAGATCGAGCGACGCCTCAGCAAGCCGGAGATCATCGACCTTTATCTGAACATTGCACCTTATGGCGGCAATCTGGAAGGTGTGCGTTCAGCAAGCCTTGCCTGGTTCGGCAAGGAGCCGAAGCGGCTTGATACGGCGGAGGCGGCCTTGCTCGTTTCGCTGCCGCAACTGCCGGAAAAGCGCCGTCCGGATCGCTTTCCGGATGCGGCGAAACAAGCGCGCGCGCGTGTGCTGCAACGGCTCGCCGTCTCACGCGTGGTCGGCGAGGGAGAGGCCGCCCGCGCCGCCGTCGTTGCCATTCCCGCAAAGCGCCTGGACCTTCCGTCTTACGCCCCTCATCTGGCGCAGGCGGCGCGTGCCAGGTTTCCGCAGTCCTTGACCATTGGCTCGACGCTGCGTCTGCCCGTTCAAAAAGAGCTCGAAGACCTCGCACAGCGCTCTGCCGAAAAGTTGGGAGATAAGGTTTCGGTCGCCATCGTCATGGCCGATAGCACGACGGGTGAGATCGTCGCCGACGTCGGCTCATCCGATTTTCTGGATAGCAATCGCCGTGGCTGGGTGGAAATGTCCCGCGCAGTGCGCTCTCCCGGCTCGACGCTGAAACCCTTCATCTATGGGCTTGCCTTTGAAAACGGCCTTATCGCTCAGGAGACTGTCATCGAAGATCGCCCGGCGGATTTTTCAGGCTACCGCCCGCGCAATTTCGATATGCAATACCAGGGCGATGTCAGCATTCGGCAGGCGTTGCAACTGTCCCTCAACGTCCCCGCCGTGCGCCTGCTGGATGCGGTCAGTCCGGCCGCCCTCCTGGTCCGGTTTCGCCGCGCGTCCGTCAAACTGACATTGCCAAAGGCCGAAGCGCCGGGGCTGGCGATTGCTCTGGGGGGTGCCGGTCTCTCTCTAGTTGACCTCGTCCAGCTTTACGCGGCCCTTGCCAATGGCGGTCAACCCGTCGTCCTTGGAGACGGGGTGCGCAACAAACCGCAGCTTTTGAATGTCGATCCGCTGTTTTCAAAGGCTGCGATCTGGAACATCACCGATGCCCTCTCCAGCATCCTGCCACCCGTTGGCATGAAACAGCGTGGCATCGCTTATAAAACGGGCACCAGCTACGGGTATCGCGACGCATGGTCGGTCGGTTTCGATGGCCGCTATGTCATCGGCGTGTGGGCTGGACGTGCTGATAACGGCTCGGTCCCGGGTCTTGCGGGCTACGTCTCTGCGGCACCGATCCTGTTTGAAGCTTTTTCAAAATCGGGCGTTGCCCTGACGCCATTCCCGCCAGCGCCGCCGGGTGTTTTGCGGCTGGCCTACAAAGATCTGCCCGCCAACCAGCGGCGCTTCAGCGTCACCAGCAGCGGTCTTCTCTCATCCACCCGGCGCGAACCATCTCCCCAGATCGTCTATCCCCCGGAAGGCGCGCGGATAGAGCTCTCAAGCCAGAGCGGCGATCTCTCACCCCTCGTGCTCAAACTGCAAGGCGGGCGCGCCCCCTTCCACTGGCTCGCCAATGGCAAACCCTTGCCAGAACCGTCGCGTCGCCGCAGCAGCGAGTGGTTGCCGGAGGGGCAGGGCTTTTCGACGCTGACCGTGATCGATGCGGATGGACGGGCGTCCAGCGTCCGGATTTTTGTGGAATAGATGTTGGTGCCGTTGGGGTGGACGGGATGTCGCGCGCCGCCAGTCTCCCCCCCTTTCGGGGGAGATGCCGGTCACGGCAGAGGGTGGGTGGTAGCCGCACCCTCCGCGATCCATTTCAGGCGGTCCCGTCCACCAGAATAAACGGCTGCCCACGCGAGCACATCTCAATGCGCGCATCCACCTTGTAGATCGTCCGCAGCATGTCGCGTGTGATGACAGCAGACGTCTGTCCGCTCACCGCCATGGCTCCATCTGCAATGACGATCGTGTGCTCGCAGTAGCGCAGCGCATGATTGAGATCATGCAGGGCAATGAGAACGATCATGCCGCGCTCGCGGGCAAGGTTGGTGATGAAATCCAGAACTTCCACCTGTCGATGGAGGTCCAGCGCCGATGTCGGTTCGTCCATCAACAGGACTTCCGGTTTGCGTACCAGTGCCTGCGCCAGCGATACCAGCTGGCGTTGGCCACCGGAGAGTTCGCCAAGCCCGCGAAAGGCGAGTTCGTGGATGTTGAGAGCCTTCAGAATGGCATCGATCTCGGCCAGCTCGTCGTCATGCACCTTCCAGCCACTGCCCTGTTTGGCCGACAGAAGGATGGATTCGTAGACCGTCAGAACGGCATTGGCACCGGTGTCCTGTGGCATGTAGCAAATGGTGCGTGGGCCCTGCTCTGTTTGCGACAGCGTGACCACGCCCGGACCCTTGATCAGCCCGGCGATCCGTTTGAACAGGGTCGACTTGCCTGCGGCGTTGGGACCGATGACGGCGGTGATGCTTCCGGCTTCCAGCATGTCCATGGTGACATGGGCCAGCACCGTCGTGCGCCCGTATTTGGCGCCGACATCCTGAAGGGCAAGGGCTACCATGCGCGTCTCCTATTGGAGAAAATGAGGACGAAGAAGAAGGGCACACCGACGAGAGCGGTGATGACACCGATCGGCAGGATCGCGCCGGGGATCAGCACCTTGCTGACAACGGATGTCACCGATAGCAGCAGCGCACCGCAAATGATCGAGCCTGGCAGGAAGAAGCGTTGGTCTTCACCCACCACCATGCGCGCAATATGCGGCCCGACGAGGCCGATGAAGCCGATGGTGCCGACGAAAGACACGGGAATGGAGGCGAGCAGGCTGACGGTCAGCATGGTGTGCAGACGCAGGCGGCGCACATTGATGCCCATGCTGGCGGCCTTGTCGTCACCCAGACGAAGTGCCGTCAGCGCCCAGGCGTTTTTCATGAACAGCGGCACGGTGAGGACGAGGATCGCACCTGTCACATAGACCTTGGCCCATGTCGCCTTGGTCAGGCTGCCCATGGTCCAGAAGACGACGGCGGCCAGCGCCTGTTCGGAGGCCAGATATTCCAGCATCGAAAGCGCGGCGTTGAAGGTGAAGACAAGCGCAATGCCCAAGAGAACGATGGTTTCGACCGTTACGCCGCGCATGGTCGAGGCGAAGTGGATGAAGAGCGCAGCCACCATCGCCATGACGAAGGCATTGACCGGCACCATATATTCGACGGCGCCCGGAAAAAGAGCGACACCACCCACCAGCGCAAGCGCAGCGCCAAAGGCGGCTGCCGCCGAAATTCCGAGCGTGAAGGGGCTGGCAAGCGGATTGGCGAGAATGGTCTGCATCTGCGCACCCGCCACAGACAGCGACGCGCCGACGGTGACGGCCATCAGCGCGATGGGCATGCGGATGTCCCAGATCACCACACGCAGCTGGTTTGCAACGCCTGCGGGGTCAAGGATCGCGCCGACCACTTCGGAAAGACTGTAGCGCGCAGGTCCGAGCGCCATGTCCGTGGCAAGGCTGAGACAGAGCGCGACGACAAGCCCGATCAGGATCAGGATACGCCGGGCGGCGAGGGCGCGATATTGTGCGCCCCCTGTTTTTTCAACATGAGCGGCCTCAATGGATGCCATTTAGTTCGCGCCTTTTTCAAGTGAAACGAAATAACCCGGCTTGTAGCTGACGGGCAGGAATTTTTCGTGGAAGTCCTCGAAATTCTTTTCCGGGTCCATGTCGGAAAACAGATCGGGATGAAACCACTTGGCAAATTGCTGGATCGGCACAAACTCGTAGGGAGCACCATAGAACTGGTGCCAGACAGCATGGACATTGCCGTTTTTCACGGCATCCAGCTCAGGAAACGGTGTGCGTTCCATCAACTTGGCAAGCCGTTGACGCGACAGCGCCATATCGGCACCACGACCGACCGGCACGAATTGGTTGATGTCGGATTCGGCGGCCCAGTTGGAGCCTGTCACAATGACATGCTCAGGATTGGAGACGATGAGCTGCTCCGGATTGAGATCGCCGAAGGTTGTCTTGATTACGTCGGACGCAATATTGTGTCCACCGGCCTGCTCGATCATCGCGCCGAAATTGACAGGACCAAAGGTGCGGCAGCAGGTGTTTTCGCCGGAAATACCGGGTGCGCGCTCAATGAAGACACCGGGGCGTTTCAGATCTTTCACCGATGCCAGCCTATCGGTGACGAGCGCAATCTGGTCCTTGCGGTAGGCGAGAAACTCTTCGGCGCGGGGCTCGGCACCGAATATCTGGCCGAGGATGCGGACGGAGTTTTCACTGTTTTTTTCGGGATCGAGCCTGAAGTCGAGATAGACGACCTTGATGCCTGCTGCTGCCGCCTTCTCCTCGAAGCCGCTTTCCTTGGCCGTTTTTTCGACTTCCAGATTGAGCGTGATCACATCTGGCGATAGTGCGATGGCAGATTCAAGAGTGAAATCACCCTGCGGCAGATAACCGAAGCGCGGCAGCTTCTCGATCTGCGGAAAGCGCTCGAGATAGGCCTTGTAGCTGTCGGGGTCCTTGGTCAGAAAGTCATCGCGCCAGCCGACAACGGTATCGAACGTCTTGTCGCCCTTCAATGCGGCGATGACATGGATCTGCCTTGCCTCGCCGACGATGACGCGCTTGGCGGGAAGGTCCATCTCGACCTTGCGACCGGCGGCATCGATGATCTGGGTCGCCAATGCAGGCGTCGCGATCAGCATGACGAGGAGGACTGCGATCCGTTTGAACAGCGTGTGTGGCATGGGAGGTCCTTTCAGTCTCAAAACGCGCATGGCGAAGCCGCGGTCAGCGGCTTCGCCTGATGATGGGACAGCGCTCCTCCTGCGCTGCCCTGATCTTAACGGTCGTCCTTCAAGGACACGAAGTAACCGGGCTTGTAGTCAAGCGGCAGGAAACGGGCGTGCAGTTCCTTGAAGGTTGCTTCCGGGTCGAGGTCCTTGAACAGCTCCGGGTGAAGCCATTTGGCAATTTCCTGGATGGCCACGAACTGGTACGGGTTGTTGTAGAACTGGTGCCAGATGGCGTGGACATTGCCGTACTGGACCGCCTTGACGCCGGTGAAGGCTGGACGCTTGGTCAGGTTCTCAAGCTTCCGGCGGGCTTCCTTGAGGTCTGCGCCGTAACCGACACCAACCCAGTTGCCGCCCGGCACATACGCGTCCCACTTGCCGCCGGTGATGATGATCTGGTCCGGATTGGATGCGATGACCTGTTCAGGATTGACCGTGCCGAAGGTGCCGGGAATGATGTCTTTCGCCATGTTGATGCCACCGGCGATCTCGACCATCTTGCCGAAATTCTCATTGCCGAAAGACATGCAGCAATCGTCGGAGTAGCCACCGGCGCGCTCAACGAAGACGACTGGTTTCTTCGGCTTTTCCTTGTCCAGCACATCGGTCACACGTTTGATGCTGTCGGAGCGGAACGTGATGAAGTCTTCGGCCAGGTCTTCCTTGCCCATCAGCTTGCCCATGACGCGCATGCTCGGCTCGGTATTTTCCATGGGCTTTTCGCGGAAGTCGACATAGACCAGGGGAATGCCGACCTTGCCGAGCTTTTCGATGTAGCCCGCTTCTTCGGTTGCCGTCTTGGCATCGATGTTCATGATGATGACGTCGGGCTTCAGCGCAACGGCCTGCTCGATATCGAACGTACCGTCCTTCATGCCGCCGAATGTCGGCAGCTTGGCGACATCGGGGTATTTCGCCAGATAGGCCTGATAAGACTCAGGATCCGCCTTTGGTAGGTCGTCACGCCAGCCGACGACGTGCTCGAACGGATTGGTCTTGTCGAGAGCGGCGAGAAAATAGATCTGGCGGCCTTCGCCGAGAATGACGTTCTTGACGGGAACATTGACGTCGACATCGCGTCCCGTCACGTCCTTGATGGTCACTTTGTCGGCAAATGCAGGCAACACGGTGGAAACGAGAAGACCCATTGCAAGAATGGCGGATTTGCCTGTAATGCGCATCGAAATTGTTCTCCGGTAAAACTGTCCGCGCTTTATGGTTTTATGATTAGATGAGTCAAGTTTTATCTTTTAGAGCGATTCGAAACTGGAACTCGGCAAGGGTGGATATCATGGATCATGTGAACGATTACGGGAACAATTTTGGTCTCCGCGATGAGATCAAGGCTTACTGGTCTGCGCGTGCCGACACGTTCGATCTGTCGCCCGGCCATGAAATCTTTTCTGAAGACGAGCGGGCCGCATGGCATCGTCTGGTGGAAAAGCACCTCGGCAGGGGTGAAGGCAAAAGCGCGCTGGATCTTGCATCGGGCACCGGCGTCATCTCGCATCTGATGGACGATCTGGGCTACCGTGTGACCGGCCTCGATTGGTCCGAACAGATGCTTGAGCAGGCCAGGGCGAAGGCAAGAAACCGCAACCGCAATATTTCCTTCCGCATGGGCGACGCCGAAAACACGATGGAGCCGGAAGGCAGCTACGATGTCATCATCAACCGTCATCTGGTCTGGACGCTGGTCGATCCCAAGGCGGCATTTCGCGAATGGCTGCGGGTGCTGAAGCCGGGTGGCCGGGTGCTGATCGTCGATGGCGATTTCGTCAATGTCAGCTTTGCCGAAAAGCTGTTGAAGAACCTTGCGGCCAGGCTGCTCGCATGGGGTGTCTTCAAGCCCGAGGCGGTCCACATGCCCGCCGATATGGCAGGCACCCACAACAGCATTCTGTCACGGGTCTATTTTTCTCAAGGGGCGCGGGCGGAAGCGGTTGCGGCTTTGCTTCGGGAGGCCGGATTTGAGAGCGTGGTCATCGATACGGGCCTGCGGGACATTCACAAGACGCAGGCAAAGAACTGGAATTTTCTGAAAGCTGCGGCGCGCGGCATCCAGCATCGTTATGCGATTTGTGCGAGGAAGCCGGAGTGAGGGGGTGAGTCCCCCTGCCAACGCCCAGAGTGTCAAAAATCATGGGATCCCTTCAGACACGCTTCGCCGTTCACGCGGCGTGGAACGCCCGTGATGTGTCATCTTGGTCAACCCGGAGAGCACACGCAAATGCGGACATGTCTCTGGTATGATGTTTGCTATGGTGCCGCATTTGCATGGCTGCCAATGTCGTTTCGATAGTCCATGTCTTGCCCAAACCGGACCGTGAATGATCCGGCCTGAGCGTGACAGGCAGTGTCCGATGGACCGTTTCGCCTCGCCCTGTCCGAAAGCCGTGAATGGTCTTTCGCGTCGAGGAAATCGGGTGCCACCGGTCTGACCCTGACATGGTATTCCTGGTGTCTGCCCACACGTCTGCGACCATCCACCAGCCCCCGTCGCCTGCCCTGTCTCGCGAAAACAGCGAGACGGCGGAGGTGAGGCCATTGTGGGGGTGATTCGCGGACCGTGGAGAAAAAATCGAATATTTTTTTGCTTTTTAGCAGATTTTTGTGGGAGCACTGATTTCAAAGGGAATTTTAAGGTTTGAGGGGTTTCCTCACGGTAAAACCACGACCCTATTCCCACACGAAAAAAGCCCGGCGAACCGGGCTCTTTCGATATCAACCGACCTTGGCTAGGCGCTTTGCTTCCACACGGGCGCGGATGGAATCCACGTCGGCTTTGGGTGTCGCAGCAAACAGCGAACGTGTGTAGGAATGCTGCGGGTTGGAGAAGACCTCCTCGCGCGTGCCGTATTCCACCGCTTCACCAAAATACATCACCATGACTTCGTCGGCGATGTATTTCACCACCGACAGATCGTGGCTGATGAAGACGTAGGTCAGGCCGAATTCGTCCTGAAGGTCGGACAGCAGGTTGAGGACCTGTGCCTGTACCGAAAGGTCGAGTGCCGAGACCGGCTCGTCCAGCACCAGCAGCTTCGGGTTCAGCATCAGCGCACGCGCAATGGCGATGCGCTGGCGCTGGCCGCCGGAGAACATGTGCGGGTAGCGGTTGTAGTGTTCCGGCCCCAGACCGACGCGCACCAGCATGTCGTTGGCCTTTTCGCGACGCTCAGCGGCGGACAGCTTGGTGTTGATGAGCAGCGGCTCGCCCAGCACGTCACCGATCTTCTGGCGCGGGTTGAGCGAGCCGTAGGGGTTTTGGAAAACGATCTGTACCTTCTGGCGCATCTCGGGTGTGAGGTGACCGGGGCGGGTATCGACTTTCTGACCGTCGATCAGAAGGTCGCCGGATGTCGGCTCGTCGATAAAGGTCAGCATGCGGGCCAGCGTGGACTTGCCACAGCCGCTTTCACCGACGATGGCCAGCGTCTTTCCGGTCTCGAGCGAAAACGACACGCCCTTGACGGCATGAATGGTCTTGGCCTTTTTCATGAAGCCGCCGGGAAGGTGATAATCACGCTTCATGTTGCGGATTTCGAGCATGGTCTTGGCGTCGGTCATGCCTGTTCTCCCGCCACTGCTGGCGTTCCATCGAAGAATTGCGAAACGGTGGTCAGACGATCACCCGTCGCATTTTCAGGAAGCGCTGCCAGAAGGGCCTTGGTGTAGTTGCTCTTGGGGTTTTCAAACAGGGAGAGCACATCGGCCTCCTCCATTTTCTTGCCCTTGTATTGCACGATCACGCGGTCAGCCGTTTCAGCCACGACACCCATGTCATGAGTGATCATGATGAGGCCCATGCCGGTTTCAGCCTGAAGCTTCATCAGAAGGTCGAGGATCTGCTTCTGGATGGTCACGTCGAGTGCTGTCGTTGGCTCGTCGGCGATCAGCAGTTTCGGATTGCAGGCAATTGCGATGGCGATCATCACGCGCTGGCACTGGCCACCGGACATCTGGTGCGGGAAGTGCTTGAGACGCTCTTCCGGATCCGGCAGACCGACGAGCTTGAACAACTCGATGGCGCGCGCATGACGCGTTTGTCTGTCCATACCCATGTGGATGCGCAGGACTTCCTCCAGCTGGAAGCCGACCGTGAAGCACGGGTTGAGGCTTGCCACCGGTTCCTGGAAGATCATGGCGATATCCTTGCCGATCAGCTTGCGGCGCTCGGATGCGCTGAGCGTCTGGATATCCTTGCCCTGAAACAGCATGCGGTCGGCGGTAATGCGGGCTGTCCAGGGCAGAAGACCCATGACCGCCAGCATCGCGACCGACTTGCCGGAACCGGATTCGCCCACGATGGCCAGAACTTCCCGTTGTTCAACCGAGACGGATACGCCGTCCACGGCGCGGAACCAGCCGCTGGCGGTTTCGAATTCGACGGTGAGATTATCGATTTGCAGAAGTGCCATATCAGGACCTCTTCAGTTTCGGGTCAAGCGCATCGCGCAGGCCGTCGCCCATCAGGTTGATGGCGAGAACGGTGATGAGGATGGCCAGACCGGGGAAGGTGACGACCCACCAGGCGCGCAGAATGAACTCACGCGCTTCGGCCAGCATGGTGCCCCATTCAGGTGCCGGAGGCTGTGCGCCCATGCCGAGGAAGCCGAGTGCTGCGGCATCGAGAATGGCATTGGAGAAGGACAGCGTGGCCTGAACGATCAGCGGTGCCATGCAGTTTGGCAGGATCGTCTTGAACATCAGACGCATGGGTCCGGCCCCTGCCAGCCGTGAGGCGGTGACGTAATCCTTGCTTTTTTCCGCCATGACGGCTGCGCGGGTCAGGCGCACGAAGTGCGGCTGGAGAACCAGTGCAATCGCGATCATGCCGTTGGTGAGGCTGGGGCCGAGAATGGCAACCAGAACCAGCGCCAGAAGCAGTGACGGAAAGGCCAGAATGATGTCCATGAGACGCATGATCATCGTATCGAGCCAGCCGCGGTAATAACCGGCGATAACGCCGATCAGGATGCCCGTCGTCAGCGACAGGGTGGTGACGAAGACGCCGATGAACAGCGAATATTGCGCACCGTAAATCAGGCGGGACAGGATATCGCGGCCAACCGGGTCCGTGCCCAACAGGTAGGAAGCGTTGCCGCCTTCCATCCATACGGGTGGAAGCAGAGTGAACTCGCTATATTGCTGGAAGGGCGAATGCGGGGCGATGACGGACGCAAAGACAGCGACGATCACCAGTGCGACGAAAACATAGAGGCCGATGACGGCACCCTTGTTTTCGGAGAAATAGAACCAGAATTCCTTCAGCATCTGCTTGCGCATGGCGGAGGAGGAAACCGGCTCGGCTGTTTTGGTAATGGTGGTATCGGCCATGAAACGATCCTCTCACTTAATGCCGGATGCGCGGATTGATAAGGCCATACAGGAGGTCAACGATGAGGTTGACAACCATGATGATGCCCGCAATCAGCAGGAGACCCCCCTGAATGACAGGGTAATCGCGGCGGAAGACGCTATCGACCATCCACTTGCCGATGCCCGGCCAGGAGAAGATCGTCTCGGTGAGGATGGCACCGGCCAGCATGACGCCGACCTGAAGACCGATGGTGGTGATGACGGGGATCATCGCATTGCGCAGCGCATGGATGCCGATGACGCGGAAGGGTGCGAGACCCTTGGCGCGGGCGGTGCGAACGTAATCTTCCGACAGCACTTCCAGCATGGCAGAGCGTGTCTGGCGCGCGATGACGGCCAGCGGAATGGTGGCCAGCACGATGGACGGCAGAATGAGATGGCTGAGCGCCGACGTGAAAGCGCCTTTCTGTCCCGAGAGCAGCGAGTCGATCAGCATGAAGCCGGTAACGGACGGAAAGTAGAACATCAGCGAGATGCGACCCGATACCGGTGTCCATTGCAGGATGCCGGAGAACAGGATGATGAGCAGAAGTCCCCACCAGAAGATCGGCATGGAATAACCGACGAGTGCCACGCCCATCAGGCCCTGATCGAAGGCCGATCCACGCTTGATGGCAGCGATTATGCCCGCTGGAATGCCGATGGCGATGGCGATGATCATGGCGCAGAAGGAGAGTTCCACGGTTGCGGGGAACAGCGCCTTGAACTGCGTGAGGATCGGCGTCTTGGAGACGATGGATGTACCGAAATCACCCATTAGGATACCCTTGAGGTAATCCAGATACTGGATGATCATGGGGCGGTCCATGCCCAGTGCCGCGCTGATCTGCGCATGCCGCTCCGGCGACATGACGCGTTCGCCTGACAGAAGGGCAACGGGGTCACCCGGCAGAAGCCGGATGAACAGGAACGCGATGATAGAGACCCCGATGAAGGTCGGGATGAGCACGGCGATGCGCCGCACGAGAAAGCCAATCATGAAAAACCTTCGATCTGTTCCGCCTGGAACCTATGCGCTGGTAGTAGCGACCTTTTCGGTCTGCTTCTTGTTATCGGGGAGGGTGCATAACGCACATGCCGCGCGCCTTGGATCAAGACGCGCGGCATGTTTTATGCTTTTGCCTGTTACTCGGCAATATCCACGGTTTCGAACGTGAAGTCACCCAGTGGGCTCTGGACGAAACCAGTGACTTCCTTGCGCATCGGAACGACGGACAGGGAGTGGTCGATGGTGGCCCAAGGAGCCTGCTTCTTGAAGACGACCTGAGCTTCTTCGTAAAGCTTCGTGCGTTCAGCCTGATCGGTGGTGATCTTGGCCTTCTTCACGAGAGCGTCGAAGTCCTTGTCGCACCACTGAGCGCGGTTGTTGCCACCCACGGCATCGCAACCCAGCAACGTGTCGAGGAAGTTGTCCGGATCACCATTGTCACCGGTCCAGCCGAGGAACACGGCGCCGTCACGGTCCTTTGCCTTCGAACGGTCGAGATATTCGGCCCATTCGTAGGAAACGATCTCGACCTTGACGCCGATCTTGGCGAAATCAGACTGAATGACTTCGGCAGCGCGGCGGGCGTTGAGCATGTAAGGGCGCGAAACCGGCATTGCCCAGACCTTCATCGACAGGTCCTTGACGCCTGCGTCCGTCAGCATCTTCTTGGCTGCTTCCAGATCGTAGGTGTCGTCTTCCACCTTGTCGTTGTAGGACCACATGGTCGGTGGCAGAGGGTTCTTGGCCGGTGTTGCCATGCCCTGGAACACGGCGTCGACAATGGCCTTCTTGTTGATGGCCTTGTTCAGTGCAATGCGCACTTCCGGCTTGTCGAAAGGAGCCTGTGTGGTGTTGTAGGCGAGGTAGGCGACGTTGAGGCCTTCCTGCTCCATGACCGTCAGGGTCTTGTCTTCCTTCATCGACTTGACGTCGGCAGCGTTCGGGTAAGGCATCAGGTGGCATTCGCCGGCCTTCAGCTTCTGGAAACGAACGGCAGCATCGGTTGTGATGGCGAAAACGAGATCGTCGATCTTTGGCGCGCCGCCCCAATAATCCTTGTTGGCCTTGAAGCGGATGACGGCATCCTGCTGGTAGGCGACGAAGGCGAAGGGACCGGTACCGACCGGCATTTGGTTCAACTGCGCCTGCTTGCCTTCGGCAGCCAGCTTGTCGGTGTATTCCTTCGACATGATCGAAGCGAATGGCATGGCAAGATTGGCGAGGAATGGAGCTTCAGGGCGGTTCAGAGTGAACTTGACCGTCATGTCATCGACTTTTTCGACCGACTTGATCAGCTTGGGGAAGCCCATGCCTTCCGCATATTCCCAGGACGTACCTGCAACATACTGGTGCCATGGATTGTCTGTCTTGATCTGGCGCTCGATGGAGAAAACAACGTCATCGGCGTTCAGTTCGCGCGTCGGAGTGAAGAACTCGGTGGTCTGGAACTTCACGCCCTTGCGGAGCTTGAAGGTGTAGACCGTTCCGTTTTCGGAAACTTCCCAGCTTTCGGCAAGACCTGGAACAGGCTTGGTGGTGCCCTTTTCAAATTCCAGCAGGCGGCTGTAGACGGTGTGGGCCGAAGCATCGAACGTGGTACCGGCGGTGTAGAGGCCCGGATCGAAACCTTCTGGCGAACCTTCCGAGCAATAGACGAATGTCTTAGCGCTTGCAGCGGCGGGCGCAAAGCACGTCGCTGAAAGCAAGGCTGCAGCGATTAGGCCAAGTTTATATCTCATCAATGGAGCTCCCAATTTTTGTATCCGGCTCGCTTATTCTGCGACTACCGTGCACCGTGGTTATAAGAAACTTTGCACATACTCAAGCGGGCAGACCGCGCGAATTCAGAGGTTTTTGATCAAAAGTTCAACGTGGCGCGATTTTGATACTAATTTAGGCGAAGGAATTAGAATGATTGTCTTGGAAAGCTGGAAAAGGTGATGCTTTTCTTCCCACGCGATGGGCAGCAAAAAAGGCGCCCCGATATTTCGGGACGCCTTGGCAATGAACCAGCTTTTCTTGTTACACTCAAGCCATCTTGTCGGCCACGACCCGCCAGTTGACGAGATTCTCCAGCACAGCCTTGATGTGCTCCGGTTTGCGGTTCTCGTAATCCACGTAATAGGCGTGTTCCCAGATATCGATGCCGAGATAAGCAGGTCGTCCTACGGCCACCGGGTTGTTGCCGTCCTCATAGCCGACGAGCGCTAGCTTGTTGGCGTCGTCACGCGTCAACCAGACCCAGCCGGTGCCGAAGACTTCATCCGATGTGGCAGCGGCCTTTTCGATGAATTTGGTGTAATCGCCGAACGCGGACATGATCTCGTCTGCGGCCTTGCCTTCCGGGCGTTTCGGGCCACCGGGCGTGAACTGCTCCCAGTAAGCGACATGGTTCCAGGCCTGTGCGGCGTTGTTGAAGATCTTCTTGTCTGCGGTCTTGCCGGCAGAGGCCTTCACGATCTCCTCAAGCTCCATGTCGGCGTAAGGGGTGCCCTTGGCCAGCGTGTTCAGCTTGTCGAAATAGGCCTTGTGGTGCTTGCCGTAGTGCAGGGAAAGGGTCTTTGCGGAAATTGTCGGGGCCAGCGCGTCTTCGGCGAAGGGCAAAGCGGGCTGTTTGAAGGGAAGCGCCGCACTTGCAATCGATGGCGCGGAAAGCGTGGCTGCGGCAGCCGTTGCTGCGGTGGCGGCCATGACGGCGCGTCGGGTCATTAACATGTCTTATTCTCCCGGTTGATATCCAAGAGATGCAAACCGGCTGGAGCGGGAAAAGTTTCTTTTCGACCTTGCTTATTGATGCCGTTCCCGGTTTTGTTACCGCAAATTTGCCGTTGAAGGTCTAGGAGGACCGTATGTCATCACAGGGAAAATCCGCCGCGGGTGAAGAGCGCGCGCTCGTTCTGGAAGAGCTGGGCAAGTTGTCGCTGCGCCCCTTTCCTCTGGACGAGCAGGTCGGGCCGCATGATGTGCGCATCGCCATCCACACCGTGGGTATCTGCGGCAGCGACGTGCATTATTACACGCATGGTGCCATCGGCAATTTCGTGGTGCGCGAGCCGATGATACTCGGCCATGAGGCATCGGGTACCGTCACGGAGATTGGTCCGGAGGTGAAACATCTCGCTGTTGGCGACCGGGTGTGCATGGAACCCGGCATCCCGGACCCGATCAGCCGCGCCAGCCGCATCGGCCATTACAATCTCGACCCGGCCGTGCGCTTCTGGGCGACGCCGCCGGTGCATGGCGTGCTGCGGGCATCCGTCGTTCACCCCGCCGCCTTCACCTTCAAGCTGCCCGATAATGTATCATTTGCAGCCGGTGCGATGGTGGAGCCTTTGGCCGTCGGCGTGCAGGCGGCAACGCAGGCCAAGGTCAAGCCGGGCGATATCGCCGTCGTTATCGGGGCCGGTCCGATCGGCCTCGTCACCGTGCTGGCAGCGCTTGCAGCCGGTTGCGCCCGCGTCATCGTGTCCGATGTCGATCCGGTAAAGCTGGATATGGCGCGCGGCCTCGGGGCCGTGGAAACCGTTAATGTTCGCGAGCAGAATCTTGCCGAGCAGGTGCTGACATCGACCGACGGCTGGGGTGCGGACGTGATTTTCGAATGCTCGGGTGCCGAAGCGGCGATTACTCGCGTGTTCGAACCCCTGCGTCCTGCCGGAACGGTGGTTTTCGTCGGCATGCCGACGAAGCTGGTGGCCTATGATGTGGTGGCCGCGCAAATCCGTGAAGCCCGCGTTGAGCACGTCTTCCGCTACGCCAATGTCTTCGGTCGCTGTGTCGACATGCTGGCGTCGGGCGCCATCGATGTCTCCCCACTGATCACCCGCACTTTCGATTTTAAAGACAGCATCGAGGCTTTCGATATCGCCGCCTCAGCGCCTGCCGGCGAAGTGAAGATGCAAATTCTTATGCCGCAGGGATGATTGAGGGTTGCACGAAATTTATCAGCGGTTAGCTTGAGCACCGTTGGCGGACGGAGGCTCAAACCGCTCAACTGTATCGATGCAGGAGGAGAAATTCATGAAGACGATCAAGGGACCGGCGCTTTTTCTCGGTCAGTTCGCAGGCGATGCCGCGCCGTTCAACACGTGGGATGGCATTACCAAATGGGCGGCGGAAAAGGGTTATCTCGGCGTGCAGGTTCCCACCTGGGCCGGACAGTTGATCGACCTGAAGAAGGCAGCGGAATCCAAGGATTATTGCGACGAGTTTGCCGGTGTCGCGCGCCAGAACGGCGTCGAGGTGACCGAGCTTGCTACCCACTTGCAGGGACAGCTTGTGGCGGTGCATCCGGCCTATGACGAGGCTTTCGATGGTTTTGCGGCACCGGAAGTGCGTGGCAACCCGAAGGCGCGGCAGGAATGGGCGGTGGAGCAGGTCAAGTTTGCGTTGAAGGCATCGCGCAATCTTGGGCTGAACGCCCATGGTACATTTTCCGGCGCTCTGGCATGGCCTTTCATTTACCCGTGGCCGCAGCGGCCTGCCGGTCTGGTGGAAGCCGCCTTTGACGAGCTTGCCAAGCGCTGGACGCCGATTCTCGATTATGCCGATGAGCAGGGCGTCGACGTTTGCTATGAAATTCACCCCGGCGAAGACCTGCATGACGGTGTGACCTTCGAGATGTTTCTGGAGCGGGTCAAGAACCACAGCCGCGCCAACATGCTCTACGATCCCTCGCATTATGTGCTGCAATGCCTGGATTATCTCGACAATATCGACATGTACAAAGACCGCATCAAGATGTTCCACGTGAAGGATGCGGAGTTCAATCCGACAGGACGCCAGGGCGTGTACGGCGGCTATCAGGGCTGGGTCGGGCGGGCCGGGCGCTTCCGCTCGCCGGGCGATGGGCAGGTGGATTTCGGCGCGGTCTTCTCGAAAATGGCCGCCAATGACTTCGATGGCTGGGCTGTGGTCGAATGGGAATGCGCGTTGAAACATCCCGAAGACGGCGCTGCCGAGGGTGCTGAATTCGTCAAGGCACATATCATCCGCGTGACCGAAAAAGCCTTCGACGACTTCGCATCATCGGGCACAGACGATGCCGCCAACCGCCGCATGCTCGGCCTTTCATAAAAATCCGAGGAGATACAATGACGATCGAAGGAAAAACGACCGACAAGGCCAATGCCCGCATTCGCCTCGGCATGGTGGGCGGTGGCTCCGGCGCGTTCATCGGCGGTGTGCACCGTATGGCGGCACGGTTGGATAACCGATTTGAACTGGTGGCTGGCGCCCTGTCGTCCACGCCTGAAAAGTCTAGGGCATCCGGTCTGGAACTGGGTCTCGATGAGGACCGCTGCTACGGCTCTTTCGAGGAGATGGCGTCAAGCGAAGCGGCGCGCCCTGATGGCATCCAGGCCGTTTCCATCGTCACGCCCAACCATGTCCATTATCCGGCTGCAAAAGCATTTCTGGAACGCGGCATCCACGTCATCTGCGACAAGCCGCTGACCTCCAATCTGGACGACGCCAAGAAGCTGAAGGACGTTGCCGACAAGGCCAACGCGCTTTTCGTGCTGACCCACAACTACACCGGCTACCCGATGGTGCGACATGCACGGGAACTGGTGGAAAGCGGCGAACTTGGTGATATCAGGCTGGTGCAGATGGAGTATCCGCAGGACTGGCTGGCGGAACCGGTGGAGCAGACGGGTGCCAAGCAGGCCGTGTGGCGCACCGATCCGGCGCAATCGGGTGCAGGCGGATCGACGGGCGATATCGGCACACACGCTTACAATCTCGGGTGTTTCATTTCCGGGCTTGAGGTCAACGAACTGGCAGCCGATGTCCATACCTTCGTGGACGGTCGTCGTCTCGATGACAATGCCCACGTGATGCTGCGCTTCAAGGCAAATGGCGGCAAGATGCCTGCCAAGGGCCTTCTGTGGTGTAGCCAGGTGGCGGTCGGTCACGAGAACGGCCTGAAGGTGCGCGTCTATGGCACAAAGGCGGGCATCGAATGGACGCAAGCCGATCCGAATTATCTGTGGTTCACGAAGCTGGGTGAGCCGAAGCAACTGATCACCCGTGGTGGAGCCGGCTCCGGCGCCGCCGCCGCCCGGGTCAGCCGCATCCCGTCCGGCCACCCCGAGGGCTACCTCGAAGCCTTCGCAACGATCTACACCGAGGCGGCGAATGCCATCGAGGCACGCAGCAAGGGAACAGCGCTGGATAGTGCCGTCGTGTACCCGACCATTGACGATGGCGTGAAGGGTGTCGCCTTTGTCGCGGCGTGTATTGAGTCGTCAAAGCAGAATGGTGGATGGGTGAAGGTGTGACGCGAGTGGGCTTGGTGCCATAAACGTCGCAGCGAGCGTCGGGTGTGGCTCGCCCCTCTATCCAGCCGGACATCTCCCCACAGTGGGGAGATTGACCGGCAGGGCAGAGGTGAGGGGAGCCACACCCGCTATAGCGTTTCCAGTTAACAAGGAAACGCTCTAGCCTCGCGACAATCGCAATAAAGCGCTCTAAATCACCGGATAGAGCGACCAGAAGAACAACTCGTGTTCCTGATCGCGGTCGTGCTGCTCGGAATCATCCTTGACCCTCGGCTCCTGTGTCGAGCCGCTGTCACGTTTCAGTTTTTCTTCCTGCGCCTTGCGACCTAGACCGAACAGGTCGAAGGAAAGCATATTGAAGCCAGCTACCATTTTGTCCCTCATTGTCACAATATTTAACGAGGCGTAAAGTTTCGCGCGTTGCCACGTTTTCGTCAAGATTGCCAAGGGAATTAGTCTTTTAAGCGCAAGTGTGTGTTTGGAAGATTCGTTTCTGCAAAGGGCGCTTATGCGCGGCTTTATTTCTCGCGGACAAAGGCCGGGTTCAGCGGCGGTAGATATCGGCAGCGGTCTTCAAGGCGTTGTCGAGATCGCTGGCATGTCCGTGAGCTTCCAGCGCCTGTGAGAACGCCGTGAGGTTTGCCAGAATTGCCTCTTCGGTGGCGCGCCGTCCGGTGTGATTGAGACGGACGAGGCGCTCCGTGCCAGGACCGACGCCCGCCGTCATATCCGCACCGGCGATTTTGCGGCGGGAAATGAAGGCATCGCGGGCCACATCAGGGGGAAGCAGAGCCGTGGTGACAAGCGCCGATGCGGATTGCTCCTGCACCCAAAGTTTCGCGCCGAGGACCCGAAGTCCGGCGCGTGTGGCATCTCTTGCCCGTTCGTGACGTCGCTGCAACGGCTCCATGCCCTCGGCCTCTATGCGGTCGAGCGCTGCCTGCAAGGCGAAGAACTCCAGCGCTACCGGTGTTCCGGGCAAGACGTGACGTCCGGTGTCTATCCACATGTCTTTCTGGTCGAGCAATGACAGCATGGACAGGCGAGGGGCGGCGGCATGATGAAGATGATCCCACGCCATCCGACTGACGGAAATGGCCGATAGGCCAGCCGTTCCCGCCAGGGCCTTTTGTGGGCCGATGACGGCGATATCGATGCCCAGACCATCCACGTCCAGTGCGTGGCCTCCAACGGATGCTACGGCATCGACGATGGTGAGGATCCCGCGCTCTCGGGCATAGGCGATGATCTCTTCCAGCGGGTTGAGAATACCGCTGGCCGATTCCGCGTGGACGAGCGAGAGCATTGCGATATCGGGATTGTCATCTATCGCGCGGGTGACCGCGTCCAGCGTGATGGGCAGGGCCGGCTCCGCGATGAGGTTGATGACATGGGCGCCGCCGCGCTTAAGCCACGTCCCGAACCATGTTCCGTAAGGGCTGGTCACAATGTTGAGGGCCTTGAGGCCGGAATGTGCGAGGCTGGCAGCGACCGCTTCCAGAGCCAGAACGGCTTCCGCCTGGATCAGCAGCACATCGTTTGTCGTGCCGATCAGCGCGCCCAGTCTGTCTGCCAGATGGGCGTAACGGTCCGGCGGAAAGGAGGGAATATCGAGAAGGTGGCTCCAGTCACGATGGGGCATGGTCGAGTTCTCTGTCAGTACACGGGGGTGGCGTTGCGATGACCGTGCCGATCCGTCAGTCCCCGGTGCTTTTGCGGCCAATCGACATGATGCGCTCGCGCAGAACTTTGGCGAGATTTCGGGTGTTGCGATACATATGGACCTGCGCTGCCACCTGCCGAACGTCGCGGTCGCTGTTTTGCGCCAGACCGATGACGAGTGTCCCCATGTCAGCGGACTCGCCCCAGAAGCCTTTGAACGTGCTTCCTTCGTCAGCTCCGCAGATGTCGGTGCGCAGGATGTTGGCGTCGTCCAGATGCCATTCCGTCAGCTTCTGCATCAGCAGCCGCTCAATGGATTGGCGCGAATAATGTTCGTCGACGGCCAGCTTCCAGACATAGGCTTCGCCCATGGTCATGAAGACGACAGCGGAAGCGATGGCCTGGCCATTGAGGTTGACGGTATGGATACGGACCGAATCGACTTCTGCCAGATTGGTGATGGCCTCACGCGCAAAGGCTGCGCGATATCGGTCACTGACAAGGGCCGAGCGTTTCCGGCCTTTGGAGCCGCTCGCCTCCAGAGCGAGAAACTCTTCCGTGCGCAGCCTGATATCCTGGGGCTGTCTGGCGATGTCATGGGTGAGGGTGCCCACGCTTTCAAGATGCTGCCAGTGGCTTTGAAGCTCCTGCAACTGTCCGACTGACAGAACATTTTGCAAATACAGGGTGGCGTCAGTCTGGCTCTCCAGCATCATGCGACGATGGGGCTCAGCGGTTGCCAAGGGCAGATTTCGGCTGAGCGCAATCGCCTTGATCATCCGCGTAAACGCTCCGTCCAGCCGCAAGGTTGGAAGCACCAGAACATTAGGCAGGCGCAGTTCCGGCTGCGACAGTGCATCCAGCAGATTATCGATCGTTTCGGCGGCTCCCTCAGAATCGACAAGAGGCGTGCCAAGCGGGCCGAATGGATTTGACCATGCGCGCAAAATGGAAGGTCCGACCGAAAAGCCAGGCTTTTCGACAGTGAATGGCATGAGAAAACGCATGCGTGAGCGAATACCGTTTTCATCGCGCATCAGCGCAAACCGTACGGCACGGTTATCGACACGGGGCATGGCCGGTGCGAGCAGCTTACCGGTAAAGAAAATATTGGGCTCGACGACCCGGTTCGACAAAAAGTCCAATTCCTCTTGGAGATCATATCCAAGCTGGGCAGGGTAAATACAGAATTCGCGCCCGGAACGGCCCACGCGAACACTGCTATCGGCGGCGGGACGGTCAGGCATTGTTTTCGCTATCAATCTTGCGAAACGGTCATCTCGCATATCTGGATCGTTCGGATCGCTTGCCATTCTCGTCTTGAACCGTCTTTCCTACGCCTGTTCGTGACACGTCTCTGCTCCATGTGTCCCATCCGCCAGGATGAACTTTTTGGGCGAGAGCCCGATCGTATCATATCTATCAGCTTTTGCTTATAGGATTTCAATCATACATCGAAACGTGAACACATTTAACCAAATACGATGCAAACCTATTTCAAAACACGCAACCGCGCCATGTCTATGGAAGAGCAGGGGTTATTCTGCGCTTCGGGTAAAGGCCCAGGACGAGGGCGCAACCTAGAATAATGATCGCAGCACCGAAGAATTGAAGCTGCGACAGAGGCTCGTCGAGTACCACGGCACCCACAATCACGGCAATGACCGTCACCACAAACTCCACGCTGATGGTTTTGGTTGCGCCGATGAGGGATACGAGCCTGAAATAGGTGACGTATGTCAGCGCGCTCATGATGATGGCGAGCCCGAAAAGGGAGACAAAATCAATCGGCCGTGGTGTCGCGGGGACAGGGACGAGGAACAGCAAAGGCAGCGTCATGATGCCACCGGCCATAAACGCGCCGATCGTGATTTCCCACGCGCCTGATCCTTTCAGGTAGCGGCTTGCATAATTGCTGCCGAATGCCGCGCAGATGCAGCCGATCAGGCAGATGGCGCATCCCAGAATAAAGGCCGGGGTCGCCGGAACGGCAGGGAAGCCGACGAGAATAACGATACCGCCAAAGCCCAGCACCATGCCGGCGAGGCTCTGCAAGGAGATTGTTTCCAAGCCCCAGAGTTGCCCGATCAGCATTGAAAACAGGGGAATGCTCGCCACCAGAATGGCGGCCATGGCGGTGCCGATGATGGGCGTGGCGTAGGAGAGGCCGATGAGCTGGCCTGCAACCGTCGTTGCACCCACAACGGCAAATGCGCCCCAACCGGCGCTGAAATTCAGCTTCCGTTTGGTCGCACGCGCGATGATGAGCAGTGTGAAGCTGGCAATGAAACACCGCAATGTCACAGCGCCGATCCAGCCGAAAGCGGCCACGACGTGCAGCACCAGCATGAACGACAATCCCCATGCGACGGCAAGAAACGTATAGGCGGCGAGTTCTGCGGGTTTCATGGGGTTGGTCCAGAATGGAAACTTTGCCGAGCGTTACGAGAGCGCCGACGACGGGTCAATGGATTTTATGGTGGTGGGTTCGCCCAAGCGACCGGCTACAAGCAGACTGCGCTTCTTTAGACGCAAAACCGCGTCCTGGTAAGAGACTGGAACGACCAACCGGGTGACCATTTTTGGGCAAGCGCAGAGGTTATTGGCAGGCCCAAAGAAAAGACCCGCAAACACTGTTTGCGGGTCTCATTGCTTCACGGCGCGGGTTTCGATCAAGCCTGATCGAAAACACCATGGCAGTGCTTGTATTTTTTTCCGGAGCCGCAAGGGCAGGCTTCATTGCGCCCGATCTTGCCCCATGTGGCGGGATTGTTCGGGTCGCGCTGTTCTGGCGGGACGAAGGCTGCGGATGAGGTCGCGTCCTGCATGGCGAACTCGTCTTCGCCTGTTACCGGATCGACGTGATGGGCCGTCATCTCGGGCAATTCAGGCTGCGGAGGATCGCGCACCAGTTCCACGCGCATCAGTTGGGCGGTCACTTCTTCACGCAGGTTGGACAACAGCGCCTGGAAAAGCTCGAACGCTTCGGCCTTGTATTCCTGCAGCGGATCGCGCTGTGCATAACCGCGGAAACCGACGACGGAGCGCAGGTGATCGAGGTTGACGATGTGTTCGCGCCACAAATGGTCGATCGTCTGAAGGATGACCGAACGCTCGACATAGACCATGACCTCGGGGCCAAAACGCTCGGCCTTGTCCGTCATGGTCTTGTCTGCGGCCTCTGTGATGCGTTGCAGAATGTCGTCTTCGGCGATGCCTTCTTCCTTGGCCCACGCGTCGACGGGCAGGTCAAGGTTGAGGAAGCGCTCAAGGCCTGCCTTGAGGCCAGCAATGTCCCACTGCTCCGCATAGGCATTTTCCGGGACGTGCTTGGTGACGAGCGCTTCGATGACTTCGTTGCGCATATCTGCAGCGGTTTCGCCGATATTATCGGCTTCCATTAGCTCCAGACGCTGATCGAAGATGACCTTGCGCTGATCGTTGAGAACGTCGTCATATTTCAAAAGGTTTTTGCGCGTTTCGAAGTTGCGGGCTTCGACCTTCTTCTGGGCGCGCTCCAGTGCCTTGTTGATCCAGGGATGGACGATCGCCTCGCCGTCCTTGAGACCAAGCTTCTGCAACATCGAATCCATACGGTCGGAGCCGAAGATGCGCATCAGGTCGTCCTGAAGCGACAGATAGAACTTGGAGCGGCCGGGGTCACCCTGACGGCCGGAACGACCACGCAACTGGTTATCGATACGGCGGCTCTCGTGACGCTCGGTGGCGATGACGAAAAGACCACCGGCTGCCAGCGCCTTGTCCTTCAGAACCTTGATCTCTTCGCGGATCTTCCGTTCCATGGCGTCGCGCTCTTCGCCAGGCTCGACGCCTTCAAGCTCGCGCTCGAGGCGCATATCGACGTTGCCACCGAGCTGAATGTCGGTACCGCGACCGGCCATGTTGGTGGCGATGGTGACCGCGCCGGGAACGCCGGCCTGCGAGACGATGTAGGCTTCCTGCTCGTGATAGCGAGCGTTCAGAACCTGGAAATTCTCAAAACCGGACTGACGCAGCATGGTGGCCAGAAGTTCGGACTTCTCAATCGACGTTGTACCGACGAGGACAGGCTGGTCGCGCTCATGGGCAACCTTGATCTGTTCGATGATCGCCTTGAACTTCTCTTCGCCGGTCCGGTAGACCTCATCGTCTTCATCGACACGCTGGATCGGCAGGTTCGTCGGAACCTCGATCACGTCGAGGGTGTAGATGTTGTTGAACTCTTCCGCTTCCGTCGATGCCGTCCCGGTCATGCCGGCAAGCTTCTTGTACATGCGGAAATAGTTCTGGAAGGTCACCGACGACAGCGTCTGGTTTTCCGGCTGGATCTGCACCTTTTCCTTGGCTTCGAGTGCCTGGTGCTGGCCTTCCGAATAACGACGACCCGGCATCATGCGACCGGTGAATTCGTCGATGATGACGATTTCGCCGTTGCGGACGATGTAGTCCTTGTCGCGCTGAAACAGCTTGTGGGCCTTCAGCGCGTTGTTCACGTGGTGAACGATGGCGACGTTTTCGATGTCGTAGAGCGATTCGCCCTTGAGCAGGCCTGCATCGCGCAACAGGTTTTCGAGCTTTTCGGTGCCATCTTCCGAGAAGTTGGCCGAACGCTGCTTCTCGTCGATCTCGTAATCGTCCGGCGACAGCAGCGGGATGAAGGCATCGATGGTGTTGTAGAGATCGGAGCGGTCGTCCAGTGGGCCGGAGATGATGAGCGGCGTGCGCGCCTCGTCCACCAGAATCGAATCGACTTCGTCGACGATGGCGTAGTGGTGGCCACGCTGCACCATCTGTGACTTTTCGTATTTCATGTTGTCGCGCAGATAATCGAAGCCGAGTTCGTTGTTCGTCGCGTAGGTGATGTCACAGGCATAGGCTTCGCGGCGCTGGTCGTCGTCCAGTCCGTGGACGATGACGCCCGTCGTCAGGCCGAGGAAGCTGTAGAGGCGCGCCATGGTGGCGGCGTCGCGCTGTGCCAGATAATCGTTGACCGTCACCACGTGAACGCCCTTGCTCTCAAGGGCATTGAGGTACACGGCCAGGGTCGCGACAAGTGTCTTTCCTTCACCCGTCTTCATTTCGGCGATGTCGCCGGAATGGAGAATCATGCCGCCCGTGAGCTGAACGTCGAAGGGGCGCATGCCGAGAACGCGGCGCGAGGCTTCGCGTGCAACGGCGAAGGCCGGAACGAGAATGTCGTCGATCGTTTTGCCATCTGCCAGTTGCTGTCGGAATTCGACAGTCTTTGCCTTCAGCGCCTCGTCGGAGAGCGCCTTCATCTCTTCCTCGAGTGCACCTATTGCCGTGATATTGCTACGATAGGAGCGGACACGGCGCTCATTTGCCGAACCGAACAACTTGCGGGCTATTCCGCCGAGACTGACCATCCTAGTGGCCCTTTCTGAAATTCCGTTTTGCCAAGGCATTGCGGTCTGGCATCGCATTTACGCACAAATGACAGACTTGACCCTTAAACGTATCTGGACGCGAGGTTGAGCGACAGATAAGAGGGGGGGCAAATGATGTCAACGGTTCTGCCCGTTACAGAATGGCCACATTCCGGTGTTTGGAAGTTTTTTCAGCCGGAAAACCACGTCTGGAGCCGGCATTGTCTCCGAAAGGTTTAATATGTTGCGCTATAATAGAATTGCGGCTGCTGTCATCGTAGCAACGCTTGGTCTCCAATTTCCTGCTTTCGCGCAGGAAGATGCCGTTGTCGCAAAGGTCGGCGATCTCGAAATCCGCCAGTCGGAACTTGATCTTGCCATGAGCAACCTCGATCCGCAGCTTGCCCAGCTTCCTGAAGAACAAAAGAAGGTTGCTGCTCTGTCCGGGGCAATCGACGTTAAGCTTCTGGTGAAGGACGCGACGGCCGAAGGTCTCGAAAAGACCGAAGACTTCAAGAAGCGTCTCGCCTTCATCACCGATCGCGAATTGCACAATGCCTATTTCCGCAAGCACGTTGTTGATGCCGTGACCAATGAAGAGGTCAAGGCACGCTACGAGAAGGAAGTGGCTGCGCTTCCGAAGGAAGATGAAATCAAGGCTGCTCACATTCTGGTTGCGACCGAAGAGGAAGCCAAGGATGTGATCAAGCAGCTGGATGGCGGCAAGGATTTCGCAGCGCTGGCCAAGGAAAAGTCGACCGATTCCAACAAGGATGACGGCGGCGATCTCGGCTGGTTCGGCAAGGGCCGCATGGTTCCGGAATTCGAAGAGGCAGCCTTCAAGCTTGAAAAGGGCGCCTACACCAAGGAGCCCGTAAAGTCGCAGTTCGGCTTCCATGTCATCAAGCTGGAAGACAAGCGCGTTGCACCGCCTCCAGCCTATGAGCAGGTCGAAGCCCAGGTCCGCCAGCTCGTGATGCGCGACAAGTATGTTGCTCTGATCGAAAAGGCGAAGGCCGAGCAGAAGATCGACATTCCTGACGAAGCCATGCGCAAGGCTTACGAAGAAGCCAGCAAGCAGCAGGCAGAAGCCCCTGCCGAGCCACCTGCACCTGCGCAGCAGTAAGTCTCCGCACTCTACGGGGCGGCGATGAGCCGCCCTGTTTCATTTCGTCCTTTTCGAAAAATGCAGGTTCCTCGCCCATGTCCGCTGCCGTTTCTCCACTCGCTCCGAAATCCTACCCCGCTATGCCCGCTCTTCGCGGTGTGCGAATGGCAACGGCGGCCGCAGGCATCAAATACAAGGGACGTACCGATGTTTTGCTGATGGTGTTCGATCAGCCTGCCGCAGTCGCAGGTGTTTTCACCAAATCGAAATGCCCATCCGCCCCTGTGGATTTCTGCCGTACCAACCTGTCGGGCGGCATTGCCCGCGCCGTTGTGGTGAATTCCGGCAATGCGAATGCCTTTACCGGCGTCAAGGGCCGGGCTGCCACCGAGTTGACGGGAAAATCTGCCGCTGAAGCCGTTGGATGCTCGACCAGCGAAGTGTTTCTCGCATCAACCGGCGTCATCGGCGAGCCGCTCGACGCGACGAAGTTCGCAGGCGTTCTCGGCCAGATGAACAAGGAAGCGACAGGCGACTTCTGGCAGGACGCCGCCAAGGCGATCGTGACCACCGATACCTATCCCAAGGTATCGACACGCACGGCGCAGATCGACGGTGTGACCGTCACCATCAATGGTATTGCCAAGGGCGCTGGCATGATCGCGCCCGATATGGCGACGATGTTGTCCTTCGTGGTCACCGACGCCGATATCGCCGCGCCCGCCTTGCAGGCCTTGCTGGCGGCGGGAGTCGGCCCCACATTCAATTCTGTCACGGTCGATAGCGACACGTCCACATCCGATACGCTGATGCTGTTTGCCACGGGTGCGGCCCGTGAAGACGGGCAGGCGCGTATCGAGCATGCCGACGATCCGAAACTTTCTGCCTTCCGTGATGCTTTGAACGATCTGTTGAAGGATCTGGCGCTGCAAGTGGTTCGCGATGGCGAAGGCGCGCGCAAGATGGTTGAAATCACCGTGACGGGTGCAGAGAGCGATGCGGCAGCCAAGACGATTGCGCTTTCCATCGCGAACTCTCCGTTGGTCAAGACGGCCGTTGCCGGTGAAGATGCCAATTGGGGTCGCGTTGTGATGGCAGTCGGCAAATCCGGCGAACTGGCGGATCGTGATCGGCTCGCCATCTGGTTTGGCGGTGTGCGTGTGGCGGTGAACGGCGAGCGCGATGCTGACTATTCGGAAGCCGATGCAAGCGCCGTGATGAAACAGCAGGATATTCCGGTCAGGGTCGATATTGGTCTGGGCAGCGGTACTGCCACGGTCTGGACCTGCGATCTGACCAAGGAGTATGTCGAAATCAACGGCGATTACCGGAGCTGATGGTGGAGACATCCGACATGCGCAGTGTTCCCGCCAATCTTCCCCTGGTGCGCCGTCTGGAGGCGGTCAGCTTCCGGGCATGGCCCGCGTCTTCCGTGCTCTATGACGGAAGCTGGCAAATACGGCTGACGGGATCGCACCCCTCCAAGCGCATCAATTGCGTCGTGCCGCTCGACCCATCGGATTATGGCAATTGCGATCAGCGGCTGGAAAAGGCCCGCAAGCGCTTCGAGGATTTCGGACGTCCATTGATCGTGCGGGAAACGACATTGATGCCGCCCCAGTTGCGCGCCCACATGTTCGACGACGGCTGGACGGTGTTTGAAGAGGTCGATGTCATGACCGCGGATATTGCATCCGCCGAACTGCCCGAAACGATCGCGCATCTGCCCAGCCACGACATCGGTCGTTTCGTCGAGGCGAGCCTGAAGGTCAGCGGCGACGATCCATCGCTGCGTTCCGCCATCGCCGAGATCGTCACTTCCATCAAGCCCACCCTTGGTCTGTTCACCAAGGAAGAGGTGGAAGGCGAGCCGCAGGCGACCGTAATCTGCGTTCAGGACAATGACCTGGCCGGTATTCTATCGCTGGAGGTCGCCGCATCAATCAGGCGGCAGGGCGTCGCCACGCAGATCCTCACATCGGCCCTCCGCTGGGCGCGCATCAGCGGTGCAAAGACCGCCTGGTTGCAGGTTGTTTCCACCAATGTCGAGGCAATCGCGCTGTATGAGAAATTCGGCTTTTCGGCAGCCTATACCTACCGTTACTGGCGCAAGGACGCTGTCTGATGACGGATGCCGGGCGAAATATTCTTCTCGTCGCAGCCTGTGCCCTTGTCGACACGGATGGCCGCATCCTGCTGGCGCAAAGGCCCGAAGGCAAATCGCTGGCCGGTCTGTGGGAGTTTCCCGGCGGCAAGGTAGAAAGCGGGGAGACGCCCGAGGAAACGCTGGTGCGCGAACTCGAGGAAGAGTTGGGCATCAAGACGAAGGTCGCCTGTCTGGCGCCGCTGACCTTCGCCAGCCACAGCTACGAGACGTTTCACCTCCTGATGCCGCTGTATGTCTGCCGTCGCTACGAGGGCATTCCGCGCGGAGCGGAGGGGCAGGCCATCAAGTGGGTGAAGCCGCAGGCTTTGCGTGATTACCCGATGCCGCCTGCCGACGAGCCGCTGATTCCGTATCTTCAGGACCTGCTCTAACAGTAAGAGCTGAATAATTCGGCAAATCCGCGATTTACACAGCTTCGTGTGTCTCGAAACAGGGCATCATTAACCTTTCGTTCAGCACCCTCTGTCAACGTCACAGGCTGAACAATTGGTAAATGGCGCGTAGCGAGGCCTGACATGAACGAGGATTTCTGGAAAACCGTAGAGGACCGTCAAACCTATTCCGAGAAATCGCGCAGGATCGGCGTCGTGAACGTCGCACTGCTGTTTGGCATGATCGCGATTGCCCTGTCCTTGATCGTCACTCCCATGCTTGCAGGCAAAATGCCGCCAGCGCGCTTTGCACAGGTGCCTGATAATTTCGATATGCTCAGCACAGGATCTGTCCAGCGCAGCGAGCCGTCCAAGAAGACCTACAGCATTCGTCGCAGCATCACGCAGCCAATGCCTGGCTCCGGCTGCATCGTTGAGGGCTATGCCAACGCGCCAAATTGCTGATTGCGTTTCCTTTAGACCGATACGGCCCTGACGCGCTCTGTTGACTGACGAATAACCTCGGAAATTTGAAGAAGCTGTTTGGCCAGCGGCGTAGCCTTGCGCCAGATCATGCCGATCGAGCGAACCGGTGCGGGTGCCTCGAAATGCGACACGGAAACCTGCGCCGAGCGCGTTTCCATGGGCACCGCCATCTCCGGGATGAGCGTGATGCCGATACCGGCGCTGACCATCTGAACCAGTGTCGATAGCGAACTGCCCTCCATGACCTCACGCGGCTGGGTCGAGCCGACCTGGCAAAACGACAGGGCCTGGTCGCGGAAGCAGTGCCCTTCCTCCAGAAGCAAAAGCCGCATCCTTGGCAGGGTCGCACGTTCCGGCACCGGCCTGCCCTCATCCTCCTTCCGGCGGACGAGCACGAATTCCTCGTCGAACAGTTTCAACTCCGTCATTGACGGTTCAGAGATCGGTAAAGCGACGATGGCAAGATCGAGAGAACCCTGTTTGAGTTCCTCGATGAGCTTTGCCGTCTGGGTTTCCCTGATCTGGATTTCTATTCCGTCGAACGCCTTGTTCAGATCGTTTATGATGGTGGGCAGCAGGTAGGGGGCGACGGTTGGAATGACGCCGATGCGCAACCGCACCAGAAACGAGTTCCTCGACGTTCGTGCCAGTTCGCCCAGTTCGTCCATTCCCTGCAAAATGTCGCGAACGCGCACGGCAAAGGCCTGGCCGAATGTCGTCAGCTTGATTTCGCGCGCGCTGCGTTCAAACAGATCGTTACCCAGTTCCTGTTCCAGTTCCTTGATCTGCATCGATAGGGCAGGCTGTGAAATCGCACAGGCATCGGCGGCGATCCGGAAGCGCTTGTGGCGAGCCAACGCCTCAAAATAACGAAGCTGTTTCAGGGTGATGTTCTTCATAACCGCAGCTTATCGTAACGATCAGTAAATCCAACTTAAATTTATGGCGGCTAGTCGTTAAAAGGTTATGAGAAGAGGTTATCTCTTCTCGGTCGGGCACATTTTTCAAGGCTCGATCCGGTTTGAGTGACATTTTGCAATTTTTAGCTTTGCAGACCTGTTTTAAAATCGACCACTCATTAGGTGACATGGAGACTAAAATGGACCAGAAAACCGATAGCGCAGGCCAATGTCCTGTTGCGCATGGCCAGACGCCGAAATCCGTTCGTACGAACCGGGATTGGTGGCCGAACCAGCTGAACATTCAGATCCTTCACCATGGATCGTCGTTGTCTGATCCGCTCGGACCCGACTTCGATTATGCAGAAGCCTTCGAGGCGCTCGATCTGGATGCGTTGAAGGCCGACCTGCACGCATTGATGACAGACTCACAGGACTGGTGGCCAGCCGACTTCGGTCACTATGGCGGTCTTTTCATCCGCATGGCCTGGCACAGTGCCGGCACATACCGCATTACCGATGGTCGTGGTGGCGCCGGTGCCGGTCAGCAGCGTTTCGCACCGCTGAACAGCTGGCCTGATAACGCCAACCTCGACAAGGCCCGTCGTCTTCTGTGGCCGATCAAGCAGAAATACGGCAACAGCATTTCCTGGGCGGATCTGATGATCCTGACCGGTAACGTCGCTCTGGAATCGATGGGTTTCAAGACGTTTGGTTTTGCTGGCGGTCGTGCCGACGTCTGGGAGCCGGAAGAGCTGTTCTGGGGTCCTGAAGGCACGTGGCTGGGTGACGAACGCTATAGCGGCGAACGGGAACTGGCCGAACCGCTGGGTGCCGTGCAGATGGGCCTCATCTACGTCAACCCGGAAGGTCCGAACGGCAATCCCGACCCGCTGGCCTCTGCCCGTGATATCCGCGCGACCTTCGCCCGCATGGCGATGAACGACGAGGAAACCGTCGCTCTGATCGCAGGCGGTCACACCTTCGGCAAGACGCATGGTGCAGGCGACCCGTCGCTGATCGGTGCCGAGCCTGAAGGCGGCGAACTTGAAGCGCAGGGTCTTGGCTGGCACAGCAAGTTCGGCACCGGTATCGGCAAGGACACCATCACCGGTGGTCCTGAAGTGACCTGGACGCAGACGCCGACACAGTGGAGCAACTTCTTCTTCGAAAACCTCTTTGCTTTCGAATGGGAACTGACGACGAGCCCGGCCGGTGCCAAGCAATGGGTGGCGAAGAATGCCGACCCATCCATCCCGGATGCCTATGATCCATCCAGGAAGCATCTTCCAACCATGCTGACGTCGGATCTGGCGCTGCGTTTCGACCCGGCTTACGAGAAGATTTCCCGCCGCTTCCTCGAAAACCCGGATCAGTTCGCCGATGCGTTTGCGCGTGCATGGTTCAAGCTGACGCACCGCGATATGGGGCCGAAGGTTCGCTACCTTGGACCGGAAGTGCCAGCCGAAGACCTGATCTGGCAGGACGTCATTCCGCCTGTCGATCACCCGCTCGTTGACGAAGCCGATATTGCCAGCTTGAAGGCAAAGGTTCTCGCCACCGGTCTGACGGTGCAGGAACTGGTTTCGACGGCCTGGGCCTCCGCATCTTCGTTCCGGGGTTCCGACAAGCGCGGTGGTGCCAATGGTGCCCGCATTCGCCTGGAGCCACAAAAGAACTGGGACGCCAACCAGCCGACACAGCTGGCAAAGGTTCTTAGCGTTCTCGAAGGCGTGCAGGCAGATTTCAACGCTGGCCAGACAGGTGGCAAGAAGATATCGCTGGCCGACCTCATTGTGCTTGCGGGTGCCGCCGGTGTCGAAAAGGCGGCGAAGGCCGCAGGGCATGATATCACCGTTCCGTTCACGCCTGGCCGCACGGACGCCTCGCAGGAGCAGACGGATGTGCATTCGTTCGAGGCGCTCGAGCCTCGTGCCGACGGCTTCCGCAACTATGTCAGCAAGACACGCCACCAGTTCATGAAGCCGGAAGAAGCCCTTGTGGACCGCGCCCAGCTTCTGAAACTGACCGGCCCTGAAATGACGGTGCTGGTCGGTGGCCTCCGCGTGCTGAAGGTTGGCGAGACCGAGCATGGCGTTTTCACCCGTCGTCCTGAAACGCTGACGAACGACTTCTTCGTCAACCTCCTGGATATGGACCTGCAATGGGCGCCTGTTTCCGGCAAGGACGGTGTCTATGAGGGACGTGACCGCACCACCAATGAGATTCGGTGGACGGGCACCCGCGTCGATCTGATCTTCGGTTCGCACTCCCAGCTTCGTGCTTTGTCGGAGGTCTACGCATCCTCTGATGCCAAGACAAAGTTCGTGAACGATTTCGTTTCGGCCTGGAACAAAGTGATGAATGCCGATCGTTTCGATCTGGTCTGATACACTCATATGAACTACTGATAGAACCGGGCGTGGCCTCTGCCACGCCCGGTGTATAGTTCTTCTAAATTTTGAAACCATTTCTAAATATTTTACCGAATTTGCTAACGCCCCTTAAAAACATTGGGTAAACCGGTGTTACGCGCCACTGTCTTTAACATTAGGCGCCGCTTATTGTTCCTGTTTCCAGCCACGCCACACCTCGACTGAAAAAAAACGCAGCGGGAGTATTGTATCAAGTTCTGATATAAGGTTTTTGAAGAGATCGTGGTATCGGCGAATGTATGGCCGTCGTCTTTCAAAGGACACCTAAAATGCGTGCAGCGCAATTTGTTATCAGTGCCTTCCTGTCACTCGCATGGCTTTCAGGCGCGAGCGCCGGTTCGCTGCCAACCCCGTCCGACAAGACCATCTTGACGATCTCCGGCAACATCAGCAACACCAACGCGGACGGCGCCGCAAAATTCGACCGCGCCATGCTGGAGGGATTGGGCATTGTCACAGTAGAGACGAGTTCGCCATGGTATGACGGGCGTACGCGTTTTGAAGGGGTTTCGCTGAAAAAATTGATGGAATATGTCGGCGCCAGTGGTACTACGGTAACGGCTGTGGCCTTGAACGATTACATGAGCACGCTTCCTCTGGCGGACTTTCAGAAGTTCAATGTCATTCTCGCCATGAAGCGAAACGGGACTTACATGGAGGTTCGTGAAAAAGGGCCGCTGTTCGTGATCTATCCGTACGACAGCACGCCGGAGCTTCAGACCCAGACATATTATGCACGTTCCGCTTGGCAGGTGGCAAAGCTGATCGTCGAGTAAAGGTGCAAATTGCGAAAGGTACTGGCGGTCATCATCTGCTGCTTCGTGTTGGCGACAGGCTACATCGCCTATGTTATCACCGAGCGGCAAAACGCTCTTCAAAAATTTTCGCGATATAATGATTCCTGGGCGGTCAGTCAGACGGTTGCAGAATATCTGCGTCTTCAAAACACGCTCTATGGATTTGTCCTTGATACCAACAGTGTCAGCCGCGATGACCTGAACCTGCGCCTCGACATCATGCTCGGCAGGGTGGAGCTTTTGCAGCATGGCAAGCTTGGCGAATTCATTGCCGCGCGCCGGGAGTGGCGTGATCTTGTCAAGAAGCTGAATGACGTGCTGGTCGACCTCGACAAGAATGTCGATCAGATGCAGCCAGACTATGTGCGCGCATTGTTGCCGGTCATGGGCGCGCTCGACGGGCCTTTGACCACACTTGCGTCGTCGTCTCTGGAATTTGACGTGGACCTGATCGATTCTGCCCAGGCCGAAGTGCGCCAACTGCACATGATCTACACGGGCCTCGCGGGAGGCCTCATCATTTGCGGCATCGCCCTCATCCTGCTGCTCAACCGTCACAACAATCTGCTGGACCGGGCGCAAAAAGACATGCGCGGGCTCACCGATGAACTTCGTTCGGCCACGCTCGAATTGCAGGAAAACAATGTTCGCCTTGCCCATGATGCGTATCACGACGCCCTGACCGAACTGCCCAATCGCGCCTTGTTTCGCCAGGAGCTGGAGCTGAGACTTTCCGCTTCGACATCCAGCGGTGCGACGGTCCTGTTGCTCGATCTCGATGGCTTCAAGGACATCAACGACACGCTGGGGCACGATGTTGGCGACGCGCTGCTTCAGGCCATCGGAGCGCGACTTTCCTCGCTGAACAAGGCCGGTGATCTCGTCTGCCGTCTGGGTGGTGACGAGTTCGCGGTCATCTCCGGCGGGATGAGCGAAGATGACTCGATGGCCTTTGCGACAATGCTGATCGATGCCATCAGCGAGCCATATATTCTGGGCGAAATGGAAATCAAGATTGGTACCTGCGTGGGTATTGCGGTCTCCCAGGATGTGACGCATGCCGACGAACTGTTCAAGCGCGCGGATCTGGCCCTTTATGAAGCGAAGGCTCAGGGTCCCGGGAGTGCATGCCTGTTTCAGGCGCATATGCAACAGCAACTGATGGAGCGACGTTCGTTTGAGGCCGATCTGCAATTGGCCATCCAGAACAACGAGATGGAAGTCTACTACCAGCCACAAATTCTGACGAGGACACGTGAAATCTGCGGCTTCGAGGCTTTGCTACGCTGGACGCATCCGGTACGCGGGAAAGTGCCGCCATCCGCGTTTATCCCTGTCGCAGAGCGCACCGGACTGATCCACTCCCTGGGCAAATGGGCGATGGATACGGCATGTCAGCAAGCGATGACCTGGAAGGGCGACATGAAGGTTGCGATCAACCTCTCCCCGGTCCAGTTCCGGAGCACCACCCTCATTCAGAACATCGTCGATGCGCTCGACAAGACCGGCCTTCATCCCGGCAGGCTTGAACTCGAAATTACCGAGTCGGTGCTGCTCAACAAAAGCGACCAGACAATGGAAACGCTGGGGAAATTGAAGGCCGTCGGCATACAGCTCGCGATGGACGATTTCGGAACCGGGTACTCTTCGCTTGGCAACCTCAAGGGCGTTCCGTTCGACAAGATCAAGATCGATCAGTCATTCCTGCGGGACGTCACCACCGATCCGGATGCGCTTGCCATCGTCGAATTCATTGTCGGTATGGCCAAGAGCCTTCGCATGAAGACCATTGCCGAGGGTATAGAAACGCAGGAGCAGTTCGATTGCATGACGAAGCTGGGATGCGACCAGATGCAGGGCTTTCTGCTCGGCAGACCCGCCCCGGCGGACAAGCTTGCGGCCTTCAGATAGCTGACGCTAGAGGCGTGCGACGGCGCGCTCAATCGCCTTGTCCAGCACATCGAAGGTTTGCGATTGGCCTTGCTCAAGCCCCAGAATACGCAAGGATACATCCCGCCCTGTTCCAAAAGCGAGCAGGCTGGATATCAGCAGCAACGCGTCTGCACGATCGGATTGCGTTACGTTTTGCATGGCTCTGATCGCGCAGATCAGCTGCGCCACCACCTCCACACCCGGCTGCCAAAGCCGGTCATGGAGAATGTCGAAGGCCGGTCCCCGATCGCGCAGTTCGCGCATGGCAAAGTCTGCCTGTGCTTCCCCTGTCTTGCTGTCCAGAAACAGGCGCAGCACCATCTTCAGCGTGTCGGATAAAAGTGTTCTGCATTGCTGCGGAGAGGGTTGCCCAGATTGAAACAGATGCGCTGCATTGCTCATCAAAGACAGTGCCGATGCCTGATACGCAGCAACGATGTCCCGCGCGCAGGCAAGGTAAAGCCCTTCCTTGTTGCCGAAATGGTAAGCGATGGCGGGAAGGGCCACACCGGCGGAATCGGCAATGGCGCGTGTGGTCGCGCCTGTAAAACCCTTCAGCCCAAATTCGGCCAGTGCCGCAGTGAGGATAGCCTGACGCGTGACGTCGCTCTTGGCGTAGCCGCCGCGACCGGGTTCGCCTGATCCATCAGCCATGGGGACGCCCTACCTTTGAACCATCACTGGTGAACTCGGCATGGCCATAGCGCTTGAGAAGGCCATTTAGCTTTCCCACCAGATGCCGGTCGGCTACATCGCGTACGACGGGGATGTTGGAGAGCATTCGAAACAGGCGAAGCTGCGAGAAGATACGGGCTGCGGTGATCACCGCCAGATTGCGATCCCGAAATGTGTAACGCACGCCCATGGCGTCCGCGCGGGCCGTGTCGCCTTTCAGGAAATGCCGGATGAAGAAGAATTTGGCGAAACTGCGCTCCAGTTCACGATCGATGCGGCCGAGTGGTGTCGGCTCGTGTGTCAGTTCCGCCTCCAGCGTGCCACGCACCAGCGAACCGCAGGTCGCATCATCGAACCCGCTGCGCAACGTGGCCTGTCGCGCCAGCATCAGACGGACTATCTCTTCAGGCGTTTCACCGAGGAGTTCCTTGGGCAGGCCCAGCAGGAAGCAGCGATAACGCGCAATCTCGATGCGAGCCTGCTCGTTTGCCGTAAACGGGCGTTTGGTTTGCAGCGCATCGGCGGCGATCAACAGGGAGCCGATCTGCCCCGCGGGCATCTGGTCCACTTGGGGTATCGGTACGCCATAAACACTGGTGTCCCACACGCCCTCGCGGCGCATGACGTTGACGCGCACCATGGAATGCATGAGCCGGACCATAGCCGCGGCCTTGAAGGCGGCGCCATGGCGTTCCAGCGCGCCGGGCATGACGGTGAGCGTGAAGAAGGTCGCGGTTTCCAGAACGCGCTTTGCTGCAAGCTGATCGGACAGATTGCCGGTGAGCGCCATGGGAAGCGCTGAATAACGGTTCATGAAGGTCGCGAGAAATGCGCCCCGGATGGCGAAAGGAACGAGATGGGCATACTGGTTTCGCTCGATGCGGGCGCCTTTGTTGACCAGCGCCATATCGATCCAGTCCGGCCTTGCCTCCATGGCGCCGATGAAGGCTGACAGTTCCGGCGGTGCATCCGGCACGGCCTCCACGCCCTTGTCGCAGGCCAGTTGCAGCATATCGATCAGTTGCCGGAAGCTGAAGTCGCCCATACGGGCCGCATAGGCATCGGCCACGGCATCGCCGATCAGCGTGTAGGCTGCCATCTGCTCTACCAGTGCGTCATCCGCCAAAATCTCCGTCTTCATCGCGTCGAGACCGGGCAGGCTTTCGCCGTCACCATCGACGGTGAAGCGTTCAGGCATTTTGGTGAAGTCGATTTTACCATAGATCGCCGGCACCTGGGTGGCCTGCTGTTCGATCTGGTGCCACAGGGCAGGATGAAACTGTCGCTTCTGCATGGGATCATTCCTTTTCTATCAATTGATAGATATCTATCGAATGATAGAATTCAAGTCTTATCGGTGATTTCTTGCAGTGTGAGATTTGGTGCGATTTCTAAGGATTTCAAAAATCCCGATCGTCACTACCATGGTTGACGTCGTGCTCTGGGGCTTGCCGGAGGGTGAGCGTGACGCAAGGTCTATGACAGGACACAGCAGAGGACACGGAACATGGCGCGCGCCCAACACCACGCGTCGGCGCAGCATCTGGACTCGGCAGGCAAGTCAGCCTTTTCCCGGGCTGCTTTCGGCATCGGCATCATCAGCGGTGTGGTCAACCTGTTGGCGCTGACATCGCCCATTTTCATGCTGCAGGTCTATGACCGCGTGCTGTCAAGCGGCAGCGTTCCGACCCTGGTCGGGTTGGCCATCCTCGCCCTTGGACTTTATGCCATCCAGGCCATCCTCGACATCATCAGAGCGCGTATTCTGCTGCGCATCGGTGAGTCATTCGACAATCGCCTGTCGGGCAGGGTGCATGATGCGGTTGTCCGCCTGCCGCTCTCGTCGCGCATGCCGGGCGATGGTTTGCAGCCATTGCGGGATCTGGACAATGTGCGGGGTTTCTTGTCCGGGCAGGGGCCGACCGCATTGTTCGACCTGCCCTGGATGCCGCTTTATCTCGGCCTGTGCTTCCTCTTCCATGTCTGGATCGGCATGACGGCCTTGGCGGGCGCTATCGTGCTGGTCGTTTTGACATTGTTCACGAACGCCCTTTCGCGAAAGCCCATCCATGATGTGATGACCTGCAACATGAAGCGCAACGGCCTGCTGGAGGGATCGCGCCGCAATGCAGAGGTTGTCCGCGCCATGGGCATGGGAAAGCGGGTCGGCTCCCGCTGGGCATACGCCAATGCTGATTATCTGGCTGCAAACAGAAAGGCGGGCGATGTCTCCAACATGCTGGGCACCATTTCCCGAACATTGCGGGTCATCCTGCAATCGGCCATTTTGGGTGTGGGTGCCTATCTGGTTATTCGCCAGGAGGTGACCGGAGGCGTGATGATTGCCAGCTCGATCATGATGGGCAGGGCACTGGCGCCGGTCGATCTCGCCATCGCAAACTGGAAGCCGTTCTTGATGGCGCGGCACAGCTGGCGGCGGCTCAAAGACTTGCTGTCGACAATTCCGCAGGACGTGCCTGTGACTGCGCTGCCTGCGCCCACCAGAGATCTCAGAGTCGAAGGGATCGTTCTCGTTCCGCCGGGCGAAAAGAAGCCGACCGTCATGGGGTTGGACTTTTCGTTGCGCGCTGGCAGTGCGCTGGGCGTCATCGGCCCATCCGGGTCCGGAAAGACCACCCTGTCGCGCGCGCTGGTCAATGCCTGGACGGTCACCTCGGGAAAAATTCGCCTGGATGGCGCCAGTCTCGACCAGTGGGACAACGAGGCGCTGGGCCGACACATCGGATATCTGCCGCAGGGTGTGGAGCTGTTCGACGGGACAGTGGCGCAAAATATCGCCCGGTTCGAAGACGATGCGGACCCGAAGGACATTGTTGCCGCTGCAAAATCGGCGGGCGCCCATGACCTCATTCTTCGTTTCGAGGGGGGTTACGAGACGCCCATCGGTGAAGGCGGCTCAGCGCTTTCGGCTGGTCAGAGGCAGCGGATCGGTCTGGCGCGTGCGCTGTATCGCGATCCGTTTCTGGTCGTGCTCGATGAGCCGAATGCCAATCTTGATGCACAGGGCGAGGCTGCCGTGATGAATGCGATCGCGTCCGTTCGCTTGCGCGGTGGTATTGCGATCGTGGTGGCGCATCGCCCCAGTGCCATCGGCGCGGTCGATCTCGTTCTGGTCATGGAGGCCGGACGACAAAAAGCCTTCGGGCCGCGTGACGAGGTTCTGTCGAAAGTTCTGCAAAGTGCCGATGCGGCCCCCCCTGTGCCAAAGAGCTTCTCGGTGACGGCGTATGGCGTGCGCCCCCTTCGCGCGGTGGCGCAGCGATTGGAGACGGTTGGCGGCGACGCAACGGAGGGACGGGATGTCTAGCATGAACTCGTTCGATGTTTCCCGCTCCATTCGCCGCCATCTGCTGGCCGGGGTCGCGGCATGTGCGGTGCTGGTTTGCGGTGCGGGCGCCTGGGCTTCCGTCACCTCGCTGTCGGGAGCTGTGGTTGCGCAAGGCCACTTCGTGGTCGGATCCTACGTCAAGAAAGTCCAGCATCCCAGCGGCGGCGTCGTGGCAGACATTCTGGTGAGGGAGGGTGACGCGGTCAAGGCGGGCGATGTTCTCATGCGGCTGGACGCGACCCAAACACGCGCCAATCTTGCCATTGTGACCAAGAGGCTGGACGAACTGACGGCCCGGCTGGCCCGGCTGGAGGCAGAGCGGGACGATCTGGAGGGCATCAGTTTCCCAGAGGCGATCCTGGCACGTCGCTCGGAGCCCGATGTCGCCGGTGTCATTCACAGCGAAACGCGGCTGTTCGAATTCAGGCGCCAGGCGCGGGCGGGGAAGAAAGCGCAGCTGTCAGAACGCATCACCCAGTTTGGCCACGAAATCGATGGGTTGAAAGCCCAGGAAGTGGCCTACAATGATGGAATGGTGGTGCTGAAGCAGGAGATAACCTCGCTGACGGCCCTTCGCAAAAAAGGCGTGGTCTCTGATCAGCGTCTCAACGGGCTGAAGACGCAGATTGCGACATTTGGCGGAGAGCGTGGTGAGAAGATCGCCTATCAGGCGCAGGTCGCGGGCAAGATTTCCGAGACACATCTGCAAATTCTCCAGATCGATCAGGATCTGAAATCCGAGGTCAGCAGCGAACTCAAGGACGTTCAGGCGCAGGTCGGGGAGTATATCGAGCGAAAGATTTCAGCCGAGGATAATTTGAAGCGGGTCGATATTATCGCTCCGCAATCGGGTTTGGTCCACCAGCTTGCGGTTCACACCGTGGGTGGTGTCATCAGCCCCGGCGAGGTCATCATGTCCATCGTGCCGGAACAGGATGATCTGGCACTGGAAGTGCAGATCGCGCCCAAGGACATCGATCAGATCCGCGTTGGCCACGACGCGATGCTGCGGATGTCTGCCTTCAATCAGCGCATCACGCCTCAATTGAAAGCCAAGGTGACGCTGGTGGCTGCCGATCTGACGACGACGGAAAGGACGGGCGCCTCCTATTATGTTGTGCGCTTGACGATTGCCGATGGGGAAATGGCAAAATTGGACGGGCTGAGGCTCGGTCCCGGCATGCCCGCCGAGGCCATGGTACAGACCGGAGACCGGACTGCGCTTTCATACCTTCTCAAGCCGCTGACAGACCAGATCAACCGGGCGTTTAACGAAGAGTGAAAGCAAGGAAAGGTTTAAGAAATGTCGGGGTATCATTAACCTTTAAAATCGTTCTTTGATTGTAATCTTACGTAACGTAAGCCAATTTTCTGCGTTATATTGGTAGAATTTCTAGTATTGGTATTTTTGTTTATACGGAATTTCGGACATAAAGAGCGACCGTTAACCAGCTGGAAAGCACCCGTGCCTCACAACAAAGGTCTCACAGTCACTTCATGACGAAGGGTCTTTCTGTTCTGGCAGCACGATGGCTGACCCACGGTTGTGGTGTCGCGGATGTGTCGCGCCGGTTTGCTCGCATTACCCTCCGAGGAACCATGTCATTTCTGCAAAATGCGAAAGTTCGCACAAAGATTCTGTCCCTGATCGTGCCCGTCGCCCTGCTTGGCCTCATTGGCCTCGGCGTCGTTTCAAATAATTACAGTACAGCCGATGACGCCTATTCGGATATTCTCTCGAAAAACGTCGTCGCTTCCACCGAGCTTTTCCGCGCGAATACCGCCCTGGTTTCTATCGGTTACGATGCCACTCTTGGCCTGATGATGCGTGAGCAGTCTGCTGATACCGCGAAGGTCGAAGAAGCCTACAAGACGGATATTGCAACGACGAAACGGCGCCTCGATACTGCCAAAACGCTTTTACCCGAGCTTGCCGGTCCGATGAACGATCTGTCCGGTCGCGTCGACCAGATCGTTGCCATGACCGACAAGATCTGGGAAAGCGCAAAGGCTGGCGATTTCCAGAGCGGGCGTAAGATGATGACGGCTGTCAATCCGCTGATCGACAAGTGGCGTAGTGATATCCGCGTGATCAGCGAGAGCAACCTGGCTCTTGTCGCTTCGAAATCGGACGATATGTCTGCGCAGACATCGTCGACGATCACCACGACGCTGATCGCTCTTGGCGTGCTGTTTGCCGCAGCCATCGCCCTTGCTCTGTTTGTGTCTGCCCGTGGCATTACCAGCCCGATCGACCGGTTGCGTGCGCGCATGGTCTCTCTTGCCAATGGTGAAACGCAGGCAGAGGTTGACGGCCTCAATCGTCGTGACGAAGTCGGCCAGATGGCGGAAGCCGTCGCTGTGTTCCGCAACAACGCTCTCGAGCGGATCCGTTTGGAGCAGGAAGCCGATGCCAACCGCAGCCTGTCGGAGAAGGAACGGATCGCCCGCGAAGAGCAGAAGGCCAAAGAAGCCGCAGACACCAGCTTTGCCGTCGATCATCTGGCCGACGCGCTGTCGCGCCTGGCGGATGGCGAAGTGTCCTACCGCATCAGCCAGCCTTTCGTTCAGCATCTGGACGTGGTTCGCGCCAACTTCAACTCGTCTGCCGAAAAGCTGCAGTCTGCCCTCAACAGCGTGGCTGTCAATGCCCGTGGTATCGACGCCGGTGCCAACGAAATCCGCGCTGCCGCCGACGATCTGGCCAAGCGCACCGAACAGCAGGCCGCATCGGTGGAGGAAACCGCCGCCGCA
>NZ_RXPG01000010.1:0-59462 GCF_023757665.1 Rhizobium skierniewicense Ch11
GGCCCAGCGTTCCGCAAACGCAGCCAAGGACATCAAGGCGCTGATCACGACATCGAACGGCCAGGTCCAGCAGGGCGTACAGCTGGTGGGTGAAACGGGTCGTGCGCTGGAAACCATCGTTGCCGAAGTTCAGGAAATCAACCGTCACGTCCTGGCGATCGTGGATGGCGCGCAGGAACAGTCCTCCGGTCTCCAGCAGATCAACACGGCTGTGAACCAGATGGACCAGGACACGCAGAAGAACGCAGCCATGGTGGAAGAGCAGACGGCAGCCAGTCATACGCTGGCCCGCGAGGCGGCCTCGCTCAACCATCTGCTGGGCCAGTTCAAGCTGGGCGGCGGTTACGAAGCGCCGGTGCGCCAGGCCACGCAGGCAGAACGTCCCGTCCAGTCTCCGGCGCGTGCGCTGGGCCGCAAGGTGGCGTCTGCCTTCAACGGCAATGCCGCGGTGAAATCGGACTGGGAAGAGTTTTGAGCCTGATAGCTTGAACGACCCGATGATGAGGTGAAGATCAAAACCGCCCGCGCGTGTCGCGGGCGGTTTTGATTTATCAGCAGGTGCGCCGCATTTATGCTGCACTGCGGTGACAACTTGTCAGAACTGGCGTTTCCAACACTGTGACAATACTATAAAGGGTTGAAAAACAAGAACGCTTCTGGGTGGAGAGCGTAGAATGAAAAAATGGGTCTATACCTTTGGCGACGGTGCCGCCGAAGGACGCGCGAGCGATATCGCCATATTGGGCGGCAAGGGTGCAAACCTTGCCGAAATGGCGAGCCTCGGCCTGCCTGTCCCCCCCGGCTTGACCATCATCAGCGAAGCCTGCGCGCGCTATCATCAAGGTGGTCGCTGTCTGCCCGAAGACCTCAAAATGCAGGTGACGTGCGGCATTTCCGGCATGGAAGCCATCACCGGCCGCACCTTCGGCTCGGGCTCTCAGCCCCTTCTCCTCTCCATTCGATCCGGCGCGCGGGCCTCCATGCCCGGCATGATGGATACCGTTCTCAACCTCGGCCTCAACGACGAGACGGTTGAGGCCCTGGCAAGCGATTCGGGTGACGCGCGTTTTGCCTGGGATAGTTACCGCCGTTTCATCCAGATGTATGCCGATGTCGTGATGGGCCTCGATCACGAGATCTTCGAGGACATTCTCGAAGATGAAAAAGGTCGCCTCGGTTACGAATACGACACCGAACTTTCCGCTGATGAGTGGCAGCACATCGTCTCCCTGTACAAAGGCCTGATCGAGGAAGAGCTGGGCGATCCCTTTCCCCAGGATACGCAGGTGCAATTGTGGGGTGCCATCGGAGCGGTCTTCGCCAGCTGGATGAACATGCGCGCCGTCACCTACCGCCAACTGCACAATATCCCCGGGGAATGGGGCACGGCGGTTAACGTCCAGGCCATGGTCTTCGGCAATCTCGGCTCGTCCTCGGCCACCGGCGTTGCCTTCACCCGCAATCCCTCCACCGGCGAAAAAGAGCTCTACGGCGAATTCCTCGTGAATGCGCAGGGCGAGGATGTGGTCGCGGGCATTCGCACGCCGCAATCCATCACCGAAGATGCGCGCATCTGCTCGGGCTCCGACAAGCCGTCGATGGAAAAGCTGATGCCGGAGGCTTTCGCAGAGTTTCTGGCGATTTGCGGGCGGTTGGAAAGCCACTACCGCGATATGCAGGACGTGGAATTCACCATAGAGCGTGGCAAATTGTGGATGTTGCAGACCCGGTCTGGCAAGCGCACCACCAAGGCCGCGATGAAAGTCGCCGTCGATATGGTCGCCGAAGGGCTCATCACCACCCATGATGCAATCTGTCGTATCGAGCCGTCGTCGCTCGACCAGTTGCTGCACCCGACCATCGATCCCGCCATCGAGCGCCCCATTATCGGTTCGGGTCTTCCCGCCTCACCGGGTGCTGCATCGGGCGAAATCGTCTTCACCTCGGACGAAGCGGTGGCGGCGAAGGCCGAGGGTCGACGTGTCATTCTTGTGCGTATGGAAACCAGCCCGGAAGACATTCACGGCATGCATGCCGCCGAAGGCATTCTCACCACGCGCGGCGGCATGACCAGCCATGCGGCGGTGGTGGCGCGCGGCATGGGCATCCCCTGCGTGTCGGGTGCCGGCTCCATGCGGGTGGATATGCGCAATAACGTCCTGATTGGTGTTGGCTGCATGCTGAAAAGAGGCGACGTCATCACCATTGACGGATCGTCCGGCCGCGTGATGAAGGGCGAAGTGCCCATGACGCAGCCGGAACTCTCTGGCGATTTTGCCAGGCTGATGGAATGGGCTGACGGCACTCGCCGCATGACGGTGCGCACCAATGCCGATACGCCGGCAGACGCCCGTGCTGCCCGTGCTTTCGGCGCGGAAGGCATCGGCCTTTGCCGCACCGAACATATGTTCTTTGAAGGCGAACGCATTCACGTGATGCGCGAAATGATCCTTGCCGAGCATGAAGAGGGCAGGCGTGCCGCGCTCGATCAATTGCTGCCCATGCAGCGGCAGGATTTCACCGACCTGTTTTCCATCATGCACGGCCTGCCGGTGACGATCCGCCTTCTCGACCCGCCCTTGCACGAATTCCTGCCCAAGACCGATGGTGAAATCGTTGAGGTCGCCGCGGCCATGGGCATGTCGCAGACACTGTTCCGCCAAAGGCTGGATGCCCTGCACGAGTTCAACCCGATGCTTGGCCACCGCGGTTGCCGTCTGGCTATTTCCTATCCCGAAATTGCCGAAATGCAGGCGCGGGCCATTTTCGAAGCTGCCGTCGAAGCGGCTCGCCAGACCGGTGCGCCGGTGGTGCCGGAAATCATGGTGCCGCTGGTCGGCCTTCGCTCCGAGCTGGATTATGTCCGCGCCGTTATCGACCGCGTGGCCGCAGCGGTGGCGCAGGAAACAGGCATGACGCTCGAATATCTGACCGGCACGATGATCGAGTTGCCCCGCGCCGCACTTCGTGCCCACGTCATCGCCGAGGCTGCCGAGTTCTTCTCCTTCGGCACCAACGACCTGACGCAGACGACATTCGGCATTTCTCGCGACGATGCCGCCCGCTTCATCGAAACCTATCAACGCAAGGGCATCATCGAACGCGACCCGTTCGTCTCCCTCGATTTCGATGGTGTCGGCGAGTTGATCCGCATCGCCGCAGATCGTGGCCGCCAGACGCGTCCTGAGCTAAAGCTCGGCATTTGCGGCGAGCACGGTGGCGATCCGGCGTCGATCCATTTCTGCGAGGATGCGGGTCTCGACTATGTGTCCTGCTCGCCATTCCGTGTGCCGATCGCGCGACTGTCTGCGGCGCAGGCGATGCTTGCCATGGTGGAAAAACGTGAAACCGAAACCATCTCGAAAGTCGTGCCACTGAGGGCCGTTCCAGCGAAAATTTGAGGCCTTAACGGTTCTGGACGATGATGCGGCGCTCCACGACGACAGGGCGATAGAACATGTCGCGGCTGGATTGCGCCTGCCATGCACGCGCATCGGCGCGGCGGTCGAGATCCAGATCCAGCAGGCAACCGGCCATCTGATCGGTGTTGGGCCGGAAGCCGTAACCCCGGCAGGTGGTCTCGTCGCGCGCACGCCGCTCCTCCGGGCTCAAGGTCTGGCACGATGAAAGGGTCAAGATCGCGGTAAGTGCGCTAAGGACGATGGAAATACGCATGATGGTCACTCCCTGATCGCAGCGACTACGGCTGCTTTTGTGCGTATTGATAGAATTGTTTGCGCCCGCAGAAAAGTCTGCCGCGCGGCAAAGGTTGCGTTTGGAAAACACGTCGCGGAAAAGTGTTCGGTCCGGCGCGGTGGAGCGACGGACCGATTCCATTCGCCGCTAAAACCCATTATGACGTGGTGTACCGGCGATTCCTTGCGAACTGAACTTCGCGTGAAGCGCCCTCGTTGAAAGACTTCGTCATGTCCTGCAAATCAGTTCAGCGGTTTGCGGCAGAGACATGCGCATCGGGTGCCGCTTTATGACTGTGCGTTTCGTTCGGCCCGTGTCCTATGCCGCATACCTGTCCCGGTATCTCGGGCTGTCGGCGCTCGTTCTTTTTCTGATCGCGGCCCCTCTTCATCGCTTCGGTCCTCTGACCCTGCCGGACTTCATTTCGCTCACGCTCATCTCTGCCGCCATCGCAGCGGTTGCGCTGCTGCTTGCCATTGTCGGCCTGCAACGCCTGTGGTCTGCGGGCGCAAAGGGCGGGCTTTGGGCGCTCCAGGCCATTCTGTTGGCTGCCGTTCCGCTTGGCGTCGTGGCATTTGCAGGGCTTTTATACTGGCAAAAGCCTGAAATCTACGATGTCTCCACGGATGTTGCCGACGCCCCGAACTGGCTGTCCATTCCCACCGCAAACCAGCAATGGCTGCCGCGCCCGGCAATCGTGTCGAAGGTTGATCGCGATGCGCAGGCCGCAGCTTATCCAAGCCTTGCGGGCCACCGTTACGAAGGCGCCATCGACCGCGTCTACACCGCCGCCCGAAAGGTAGCGAAAGCGCAGCGCATGCGCATCGCCCATACCGATGGTCTCATCGGGTCGCTGCCGGACGTTCAGCCCGGCGTGCCGCAGCAGGACCAGAATGAAAGTGTCACCGATACGCCCATCGATGAGCTGCCGACCAATGTTCCGGTGCCCTTGGCGCGGCCCGCAGAGGCGCCAGCCCCGACATTCTTCAACGGTAGCGGTGTCGTGATGATGCAGGGGGAAACGCGCACCCTCATCTGGGGGCTGCGCTTTGATGTCCTCATTCGCTTGCGCGAAGACACGGAAACCACCCTCGTCGATGTCCGGGTCGCCTCCCGCTTCGGCCCGCATGATCTGGGCATGGGTGCGGAAATCGCGGACGCTTATCTCGACGCGCTGGATGCGGAAATGCAGGGCCTCAACGACAACTGAGCGCAATCAGAAAAAACGATCGCGCTCCTCAGGCGTCGGTATGCGGCAGGCCTGACGCCGCCCGGCGATCTTCATGCGGTTACGGGCGACCAGATCATAAACCCCGTCTCGAATTCTGCGCGGCATGAAGCGTAGCCATGCGACAAGACTGAAAATTCCGCCGAGACGCTGAAGCACGCGCAGCACACCGTCCGAACGGGGATAGGCGACGCCGTTCTCGATCAAAAGACTGGTTTCATAGTCATCTGTTCGATAGCCGTAATGGCGCATCAATGCCGTGCCGAGTTCGAACTGCGCCGGTGTGAAGCGAAACAGCTGTTTCGTATCATGGCGCAAGACGAAATTGATATCCCGAGAGCAAAAGCCGCATTCGCCATCGAAAACGATCAGCGGCTTGTCGTCGGGAAAATCTGGAACCGATGGATCGTCGCGGTAGCTATAGGCAGTCGTCATCGTCCCACTCCTATGCCGGATCATAAATTCCACCCAGCGAAGGTGGACCGTCCGTCTCCACCTCGCCTTTTTCGATGAGGTCTTCGATGTGGGCGAGAACGGACAGCGCGGCAGCACCGTGCAGGCGCGGATCGGTACTGCGATAAATGATTTTTACCATCTCCGGTATCGTCCGGTCCCCCGCTCTGATGCGCGCCAGCACCGCCTTTTCACGCATGCGCCTGTGGGCGCGAAGGCCGCGCATGAAGGCCGTGGGTTCCTTCACCGGCCCGCCATGGCCGGGCAGAAACAAACGATCGTCGCGTTTCAGAAGCTTTGCCAGCGACGCCATGTAGTCGCTCATCGATCCATCCGGCGGTGCGACGATGGTGGTGGCCCAGGCCATCACATGATCCGCCGAAAAGACGATGCCGGTATCATCCAGCGCAAAGGCCGAATGATTGGCCGTGTGCCCGGGCGTGTGCAGTGCGGTCAGTGTCCAGCCGTCACCCGAAAGACTTTGTCCATCATCAAGCGCGATGTCAGGTACGAACGTGGTGTCGGAGCTTTCGGCAAACGGGTTGCGCTCACCTTCGTGCAACGGTCGTGCGGCACGATGCGGCCCTTCGGCCACGGTTAGCGCGCCGGTGGCTTGGGAAAGCCGTGCGGCGAGCGGCGAGTGATCCCGGTGTGTGTGGCTGACGAAAATATGCGTGACTTCCCGCCCGGCAAGCGCTGCCATCAAGGCTTGAAAATGCGTGTCATCGTCAGGGCCGGGATCGATGACAGCAACGGATTTATCACCGACGATGTAGCTGTTGGTACCATGAAAGGTGAAAGCCGAGGGATTGTTGACCGTGATGCGCTGAACGCCATGGGCTACTGGCACGGCAATGCCATAGGCGGGATCGAAGTCACGGTTGAATTCCGGGTCGGCCATCGGGTCAGTCAGCGCTCTACTTGTATTCGATCTCGATGAAGGACATCGGTTCGCTGCCTGCATTGACCACATTGTGTGAAATGCCGGCCTCACGTCGGTAGGGCATACCCTTTGGCGTATCGACCCTGCGGCTGCCAGCTTCGTCTTCGATCAGGAAATGACAATCCGTCATCGGCACCACCACATAGCCCAGTCCGTGGGTGTGGTGGCCGGTATCGGCGCCGGGCTCGAAATCCCAACGGATGATTCGCACCACGGCATCATCCAAAAGCGTTGTGGGAATAGCGGGTGGTCGGGCGGAATACTTGCTCATGAAACAGGTCACCGGAAGCGTGTGGAATGGCAGGTTCTCTTGTGACGTAACATGAAGCCTGGTGCGGACACACAAGAAATATTGTCCACGCCTCAACTTAATGATTGCCGCTGCCATTCGGCTTTGATAATCAGGCCCGGTTCAGGCAGTGGCGCTACGCCGTCTGCCCTGGTGGGGCGTCGCCAAGCGGTAAGGCACCGGTTTTTGGTACCGGCATTCCCAGGTTCGAATCCTGGCGCCCCAGCCACATTTTTTGTTTGTGCCAGCACGGCTAAAACCCCTTCCTCTTTGATCGTCGGCTTGCATGGAAACCTCCCTCTATCTTCCGGTCAAAACATTTCTGGAGGCCGCCGGCTATTCGGTCAAAGGGGAGATCGGCGGATGTGATCTGGTTGGAATCAATGCGGATGATCCACCTGTCATTGTGGTGTGTGAGTTGAAGCTGACTTTCAATCTGGAGCTCATCCTCCAGGCCGTCGACAGGGCGGCGATATCGGACGAGGTCTGGATTGCTGCTCGCATCTCCGCCAAGGGCCGGGGTCGGGAGGCTGACAAACGATATCGCGATCTGTGTCGCCGTCTCGGCATCGGCATGCTTGGCGTCTCGGATCGTGGCGACGTCAGTGTCATCGTCGCTTCCGTCTCGCCCATGCCGCGCACCAACCCGAAGCGACGATCCATGCTTGTGCGTGAACATCAGAAAAGACGCGGCGATCCTGTCGTTGGCGGCAGCACGCGAACGCCCATGATGACGGCCTACCGCCAGCAGGCCCTCGGTTGCGCGGCGGCCCTGGCAGCAGAGCCGCTGCGCCTTCGCGATGTGAGGGCGCGCATTCCTGACGCCGGCAAGATTTTACAATCCAATGTCTATGGCTGGTTCGAACGGCTGGACAGGGGCGTCTACGGCCTGACGGATGCCGGTCGCGAAGCTCTCGTCCGCTGGCCCCAGCCACCGGATGTGCCTTAGCGCGTTTCCCTTTGACAAGGAGCGCTCTAAGCGGCCTCAGTTGGTTTGACTGCTCTCAGTCTCGGGCGACCGACCTTGCGAGTGATGACCACCAGTTCTCGCGGGGCTGTGCGGGTCAACGCCAGTCTTGCAGCCTCGTTCAACGATGTCGCGATGAAATCGGCGCTGATCTCTGCCGCATCGATCTGCGCGAAATTCTGCCCGTTTGCGGTTGGGACGAGGATACCGACCCGCATGGCGGGTTTTGCGCGTTTCAAACGGCGGATGATCTGACGTGCATGCGATTTGGAGTTGCCGTTGAGGAAACAAACGACAACCGTATCGATCCCATCAAGTCCCAGCTTCTGCGCGCCTCGACCGGCCAGTCCGGCAAAACTTGCAAACGATACGTCCGCGCCCTGGATATCGATGATCTGCGACAACATCGCCGATGCGGCGTCGTCTATCGAGCCTCGACCACCCAGGCACAAAACGGTTTGGTCACGGCCATCCGGCAGGACGGTGGGATCTTCGAGTACCGATGATGGGTCGGCCGCCTCTTCCTCGTTTTCCTCTTCCTCGGCAATATCGGAAAGATTTTCCACAAGGCTCAGCGAACTGGCGGAAAACAGCGCGATCTGCGCATCCGACATGACCCCGCGCTGCCTGTCCATCTCACCCAACAGCAGAGCCGGAAGGCCCACCCTGTCATAATAATCGACCAGATATTCTTCCTTCAGATATTCCTCGGCATTGTCGATCGCCTCGTTCGGATCGCCGGCCAGCAGTCTTTGATAGAGCTTTTCGTGCAGTTCCAGAACCGGTTCGTTGCCCAGCAGAACGTCGAGGAAACCAAACTGCGGAACATAGCGTCCCAGCACGACAAGGCAGACCGTCAGCGGTGTCGATAGCATCAGGCCGATAGGCCCCCAGAGCCAGGACCAGAAGATGGCGGACACGATGATCGCCAAAGGCGAAAGGCCGGTATGGGAGCCGTAGAGCCAGGGTTCGACGACATTGTTGCTGATCAACTCCGTCGTTATAAACAGCGCAGCGACCCACGCGACCAGCGACCATCCCGGTGCGATGGCGAGAGCCAGAAACAGCGGGAGGATCATCCCGATGACGGGGCCGATATAGGGAACAAACCGCAAGACGAGCGTGAGCAGGCCCCACAGAATTGCGTTGGGTATCCCCAGCACCCAAAGACCGATCGTGATCGGTAGCGCGTATAGCGCATTGACCACCAGTTGCATCAGAAGATATTTCCCGACTCGCTTGCCTGCATCCTGCAAGGCGGCCGTGGTTCTGTGAAGGTCACTGAGGCCTACGAGCCTGATAAACCTGTCGCGCAGGTCTTCACGCTCCAAAAGCATGAAAACAACAAGGACGATGACGAGGCCCGCCGTCGCAAACGGGCTGATCAAAGGCAGGATGAAGTTCCCCAGGGTTTGAAGCGGGTTGGTGCGCGATACGATTTCGACCGGCATGGGCTCGCGTTGCGGAATTTCGGGAGCGGCTGTGTCCTGGCTTTCGACGGCCCGGACCTGAATTTCCGCTCCTACTTTTTCCACCACCTTGCTCAGATGATCGAGCAGGCCGTTGCCGGCACCTGCCTGCGCAAGAACCTGCACCTTGCTGACGATATTGCGCTGATAGGTTGGAATGTTCTCGGCAAGGTTCGCCACCTGCGTCGCGACGATGAAGCTGAAAACCGCAATGGCGCTAAAGGCCGATATGACGGCGAAAATGACTGCCAGGATCTTTGGCACAGAGCGTTTGCGAAGGAACGAAACGATTGGGGCAAGCGTAAACGACAGGAGAAGCGAAAGCGCGAGTGGAATGAAGATTTCTTCACCAACGCGCAACACGATAGCCACGCCGATGAGAATCACCACCGTTTTGCCCGACAACATACTTGTGGAGGCAGCATCGGTCTTGGGGTAGGTCGGGCCTGCGGTTACCGACTTGATCGTCTTTGAAAGGTCCATGTTTTGTCCCGCCCTCTGCCCATTCGCTTCACCTTGTGGACCAATACGACAAAGAGCACCAGTGGATGTGCGATGGCTTTGGCAGGCTGGTCGAACGCGGTGAGGTGCAGTCGGCGTCGTGCCGCATGCAAGGCGGTGAACGCATGTCTTGTTGTGCGGTTCCTTATATAAGCGCTGAAGCGATCATAAGCGCTCATATCTGTGGCTCGATTGTCGCTATATCCAGAGTTGGCCAGAAAATACGAGTCTTCCAGCTGGCAGTTTCGTTGCTCGCATCACCATCATCTTGGCGTTCATTTAAAATCGGGAATCCCTCGATGGCCGGCACCGGGGCGTCGTCTTCTACCGAAGTAAAACACCGAAAATCCGCGGAAGCTTCCTCTGTTTACAAGAAACATGCATTGCGAGACGAACAAGAACTCCTTTAAAAGCTTGTTGTGTTTTTGCGTGTGGAGTTGTGAATGCCTGCAGGTTCTTCCCGGCCGTCCTATCTGCCTGCCACTGGCGAGACAGCCGACCTTATCCATCAGTTCGATTGGTCCACGACCGCGCTGGGACCCATCGAATTTTGGAGTTCCACCATTCGCACGGCTGTCGGGATGATGCTGCGTTCGCCCGTCGCCATCGCCACGCTTTGGGGTGATGACGGCGTGATGATCTATAACGATGCCTATACGGAGATTGCAGGTGAAAGACATCCCGGGCTGCTGGGCTCGAAGGTGCGCGAAGGCTGGCCTGAAGCATCTGACTTCAACGGCAATGTCATGAAAACCGGGATGGCCGGCAAGACGCTGTCCTATAAGGATCAGGAATTTACGCTTTTCAGAAACGGTGCTGCCGAAACTGTCTGGCTGGATCTCGACTACTCCCCCATTGTCGATGACGCAGGCGTAACCGTTGGTGTCTTGGCCGTCGTCAGGGATACGTCCGAGCGTGTAAAGGCCGCAAGACAGTTGGAGGCTCTGAACGAAGACCTTGAGCGTCAAGTGCTGGAACGGGTTCTGGAGCAGGGTACGACCTGGAACATAAATCCCGACATGCTGGCCGTTGTCAGCATGGAAGGCCGCTTTCTCGCCACCAACCCGGCATGGGGCAAGACGCTGGGATACACTGCGCATGAAATGCGCGGCCTCATCTATACCGATCTTTTACATCCTGACGATATTCCAAAAGCGAGGGCCGCATTGGCCACTCTGATGTCTGGGGAAGCGGTGATCGGTACCGAAAACCGGTATCGGACGAAGGACGGCGCTTACAGGTGGGTTTCCTGGATTTGTGTGCCTGATAACGGAAAAATCTACTGCATCGTTCGTGACGTGACCGACGAGAAAACCACACGTGCCGAGCGTGATCAGTTATGGCGGCTTTCGCAGGACATGCTGGCACGGGCCAACTATGGCGGCGAAATATCAGCGGTCAACCCGGCCTGGAGCGCCGTTCTTGGTTGGAGCGAGCAGGAGCTTCTCGCCAACCCCTATACCGAAATCATTCATCCGCAGGACGTGCCAAGAACGACGGCGGCTCTGGTGGAGATGGCCGAGACCGGTCACCCGACGAGGTTCGAGAACCGCATCCTGACCAAGACTGGGGTCTGGACCCCCATCGACTGGACCGTGTCGCCAGAGGCCGACAATGTCAATTTCATTGCGGTTGGTCGAGACCTGTCTGAATACAAGGCTCGGGAAGCCGAACTCGAGGATGCTCAGGAGCAGTTGCGTCAGGCGCAGAAGATCGAGGCGATCGGCCAGCTTACGGGTGGACTGGCGCATGACTTCAACAATATCCTTGCCGGTATCGGCGGAAGTCTGGAGATGATGTCGACGCGTCTGGCGCAGGGGCGTGTTGGTGAGTTGGACCGCTATCTGGTCGGTGCGACCGCCGCCACCAAACGCGCGGCTGCATTGACACAGCGCCTGCTCGCTTTTTCCCGTCGGCAAACGCTGGACCCGAAGCCCACCGATCTCAACAGCCTCGTCATCGGCATGCTCGAACTGATCCATCGCAGCATAGGCCCGAGCATCGACGTCGAAACGGCGCCGGCACAGGATTTGTGGATGACCTTCGTCGACGCCGGTCAGCTGGAAAATGCGTTGCTGAACCTTTGCATCAATGCCCGTGACGCCATGCCTGAAGGCGGCAAGCTTACCATCGAGACTGGAAACCAATGGCTGGATGAGCGCGCCGCAAGGGAGCAGGGCCTGAAACCCGGCCAATACGTTTCCCTTTGCGTCAGCGATACCGGCACGGGTATGTCGGCAGAGGTGATTTCCCGCGCCTTCGACCCGTTCTATACGACAAAACCGATAGGGCAGGGCACGGGCCTTGGCCTTTCCATGGTGCATGGCTTTGCCGGGCAGTCCGATGGCGCTGTGCGCATCGATTCCAAGATCGGCGACGGCACGACGATTTGCATTTACCTGCCACGCCACGGCAACGAGACATATGTCGAAACACCCGGTGCAGAGCAACAGCCGCCCGCACCACAATCAAGTGGCAACGAGACGATCCTTGTTGTAGATGACGAACCACTGGTGCGAATGTTCGCAGTCGAGCAGCTGGAAGATCTTGGTTACACGGTTCTGGAAGCCGACGACGGACCATCCGCGCTGGCCATTCTCAACTCCGAACGCCCGATCAACCTGCTCGTCACCGATGTCGGATTGCCCAATGGCATGAACGGTCGGCAACTGGCCGAAGCCGCCAGACTGTCGCGGCCCGATCTGGGCGTGCTGTTCATCACAGGCTACGCCGAAAACGCCGTCTTGAACCACGGCCACCTGGAACACGGCATGCATGTGATGACAAAACCGTTCCAGACAGACCTTTTTGCCCGCAAGGTGAAGGACCTTATCGGACGCCGCTCATAGGATAATGCTTCAGGTGGCGATCGTAACCACCTGAAGCCGCAGCAAATTCAAGGTGCCAGATCACCCACACGCTGTGCGGGCACAGTGTCCGATGCCGCAGGTGCGGCAGACGCGGCCTGCGCCAGGGATGCCATGTCGATCTTTGGCGGTGTTGGCAGCTGCAGGTGTTCGCTTGTGTAGGCCCATTCCTGCATGACCTTGTCTGGGTCGCCGTTCAGCTTCGTACCATAGCTTGGAACGATCTGACGGATCTTGGCCTGCCATTCCGGGCTTGCGACCTTTTCGGCAAAGACCTTTTCCAGAACCTGCAACATGATGGGAGCGGCGGTGGAAGCACCCGGCGAGGCACCGAGCAGTGCAGCAATGCTGCCGTCCTTGGCGCTGACGATTTCGGTGCCCAGCTTCAAGACACCGCCCTTGTCTGCGTCGCGTTTGATGATCTGCACGCGCTGGCCCGCCTGCCACAAACGCCATTCGCCTTGGCTGGCTCCGGGGAAGTATTCCTGCAATGCCGCAAAGCGGTCGTCGTCGGACAGCATCAACTGTCCGGCCAGATATTCCACCAGTGGAAATTCATCCATGCCCACGCTCATCATCGGCCATGCATTGCTCATGGTGGTCGATGTCAGCAGGTCGAAATACGAGCCTTCCTTGAGGAATTTCGTGGAGAATGTCGCAAAGGGTCCAAACAGAATGACGCGCTTGCCGCCGATGACGCGCGTATCGAGATGTGGCACCGACATCGGTGGAGAGCCGACGGATGCCTTACCGTAAGCCTTGGCCAGATGCAGCATCGTGACATCGGGATTTTCGTTGACGAGGAACGAGCCGCCAACCGGGAAGCCCGCGTAATCCTCACCTTCGGGAATGCCAGACATCTGCAAGAGATGCAACGCACCACCACCGGCGCCGACGAACAGGAACTTGGCGTCCACCGTGTGGGATGTGCCGTCCTTCATGTTGCTGTAGCTGACGCGCCACGTGCCGTCGGCATTGCGCTCGATGCCATCGACTTCACTGGAAACCTGCAAATTGAAATTCTGCTGGCTCTTCAGGTGGGCCACGAACTGGCGGGTGATCTCACCGAATTCCATGTCTGTGCCAAGCGGAGACCACGTCGCACCAATCTTCTGGCCAGGGTCGCGGCCTTCCATCATCAGCGGAACCCATCTCTTGATCTCGTCAGGGTCGCTGGAATACTGCATGCCGGCAAATAGCGGGCTGGCCTTCAACGCCTCATAGCGTTTTTCCAGATAGGAAATGTTTTCATCCCCCCACACGAAGCTCATATGCGGCGTATGGTTGATGAAGGACCGTGGGTTCTTCAAGACGCCGTTGCGGACCTGCCATGCCCAGAACTGGCGGGAGATCTGGAAGGACTCGTTGATTTCGATCGCCTTGGAAATGTCGATGCCGCCATTGGCGGTTTCCGGCGTGTAGTTCAGTTCCGCCAGAGCCGAGTGACCGGTACCGGCGTTGTTCCAACCATTGGAGCTTTCCAGCGCGACCGCATCGAGACGTTCCAGCATGTCGATGGACCATGTCGGTTCGAGTTCATGCAGCCAGACGCCGAGCGTGGCGCTCATGATGCCGCCGCCGACCAGAAGAACATCGACTTTTCTGTCCGCAGTCTGCGCCACCGCCGTCGCGCCCGGCACCGCCGCAGCGGCAAGACCAGCCAATGCCGTCCCCAGCACCTGGCGGCGGTTCATGGTGAGGTTGTCGCGAGAAAATCCGGCAGTCAGGCCGTTGCCCTTGTCTTTTACGGTCACGTCTTTTCCTAAGCTTTTGATGATTTTCATTTTGTGCGGCGCAATAACGCAATCGATCCTGTAAGACAACTCTTGCCAGGTGACCACATACGACCACCTTGGCCGGTCGATTTTTGAGGGAAGCGGGTGGCGGGAGTGTCGAAAAGCAGGCGCAAAAACGGCGAACGAGGCATTTTGCCTTATTTTTCCGTACTATAAGGCCCGGTGCGCCAGGTCGCACAATCCAGGTGCTCGCCGTCTTTGCAAGCAGTGCAACTCTATAATATCACGACATGCGCCAAACGCATAACAGATGTGCGCGGCTCATTTTCATCGCAACAGCGAAAAGCCGACGGCATCAGAACGATCTGAAGAGCCCAAAAAAATCCCGCCGAAGGTGTCTTCGGCGGGCAATGTCGTTTGGGCTGTCAGCTATCAATTCGCTGCGAGGAATTCCGCACAGTAGCTTGGGCCGTTGACGCCTGGACGGTCGGATACGGTGCGAATAGAGCGGATCGTGTAGTCAGAACCCACCGTCAACTGGACGGTGCAAGACAGGTAGACCTTGCGTGCAGACGACGTCTGGCGGCCGCGTTTGCCATCTTTACCCTCGTCAAACTTCGCCGGAACAGTCGTGGTCTTGTAACCGCCGCGCCATGTGAAGGTGGTGCTGCTGCCATTGTCGGTATCGCTCAGCGGCGGACCGAATTTGGCGAAGAAAATGCCAGCCGATTGGCCGACCCAACGGGTTTCAACAGCGCTTTTTGGAGCAAGCGAAGGAGTGGTGGTGGTGCAAGCGGAAAGGGCAATGGCGAGCCCTGCCAATGTTACGCTGCGAAAACGCATGTCGAAATATCCTTGTTGAGCCGTTTCCGGTGTTTTGCGGGAGATCATGATCCACTAGCAGATTTAATGCTATTCAACAGGCACCCCGTGCGCTTTGACGAATATTTTCCGCCACAATTGCTTTTTTGTAACGATTGAAGGCTGAATCGCCCAACTCGTAACCCTGAGGGAGGACAGCGCATTGCCGCGGCGGCGGCGTCTACAGGAACTTTAGCTGATAGCGAAACGTTGTCTCTTCGTGTTTAACGGGAGAAATGTGATGTTTAAAGCTGTGGTTTTGTGGGCAATGGGTGTTCCGCTGGTGGTCGTCGCCCTGCTCTGGATGTTCGTTTTCTAAACAGGGCGGACGGGAAGGCAAACGGTTTAAAAGCGCTGGTTTCGACCGGCGCTTTTGTTGTTTTATTCCTTTTCAGCGTATGTTGTCTCACGACGCGCGGGACAATGAACGATCACACGTAGCGCCGTATTTCCTCAAGTGTCGATGTCGTCGATATTCCGTCTGTTCGAGGGAGGTAGACGACGTCACACAGGTGATTGAGATAATCAAACCGTCCTGCCCAGTCATCGCCCATGACCAGAACGTCCGCGCCATGCTCGCGAATATAATGCTCTTTCAATTCCAGGGAGTGCTCGAGGAACACCTCATCGACGCCGATGATGGCACTGATGATTTCGAGCCGTTCGTTCTCGTTGTAAATGGGACTTTTCTGTTTCTTCGAAAAATTCAGAGCGTCTGTGGAAACGCCGACGACAAGATAATCACCCAATGCCCGTGCTCTTTGAAGAATTCGGATATGGCCGATATGCAGCACGTCAAAAGTGCCGAATGTAATGATTTTCTTCATCTGGGTCCCACCACGAAAATACGTTGATCGCGTCACTTTTCTCGGTTCGCTTGAGAGCGAAGCCAACAGATCAGGGATCGCTTATGCCTTGTGCGATTGCTTGGAGAATACTGGCCGCTGCTTTCCCCGGATTGGGAAGAATGTTTTGCAGCAGCGTGTTCCGCTCTTCCTCAAATTCCCATGGCTTTCCGCTCTTGTATTCGAGAGCTGCCTGTTTGAGTTGATCGAAACTGGTAACACGCCGAGAGGCGGCTTCGGCCAGCTTCCCCAACTCGTTGAACTCGACGTGATTGCCCGAATCGAAGAAGATCAGAGGCTTGTTGAAGAGGGGATATTCGGCAAGAAAAGACAGACCGTCGGATATCATGAGGTCTGACGCGGCAAAAAGCGGACCATACTGTTCTTCGGAAAACGCGCAGTTTGGCAGCTCCGTCCAAGCCTTTCTGAACATCGCCTGCGCTTCGGGCGTCAAAATAGCACCGAACAGAGCCGGATGCGGTTTTAAGACGAAGTCGATGTCTGGGCTTTGTCTCGCCCAGGACAACATCGCCTCCCAGATGCGATCAAAGACACCGAAACCCAGACCGCCACCTTTCCCCAACGAATAGTGGGGCGCCCATACAATCCTGAAATTTCTGTGACCCTGATGCGAAAGAGGCCACTCGGCCGCGCCGCTCTCCTTCAGCAATCGATCGAACTTCGGGTACCCACTGAGAACGAATTTTTTCGGGTCGGAGTGGTCGAAGGAGCGAAAGTAGGTTTGCGTGATGGGGGTTTCACAAAAAATACGCCACGCGGAACGGTGATAGGCTTGGTCGAAACCGAATGCCGAAACATCCGTCACCACGGGATCGCCTAGCGACGCTGCCAGATTGAGGGCGTAAGGAACCAGACAAAGTCGGCTGAACGTCAATTCCTGTGTTCGAAATGCGGGCTGCACACCCATATCCCATTGTTGCTGACGAAAGATGACGGCTGGCTTCAGGGCCTTGAGAATGTCCAGAGCGGCGTAGGAATCGTCCATGTTGAAGCGCAGATGCGGTATGCCCATGGCGGAAAATGCGCTGCTGACCTTGTCCTCACCTTCGTAAACGCCCCGGCCCAACGTTCCCACATGAATGGAGATAACGATCGGGTCGAACCTCTCATCTTCGACCATGGCGTCATAGACATCCGACAGCGCATCCCACATCGGTATGGACTGGATCAGGAAAACGGTCCGGATCGGGAAAATTCCGCGCGTCGAATCGCGCAGAGCCATATTCGCGCTTTGTTTGATCGATGCGATATCCAGCGTCTTCTGACGGCTGTCATGGACGAAAGCGAGGCCGATTTTCGACAGGTCGCTGCGAATACTTCCGTCGGCGGTGGTCGTCACGGCATTGGATAGTTCAACGACTTTGCTGTCCAGATCCTGCTGGACATGCTGCATGTGTTGCAGCAGCTTCACCACTTCGATTTGAATCTCGCCGTGGGTTTCGTTGTTTTGCATCAGGGCATCCAGTCGCATGCCCATTTCATCGATTTTTGCAACGACAGAGTCGAGGCGGTCAGCCAATTGCAGGGAGATGGAAGCGTCCATATAATCTGTTCCGCGTTTAACTGCGAATTCCGGCGTCGAAATCGGCGCATGCGGGGATTCGGACAGTGAATAAATCAAAAACGAGAATACCCTGTTGACCTGTAGTGGGGCTTACGCAGCGGCGCTGGTCGATCAAACCGAGATATAAAGCAGCACGAACCCCAAAACGCAAAAGGCGCCGGGGGTTCCCGGCGCCTTTCGTTGAATACAGACATGTCTCAGTCCAGATTGTCCAGCACTCTCGAAGCCGTTGCGGCACTCGTCCGCCGGACTTCGATTTCGTCTCTTCGACTGGAAAGCTGTTCGCTCGCCAGCAGCGCTTCGGCCAGATCGGCGGGCAGCGAGATGATGACGCGTTCGCCTTGGGAAACCTTGCCCGTGTCGGCGCGTCTTCCGATAATCATGCCACCGGCAACGGTGTTGTTGGTATCGGGATCAATCAGGATGAAGGAGCCGGTCGAACGGTTCTGTTCATAGGGATCGAAAATTGCCGTTTCATCGAAAGCGAGACGCACCTTTCCGATGGCGTTCATGGCAAGCGTGTCGGTGTGGGTAAGCCATTGACCATTTTTCAGGTCGAGTTGCGTTTGCGGCTGAACCGTCACCCGTTGGCGTCGGCTGCCGCTTTTCAGCCAGTAGCGCTTTCCGGGCTCGATGCCGCCGGGTTGCAGCGCCACGATTTGTGCATCGAAGGCGTGACCTGTCTGCGGCTGTGCCTCGATGGACACGATCATATCGCCTCGCGACACATCCACCTGCCTGTCGAGAACCAGCGTGATCGCATCGCCGGAAACGGCGGCGTTTCGCACCAGATCAAACGTCACGATCTGCTTGACATTGGCCACCATGCCCGATGGCAGGATGACGACGGAATCGCCCGGCTTGACCGCACCACCGGCGACCGTGCCCTGGTACCCGCGAAAGCTTTCGCCGGGGCGGGATACGCGCTGAACCGGAAGGCGAAAGCCACCGGTCTGCGTGGAGCGCGCCGTCGCCAGTTCCAGCGTTTCGGCCAGTGTCGGGCCTTCATACCACGGCATGGAGGGCTTGGCCGAAAGAACGACGTTCTCGCCCTTCAGCGCCGACATGGGGATGGCGGTGATCTGCTTGATGCCGAGCGATTGCGCAAACTCACGAAAGTCGTGGGCAATCAGCTCGAACCCGGCCTTGTCGTAGTTGGTGAGGTCGATCTTGTTGACGGCCAGCACGAATTGTCGAATGCCCATAAGCGCCGCAATCGTCGCATGACGACGCGTCTGCTCCAGAATGCCGGTGCGGGCATCCACCAGCAGCACGGCAAGGTCGGCAGTGGAAGCGCCAGTTGCCATGTTGCGGGTATATTGCTCATGGCCGGGTGTGTCGGCAACAATGAAGGCGCGCTTGTCGGTGGCGAAATAGCGATAGGCAACGTCGATGGTGATGCCCTGTTCGCGCTCGGCCTGAAGGCCGTCCAGCAGCAGCGCGAAGTCGGGCAGGCCGAGATCGTTCTGCTTGCCGCTATCGCGGTGAAGCGTAGCTGCCTGATCTTCCTTGACCGCCTTGGTGTCCCACAGCAGGCGGCCGATCAGCGTGGACTTGCCGTCATCGACGCTGCCGCAGGTGATGAGTCGCAGCGGGCGCGTGTCTCTGATGAATTTTGCGGGTTCTACGAACGGCAGAATGGTGGCGGATTGAACTGTCATGTTCTGGGTCATCAGAAATAGCCCTCGCGCTTTTTCTTTTCCATGGAGCCGGACTGGTCGCGGTCGATCGCACGTCCCTGCCGTTCTGAAACGGTGGCGATTTCAAGTTCGGAAATCACCTCGTCCAAGGTCTTGGCTTGCGAGTTGATCGCACCCGTCAGTGGAAAGCATCCCAGCGTGCGGAAACGGATCATTCCGTGCTTGATGGCTTCGCCGGGCAGCAATTCCAGACGCTCATCTTCGGCCAGGATCATCATGCCGTCACGTTCGACATACGGGCGCTCGGCGGCGTAATAGAGCGGCACCAGCGGAATGCCCTCGGCCTGAATGTAGCGCCAGACATCGACCTCGGTCCAGTTGGACATCGGGAAGGCGCGAACGCTCTCACCTTGGCGAACCATACCATTGTAGATGTTCCACAGTTCCGGGCGCTGGTTGCGCGGGTCCCATTTGTGGTCGGGCGTACGGAAGGAATAGATGCGCTCCTTGGCACGGCTGGCTTCCTCATCACGGCGCGCGCCACCAAAGGCAGCGTCGAACTTGCCAGCATCCAGTGCCTGGCGCAGGGCTTCGGTCTTCATGATGTCGGTGTAGAGCGCTGAACCGTGCGTGAACGGCGTCACGTTCTCTTCCTTGCCGCGCGGATTGGTATAGGAAATCAGGTCGAGATCGTATTCCTTGACGATATTGTCACGAAACGCGATCATCTCCTTGAACTTCCAGCCCGTGTTGACGTGAAGCAGCGGGAAGGGGATGCGCCCCGGGAAGAACGCCTTGCGCGCCAGATGCAGCAGCACGGACGAATCCTTGCCAATGGAGTAGAGCATCACGGGATTTTCGAATTCGGCCGCAACTTCACGGAAAATATGGATAGCTTCGTTTTCGAGCGCCTTCAGATGTGGGTCAAGGGGCTGCTTTGGTGTGGTGACATTGCTGCCTTCCGTTTCCGGAACTGCATTGGACATTGTAAACTCCGGCAATCTGTTGATTTTACTTATCGTTGTGAGGCGGTGGGCAAGGGAGAGGCTTGGGATGCCTCCGCCACGTGCAGACCGCATTCGCGCTTCTCGTCATTTTCCCACCACCATCGACCGGCGCGCTCTGGCTCGCCGGGCTTGATGGCGCGGGTACACGGCTCGCAGCCGATGGATGGATATCCACGGCCATGAAGCGGATTGACGGGAATGTTTTCCGATGAAACATGCGCCTTGATCACATCGATATCCCAATCCGCAAGCGGATTGATCTTGATCAGATTGCGCTCGGCATCGAATTCGGCAAAAGGCGTGGTTGCCCTGTTGCCCGACTGGCCCCGGCGAAGGCCGGTAATCCAGAAGCTTGCTCCGTCCAGCGCCCGTGCCAGCGGTACCAGCTTGCGCACATGGCAGCAGGCGTGGCGGGCTTCGACGCTGTCGTAAAAACCATTGAGGCCGAATTTCGCGGCGTAGGCATCTATATCGTCCTTGGCCGGATAAAACCGCGTAATGGCCATGTCGTACCGTGCTTCCGTCTCATCAATAAGATTGAGCGTTTCGGCAAACAGGCGTCCGGTTTCCAGTGTCGCAACCTCTATGGGTAGACGATGCGTGCCGATGGAGGCTGTAATGACTTGGTCTTCGATGCCGAGGCTCGTGGTGAACACCGAGCGCCCACCGAGTCCGGCAACGAACGCCAGCCGCTCAGCCAGATCGAGGCTGGCCAGCCGGTCGTTCAGCGATGCGACATTGTGAGGAGAGAATGGCTGCGCAGACTGATTAATGGTCATTTTACGGTTCCGAACATTACTGTCCCGAATATCCGCGAATTCGCCGTGTTTTGACAGGAATGGCTATGCTTGTCTTGTTCATCGGAGAGCAAATATCTCTCGCAGGCGCACAATATGCGCAAAAGACGCCCACGAACGCAGTGCCGCGGCATATTAGCCTCTGTATGAAATCGGTTTTCGATCAAAAAGCAAGATAAATTTGCGATATATTCGCTAATTTTTATAGATTTCTACTGTGCGATCTCCGGCGGGTTTTGAAACGTCCCCAGCTGAACAGAAAATCATTCCGATCACGGAAAATTTCGGCGTGACGGCGGTGGAAACACCGCAAAAATGCGGACGTATTTTGCGTTCAGCGCGGGTTTTCCACGTGGGCCGTTGCGTGGTTCGCTGTTGCCACGGCGTATTTGTTGTCGTTCAAGTCACTGGAATGGAAACACTTTTGCGATCGTATTGCGCGTGATTGACCCTGTAGACTTTACAAGTAGTGTTAGGCGCACTGCATCTAGGAGGGATACCGATGTCAAAACTTGTTTCTGGCCTCAGCGCCGTTGCGCTTGGTCTGTCGATTGCTCTGAGCGCCGTCGGAACGGCTTCTGCAGACAGCAAGCTGTTGAATGTGTCCTATGATCCGACCCGCGAACTCTACAAGGATTTCAACGAGGCCTTCGCCAAGAAGTGGAAAGCCGACACGGGCGAGGATGTCACCATCCAGCAGTCCCATGGCGGCTCCGGCAAGCAGGCCCGTTCGGTCATCGATGGCCTGGAGGCAGATGTCGTGACGCTGGCGCTTCAGAGCGATATTGACGCCATCGTCAAGAACAGCGGCAAGATCAATGCCGACTGGCGCACGCGTCTTCCGAACAATTCATCGCCTTACACCTCCACCATCGTGTTTCTGGTTCGCAAGGGCAACCCGAAGGGCATCCATAACTGGGGTGATCTGGTCAAGGGTGACATCCAGATCGTGACACCGAACCCGAAGACATCGGGCGGTGCGCGCTGGAACTATCTTGCGGCCTGGGCATGGGCCAACGAGGAATACAAAGGTGATCAGGCCAAGATCAAGGCCTATGTCGGCGAACTCTACAAGCGGGCTCCCGTGCTCGACACGGGCGCACGCGGCTCGACCGTGACATTTGCGCAGCGCCAGATCGGTGATGTGCTATTGGCCTGGGAGAATGAGGCCTATCTGGCCGGTGAGGAATTCGGCAAGGACGAATTCGAAATCGTCGTTCCGCCAATCTCCATCCTTGCAGAACCGCCCGTCGCCGTTGTCGATAAGAATGTCGATGAGAAGGGCACACGCAAGGCAGCCGAAGCTTACCTGCAATATCTCTATTCTGACGAAGGCCAGAACATTGCGGCCAAGCATTTCTACCGCCCATCCAACCCTTCGGTCGTGTCCAAGGATTTGCTCAAGCAACTGCCGGAGATCAAGCTTGTGACCATCGATGATCCACAGTTTGGCGGATGGGCAAAGGCACAGCCGGAACATTTCGGTGATGGCGGCATCTTCGACCAGATTTACAAGCCCGCAAAGTGAGCCGATGATGGCGCACACCGAACGGTTCGCATCTGCGTCCGTTCGGATCGGAGACAAGATCGACCGGCTTTAAAGCCGGTCGTTGGCGCATAAGGGGGCGGCTCACGATGGCCCCCGTTTTACCTGGAGCCTTGATGAGCAATACCCCATCGCCAACGACGTGGAAGTGGCGCCAATCCAGCGTTTTGCCGGGATTCGGACTGACGCTCGGCTACACCATTACCTATCTTTTTCTGATCATTCTTATCCCGCTCGCTGGCCTCGTCTGGTCCACGGCACGGCTTGGCCCCGGTGAGTTCTTCGCCATCGCGACCGATAGCAGAACGCTGAATGCCCTTCGCATCAGCTTCACCACGGCGTTTCTGGCGGCTCTCGTCAACGCCGTGTTCGGCGTCCTCATCGCATGGGTGCTGGTGCGTTACCGCTTCCCCGGGCGCCGTTTCGTTGATGCCATCGTGGACTTGCCTTTTGCGCTCCCCACGGCCGTTGCCGGCATTGCGCTGACGGCGCTTTACTCCAACCGCGGCTGGGTGGGGCAGATGTTTGAACCCTTCGGCATCAAGATCGCGTTCACGCCGACCGGCATCGTCATCGCGCTGATCTTCATTGGCCTGCCCTTTGTTGTCCGCACCGTACAGCCGGTCATGGAAGAGATAGACCGGCAAGTGGAGGAGGTGGCGGCAACGCTCGGCGCCAATCGTTTTCAGACCATCACCCGTATTCTGCTGCCGGGCCTGACGCCTGCCATTCTGACCGGCTTTGCGCTCGCCTTCGCGCGCGGCGTGGGGGAGTATGGCTCGGTTATCTTCATCGCCGGTAACATTCCCTATGTCTCTGAAATCGCACCTCTTCTCATTGTCATACGGTTGGAAGAGTTCAACTACCCAGCCGCCACCGGCATTGCGACCATCATGCTGATCATCTCCTTCTCCATGCTGTTCGTCATCAATCTCATTCAGGCGTGGAGCCGCAAGAGGTACGGTTATGCCTGATCAAACACGTGTCATTCCATCCAGACCCTTCCGCGACCCGACGAGCGAAGGCGTGCCGGCAAAGCTGGTGCTGATCGGTCTTGCGTTCGTTTTCCTGGCGCTGTTTCTCGTACTGCCGCTGGTCGCCGTCTTCGTGGAGGCTTTCCGCAAGGGTGGTGAATATTTCTGGGAATCGATTGTCGAGCCGGATGCGCTGTCGGCCATCCGCCTCACACTTCTGGTCGCCGCCATCTCGGTGCCGCTCAATGTCATCTTCGGCGTCGCTGCCGCCTGGGCCATCGCGAAATTCGAGTTCAAGGGCAAGGCGTTTCTGATCACGCTGATCGATCTGCCATTTTCCATCTCGCCGGTTATCTCAGGCCTGGTCTACGTCATCCTGTTTTCATCCCACAGCGTGCTCGGACCGTTCCTGAAAAGCTATGGCATCGAAATTCTGTTTGCCGTGCCGGGCATCGTGCTGGCCACCATCTTCGTCACCTTTCCCTTCGTGGCGCGTGAACTCATTCCGCTGATGCAGGATCAGGGAACGGGTGATGAGGAGGCGGCGCTGTCACTGGGGGCTTCCGGCTGGCAGACCTTCTGGTTTGTCACTTTGCCCAACATCAAATGGGGCCTGCTTTATGGCGTGCTGCTGTGCAACGCGCGCGCCATGGGCGAGTTCGGTGCCGTCTCCGTGGTGTCGGGCCACATCAGGGGCGAAACCAACACCATGCCGCTACACGTCGAAATCCTCTATAACGAGTACAATATCGGCGCTGCCTTTGCCGTCGCGACATTGCTCGCCGGTCTGGCGCTGGTAACGCTTGTTCTCAAAACCATTCTTGAAATACGCTTTGGCGCGGGCAACGCCGCCGGCAAGCATTGAAGGGCATGTCCATGGACGTCAAAGTTACCAACATCACCAAGCAGTTCGACCGCTTTCCTGCATTGGACAAAGTCTCGCTGGATATTCGTTCCGGGGAATTGATTGCGCTGCTTGGCCCTTCTGGCTCAGGCAAAACAACGCTTCTGCGACTGATCGCGGGTCTGGAACAGCCCACGGACGGCCAGATTTTCTTTGGCGATGAAGACGCCTCCCACCGCTCCGTGCAGGAGCGCAATGTCGGCTTCGTCTTTCAGCACTACGCGCTTTTCCGCCACATGACGGTGGCCGATAATATCGGCTTCGGCCTCAAAGTTCGCCCATCCTCGACAAGGCCAGCAAAATCCGCCATTCGCAAGCGTGTTTCGGAGCTCTTGGATATGGTGCATCTTTCCGGTCTTGAAAACCGCTATCCCAGCCAATTGTCTGGCGGTCAGCGCCAACGTGTGGCTCTGGCCCGCGCCGTTGCCATCGAACCAAAGGTTCTGCTCCTGGATGAACCCTTCGGTGCTCTGGATGCCAAGGTGCGCAAGGAATTGCGGCGCTGGCTGCGCGAGTTTCACGACCGCACCGGTCACACCACCGTCTTCGTGACGCACGATCAGGAAGAGGCGCTGGAACTGGCAGACCGTGTGGTCGTCATGAGCCAGGGCAGAATAGAGCAGGTCGGCACCGCCGATGATGTTTACGACACGCCCAACTCCCCCTTCGTCTTCTCCTTCATCGGAGAATCATCCAACCTGCCGGTGACGATCCGCGATGGGCACATGCTGTTTCAGGGAGAAAATATTGGCATCCGCGATGCCTGCGAGGGGGATGGCGATCTGTTCTTCCGCCCCGAAGACGTTGTCCTGACGGATGATCGCGACGCTCTCTACGGCAAGGTCACCATCTGCCGCCGTCTGGCAGGAACGCGCATTGCCGAAATTGATATCGCCAACAACGGGCACGAACCGCACCATCTGGAAATCGAAGTCCCGCTCGATGCCACGGTGGCTGTCGGCAGTGAAGTCCGTTTCCGGCCAACCCGCTGGAAGGTCTTCCGCAGTTAAGACCCGGAAATAGGAAAAGGGCCGCTTGGTTAGCGGCCCTTCCATGAGTTTGGTCTTGTTTCAGACCTGAAACGTCTGTCAACGTTTCGCTGGAAGGCGGATCAAGCCGAGGGCTGCCTCGTCAAAATCAAATCCTTTCCATTGCCTGCTACGAAGACCGAAATCTCACTAGACATTGGATCACCTTCCTTTCACTACGTTGAACATAACAAGAAGGTAATACGATTCGCCGATATTGCAAGGGGTGGAGCGCAGAGTTTGCGGCAACGCGTCATGCTTACGAAACCCGCATCACGATCTTTCCGATATGGCTGCTGCTTTCCATCAGCTTATGGCCCTCCGCAACGTGGTCGAAATCGATGACGTCGTGAATGACGGGACCGATCGTGCCGGCTTCCAGAAGCGGCCAGACCTGAGCCACCAATTCGTCGCGAATGGCGCGTTTTTCATCCCCTGTGCGGGGACGCATGGTGGAGCCTGTTACCGTAAGGCGCTTGACCATGATCGGGCGCAAATCCACCTTCTCGGCGATGTTGCCGCCCAGAAATGCGATGATCGAGAGACATCCGTCTTTGGCCAGCGATGCCAGGTTCTTCTCGAAATAGGAAGCGCCGATCATGTCGAGGATCACATCGACCCCCTTGCCGCCGGTTTGCTCCTTGACGATCTCGACGAAATCCTCGTCGCGATAGTTGATCGCCCGCTTCGCGCCGAGCTTTTCGCAGGCCTCGCATTTTTCCCGGGAGCCTGCTGTGGTATAAACCTGCGCACCAAAAGCCTTGGCGAGCTGGATGGCCGTTGTGCCGATACCGCTGCTGCCGCCGTGGATCAACACGCTCTCGCCTTCGGTCAGTCCAGCCATCTGAAACAGATTGGCCCAGACCGTGAAGAAGGTTTCCGGCAAGGCCGCCGCTTTCACCGCATCATATCCTTTGGGAAAGGGTAGGGCCTGGCCCGCTGGCACCACGCAATATTCCGCGTAACCTCCGCCATTGGCCAGCGCACAGATGGTGTCACCGATCTTGAACTCGCTCACCCCTTCGCCACGTGCCACGATTTCACCAGCAATTTCCAACCCCAGCACGGGGCTTGCATCTTTCGGCGCAGGGTACGAACCCTGGCGCTGAGCCACATCGGGGCGGTTGATACCGGCGGCCTGGACACGCACGAGAACTTCGCCTGATTTGGGTGAAGGCAATGGTCCTGTCGAAAAAGCCATGACCTCTGGCCCGCCAAAGCTGGGCAGGTCAACAAATCGCATCGTTTCGGGCAAAGTCATGGTCGGCCTCCATCATGTTTCATTGGCCGGGAACTTAGGCGAGATACCGGCGAGATGGAAGACGGCGTTTTGCCGCGATGTCTGAACGTTTAGTCTGGCTCTCCGAAGCCGCGAATGACGAGACCGGATGCACTTTCCTTGGCCGCCTTCTTGATCGCTGCGATATCGCTACCGATGCGCTCGGGATTGGCGATGATCAACCCCTTCGGCAGTTTGAGAACCCCGATGGAGCAGCGCAGCAATGCAAAGTCACGTTCGTTTCCGAACCGGTCGTGGCCCTTGATCTGGCCTGCCATCCGGTCCTCGTCGGAATACAGTTCCACGACATCGTCGTGGAAATCGCTCAGCAGCCTTTCAAGGATTTCCGTGATCTCGTCCTTGGTCCAGTCGCGCACGCCGATGAAGAAATCGTCGCCGCCGATATGGCCGAGGAAGCAGTCACCGGAAAAGAAGTATCGTTTCATCAGCGCTGAAAACAGGGTGATGGCGTGGTCGCCGATGTGAAAACCGTATTTGTCGTTGAACGGCTTGAAGTTGTCGAAATCGCAATAGCAGAAGAAGCGGTTATCGTCGCTGTCGCCGCAGCTGTCTTCGATGAAGCTGCTGATGGCGCGGTTGCCGGGAAGCGCCGTCAGCGGGTTTTGTTCCTGCGCCAGTTTCAACTGTTTTTCATTGATGACCTTGATCAGCGATGCCGCGGAGACGACGCCGATATAGCGCATGTTCTCGGTCAGGATAACGCAGGCGCTGCCACCGGTATTGGCAAAGACATTCATCAACTGGTCGGCATCCGCATCCAGACCGACAATCGGGGCGCCATCGACAAAGTGCGAGATGGTGCGCTCATAGACCTTGTTTTTGAGCAGATCGCGGCCGAATGGCTGGTAGATATATTCCTTCAGATGATGTTCGTTGATGACGCCGCGCGGTTCGCCATTGGCATTGAGAACCGGGAAAAAAGCTTGCGCCGGATTGCGACGGAACAGTTCGAACACGCTGTCGATGCTGTCGTTTTCAAAAACCGTCGGCAGGCGCTCGATCTGGCGACGGATCAGGATTTCGTCCAGCGTCTGGCTGCTGCGCCGCGTCTCACCCAGATGCTGGAGATGTGGGAAGGCGCCCTGCAATTCGCTGACGAATGTGGTGGGCCGGGAAATGAACCAGCCCTGCACCAGATCAACGCCATGCTCGCGGCAGGCCAGAAACTCGGCCTCGGTCTCGATGCCCTCGGCAATCACCCGCACACCCAGCACATGGGCAATATTGACAATGTTCTTCACCAGATGGCGTTTGCGCGGATTGCGGTCCACGCCGTCGATGAAGTAGCGGTCGATCTTCAGGTAATCGACGGGAAAATCACACAGGAGCTTCATCTCGCCGTGGCCTACGCCGAAGTCGTCGATGGCCAGTTTGAAGCCCTCTCTGCGCATTCGGGCGATCAGCGCGCTGAATTCCGGCACGCTGGTATTGTCGAAACGTTCGGACAGCTCGAAGCAAACGGAGGAAGGCGGTATGGAGGCTTTGGCCATATGCTCCAGCAACGTGTCCAGAATGGCATCGCCATGCGGGATAAGCCGGACATCCAGATTGAGAAAAAGCGTGGCGGATTGAAACTCGGGCAACGTGGAAAATTTCGCAAGGGCGCGACCCGCCAGCATCTGCTCCACCGCCACCAGCTGCCCGTCTGCCGCGACATGGTCCAGAAGTGAGAGAGGGTCCGAAAAGCCGATGCGATCAAAGCCGCGCATCAAGGATTCGTAACCGAAGATGGTGCCGGTGGTGGCTTCAACGATGGGCTGGAACGCAGTCTCAAGAACAAGTTTGGCCATGGAGGCCATTTGCCCGCTGGCAAACCTCCGGATGACGTCTGGGTCGATCGCTGTCGACTGCATGAATTCTCTCCACCATCACCCTGAACACGGAATCGTGAGGGGTGCTTCGGTGGCGACGATGCTGCAAACTCCTCAACAAAAACTTTCCGGTTGATGAAGCTTTTTTGAAGGTTTTATGACGGCATCGCACTGTGCTTAAACAGATTTATCTAAGCCACACCATGGACTTAGGCGTGACGTCTCTTGGTGGAGTGCGCGGCATAGAGTTCCGCCACGTTCAGATGCTCATCATTGGAAGGGCGTTTGCGCGGCGAGGCGCCGTTGCGGGCTTCGGTCTCGAGCCATAGGCGCAATGCCGCGCGTACGACTTCGCTTCCAGAGGCATAGTCGCCGCTATCCACAGCTTCACGCATCTTCGCTGCTTGCTCCGGGGAAATGGATACAGTTACCATTGGCATTGCTTCTCTCCCTTGTTGAAGGCCTGGTTCTGGATAAGCACACCGAAACCCAACCGTCGTTGGCCGTTTTACGTGTCCGTCAGTGGCCAGTTGAGCGGACTTGAAGTCTTTTTAAATTAGCATACCACGATGGGCGCACGAAGAAACGCTTATGTTGATGTTGCGTTCCAGACGAAACGTCGTTTTAGAAAATCGCGATGTCTTGAGAAAAACACTGCGCTGCTGCGCAAGCCGCATGTTTGCGCTCGGCTGGCGCGCGCGTCATGGTTTTGAAAGCGAATGCACTGGGTCATGGCTGCGACCTCTCATTTGCTGATGGCTTACCATAGCAAGATTCGACAAAGACGGCAAAGTCTTCTCATGGGCGCAACTGACACGTTTTCGTGTCGCATTTATTGTTGATTGATCAGTCAATCAATAATAAATGATGACGCAAGGAGAGTGATTATGCCGAAACTTGGAATGGAGCCGGTGCGCAGGAAAGCGCTGATGGATGCAGCGCTGCGCACCATCGGCCAGCAGGGTTCGTTGAATGTGACGATGTCGGATATCGCCCGTGAGGCGGGCGTATCGGCAGCTCTCGCGCATCATTATTTCGGCAGCAAGCAACAGCTTCTTCTGGAGACGATCCGCAGTCTTTTACGCGCTCTTCGTCAGGATGCCGTTGCAGCCCTTGGTCAGGCGTCCGGCCCGCGTGCGCGGCTGAGCGCAATCGTCCGCGTCTCGTTCCAGAGCGACCAGTTCACCAACGATACCGTTGCGGCCTGGCTTGCCTTTTATGTGGAGGCGCAACGGTCCGAAGACATGCGCCGCCTGCTGATCGTTTATACACGCCGCCTGCGTTCCAACATCATGGACAGCCTCAGCCGCCTCTGCCCGCAGGACGATGCGGCGCGGATTGCCGAGGGTGCCGCAGCCCTCATCGACGGGCTCTATATCAGGCAAAGCCTTCAGGCTGCCCCGCTCGGCCTTTCCGCCGCTCCGGCGCTGGTCGAAAACTATTTCGATACCCAGCTCAAACCCTTTTCCGACGCGCCGCCTCTTGAGGGCAAGCCGTCTATCCGCATCCTGTGAGGAGTTTCATATGACATTGAAAGCCCAGCCCAAAGCATCGCATTTCATCGATGGTGAGTACGTCGAAGACACCGAAGGCGCAGTATTCCAAAGCATTTATCCAGCAACCGGCGAAGTTGTCGCCACGCTGCATGCGGCCACGCCCGCCATTGTCGAGCGCGCGGTGGCCTCAGCCAAGACGGCGCAGAAGGAATGGGCGGCGATGAGCCCCACCGCGCGCGGGCGCATTTTGCGCCGTGCAGCCGATATTATCCGGGAGCGCAACCGCGCCTTGTCGGAGCTGGAAACGCTGGATACGGGCAAGCCCATTCAGGAAACCATCGTGGCGGATTCGACCTCCGGCGCGGATGCCTTCGAGTTCTTCGGCGGCATCGCACCCTCGGCGCTGAACGGCGACTACATTCCGTTGGGTGGTGATTTTGCCTACACCAAACGTGTGCCGCTGGGCGTCTGCGTTGGCATCGGTGCATGGAACTATCCGCAGCAGATCGCCTGCTGGAAGGCGGCACCGGCGCTTGTTGCTGGTAACGCCATGGTCTTCAAACCATCCGAAAACACGCCTTTGGGTGCTTTGAAGATCGCAGAAATCCTCATCGAGGCTGGTCTACCCAAGGGCGTTTTCAACGTCATTCAGGGGGACCGAGACACCGGCCCGCTTCTGGTCAATCACCCTGACGTGGCCAAGGTGTCGCTGACCGGCTCTGTTCCCACGGGCCGCAAGGTCGCGGCTGCCGCTGCCGGTCATCTGAAGCACGTCACCATGGAGCTGGGCGGCAAGTCTCCGTTGATCGTGTTTGACGATGCCGATATCGAAAGCGCTGTCGGCGGTGCCATGCTGGGCAACTTCTATTCGTCCGGTCAGGTCTGCTCCAATGGCACCCGCGTTTTCGTCCAGCGTGGCGCCAAGCAGCGCTTCCTCGAAAACCTGAAAAGCCGCACCGACGCGATGGTGATCGGCGATCCCATGGAGGAGGCCACCCAGATCGGCCCGCTGGTCTCCAAGGCGCAGCAGCAAAAGGTTCTGGCCTACATCGAGAAGGGCAAGGCCGAGGGTGCCACGCTGATCACCGGTGGCGGCATTCCCAACCATGTCGCGGGTCAGGGCGCTTACGTGCAGCCCACCGTCTTTGCCGATGTGACGGATGGGATGACCATCGCCCGCGAAGAAATCTTCGGGCCTGTCATGTGCGTGCTGGATTTCGATGATGAGGACGAAGTCATCGCCCGCGCCAACGCCACCGAATTCGGCCTCGCAGGTGGCGTCTTCACAGCCGACATTAACCGCGCGCACCGCGTGGTGGACCAGTTGGAGGCGGGCACGTTGTGGATCAATACCTACAATATCTGCCCAGTTGAGATGCCGTTTGGTGGGTCGAAGCAATCGGGGTTCGGGCGTGAGAATTCGGCTACGGCGCTCAATCATTATAGTGAATTGAAGACGGTTTATGTGGCGACGGGCAAGGTCGAGGCGCCCTATTGATTGACGTGTCGGAGGGGTAAGCCGCCAGCGTAGACGCTAAATTCTGGAAAGAAACAACATGCAACATGCAGATTTCGTCATCGTCGGTTCGGGTTCCGCAGGCTCTGCCATGGCCTATCGCCTGTCGGAGGATGGCAAATATTCCGTCATCGTGATCGAGGCGGGCGGTTCGGATTTCGGACCCTTCATCCAGATGCCTGCAGCGCTGGCGTGGCCGATGAGCATGAAGCGCTACAACTGGGGCTACTATTCCGAGCCGGAGCCGAACCTCAACAATCGCCGCATAACCGCTCCGCGTGGCAAGGTCATTGGCGGGTCGTCGTCCATCAATGGGCTCGTCTATGTGCGCGGCCATGCGGAGGATTTCAACCGGTGGGAGGAGCTTGGCGCGAAGGGTTGGTCCTACGCCGATGTGCTGCCCTATTACAAGCGCATGGAAACCAGCCATGGCGGCGAGGAAGGTTGGCGCGGGACCGATGGGCCGATGCACGTGCAGCGCGGACCGGTCACCAATCCGCTGTTCCACGCCTTCGTCAAGGCGGGTTCTCAGGCCGGTTTCGAGCTGACGGACGACTATAACGGCTCCAAGCAGGAAGGTTTTGGCCTGATGGAGCAGACGATCCACAATGGTCGTCGCTGGTCCGCCGCCAATGCCTATCTGCGGCCCGCGCTGAAACGGAACAATGTGACGCTGGTGCAGGGTTTCGCCCGCAGGATCGTGATCGAAAATGGCCGTGCCACCGGTGTCGAAATCGAGCGTCGCGGTAAGGTGGAAACCATCAGCGCCAACCGTGAGGTCATCGTTTCGGCGTCATCCTTCAATTCCCCCAAGCTGCTGATGCTGTCCGGCATCGGCCCCGCCCAGCACTTGCAGGACATGGGCATCGAGGTTATCGCGGATCGTCCCGGCGTCGGTGCCAATCTTCAGGACCACATGGAGTTCTATTTCCAGCAGGTCTCCACCAAGCCGGTCTCGCTCTACTCATGGCTGCCATGGTTCTGGCAGGGCGTGGCGGGTGCGCAATGGCTGGTGACGAAGGGTGGGCTTGGTGCTTCCAACCAGTTCGAGGCCTGTGCCTTCCTGCGTTCCGAACCGGGTCTGAAACAGCCGGATATCCAGTTTCACTTCCTGCCCGTTGCCATCTCCTACGATGGTAAGGCAGCGGCGAAGAGCCATGGTTTTCAGGTTCATGTCGGCTTCAACCTGTCGAAATCACGCGGCAATGTCACGCTGCGCTCGTCCGATCCGAAGGACGATCCGGTCATCCGTTTCAACTATATGAGCCACGCCGAAGACTGGGAAAAATTCCGCCACTGCGTGCGCCTGACACGGGATATCTTCAGCCAGAAAGCATTCGGTGATTATCGCGGCCCCGAAATCCAGCCCGGCGAGGCCGTTCAGTCCGACGAAGACATCGACGCATTTCTGCGTGAGCATCTGGAAAGCGCCTACCACCCCTGCGGCACCTGCCGATTGGGTGACCGGAACGACCCGATGGCGGTCGTCGATCCCGAATGCCGGGTCATCGGCGTGGACGGCCTGCGCGTCGCCGACAGCTCGATCTTCCCACACGTCACCTATGGCAATCTCAACGGTCCCTCGATCATGACGGGAGAGAAGGCGTCGGATCATATTCTGGGGAGACAACCGCTGCCGCGCTCCAATCAGGAGCCATGGGTCAACCCGCGTGCGCAGGTGAGCGACCGGTAGGGATCAGTGGTAATCTCCTTCTCGCTGGTGGCGGATCGCGAGGATGGTCACGGTTTCGGCATCTTCGATTTCATAGAGGACGACATAGCCCCAGTTTCCAAAGGGGATGAGTAACTCGCGAGCAATGATATCCTCATCTTCTATGGTGACTTTCCTCCCGATAAACGGAAAGTCTTCGAGAAGTTTTAACCCTTTTGTGACGGCGTCATATGCGTCTCCGGCAAGCCGAGCATCTGACAGCGCGAGATGTTCAAAATGGCGGTCCAAATCTTTGAAAAAGGCTTCAGCATATTTAAGCTCGCGACTCATCCGGCTTTTGCCGCCTTCGCTTTTTCAAGTTTGCTCCGCATCATGGCGAGAACATCTTCCGTCGTATAATAAACGCCGGTTCGTTTTGCTTCTTCGCGTGCTGCGAGCCCGCGTTTGATAAATTCCGACTGGGATTTGCGGATTTCGATCTCTTTCAGAATGCTGTCTTCCATAAAAGACGAGATCGTTTCGCCGTCTTTCAAAACACTTTCCAGCTCTTCACGAAGATCAGGTGTTACCCGTATTGATGGCATCGTTGCACTTTTCATTCTACAACTCCATGCATTGCAATTGCGATGCGCGATCCTGCGCCATTCCCTGGCGATTGTCAAAGACGAGGTTGCAATCGTCGTCTGTCGGTCCGATAAGGGAGCCTCTCCCCGGACGACAGAAAAGTTGCCATGCCTTCCAAATACAAAAAAATAAAAATGTTTCGCCGCTCCCGCGTCATGTGGGGTTCATGGCGTGTGTGGAAACCGCGCGCCGTGTTCTGGACCGGTGCTCTGGCCGTTGGTGTTATCAGTGTCGCATTCGCGAAGATGGCGGATTGGGCGCAGCATCTGTTCGTTTCCGTCACGTCTTCGGGAGAGTGGGCTTTTCTTCTGCCACTCATCATCACCCCGCTCGGCTTTGCACTTTGCGCGTGGCTGGCCATGACCGTGTTTCCCAACTCCGGCGGAAGCGGCATTCCGCAGGCGATTGCGGCACGGCATTTTCATGATGATGACGATCGCTCGCGGCTCCTGTCGCTGAAACTGGCTGTGGGCAAAATCGTACTGACCATTGCTGGCCTGCTATCCGGTGCATCCATCGGCCGCGAAGGACCGACGGTGCAGGTGGGGGCATCGATCATGCTGCAGGCGGCACGGATCGGCGGCATGGCGCAGGCGCGCGGGTTGATCCTCGCCGGTTCCGCTGCGGGCATTGCCGCCGCCTTCAACACACCTTTGGCCGGTATCGTTTTCGCGATCGAGGAAATGAGCCGGACCTATGAGGCGCGCTCCAACGGGCTGGTGCTGACCGCCGTCATCCTCTCGGGTCTGGCGTCGCTGGGTCTGGTCGGAACCTACACCTATTTCGGAACGAGCACGGTCGTGGCCCAGACGGCAGCAGATTGGGGACTGGTGCTGGTCTGTGGCATAGGTGGGGGTGTGTTCGGTGCGCTGTTCAGCGCCGGTGCACTCAAAGTATCGCAGCGCATTCGTCGCTGGAGCCACAGCGTGCCGTTGAAGCGGATGCTGATCGTTGCGGCCGGTTGCGGCCTTGCCTCCGCTGTCATCGGTGTGGCAACGGGTGGTGCCACCTTCGGCACGGGATACGAGCAGGCGCGGTCCGCAATCGAGGGCCAGGCGGCCCCGACATTCTTCTTCATCGAAAAGCTGGCATCCACCTTTCTTGCGATGATGTCTGGCATTCCCGGGGGTATTTTTGCGCCCTCGCTCTCGGTCGGTGCCGGTTTCGGCAGCACCGTAGCGTCGGTTCTCGGCACCAGTGTCGCGCTCGGAGCCATTCTCGGCATGGCCGGGTATTTTGCAGGCGTTGTTCAGGCGCCGATGACCGCCTTCGTCATCATTCTGGAAATGACCGGTAATCATGAGGCGGTCATCCCGATCATGGCGGCGTCGATGCTGGGATATCTCACATCGCGTATGATCTCGGCAGAGCCTCTTTATCACGGCCTGTCACGGGTCTTCATCGCGCAGGGCATTCGTGCCAAACGTGCGAGCCGCGCAGCAGAAGATCACACGCCGAGCTGAGAGCGCGTCCCGAAATAACCCAACCCCGGAATTTTGATGCCGGGGTTTGCGATGTCGATGCCCGCGACGAGACCGAGGAAGTTGACCTCAAACCCGCTGCGCGCGCCTGCCGATACGCCCAGATAGCCGCCCAGCGAGAGACTGACGTCTTTCCAGTCATCGGCAACGTGGATGAACTCCCCGTTTGGCAGATAGTCGCGCCCGACCGCATCGGGCGGCAAAACGACACCCAACTCCGGCACCTGGCGTAGCACATGGGCCACGAAAGTGTTGGAGTTCGGGCCTGGATAGATGGTGTAACCGCCCGGTTTCCCATAGGGATAATTGGCAATTGCCTGCTCGATTTTCGGGATCAGCCGTTCGGCCTCGTCCCCATGCAGTTCCAGGACTCGGCGCGGCATGTTGGAATACCAGTAGGCATCCGGCGCATAGGCGTTACGGCGGATGGGTGTGCCCCAGCCGACCTTGTCGTAACGCTCGTAGCTGGACGCTCCCTCTTTTTTCACCACGATCCAAGCGTGGCTGGCAATCGAACCCTTGAGGCCCCCCGTCATGGCGGAATAGACGTAGATCGCAGCTGGCTTGTTGGCAGGTGCTTCCGGCAAAATGCCAGCGGAAGACCAGCGCGCATTGCGGTAGCCTGTCGGATGCTCCTTTATCGCCCACAGGCCAGCCGATGCCAAAGCCGGCAAGAGGTAGATGATGAGGATGGCGAGCAGCAAACGTTTGGCAACTTTCAACACTGGGCCTCGTGCATCGATCAGAGAAGTTGGATAGAACGATCTCAATTTCGTATTTTTTGAGGCCGAAGCCATGCACAACCCCGTTACCGTCGAAGTCACCAGAGGCAATCTCGTCGAAAGCCGCCATCGCGGCATGGCCGTGGTCGTCGATGGTGACGGCGGCATCCTGTTTTCCGCAGGTGATATAGAAGGCGGCGTGTTTCCCCGGTCTGCCTGCAAGGCGATGCAGGCGCTGCCATTGGTGGAAAGCGGGGCAGCGGATGCCTATGGCTTTGGCAACCGTGAACTGGCATTCGCTTGCGCCTCCCATTCGGGGGAAGACGCGCATGTGGAACGCGCTGCATCCATGCTGGCCAAGGCGGGCCGCGATGCCGGTACGCTGGAATGCGGCGCGCACTGGTCTTCGGACCAGAAAACCATCATCCATCAGGCCCGGACACTGCAAAAGCCCACGGCCCTGCACAACAATTGCTCCGGCAAGCATTCCGGTTTCGTTTGTACCTGTGTTCACACAGGCATGGAAACAGAAGGCTATGTCGGTTACGACCACCCGCTCCAGGCCGAGATCCGCGCAACGATGGAAAGTCTGACGGGGACGGCCCTTGGCCACGACAATTGCGGCACGGATGGCTGCTCTATTCCAAACTACGCCGTGCCGTTGAAAGGTCTGGCGCATGGTTTTGCCAGGATGGCGACAGGGCAGGGCCTGGAGACGGAGCGGGCCAAAGCCTCGCGCCGCCTGATCGACGCCTGTATGGCCGAGCCCTTTTACGTTGCTGGAACCGGCCGCACCTGCACCAGGCTGATGGAGATTGCGCCCGGCCAGATTTTCGCCAAAACCGGCGCGGAGGGCGTCTTCGTTGCGGCTTTGCCAGAGCAGGGTATCGCCATGGCCGTCAAGTGCGAAGACGGCGCGACGCGTGCGGCGGAAGCCATGATCGCGGCTCTTCTGGCGCGATACTTCGAAAACGACAGCCCGCAACAACAGACGCTTCTGGGTATGGCAAACCGTTCCATCAAAAACTGGAACGGCATCCATGTCGGTGACATCAGGGTGACCACCCGGCTTTAAAACGGCTGAGAGCGTTTCCTTGTTAAATTGAAACAGTTCTGTTGGTTCAAACGGGATCGACTGCTTGTCCGGAGGGCGCGTGGCGTAGCCTTAGCATACGGCCAAGCCGTCCGGGCAGGCAGATGGCCCGTTTCAACCAACCCGGAGGGCCGGGCATCTTTCCGCCAGGACAAAGGCGATCGGCTCGACCGTACCTTAGGGTATGCCCTTCGCCAATCGCCTTTGTCCTGACGAAAATCTGCTCCGGCAGAACGTTTCCATTTAACAAGGAAACGCTCTAGGCTGCTTCGTTGGTACGGGCATCCCACATGGCCTTGAAGGCCGCACGAGACTGGCAACGGTCGAGCCATGCCTTTATCGATGGGTTTGCGTCAAACAAGGGCGCGTGCGCCTGAGCATACCGCGCCACCTCGGCAACATTGATGTCGGCGACGCTGAACCGGTTTCCAACCAGATAGTCGTTGCCGGACAGATGCTGCTCCAGAACCCTGAAGGGGCGGCGCAGCATGCGGGCTGCGACATCGATCACGGCCTGACCGGCTTCGGTACCCGCCAGTCCTTCTGCCACGGTCGATGAAATCTTGAGCGCATGGGACTCGATCTCGGTCGCGGCAAAGAAAGACCACTGCATCATCCGGGCGTCTTCGACCAGATCCGCAGGGGCAAGCGCTGTGCCATGCTTGCGCGCCAGATAAAGGTTGATTGCCATGGATTCGTAAAGCACGGTGCCGTTGTCATCGATGCAGGGAATGGTGCCCATCGGATTGATGGCGAGATAGGACAGCGTCAGCGTATTGATCGGTGCATCGGCAGCCAGTGGGTCGGGCAGGCGTCTGGCCTGGATGACAGGCACATGCGTAAAGTCTAGTCCCAGTTCTCCAGCCAGCCACAGGGTGCGCGTTGCGCGAGAGCGGTAAACTCCGTAAATCGTCAGCATTCCAAATCCCCATCGATTGCGTCACGGCAACCTATTGCTGCTATGGGCAAAACAAAAGCAAAATCCGTGCGTCAGCGTATGGATTCTGGAGTTGTTTTTAACACTTTTAAATTGTATGTAATTATTGTATCGACAGTAACGCTTATATTGTGCTGACATAAAAAGTAGCGAATATAAATGCATGATGTAGAGACTATTATATCTTATTTTAATTGCACATAAGTAGTTTTACGACATGGTCGATTGGCTGACTGTATAAATGAAATGTGGTTTATGGTTGTAAAGGCGACGGCAGACGCGTGTTAATGGATAGGTAGAGGTCTTTCGATGATGCGGGACGATAATGGTTCTCTTGCATTCAACGTGCAATCATGGACAACGGATTTGCTGAGGGTCGGCCCTACCGATGAAAGGTTGTCGTATCTTCTCAATAATATATCAGAAGTTGTATTTCTGAAGAATGCCGAGGGTGTTTACACCTACATGAATGCGGCTGGTCTGACGTGGCTGGGGTCTGACGCCACGCGTCTTGCGAACACCCGACCAACCGTGTTCGACCTGTTTGCCACGGACGTTGCCCGCAAAATCGATGCCATCGATCGCCGCATTCTTTCGACAGGCGAAGCGATGTATGATTTCGAAGAGCGTCTGACGACCAAGGACGGCCAGATCCGGTGGTATTCCGGAACGCGCGTCCCGATCCGTGACGAGGATGGCAAGATCGTCGGACTGGCGGGTATTTCCAGGGATATAACAGATACGAAACGCCAGGAAACGCTGCGCCGAAGCCACGCCGCCCTTCTGGAAATGATCGTCCACGGTCAGCCGCTTCCCACTATTCTCGAAGCCATCATCAACACTGTCGAGGGACTTCTCGAAAATGTGAGCGGCTCCGTTCTGCTTCTGGATGAGAAGGAAGGCAGGTTGTGGCACGGTGCGGCACCGTCCTTGCCCGAGAACTATACCTCGCTGATCGATGGCATTTCGATTGGCCCCAATGTCGGCTCCTGCGGAACGGCGGCGTGGCGGCGCGAAGCGGTCTATGTCAGCGATACGTTTCAGGATCCGCTTTGGGGCAATTTCGTCGAAATCGTCATGCGCCACAATCTGCGCTCCTGTTGGTCGACGCCGATCATGGGCAACAATGACGTGCTGCTGGGCACCTTCGCGCTGTATTCCGGCACGGTCAGAATGCCATCTTCGTTCGAGCGTGAAATCATCGACATGGCGACCAGCATCGCCGGCATCGCGATTGACCGCCGCCGTGCCGAAGAGCGTGTGCATTTCATGGCGCATCACGATCCGCTGACGGGGCTGTCCAACCGCAACCTCTTCTGGACCCAGTTCCGCCGTGCCATTCATGAGGCAAAACGCGAAGAGCGCCTTGTCGCCATCAGTTATATCGACCTCGACCACTTCAAGCAGATCAACGATCTGCATGGGCACGCCGTGGGTGACGAGGTTCTGCGCTGTCTGGCGGAGCGCATCATGTCCAGTATCAGGGCGTCCGACATCGCCGTTCGGCTGGGCGGTGATGAGTTCGCCATCATCTTCAGCAATCCCAGACATGACGAGCATGGCATCATGCGCCGCCTCGAAACGATCATGGAGCGCGCATCCGAGCCGATCATGCTCGAAAATGGGTCCATCAGCATCACCTGTTCATCTGGAACGGCGTTTTACCCCCGCGATGGAGACACGCCGGAAGCGCTTCTGGCCAAGGCCGATGCGGCCATGTACGAGGCCAAGAAAAAAGGTCGCAATGTCGGTGGCGTATCGGAGCAATATGGTGGCGGAATCTGACCGGCAATGATGGCTCCAGAGCCCTGCTCGTTGAATGGAAACAATTCTGTTGGTTCTAACGGGATCGACGGATGGTGCGGGCGGCCCGTTTCAATCAGCGCGAAGAGGCAGGCACCATCCCGCAAGGCTTGAAGGCGACCGTTCCGACCGTAGCGTTGAGTCTGCCCTCCGACCACCTTTGACCTGGCGAAGACGTGCAACGGCAGACATTTTCATTCGGAACGAAAGCGCTCTGGCTTGAGCCGCCTCCATGCTAAATCTAGCTATTTCCCTCAACCGCAACTTTCGCTATGGTTGCAGCGAGACCGGGCGTAACGGACCGGTCTTGGGGCTCGTAACCCCTCGATCAACGGCCGGTGTCGGCCGTAATGACACCCCTCAGCCATAACTTTTGTGGCTGAGGCGGTCCTTTGTGACTATATAGCTCCTCTGCCTTTCCTATGGCTGGGGAGGCCCTGACGTATGTCCAAGGCGCAAGCCTAAAGGTCAGGGCGGTCGTTTGATCGCGGCTTACGAACTCCCCGGCCACCAGAGGTCCGTTTCCTCCGGTGGTCGATCTCCCGTTTCAACAAATGGCGACGTGCTGCGCTCTTTCGCTTGAGCACCTCTGCCGATGGGGAAATGCGATGGAATCCTATAGTTTCTGGGCCGATCTCTTACACACCTTCCGCATGATGTCCGATCAGGTGAAGGTGCTCGCGATCTACATGCCCTGCGTCTTCGCGCTGGGCTTTGCGGCGCTCTATCTCTACCATTTGCGCAAGACTAATCCGCCGGTCTGGAAGGAGCCGCAGCCTTACACGCTGCTGCCTCCGGACACGGTAACGCGCCACGAGCAGAGCCTTCCAAGCCTTGAGCGCCTGCGCAGACTGGACGACCGTAGGGCCGAGATGAACGTCGAGCGGGATTTGACGCGGCAATAGGTTCAGACTGGTTTCTGTAGCGCGACTGCGATCTTTAGAGCGTTTCCATTTAACAAAGAAACGCTCTATCCCGTGTCTAGCCGTCTTGACCAGACGTGAGGGCAAGTGGCTGATGGGCATGCCCCAACAGCCGCTTCTCGAAGCGTCCGATGAAACGATCGAACAGACGGGCGAAATCTGCGACATCCTGCTCCGGCCAGTCACCCACGACCTCACCGATGATGCTGATCTTGGCGCTGCGCATTTCGTCCAGAATGCTGTGACCCAGCGGCGTGATATCGATAACGCTGCGTCGCCCGTCTTCTTGCGACGCCTCGCGTTTCAACAGGCCGCGGCCCACCATTTCCGCCACCACGCGGCTGCCGCGCGAGGGGTCAAGCCGCATGGCGTCCGCGATTGAGCCGACGGTCGCCGCCGTCTCCGTGCGGTGGACAATATCCAGCACATCGATATGTGAGAGCTCCAACCCTGGCGCCAGCTTGGCAATGGCCATGCGGCCAATCACGCGACGACCGATCATCAGCCGCATCCGCGTCATCGTCAGGCTGATGCTCAGAACCTCGTCGCTCGCTGTTTTTCCGTCCGGTGTCGAAACTGATACCCGTTCGCTCATGACCCCAATTCCCCGAAATGTCGACGTCTTGTAGCAGACCCATTGAAATGTGTCATTGACATATATGTGCGAAAGTCACATAAATTGGCGATCAATTGTGAGATCTCCCATGGATATGTCCGTTAAGCCTGTGATGCCGCTCGTTCCTGATCGTCGTCGCAGGCTCGTTGTCTTCTTCTTCCTGATGTTTGCCATGTTCATGGCAACGCTCGATAATCAGATCGTCTCCACCGCGCTGCCGACCATTGTCGGTGAGTTCGGTGCGCTGGAGCGCTTCGGCTGGATCGGTTCCGCCTATCTTCTGGCCACGAGCGCCGTCATGCCGGTCTACGGCAAGCTGGGCGATCTGTTCGGTCGCAAATACGTCATGATGGCTGCCATCGTCATTTTCACGGTGGGGTCGCTGGCCTGTGGCCTGGCCTGGTCGATGGATTCGCTGATTGCTGCCCGTGTGCTGCAAGGTCTTGGCGGCGGCGGCATCATGGTTTCGATCTTCTCCGTGAATGCCGATCTGTTCGAGCCGCGGGAGAGGGCGCGTTACCAGAGCTATTCCAGCCTCGTCATCATGGCGTCGGGCAGCGTCGGGCCTATTCTCGGCGGGACGATGAGCGATCTGTTCGGATGGCGCTCGATCTTCCTCATCAACCTGCCCATCGGCATTCTTGTTCTGGCAGGTCTCGTCTTCATGCTGCCCTATCGTCGCCCGGAACGTTCACCGAAGATCGATTATCTCGGCGCCGTGCTTCTGGCGCTGACGATCTCCAGTGTCGTCTTGTGGGCTGACAGTTCACAGCTCTTTGGCTCCATCTTTGCCTGGCAAAGCCTTTCTATCGTCGTCTTCGCCGCCATAACAGCGTATCTGTGGGTGCAGGTGGAACGTCGTGCTCCGGAGCCCATCGTGCCTCTGCGCCTGTTCAAGGACAGCACGTTCCCGCTGTTCATGGTCATCTCGCTGGTCAGCGGCGGCCTGGGAATTGGGATGGTCAACTATTACGCCCTGTTCCTGCAAACGACGACCGGTCTGTCACCATCGTCCGCTGGCCTGTTCTTCATTGCCGTCACCGGCGGCATCGTCATGGGATCCCTGACGGCGGGTCGCCTGATCTCGGTGACCGGCAGCTACAAGATATTTTCTGTCATCAGTCTCAGCATCGCCGTGATGGCCATGCTCGCATTTTCGCAGGTTCATGCGGGGACGCCCCTTCCCATCATCGCCATCATCATGTTGGCACAAGGTCTTGGGGTTGGCCTCGGCCAGCAGGCACCGATCATCGCGGTTCAGAACTCCGCGCCGAAGGCCGATATCGGTGCGGCGAGCGGTGCGGTGTCGTTGACCCGGATGGGGGGCGCTGCCATCGCCATTTCGATTTACGGTGCAATCGTCTCTTCCTATCTAAAGGGTGTCTCGGTCGATATCCCCGGTGTCGGCAAGATACAGGAATTGACGCCGAAAATGCTCTCCGAGCTTCCCGCCGCTTCCCAAAGCGCAGTCGCCAACCTGTATGCTGGTGCCTTTACGCCGCTGTTTTATGCAGCGGCCGCCACGGCCGCCATAGGTCTCGTCGCGGCTCTGGCGTTGAAAAACGTCAAGCTTCCGGCCGCAGCCGTCGAAAAGCCAGCCGCCTCCGTGGAGTAATACGCTGGCTGAAACTGGTGCGGTTTGAGGAACGGGTTGAGGGGGCCGCGCGTTCTGACAGTCCACGCCGCAGCCGATAGTGCACATGAAGCCAGAGAAATTGCTGAGCCCCACGCCAAAAGGGCTGTATTGCCCCGTTGGCGATTTTTACGTCGATCCCGTCAGGCCCGTGCCACGGGCGCTGATCACCCATGGCCATTCGGACCACGCCCGTGCGGGCCACGAGAAGGTTCTGGCGACCCGCCAAACGCTCGATATCATGCGCATTCGCTACGGGGAGGATTTCACCGGCAGCGAGCAGGCTGTCGGGTTCGGTGAAACGGTGGAGATCAATGGCGTCACAGTCGGTTTCCACCCGGCGGGACACGTGCTGGGTTCGGCGCAGATCTCCATCGAACATGGCGGTATCAGGATTGTCGCGTCGGGTGATTACAAGCGTGGTATCGATCCCACCTGCGCTCCCTTCGAGCCCGTGCCGTGCGATGTCTTCATCACCGAGGCAACGTTCGGTCTGCCCGTCTTCCACCATCCGAAACCTGCCCACGAAATCGCGAAACTGCTGACCTCGATCAGGCAATTTCCCGAGCGGACCCACCTCGTCGGCGCATATTCGCTCGGCAAGGCGCAGCGGGTGCTGCGGCTGTTGCGCGACAATGGCTACCGCGAACCGGTCTACATCCACGGCGCTCTCGCCAAGCTGTGCGACTATTACATCTCGCAAGGTATCGACCTTGGAGACCTACGCCCTGCAACGTTGGAAAAAAGCAATCCCGAGCAATTCAAGGGCGCGATCGTCGTCGGCCCGCCCTCGGCCTTTCAGGAGAAATGGGCCCGTCGTTTCAACGAACCGCTGATCTCCTTCGCATCTGGCTGGATGATGGTGCGCCAGCGCGCCAAGCAGGGCGGCGTCGAACTGCCGCTGGTCATCTCCGACCATTGCGATTGGCCCGAACTGCTGGAGACGATCAGGGAGGTCGCGCCGTCGCAGGTCTGGGTGACGCATGGTCGCGAAGAGGCGCTGGTGCGCTGGTGCGAATTGCAGGGTATTCCAGCCCGGCCGCTGCATCTGGTCGGCTACGAAGATGAGGGGGACTGATTTCTGTGAAAGCCTTCGCAACTCTCCTCGACCGCCTCGTCCTCACACCGTCGCGTAATGGCAAGCTCAAGCTGTTGAGCGATTACTTCCGAGATACGCCCGACCCTGACAGGGGCTATGGCCTCGCGGCGATTGCAGGCACGCTGGACCTGAAAAGCGTCAAGCCCGCCATGTTGCGCGAACTGGTGCTGGAACGCATGGACGACGTGCTGTTCCGCTATTCCTATGACTATGTCGGCGACCTGGCCGAGACCATCTCGCTTGTCTGGGATACCAGCCAGACTGACAATCCGCCTGACGTCGAAGATCCGGGCCTTGGCGAAATCGTCACCCTGATGAATTCGCTGGGGCGAACGGAGGTGCGCTCTGCGGTCCGCGATCTCCTCGACAGGCTTGAAACCTCCTCACGCTTCGCCTTCCTCAAACTCGTCACTGGAGGCCTGCGCATCGGCGTATCGGCACGGCTTGCGCGACAGGCCCTTGCGGATTTCGGTGGGCGGGACATCACCGAAATCGAAACGCTGTGGCATGGTCTGGAGCCACCCTATGAGCCATTATTCGCATGGCTGGAAGGCAAGTCCGAGCGTCCTGTCCTCGCCACACCCGCGATTTTTCACTCCGTGATGCTCTCGACGCCCGTGGGCGACAATGACCTGAAAAACCTTGCCCCGCAGGATTTCGTTGCTGAATGGAAGTGGGATGGCATCCGCGTGCAACTGTCCAGATCCGGCGAGACCCGGAAGCTCTACTCGCGATCCGGCGACGATATCTCAGGCGCGTTTCCCGATATTCTCGAACGCATCAATTTCGAAGGCGTCGTCGATGGCGAGCTGTTGATCGGTGGCACTGCCCGCTCCAATATCGCCACCCGCACCTTTTCAGATCTCCAGCAACGCCTGAACCGAAAAACGGTGACGGCCAAGATGCTGGAGGAATACCCGGCCTTTATCCGCGCCTATGACCTTTTGTTCGAAGGCGAGGACGACATACGTGGCGAGGTCTTTCTGAAACGTCGGGAAAAGCTGACGCGCATGATCGAAGAGGCGCCGCACGACCGCTTCGATCTGTCGCCGCTCGTCCCGTTTTCCAGCTGGGATGAGCTGGAAACCTTGCGGAAAGCACCCCCCGATCCTGTCATCGAAGGCGTGATGATCAAGCGCAAGGACAGCATTTATCAGGCAGGTCGTGCCAAAGGCCCGTGGTTCAAGTGGAAGCGTGATCCCTTCAACATCGATGCCGTGATGATGTATGCCCAGCGCGGTCACGGCAAACGCTCCAGCTATTATTCGGATTTCACCTTCGGCGTCTGGTCGGAAAGCGAAGGCGGAGAGCAGCTGGTGCCGGTGGGCAAGGCCTATTTCGGCTTTACCGATGCGGAGCTGGAAGTGCTGGACAAATTCGTGCGCGACAACACCGTGGAGCGCTTCGGCCCGGTCCGTGCGGTACGGGCCACGCCGCAATTCGGTTTTGTGCTGGAAGTTGCGTTCGAGGGCATCAACCGTTCCAACCGCCACAAATCGGGCGTCGCCATGCGGTTTCCCCGCATCGCCAGACTGCGCGCCGACAAGCTGCCATCGGAAGCGGATCGGCTATCGACGCTCATGGCGATGATCGACGCGAAGTCCTGACAGGTTTCGTTCGCTTTCTCAAAACAGTGAGTGGACAATTCAATCTTGTAGTGGTGAAATTAACCCGCGCTTCATGAAATTTCGGGTCCTCGCACATGGCAGAAACACCTTCGTCTTTTTTCGGTACTGTCTCCCAACAAACCCTGACGCGGCGCACTTTACTGGCTGGGGCGGCAGGGCTTTCCGCAGCGGCTTTGCTGCCGTCTCAGGGGCGTGCGAACCTCGTCATGCCGCAGGTTTTGCCGCTGGCGACGGAAGACTATGCCAATGCACGCCAGCAGTTTCAAACGCACCTGCTGAGGAAGATCGCCGCGCCCGAGAAGTCCACGCCGTTGGGCACGCCTCCGGGTGCGACCCGCGTGACCTATCCGGGTGGACCACATGGTTCCATCGAGTTGGTCGCGTGGCTTTCGCAGTATGAGCCAAGCACCAAGCTGAAGCCTGCGGTTCTGTTTCTCCACGGCGGCAATGCCACAGGCGACGGGCACTGGGCGCTGATGAAGCCCTATTGGGAAGCGGGCTTTGTGGTGTTGCTCCCGTCTTTCCGTGGTGAAAACGGACAACAGGGAAATTATTCCGGCTTCTATGACGAGACCGCCGATGCACTGGCGGCGGCTTCCTACCTCGAAAACCTGCCGGGGATCGATCAGGATCGCCTGTTTCTCGCAGGTCACTCCAATGGCGGCACGCTGTCGCTGCTGGCATCGATGACGCGCAAGTTCCGCGCGTCCGTGCCGATTTCGGCTGGCGTCAATTCGTGGCGGTATTTCAACCGCTACGCCGACGAGATCTGTTTTGACGGCAGCGACGAGCAGGAGTTCGTCATGCGCTCTTCTGTGTGTTTCGGACCGAGCCTCAAATGCCCGACCTTGTTGCTGCGCGGCACGGAGGAGCGCCCGTTCGATGCCGACCACAAGCTGCTGATGGAGCGGGCGCGGTTTGCGGGTATGAAGATCGACAAGATGCTGTTGCCCGGCAACCATAATGGCGTGGTGCCGGGTGCGGTGGTGGAAAGCATTCGTTTCTTCAACCAGTTCGCCTGATACGGGTCGTAACTGGATTTGGCTCCAGCTTCGCGCCAGCCGGGCAGGGCATTGTCGTTAAAACGATGCCTCCTCTTGAAGCGGTTCCATGACTGTACCCTTGAAAACCTGCCGTCGCCTTGTGTCTCTTGCGGTACTTGCGCTGATGCCGCTGTTGAGCGGCTGTCTGTTCGTGACGGATACCAGTCGCATGAACCCGGATGTCTTCGTGCAGGAAACGGCGCCCGTCTTCAACTACAACAATGTCGGCTCCATTCCGCGCCCTCCATTGCCGCCCACGCCCGGCTCGATCAACAGCCGCCCGCCGGACTTGTTCCGTTCGCAGTTCCAGCAGCTGTACGGACCGCCGTCCACGGCCCGGCCAACGGGTTCCGGCCTGTCCCCCGCTTATAGCGACCAGACGCGCGGTTATGGCCTGCCGGTGTCCAACCCGCTGCATCGCGTCATCTATGGTCAGATCAGCGACGAAGGTCACACGTTGCCAGCCATTCCCTATTCGCGGGTCGATTCCCGCTTTCTGCGTCAGGACGTGACCTATCAGACGGCGGAAGCACCGGGTACGATCGTGGTCGATACCAAGCAGCATTTCCTCTATCTCGTTCAACCGGGTGGCAAGGCGGTTCGCTATGGTGTCGGTCTGGGGCGCGATGGTTATGCCTGGGCCGGTCGCGGCAAGATCCAGTGGAAAGCCAAATGGCCACGCTGGACGCCGCCGGACGAGATGGTTCAGCGGCAACCCGAGTTGGCGTCGATCTCGGCGGCCAATGGCGGCATGATCCCCGGTCTCAACAATCCGCTCGGTGCCCGGGCGCTTTATATTTTCAAGGACGGCAAGGACACGCTTTATCGCGTCCATGGCACGCCGGACTGGCAGTCGGTGGGCAAGGCGACATCATCCGGTTGCGTGCGCATGCTCAATCAGGACGTCATCGATCTCTACGAACGCGTCCCGAAGGGCGCGCCGATTGTGGTTATCTGATCACGCATGCCAAGAATGCTGTCCTAAACGGACCATGTTGCTGTCGGGAAACTGGTCTTTAGGGATGTATTAACTACTATGGCCATACCTGAACAGTCGTGGAACAAACGATGTACAGCGAGATTGTAGGATGGTTCCGCAGCCCCGCGCAACATCCGCCCCAGTCGCTTCGATGTGAGAAAAAAACGGCCTTATGATGAGCACCGACACAGATCTTTCCAGACGTACCTTCCTTTCCCTCCTTGGCCTTTCCTCTGCGTCGCTTCTGGCGGGCTGCGCTTCTTCCGGCGTCCGTCCCTACAGCAGCGTGCAGCCGGGTAGCCTTGCAGGCAATATCGCAGGCGATTTCCGCTCGATGTTTGCAGGTGGCATTTCCGATGCCGAGCTTTCCGTCATGTACGGGACGGTTGAAGATGGTGGCTACGTCATTCCCGCCATTCCCTATCAGAAAATCGACCGTCGTTATTACCGTCAGCGCGTGGTTGATCCCACCGGCGAACCAGCTGGCACCGTTGTCGTGGATACGCGCTCGCGCTTCCTCTATGTCGTCGAGCCCGGCGGCTCCGCCATGCGCTACGGCGTCGGCATCGGTCGCGAAGGCTTCGCATGGTCGGGCGAAGGCGTCATCCAGTGGCGTCAGAAGTGGCCGAAGTGGACCCCACCGGACGAAATGGTGGCTCGCCAGCCGGAACTGACCAAGTTCTCCTCCAAGAATGGCGGTATGCCACCGGGCCTGAAAAATCCGCTTGGTGCCCGCGCGCTCTACATCTTCCAGAACGGCAAGGATACGCTTTACCGTTTGCATGGGTCTCCGGAGTGGAGCTCCATCGGCAAGGCCGTGTCATCCGGCTGCGTACGCCTGATGAACCAGGACGTGATCGACCTCTACGACCGTGTGCCGAACAAGGCGCGGGTTGTGGTTTGGCAGTAAGCCGATCCTATGACATGAACGAAGGAGCCGCACACAGCATGATGTCTGCGGCTTTTTTGTTTCTTGTCATCAGTTTCAATTTTTGATTGATTTTTTCGTCTCAGGAACGGTAACTCTTAGCCATTTGCAGCTTGAGGGTTCAGAGATTGGTCAGCATTCCAAAAATTTCCGGTCGTGTCTCCCAGGGAACCGCTCCAGTGCAGCCTGTCATAAAGGTGGTCGACCGCAAGGTCATGTGGGTGGCCTATGTGATGGCGATCATGGGCGGCGGGGGAATGCTGGGGCTGCATCGATTTTACCTCGGTTATACGCGATCTGCCGTATTGCAACTGCTGTTTGGGATCTGTGCTTTTCTGCTTCCGGCGGTACTGAACCTGTTCGATGTGGCTTACTTTATGGCGATGATCGCTGCGGGATGGGTGCTGGTCGATCTCTTTCTTATCCCGATGATGGTTCGCGCTGCCAACAGCAGAGGGAATGCTTGAACACGCGGTGACTGACAGCCCGCCGACCGCTCTGGCATTTTTACTCTTTAACCAAACTCTCTTTCAACGCGTTCAGTCGATCACGAAGCTGCCCCAACTCATCGAGGGTACATCCCGTCGCCTCTCCAATCGAGCGCATGACATCCGTCGCCTTCGTCTTCAACTCCGCCCCTTCGCCCGTCAGCGCGATCATCACCTGACGCTCGTCCACCGTACCGCGTTTGCGGGTAATCAGCCCCGCATGTTCCAGCCTTTTGAGAAGGGGGGAGAGGGTACCGGAATCCAGGCCGAGCATTTCGCCCAGTGTTTTGACGGTGGCGGTTTCTTTTTCCCACAGCGCCATCATGACGAGATATTGCGGGTAGGTGAGGCCCAGCGGCTCAAGCAGAGGTTTATAGGCACGGTTGAACGCATGTGACGCGCCATACAGCGCAAAACATATTTGCAGGTCCAGCCTCAGAAGGCTTTCCATCGTTCCGTCGTCCATGTGTGGGCTCCAAATATGCGGCTGGAGAGGGAACAATTTATCCCGTCACTCGGTTCCTGCCACATGCAAAAGGCAACGCAATCTTTCAAATTGTTATGTCAGAGATCGAAAAATATCTCAATGCGCAAAATTATATTGCGAACAATTTAATTGTGAGCTATATGATCGTCAACATCAACCGAAGGAAGTGAATGACATGGCTATTCTCTATACAACACAGGCATCCGCAACAGGCGGCCGTGCAGGCAACGCCAAGTCCGAGGACGGCGTTCTGGACGTCACTCTGACAGTTCCAAAGGAACTCGGCGGCGACGGCGCAACCGGCACCAATCCTGAACAGTTGTTTGCAGCCGGCTACTCCGCCTGCTTTCTCGGCGCGTTGAAGAACGTTGCCGGCAAGGAAAAGGTCAAGATTCCAGAAGACACCAAGGTCACCGCAACTGTCGGCATCGGCCCACGGGACGATGGCACCGGCTTTGGCATTGAAGTGTCGCTCAAGGTGAATATCCCCGGTCTCGACAAGGACGTCGCTGATGACCTGATCCAGAAGGCGCATATCGTATGCCCTTACTCGCATGCGATGCGCACCTCCACTGAAGTTCCTGTTTCTGCTGCATAATCTCGTCCCCCCGATGTGCGACACGGCAAGGGCTGGCGTCATCGCCAGCCCTTGTTGCTTTCAGAAAGAAATTTGCTATATTCTTTCCAAGGAAAGGATTTGCGCATGAATATCCAGGTCAAACCCTCTTTCGACGCGGCGGAGCAGGGTCGTGTCGTGACGAAGGCTGTGGTCTCTGCTGCAGACAGGCTGGGCCTGAACGCGGCCCGTGTGGCGGATGTTCTGGGGGTTTCAGCCCCGACCGTTTCGCGCATGAAGCGGCTTGATTTCATTCTGGAGCCCGGTAGCAAAGCGTTCGAACTGGCGGTTCTGTTGATCCGGGTGTTTCGCTCACTCGACGCCATCGTCGGTGGCGATGACGGGGTGGCGCGTGGCTGGATGCGAAACCACAACGAAGCGCTTGACGCAGTCCCTGCGGAGAAACTCACAACCATTACCGGATTGCTCGATGTCCTTGCCTATCTGGACGCCAGACGCGCTCCAATCTGAAAAACGCACCGTATCAGGCCATTGGTGGCGACTTGTGGAGGCGCAGCATCAGGTCTCCACGATGAAGCTCGTCGACACCGTGGATGAGCAGTCGCTGCTGGAAGATATTCTGGAAGACAGCAAACGCCGCTTTCCGCCAGAGTGTGCGGGCCTCGATTATCTGCTGGCCACACCCTTTCGCTACGATGCCGCCTATCCCCATGGTTCACGCTTTCGCCGGGCAGGTTGGACCAAGGGCGTCTATTACGCCTCGGCCAGAGTGGAAACGGCGCTCGCCGAAATGGCGTTCTATCGCCTGTTGTTCTATGCCGAATCTCCTGCCACGCGACTGCCCGCAAACGCGGCGGAATACACCGCCTTTTCCGCTGAGATCGGCACGCGTTCTGCCATCGATCTGACCCAGCCCCAGCTGTCGGGCAACGGTGCGGCCTGGACGCATCCGACGGACTACGCGCCTTGTCAGGCCTTGGCGGACACAGCGCGGGCAGCGAATGTGGAGGCCATCCTCTATCAGTCCGTGCGCGATCCCCATGGCGGGCTCAACATGGCCCTTCTCACGCCGCTCGCCTTTGAAAAGAAGCAACCGGTGGAGCGGATCAACTGGCGTATCCGGCTGGCGAAAACCGGCATTCAGGCGCTGTGCGATTTCCCGATGCAGCGCATTGGTTTTGCCGCGGACGATTTTGCGGGAGACCCGCGCATCGCAAAAATGTTGAGCGCCTAGCCCAGGCTGACCAAACCCGGCCGTAGACGCTCTGTATCTGGGGTTATTGCTTCAATGTCGATGGCATCGAAGCCACCACCATCCGCGTCAGCACCGGTGACGGCAAGGTCGTCAACGGCCCGATGGAGGTTCCGGGCGGCAGCTGGATCGTCAACTGCCGCCCGGATGGGGCCTGTTTCTCGCTGGTTTCTCCAGCAAAATGAGGTGAGGGGCGGGGATCACCCACCCCTTGGCAGCCGCACATGGTCGATGAAGGCGCGAAGCTTGGGTGCCAGATTGCGGCGGCTGGGGTAGTAGAGATAGAAGCCCGCGAAGCTGTGGCAATAATCTTCGAGCATCGGCACCAATTGTCCACGCTCGATATAGGGTCGAAACGTTTCTTCCATTCCAAAGGTAATGCCAGCCCCCGCGCAGGCGAGCTTGATCATGAGCTGCATGTCGTTGGTGGTAAATTCCGGCTGAACCGCCACGGCAAATTCACGGTCGTTTTCCGCAAATTCCCAGCGGTATGGCGCAACGCCGGGGCGCGGGCGCCAGCCGATGCAGCTGTGGCCAATGAGGTCTGCGGGGTGGGATGGCACACCGTTACGGTCTCTATAAGCGGGCGAACAGACCGGAAGCTGGCGCTGCTCGACCGATACGGGCACGGCGATCATGTCCTGTGCAATCAATTCGCCCAGCCGCACGCCCGCATCATATCGCTCAGTCACGATATCGAACTCCTCATCGGTCACGATGATATCCAGCTGAACATCCGGATAGGCCTGCGCAAAGCTGGCAAGCAGCGGGCCGGAGAGAAACCGTTCTGCAATTGACGACACAGCCAGCCGCAATTGCCCGCGCACGGTCCCGCCGAGTGACGAGGTGACGCGCGCTGCCTGGGTGATATTTGCGATGGATGGAGACACCTGCGCATAGAGGTTCTGCCCCGCTTCCGTCAGGCTGACACTGCGGGTCGTGCGCTGCACCAGCGCTATTCCCATCGTTTCTTCCAGCTTGCGGATGGTCTGGCTGACAGCGGACCGGGTCACGCCCAAACGATCAGCGGCAGCGCGGAAATTACGCTCTTCTGCGACCATGCAGAGAATCGAGAGAGCATTGAGATCGATGTGCATTGGTTAGATTTTTTATCCATCGAAGTTAGAACTGAGCCAGTTATCACGACAATGCCACTGAACTATCTTCTTCGCAACAGCACCGACCGGACACGGCGCGCTGGGAAAAAGGAGATAAATCATGGTATTGAACAAAGTCGTTCTCATTACAGGTGCATCGAGCGGTATTGGCGAAGGCATTGCGCGCGAACTGGCCGTTGCGGGCGCAAGACTCGTCATCGGCGCACGTCGCATGGACCGTCTGGAAACATTGGCGAATGAGCTTCGCCAGTTGGGCGCTGAGGTCGTTCCCCACTCCCTCGACGTGACGGACCGGGAAAGCGTGGCAGCCTTTGCGGATGCGGGACGCAAGGCATTCGGCCACATCGATGTCATCGTCAACAATGCCGGCATCATGCCGCTGTCGTTGATGTCATCGCTCAAGGTCGATGAGTGGGACCGTATGATCGACGTCAACATCAAGGGCGTGCTTTACGGCGTTGCCGCCGTGTTGCCGGAGATGACCAGCCGGAAATCCGGCCAGATCATCAACATCGCCTCCATCGGTGCGCTTGCGGTATCGCCAACGGCAGCGGTCTATTGCGCCACGAAATTCGCGGTGCGTGCCATTTCCGATGGGCTGCGTCAGGAAAACAAGGACATCCGCGTGACCTGCATTCACCCTGGCGTGGTGGAAAGCGAGTTGGCCAGCACCATCACCGACCCCGCTGCTGCGGAACTGATGAAGGGTTATCGCGCCATCGCGCTGAAACCCAACGCGATCGGTCGCGCCGTGCGGTTTGCGATCGAACAACCTGATGATGTCGATGTCAACGAAATCGTCGTTCGCCCGACCGCTGCGTGATGGGAGCAATCGATGAACATGGTCTCGACCTCGGTTGCCATCGCACTGGCAACCGCCGCCATTGATGGCATTTCGCCCGCAGCCAACTCCATGAGAAAGGTACAGATGACGAACTCAACATCCCAAAACCAGATGCACCCCTATCTCGGCATGTGGGTGACAGGCGACGGCCATATTCGCCAGGAACTGTTGCTGAATGGACGGTATGACGAAGCGCGTGGCAACCGAAAAAGCGCCTATCAGGGCCGCTATGAGATCAACGGCAATCATATCGACTATTGGGACGATACGGGCTTTACCGCAGACGGCGAGTTCGTGGATGATGTGTTGTATCACGGGGGAATGATTTTTTATCGGGAGCGATGATCTCTTCACCGTCACCCCGGCTCACGGCCGGGGTTACAGAGGGGGCGCCTACCGTCGCAAACTTCCCAAGATACCTCGCACCAAGGCGCGCCCGACCGAACTTGCAACCGTGCGGGCGGCGCTCTTCATCGCCGCCTCGATCACCGTTTCGCGCTGATAGCCGCCAGCCTTGCGTTTCGTTCCGGTGGTGGAAGCCTGTGTCGGCTCCTCGTCATCGCCAAAGCCCGGCAGCTTCCAGCGGCTGGAGGCGCTGTCGGCCGGTTGGTTGGCCTGTTCTTCGGCGGCCCGTTTGGCTGCTTCTGCATCGGCAGCCTTCTGGGCACGGGCGGCCAGCAGTTCGAAGGCGGATTCACGGTCGAGGTCGGTGTCGTAGACCCCGGCAACCGGGCTGGTGCTCATGATGCTGCGGCGTTCGTCGTCGCTGACGGGACCGACGCGGCCCGAGGGTGGGCGAACCAAGGTGCGCTCCACGATGGAGGGTGCGCCCTTGTCGCCGAGCGTCGAAACCAGTGCTTCCCCGGTGCCGAGCGTGGTGATGGCGTCTGCCGTGCTGAAGGCCGGGTTCTGGCGGAATGTATCGGCGGCGGTTTTGACGGCCTTCTGCTCACGCGGCGTATAGGCGCGCAGCGCGTGTTGCACGCGGTTGCCAAGCTGCGCCAGAACGGTTTCCGGCACATCCAGCGGGTTCTGCGTCACGAAGTAAACGCCGACGCCCTTGGAGCGAATGAGGCGCACGACCTGCTCGACGCGCTCCACCAGCACGCGCGGCGCATCGTTGAACAGCAGGTGCGCTTCGTCGAAGAAGAAGACAAGCCTGGGCTTGGCGGGATCGCCGATTTCCGGCAGCTCCTCAAACAGTTCAGACAGCATCCACAGCAGGAATGTGCCGTAAAGGCGCGGGTTCATCATCAGCTTGTCGGCGGCCAGGACCGAGATCGTGCCGCGTCCGTCAGGCGTGATCCGCATGATATCGGAAATCTTCAGCGCCGGTTCACCGAAGAAATGTTCGGCCCCCTGTTGCTCCAGCACCAGAAGACCGCGCTGTAGCGAGCCGACCGAGGATTTGGAAATCAGGCCGAATTGGCTGGAAAGCTCAGACGCGTGTTCGCCCATATAGTTGAGCAGCGCCTGCAAGTCCTTGAGATCCAGAAGCGGCAATCCCCCCTGATCGGCAATCTTGAAGGCGATGTTGAGGACGCCTTCCTGCGCTTCGGACGCATCCATCAGGCGCGCCAGCAAAAGCGGCCCCATTTCGGCGATGGTGGCGCGAACACGGTGGCCTTTTTCGCCGTAGAGGTCCCAGAAGATGACCGGAAACTGCTCGTAGGACAGGTCGGTGAAACCGATCTGTTCGGCTCGCTTCGTGACCCAGTCCTTGGCCTCACCCCTTGCCGCAATACCGGACAGGTCACCCTTCACATCGGCGCAGAAAACGGGCACGCCCGCCTTGGCAAAGCCCTCGGCCAGAACCTGAAGCGAGACAGTCTTGCCGGTGCCGGTGGCGCCGGTGATGAGGCCGTGGCGGTTGCCGAATTTCAGATCGAGATATTCGCCCTTGTTCAGGCTGTCGTCTGCGTTGCGGCTTGTGCCGATATAGAGCTTTCCGTCCTGCAACATCACGCCAGTTCCTCCGGTCAAACGGGCATGCGATGCCCTTTGTCTAATATTTGCAATAGTCTTATAGGAACTGGCTGTGCGCTCAACAACTGTTTGATAAGGTTGTTGAAGCGGCCTGCCAAACTTGGACGCGGCGCGATTTCCCACCTTGTGTCCAAACTTCAGTTGTTTTACGTTGACGTTAACGTCATTTATTCGTTTTCAGGAGGAACACTATGAGCGAGATCGTTACGCAGATTGCCGACAAGGTTGGTATCGAACATGACAAGGCCGAAAAGGCTTTGGGCATGATGTTGGGCTTTCTTCAGCGCGAAGCGGATGATGCGCCCGTTGCCAGGATGATCGAAGCCATTCCCGGCGCGCCTGATCTGGTTGCCCGTTTCAACGGTGAAGGCCAGGGCGGCGGCGGTCTGCTCGGCGGTCTGATGAGCGCCATCGGCGGCGGCGGCATCATGGGTCTCGGCCAGCAGCTGATGAGCCAGGGCCTCGGCATGAGCGAAATCTCCGCACTGGCCAAGGAAACCATCGCCATCGCCCGCCAGCATGCAGGCGACGAGACGGTGGATCAGGTCATCGCATCCGTTCCGGGTCTGAGCCAGTTCGCCTGATTACATGTCAGGGCGCGGTGTGTGTTCCTTGAACGCTTTCCGCGCCTTTTCTATATCCGCATGGTGGGTCTCGGCCCAGATCCACACGCCGCAAAAGGCACTGCCGAGACTGTTACCCAGCGCCGTCAGGCTGTAATCCACATGCGGTGGTATGACGGGGTGGATGACACGCTTCACCAGCCCGTCGCATTCCATCTGCCGCAGCGTTTTCGTCAGCATCTTCTGGCTGATACCGCCGACCTGGTGGCCGATCTGCGTGAAGCGCAGTGTGCCCTTCTGCTCCAGAAGTTCCAGAATAAGCATCGTCCACTTGTCCGCGACCTTGGCGATGATGTCACGCACCAGCACCTCGATAACCGGGTCGGTCTCTTCCGGCGGCGGGTATTGGCGTTTTTCCTCGGTGGTTTTATCGGCCAGATGCCTTTTCATCCCGACACTCTCCGTTCGGTCAGTATAAATCTTTCGGGTGCCTACTACCCTTTAGGAGACATCCTACTTACGTTTTGGCTCAGCAACAAGGAAGGGTTCTCCCATGAACGTCACAGGCAACACCATTCTCATCACAGGCGGCGGTTCGGGCATTGGTCGTGCGCTGGCGGAAGCATTTCACGCGCTGGGCAATCAGGTCATCATTTCCGGTCGCCGTGCGGCGCTGTTGCAGGAGGTCGCCACGGCCAATCCGGGCATGGCCTGGGCCACGATGGATGCGACGGATGCGCAGGGTATCCGTGCTTTTGCCGATAAGCTCATTGCCGACCATCCCGATCTCAACGCCGTCATCAACAATGCCGGCATCATGAAGAACGAGGATATCAAGGCGGCCCCTGATTATATCGATGTGGCGGAAGAAACCATCGCCACCAATTTACTGGCCCCCATCCGTCTGACGGCTTCACTGCTTCCGCATTTCCTGACGAAGCCGAAGGCGACAGTGCTCACGGTCTCGTCCGGGCTTGCCTTTGTGCCGATGGTGGCGACGCCCACCTACAGCGCCACGAAATCTGCCATTCACGGATATTCCATGGCCATCCGTGAACAGCTTAAAGGCACCTCGGTCGATGTCATCGAAATCATCCCGCCTTACGTCCAGACAACGTTGCAGGGTGATCAGCAGGCAACGGACGAACGCGCCATGCCGTTGGACGCCTATATTGCCGAGGTGATGGAGATCATGACCAACCAGCCGGACGCGACCGAGATCGTCGTCGAACGCTGCAAGCCGCTGAGGTTCGCGGCTGAAAACGGCAATTTCGATCAGGTGTTTGGTATGGTGAACGGGATGCACGCCTGAGCGCTGTACAAAAGCCGCACGCCTCATGGGCGTGCGGGACTACGCCGTTAGGCCCAGCCATGCCCGCCACGCCTTGCCGTTTTCCGTCGTCCAGTCAATGACGCATCCGCTAATCGCCGCCAGCCCTTCTTTTTCGACTGTCTGTCGGTCCTTATACGTTTCGTTAAACCTGTCGAAAGCGGCCTTACTCTTCTGTTCATTGGCGAAAATCTCGAGGATGTATATCTCGAAACCAAGGAAGTTGAGGCGGCTCTGCTGGTCGAGGTGGTCCAGCAGGCTTTGACCGAACAGCCATGCCGGTTCGTCTGAACCATCATGAAAGCTGATGAACAGTTCCTCGCCGGGTGATTCCATATCGATCGCGACGATGTCTCCGCCGCCATTGGTGGTGATGGGGAAGCCCCGTTCCATCATATTGGCATAAACGGTGTAATGCGCCCTGGTGCCTTCGTCTTCCGCCTCTGCGGCAGATTGCCGGAAGCTGGTAATCCAGTCATTCCGTGCAGCCCACAGGTCCGCCATCTCCTCAAGATCGATACGGACACCACCGCTGTTGATCAGCGGTTCATTTTTTTCGTCTGAAAACGGCTTTGGCGGCACGAGGTTGTATTTGACGTCGATCAAGCCGCCGGTATCCGACATATGTCCCGGCAAAAGCCAATGCGTGTCGATCCCGCTGCTGCACTCCTTGAAGAAATGCCGCAACGTCTTTGGCAGCGGCCGGCCGATCTTTTGTTCAACGCGAACGAGGCGGCTTTCTTCAGCGGGAGGCTTGATCTTGAAATGCGGTGGCTTGTAAAAGCGCCAGTCGCCTGTGAAGTTCAACTTCAGGGACGCAAGTTGGCACAGCCGGGTCTGATCAACGATCTTGTCCCACTGCGAAGTCATAGTCTGAGACCCTGCCACGCTCGTGCCCGAAAGTCCGAGCGCCGACATCCCGGCCATAAAACCGCGTCGTCCAATAAGACCTGGCATCACCTTGCTCGAGTTGTAATCCAGAGTTGAGCAGCTTAGCGATACCCTTCTATCGCTTCAAGCCTGTTTCCCAAAAAAGCCCGACATCACTGCCGGGCTCTTTGGGTGGTGATCTCTATGATCAAACATCCCATTCCGGTGCCAGATGCCCCGGATTGACGATCCGGCCATCCTTTTTCGCCAGCGCGAAAATCGCCTGCATGTCGTCGCTGGACAGCTCGAAATCGAAGATGTCGTAATTTTCCTTCAACCGGCTTTCTGTCGCCGTCTTGGAAAGTGCGATGATATCGGGCTGCTGGACGGCCCAGCGCAAGGCCACCTGTGCGGCGGTCTTGCCGTGTTTCGCACCGATGTCTTTCAGAACCGCATCGTGAGGCACCTTGCCATCCGCCATCAGATAATAGGCTGTAACGGAAAGACCGTGTTTGCGGGCCGCTTCGATGACATTCGTCTGATCCAGATAGGGGTGGTACTCGATCTGGTTGTTGGCGATGGGTGCGTCAGAAAGCGTCACAGCTTCTTCTGTCAGCGCCACGTTGAAGTTGGAAATGCCGATATTGCGGACTTTGCCAGCCTTGTGCACCGCGTTCAACGCGCCGATCCGCTCTGCCAGCGGCACATCGCTCTTTGGCCAGTGCAGCAATAGAAGATCGACGTAGTCGGTCTTCAGCTTTTTCAAGCTCTCATCGACGGATTTGACGAAATCGTCATGCTTGTACTGATCAACCCAGACTTTGGTGGTGAGAAAAATGTCGCCACGCGCAATACCGGAATTGGCGATCACCTCGCCCACAGAGGCTTCGTTCTTGTAGATCTGCGCGGTGTCGACGTGGCGAAAGCCGAGTTTAAGGGCTTGCGGGAGGATGCGGTGGACATCGTCGTCCGGCATGCGGAATGTGCCGAAGCCGAGAGCTGGAATGTTCGCACCGTTGGCGTTCACTGTGTGCATGGTTTTTCTCCGTTTTTGGGAGTGGGCCCGCAGGGATGCGGGCAGGAAGGTCATGGGGATAAGTGTGTTGGCGGCGGATTTGTTCAAGGCGCAACCGCAACATTCCTCGAATGATAGTAGATCCCGCAGTCCGAAACGCGGAGCGCAACGATGATAACCGGGCCAACACAAAATGCGGGCACCAAGGCCCGCATCCAGACTGCTGACAAACCCCTGGTCACATCGGGGGGGTTATGATTCATTGGGACATGTTGAAGAAACCTGCTCCCGA
>NZ_RXPG01000011.1:0-109508 GCF_023757665.1 Rhizobium skierniewicense Ch11
CGGAGATTTGCGGGTCCCCGGCCAATCGGGAACAGGTGGAAACACTGTCGTTGGCTCCGGGGGCGCTGTGACGCGTGTTAACAGCGGATCTGGTGGAAGTGGAAGATTTGGGTCGGGTGGGCGGCACAACGTTGGTTCAGTGGGCCAAGCTGGGCAGGGGTATGGCTCCGGCGGGGGTCCCGGTGGCGTCTTCCAATCAACTGCCACTGTAAACGGAGGCCCGGGTGCTCCGGGTCTTGTGTTCATAACCGAATATTGCACGGCTTGAGGATTATGCGCATGACTATTTATGTGAAGGTCGCAGATGGTGTCGTAACGGATAGAGCTGTTTTCGACGGGACTATCCCTAAGGATTGGCCGGATGTCGAGCTTTGGACCAAGAACGAAGAAGCGCAGATTGGATGGCAACTTGCCAATGGAGTTTTCTCGCCTCCGCTGAAACCTACAGCGTCCGCAACCAAAGCCGACGTTGATATCGAGCGCGACAAAAGGATTGCAGTTGGGTTCATTTACAGCGGCAAGCTTTTCCAAGCCCGCCAATTCGATCTCGACAATATCCGGTCTATGGCAACCGCCGCATCAGTGAAGATCGTCCAAGGCGCTCAGGATGGCGACCTGCGCTGGTTCGACCCGAGCAATGACTTCTATTGGATCGCTGCCGACAACACGACCCTGCCGATGTCAGCGCCCGATATGGTTGAGTTCGCGATGACGGCGGCGGCATGGGGCAGTAAGCACATCTTGGCGGCTGCTGCCCTCAAGGCAATGTCACCCATTCCGGCGGACTTCACAGACAACAAATGGTGGCCCTGATGCAGGTTCCTGTCTCAAACGCTCTTGCTCGGCTTGGCACCCTGAGCTTCACGCTCAATGATGAGGCTCGCCCTGGATGGCTCAAGCCAGACGGCGTGACCGAGTACAATCGGGCATCATATCCGGCATTCGTGATCAAGTTCGGGGCTGCTGAATGGTTCCTAGCTGGATCGACAGCGGCGAAATTCAAGTTGCTCGATGTGCGTGGCCTTGCGTTCGTCATGGCGGGCGGTGGAGTCAGGGTCGGCAAAGTGACTGGCGTAGCTGAGTATAAGCTGACCTCTGCCAACATGCCTGAACATGACCACACCTATGACAAACCTTCTTTGGGCACGGAAATGTCCGCCGGTGTGATCTCGCAGATACTTGGCGGCGTGCTGACCACACTTAAGATACCACAGCCGAAAGTTACGACAGCACAAGCCACCGGCAAAACTGGCACGACTTCTCCAACGGCGATCCCGATTACCCCCAAATCGCTTGGCGTGAACGTCTTCATCTTTGCCGGACTTCCGCAAGGCTGATTACTTATCTGCGACGGTCGTTCGACCGTCGTTAGATCATGAGATTGAATCGTAAAAATGATCTAGTTTAAAGCTGTTGGAGTTGTTTTTTTGATCAATGGCGGGAGTGATTTTGCGAAATACTGATCAAGGTATGGGAGAATTTCAGGCCTATCAGTGAATGTTGCATCTCGGTAGTCAGAGCTGCTTTGCGAAAAAGTTGATCCATAAATCTCGAAGGCCGGCGTAGCAAAACCTGCGACAAAAGTAAGCCATAGAAACCAAGTCTTTTTCGGTGAAATAGTACACATTGCTGCTGCTGATAACAAAAATAGGATTGCAAGTGAAGGAATGGATGAGCGCATAACTAAGTCATTCGACTGCCCGAGCCTGAAGATAGGCAGCAATATGAGGAAAGATGCGCTTGCAAGAATGTACGGCCTGAATGCTGAAGTTGAAATGATCAAAAGGCCGATTGTTACAGGAGCTACCTCGACGGCAGACTGAACTATGTAAGACGTAGGGGTAGCGCAGGGAGCATCACGAAAAGTGTGCGCCATGACGCAGGGCGATTGCCAAACCAACGACCTCGGCAATTCGGTTGAACCAGAGAGCAGGTAAGCTAGTATTGGGAACCCCACAAACACCCCTGTTGCAATGACTTGAGGCCTGAAGAGTGTCATGATCTTCTTTTCGGTAATGTAGTAGGCGAGCCCAAGGGGTAGGACGCCGATAACGATAAATGGCGACCATAGAGGAAGGCAGGAAAGCACCAAGGGTAGAAGATCGGGGCCTTCCCTTCGTTTAATCTGGAAAATCATCAGCGACACCGCCAGCCATGAAGCTATCGCATGCTGGGGAGTCCATAAAAGTGACGTCAGGTTTGACGGCAACTCAGCAAAACCATTCCACCACTCTATATGCACTGGGCTGATCTTCCAGCCGGAGTACCAAGTTCCGATGATATCTGCGCCGCTGAACAGAATGAAGATGGACGGCGCCAGGTATCGCCATCTCGGAGCCATTTTACCCAACATATAAAAGAAAGTTGTCAGGCCAATCAATGACCATAAATGGACAGCGGTATCCACTGACAACCCTGTAGCCTTAGAAACCAATGATGGTATCAGGTACCATGCTACGGAGTAGCGCAAGATGCCCAGCTGATCTTGATATTCAAGGGTGGGTGGCCAAGGATTTGTGGCAAGGATATTCAGCAGCGAATAGTGCTTTGTCCAATCACCTTTAGGCAGAATCCAATTTGAATAGCCCGATAAAATACAAAGAAGCGCGGCTAATGTGGCCATGATCATGACTTGCTTGAGCTTTTTAGGTTCTAAGTTAGGGCGCACCTCTCGGAGGATTTTGAAGAGCACAAAGCTCAGTGCGATCAAGCAAGGGAATCCATACTGAGGGCGGAGGAAGCCGAGAAAAAACACCACGACAGGCAGAGCGATGTAGAGCACTGCTATCATTTCCGATGCGCTGAGTGAACGTTCATGGCCCGGCGCCCGACCTGCACTTAAATCCAACTTAAATCCCCCGCTATATTGAAAGCATCTTAATAGCTCCAAAGTCGAGGCGGGGCTACGTTCAACTTTCTTAAACATCAGGAGAACACCATGGCGACTGTACGCGACGTACAGCAGCGCTTGATCGCGCTTGGCTTTCCGCTTCCCAAATATGGCGCCGACGGCGATCCGGGAGGCGAAACACTTTCTGCCGTCAACAGCGCTCTGGACGAGCTTGTCGTGCGTCGCGGCGGCAGCAAGCCCGCATCCGCGCCGCCGGTATCTGCGGATACGGAATCGGTCGTCCCTGCCGACTGGATGCCTGCGGCCAAGATGGACCGAATCATCTGCCACTGGACGGCCGGAACGCATAAGGCAACTGAGTTTGACCGGGGTCACTACCACATGCTGATCGAGGCCGATGGAAAACTGGTCCGCGGTATTCCGTCGATCAAGCTGAACAAGGCGCCAGCCAAAAAGGGCTACGCGGCCCATACGCTCAATTGCAATACCGGCTCTATCGGCGTGTCGCTGTGCTGCATGGGCGGGTCTGTCGAAAAACCGTTTGTGCCTGGTAAATACCCGATGACGAAAGAGCAGTGGGACAAGCTGACGACCGTCGTTGCCGAGCTTTGCCGCAAGTATGGGATCAAGGTCACGGATCGCACCGTGCTTTCTCATGCCGAGGTAGAGCACAATCTCGGTATCACCCAGCGCGGCAAATGGAATTTCACCGTCTTAGCGTTCGACCTGTCCGTGAAGGGCGCTCGCGCCTGCGGCGATAAACTGCGCGCGGAAGTCCTCGCGAAACTCTGACCCTCTCCACATCAAAGGAAACCACCATGCGTTCACTGATCATCGTATCAGCGGCGGCTATAGGCCTGTCCGCTTGCCAGTCTACCGGATCGATCGACACAGGTATCCGCCAGAACCTCCCACAGGTTTGCTCTGCTGGCGAGACTGCCTATGCCGTGCTTCTGCCGTTCATTGCTGCCGACAGGCTCAAGCCAAAAACTGCTGCGGCTGCCGAAGTTGCCTATCAGAGCCTTCAGGCACTCTGCGTCAACAAAGACAGCGCCACGCTCGCATCGACGCTGGTGGCTGCGTCGAGCGCCTATCTCACGATCACCATCGCCATCCGCGAAGCCAAGAAGGTGGAGAACTGATCATGACCACGAACAAAGAGAACATCGTTTCCGCGATTGCTGAGGGCGTACTGACCGGCGTCAACAGCCCGTCTACGCGCGCGACCGCTTCGGATGCCCGAACCATCATTGATGCCGTCGAACGCTCTACAGCGCCCGTTGTGGCCCACATCACGAATACGGAGCCTTGGTATCAGTCCCGCGTCACACTCGGCGCGATCCTGGCAGCGGCTGCCGGTCTCCTTGGCGTGTTTGGCTATGCGTTCCCAGAAGACGTGCAGGGCAAGCTCGTTGACCTGATCGTTGCTCTTGCTCCGGTCATCGGCGGTGGGCTGGCGCTTTATGGCCGCTGGGCTGCAAAGAAGCCCTTGGGCAAGTGATCAAACGGGGCGGTGTAGTGCCGCCCCTACGCATAGCGCAGGCATAAAGGGTTACGGGGCCAATGGCAGGAAACCAAGATATGAGCAACGGCACAGGCTTCGACCCGATGGCCCAATATGCCCGCCTGTCTGAGCGGGTAGAGAACCAGGGCAAGGACATTGTGGATCTCCGGTCCAACATGAACACCGGGTTCCAAACGGTAAACGCGGCCATTGGCACGCTGTCGAACGAACTGCGCAGCAACAGCAAAACGCAGTGGCCGGTTATCTGGGCGGCCGCTGGCGTCTGCTTTACGGTTCTCGCGACCGGCGGCGCGTTTTTCTACAACAGCCTGAACAAAGATCAATCTCGCCTTGATGCCGCAATCATCAAAAACGCTGAGGTGATGCAGACAGCCCTAACACGGTTGACGGAAGGCACCCAGCAGAGCCTTGTTTCAATGACTGAACGCATGGTTACACGGCAAGAGATGGAATACCGGCAGGCCCGAGGCGCTGAAGATCGGACACGGATGGAATCAACCATCAAGGAAATCCGCGAGGCCCAGGTGCCACGTGCTGAACTCGACCGCGTATTCCTGAATTACGATCAGCGCTTTGTTGACCAGCAGCGCCAGATTGATGACCAGAAGCAGGCGCAGGGAAGCGTCTATGGCGCGAGAGACGTGATCCTAGACCTGCGTGAGCGCCTTGATAGGGTCGAACGCGGTCGAGCAGCTACGGGCGGTTAGATCGGCGGCAACCCCGCCGCCACCCGCTGCGCATCATAATGCTCTTCGACCAGCCTAACGGCTTCTGACCGGCTTGACGCATATCCGCCCTGTGGCATGACGGTGACGCGGATCTTGCGCGAGTGGCCACCGTTCCAAAGCCACTTGCCTTTCATCGGCCCAGCCTCTTGGTACGATATGCGTCCGGTATTTTCCCCGTCGATCACGCAGACGTAGTCTTCTAGCGGCTTGCCATCGAGCCCGTTTTCTCCGGGCCATGTGCGCTTCCAATGATATCTGCGTTGGTATTCGGTCATAATGCTGGGACTAAATTGGGAACAGCGTGCCACACCTGATTCTAGTGTGGCAGAACGGTTGAAGTCCAGATTGCCACACCTGAAAAATTATACAGCTATTTCAGCCTGTTATGGAGTGGGTTTTAGATCGTTGGAGGCCTCGCCCGGAATTGAACCGGGGTACGAGGATTTGCAGTCCTCTGCGTCACCACTCCGCCACGAGGCCTCAATGAGGTGATTTCTCACGCCATGGCGGGGATTTAGAACGAATCCATTTTGCGTGCAATAGGGTAGGTGGGAAAAAGCCGAAGAAGTATTGTGGAAAAAAAGCCGCATGGCTCATCATGACCCGATGCGGCTTTTCGGCAGGGTCAGATTCGACCGAGTAGAACAAGAATAAGGACGATGACGAGCACCAGTCCGAGGCCGCCGGACAGGCCATAACCGTAATTGTGGAAGCCCCAGTTCGGCAGTGCGCCGATGAGGAAGAGGATGAGGAGGACGACGAGAATTGTACCGAGCATGGTGCTCTCCGACAGTTGTTGAGCTTTTACAGTCTCTTATCAATGATGTGTCAGATGAAAAGTTCCGTTTTTTGACGGGTCTCCACCGGATGCCGCGTGAAAAACATCTCACGGGCAGGCGACACCGCTTTTTCCATAGGGTCTGGTGTGGTTGAGCTTGAAAGCGGGGGCGCAGCCAATTAAGACGGTAGTCAAATAGCGCTCGGCTTTTCGGCCCGTTTGCGCGCTTTGTATGTGAGGCAAACACGACATGATGGATTTTGAAACCGCACGCGCCAAGATGGTGGATAGCCAGTTGCGCACGACCGATGTGACATCGCATTCGGTTTTAAACGCATTCATAGCGGTACCGCGCGAAGCATTCGTTCCCGCAGGCGTCAAGAAAATCGCCTATGCGGATGAGGATTTGCAGATCTGTCCGGCCAAGGACGGCACCGGTGCGCGGTACATCATGAAGGCGTCGCCACTGGCGAAGCTCTTGCAGTTGGCTGCGGTTACCAAGGACGATGTCGTGCTCGAAATCGGCGGTGGCACCGGCTACGTGACAGCGCTCCTGTCGCTGCTGGCAGGCTCCGTGGTCTCGCTCGAGGCCGACGAGGAACTGAGCGCAACGGCGACCGCGACACTGTCGTCTCTGGGGTATGACAATGTTGCAGTCGTCACGGGCTCTCTCGACAAGGGCCACGAGGCTGAAGCGCCATACGATCTGATTTTCATCAACGGTTCCGTCGAGCATGTGCCTGCTGCACTTTTGGAGCAGTTGCGTGACGGTGGGCGTCTGGTTGCCGTTGTCGGTTATGGCAATTCCGCCAAGGCGACCGTCTATCGCCGCGATGGCAAGGGTACGTCATCTGCCACGTTCTTCAATGCGTCGGTCAAGCCGGTGCCGGGCTTTGCAAAGACGCGCGAGTTCGTTTTTTGATCACATCGAGTGTTTGCGGATGTTTCTGGAAGCCGGGCCCGCAAATGCCCGGCTTTTCTCTTTGTCGCTTAACGGTTTGAAATAAAGCTGTGTAACAAGCCACTTAGTGACCTCGCATGGATTCATTTCTACCTTCGAGTGCCGTACACTGACGGTGATTCGGAGCGCGTATCGTCTGCTCCATTCCGTCTTTGAACGTGAAAATCGGGGATATCAATGGCTCAGTCCAGCGTCGCGCGCGAACCATCCATGGAAGAAATTCTGGCATCCATTCGCCGCATCATCGAAAGCAACGAGCCTGCCTCTGCTGATGCTTTCGGCGCGCCATTGCCCCCCGTATACGATGAGGACGAGGAGAGCGACAACGCCTCATTCGCCGCAGAACTTGCAAGCCCGCCCGCCCACGTTCCGCCCGCCGCCAACCAGGGCTTTGGCGCGCGCCAGCAGCATGAGCCGCTGAACATGGTTCGCTCTGAGATGACGGGCAGCGAGTCGGCCGAAAAGACCATGTCGCTGGCAGACGTGGCAGCGCGTGTCAGGGCCGCCGCAGACCGCAACGCCACACTTGGTCCGCAGGGTTATGCCCAGCAACGGCCTGCCGAGCCAGCACCTGCGGTTACGCAGGCGGCGCCACAGCCGGAACGTTATGTGCCCGCTCCACGCCCCGCTGACATACGTCCCCTGATGAACGCGCAGCCCGCCGCCGTGGCTCCGCGGCCGCAGGCGGCGCCGTTCTTTGATCGCCCGGCCGCCGTCCAGGAGCCGCAGCCTTTACCCGTCTGGGACAATATCGAGCTTCGTGGCGCCGTTGAACCGGAAGGTCCGGCACCGGTATTGCCCGAAGTGGTGGATGAGCAGCCCGTTGCCGTTTCGCCAGACGAGAAGCCAGAGAACAACAGCCTGTCCCTGAATTTGATTTCCGCTGCCGCCGGTGCGCAGATCCAGCGTTCGTTTGGCGAACTCGCCGAGATGTTCGATGGCGTGGAGCGTCCGACCGTCGAGCAGATGGCGCAGGATATGCTGCGGCCGATGCTGCAGGATTGGCTGGAAGACAACCTTCCGACGCTGGTCGAAAGACTGGTGCGCGAGGAAATCGAGCGGGTTGCTCGCGGCCCCCGCCGGTAACCTCTCACGTCTCATTATTTTCGGCATGGCCCGACGACCTCTCCCGCGTGGTGCTCTGATCCAGCCCGAGCATCACGCGGGAGAGGTCATCGCCTTTTTGCGATCTTATCTTTTTGATTGTGAGGCTTTGCTATTGAAATCTCGACAGGCTGTTGACTCTCCACCGCCCATCCGTATTTAAAAAATCACACATATGGCGCATTGCGATCCCCGGGATCCGTGATGCACTGTAGATTTGCTGTCGTGTCGTATGTCGTTTCGCAAAAAGCGCTGCAAATCTGCGCGACATGCTCCAGAACTCTAAAATTCAGGTCCGTAAATGCTCGAAAAGACCTACGATTCCGCATCCGTAGAACCCAAAATCGCCAAAGCCTGGGATGACGCCAACGCCTTTCGTGCCGGTGCGAACGCCAAGCCGGGCGCGGAAACGTTCACAATCGTGATTCCTCCGCCGAACGTGACCGGCTCGCTGCATATGGGGCACGCCCTCAACAATACGCTTCAGGACATCATGGTCCGGTTCGAGCGCATGCGCGGCAAGGACGTGTTGTGGCAGCCGGGCATGGACCACGCCGGTATCGCGACCCAGATGGTCGTTGAGCGCAAGCTGATGGAAAACCAGCTGCCGGGCCGTCGAGAGATGGGCCGTGAGGCTTTCATCGAGAAGGTCTGGCAGTGGAAGGAAGAGTCGGGCGGGCTGATCTTCAACCAGTTGAAACGTCTCGGCGCATCTTGCGACTGGTCACGTGAGCGCTTCACGATGGACGAGGGGTTGTCACAAGCCGTTCTCGAAGTCTTCGTTACGCTCTATAAGGAAGGCCTGATCTACAAGGACATGCGCCTTGTGAACTGGGACCCCAAGCTGCTGACGGCGATTTCCGACATGGAAGTCGAGCAGCTGGAAGTGAAGGGGAACCTCTGGCATTTCCGTTATCCGCTGGAAGACGGCGTCACCTATCAATACCCATGTGCATGGGATGATCGTGGACAGCCGACCGAATTCGAAACCCGCGATTATATCGTCGTTGCAACGACCCGCCCGGAAACGATGCTGGGCGATACCGGCATTGCGGTGAACCCGGAAGACGAGCGATACAAGTCTATCGTCGGCAAACACGCCATCCTGCCGATCGTCGGTCGCAAGATCCCCATCGTTGCCGATGACTATGCCGATCCGTCGGCGGGCACGGGTGCCGTCAAGATCACGCCAGCGCATGACTTCAACGACTTCGAAGTCGGCAAGCGGGCGGGCCTACGGGCCATCAACATTCTCAATGTCGACGCGACGGTCACCATCAAGGACAACGAGGACTTCCTCGAAGGCCTCGATCATCCGGCGGCGCTGCACGGTGCGTGGGATCGTCTGGAAGGGCAGGACCGTTTTACCGCCCGCAAGATCATCGTCGAGATTTTCGAAGAGGCTGGCCTTCTCGACAAGATCGAGCCGCACAAGCACATGGTGCCGCATGGCGACCGTGGTGGCGTGCCGATCGAGCCGCGCATGACCGAGCAATGGTGGGTGGACAACAAGACACTCGCCAAGCCCGCAATCGAATCCGTTCGCGAAGGCCGCACCAATTTCGTACCGAAAAACTGGGAAAACACCTACTTCCAGTGGATGGAGAACATCCAGCCATGGTGCATCTCGCGCCAGCTGTGGTGGGGTCACCAAATTCCCGCATGGTATGGTCCCGATGGACAGGTTTTTGTCGAAAAGACCGAAGAAGAAGCGCTTCAGGCCGCTATCCAGCACTATATTGCGCATGAAGGCCCCTGGAAGGCCTGGGTTGAGGAGAAGCTGGAGAACTTCAAACCCGGCGAAATCCTGACCCGTGACGAAGACGTTCTCGATACGTGGTTCTCGTCAGCCCTGTGGCCGTTCTCGACGCTCGGCTGGCCGGAAAAGACGCCGGAGCTTGCACGGTATTATCCGACCAATGTTCTGGTCACCGGCTTCGACATCATTCCGTTCTGGGTGGTGCGCATGATGCAGATGGGCCTGCACTTCATGAAGGACGAGGCGGGTAATCCGGTCGAGCCGTTCCACACGATCTACATCCATGCGCTGGTTCGCGACAAGAACGGCCAGAAGATGTCGAAGTCGAAGGGCAACGTCATCGATCCGCTCGATCTGATCGACGAATATGGTGCCGACGCGCTGCGCTTCACGCTGGCCATCATGGCGGCGCAAGGGCGTGACGTGAAGCTGGACCCGGCGCGCATTGCCGGTTACCGCAACTTCGGCACCAAGCTGTGGAATGCGACGCGTTTTGCCGAAATGAACGGGGTCAAGCGTGATCCACATTTCATTCCGGAAGCAACGACGCAGACCATCAACCGCTGGATTCTGACAGAGCTGGCAGACGCTGCCAGGGATGTGACGGCGGCCATCGAGAACTATCGTTTCAACGATGCGGCGGGCCTGCTCTATCGCTTCGTGTGGAACCAGGTCTGTGACTGGTATCTGGAACTGCTGAAGCCTGTCTTCAGCGGTGAAGACGAAGGTGCCAAGATCGAAGCGCAGGCCTGTGCGGCATACGTTCTGGAAGAGATCTACAAGCTGCTGCATCCGTTCATGCCGTTCATGACGGAAGAGCTGTGGGCGCATTCGGCAGGCGAAGGCGAAAGCCGCGCCGATCTGCTGTGCCACACGGACTGGCCAGCACCTCAGTTCCGGGATGATGCGGCGGCAGCCGAAATCAACTGGCTGATTGATCTTGTCTCCGGTATTCGATCGACGCGCTCGGAAATGAACGTGCCGCCGGGCGCAATGGCACCGCTGGTCATTGTCGCGGCAAGCCCGGCAACGGAAACGCGTCTCGACCGCCATTCGGCGGCGATCCGTCGTCTGGCCCGCGCTGATGAGATCCTGGCTGCGGACGTCGCGCCCAAGGGCTCGGCACAGCTCGTGTTGGGCGAGGCGACCGTCTGTATTCCTCTCGGCAACCTCATCGATGTCGCGGCAGAAAAAGCCAGACTTGAAAAGGCTATCGGCAAGGCGGAGAGCGAAATGGAGCGGATCGACAAGAAGCTGTCGAACGAGAAGTTCGTTTCCAATGCCGACCCGGACGTTGTTGCGGCGGACCGCGACCGCAAGGCCGAACTTGAAGTCCAGATCAAGAGCTTGAAAACGGCCCTTTTACGGGTCAATGAAGCCGGCTGAGCCTGACGATAGGCTGATAAAGAAAGCGCTCCTGAACAGGGGCGCTTTTTTGTTCGAGCATGTAGTGCCAAGAATCAACGCTGTCAGGATCCCTGCACCAAAACTGCGTTCCGCATGTCCAGATTTTTCCGGCGCCGACAGAGTGAGGCGAAAGCGCGGCTTTTGCATGTGAAAATTGTGGATGTTGTCGGTTCGCTACAGTAGCGTCGCCACACGCCAATTCATTCCAAGAAAATAGCGTAGAGTTCATTTTTTTGGAAAAAAAAACCAGTTTGGGACAACAAGCCCATTGCGGTCAGCATCTTACGTCAAGTTATTTTGCGCTGCAAAAAATCCTGCGCCTACTCCGTAGATTGTGTTTCCTTTCAAAGCATTGCACTTTCGACGCATCACATTGCCTTGATTGGGGAGAGAGATGGCAACACATAATCATTTTATCACGGGCGTTTTGGGCCTTGCTATCGGTATCACGTCGATCACGCCTGCTTTTGCAGGTGGTCTGGAGCGCGGCGGTTACAATATCGACCAGCTGTTCGACGCATCGCCATTCACGTTCTCATCCGGCGTTACCTATGTGATGCCGCAGCGAAAGCTGAAGAATGTGCGCGATACGGACCCCAGGGACCGCCTCGGAACGGATGGTATCGGCGGCGGGACGACGACTGCCGACGACAGCGAAAGCTATGCGATCCCCTATGTCGGTTTCAAGGGCGGCTACGGTCCGGTCGATTGCCTTGTCGATTATTCCCAGCCATTCGGTGCTCATCTCGATCCGGGAAATGGATGGGTCGGCGCTCAGAGCAATATTGAGACAAAGCTCCGCACCGACAATTACGGTCTGACCTGCTCCTACAAATTCGATGCAGGCCCGGGCCAGTTCCGCGTTATTGGTGGCGGTTTTTACCAGGAGATCGAGGCGTTCAAGACAAGACTTGTTGCACCCATTACCGGTCCTGCATCGGCGGTCTTCGATGGGGTCGGCCGTCTTGATATAAGTGATGAAGCGCTCGGCTGGCGCGCCGGGGTTGCGTATGAGATTCCGGAATATGCGCTGCGTGCAAGCCTCGTTTACAACAGTCGCGTGAAGTATGACAATCTTTCAGGTTCGCTCGATCTGACGGACGTCCCGGCCGCTGCCAATCCTGCCAATCCATTCCTCGGGAGGCGTTTCGGCGTTGTAGGCTCTGCGGAGGCCCCTGACTCGCTGGAACTCAAGGTACAGAGCGGGATTGCGCCCGATTGGCTCGCATTCGGATCTGTCAAATGGACGAACTGGAGCCTGATCCAGTCCATCGGTTTCTGCCCGGTTGCTTCTTCAGGCTTGCCTTGCCCCCCTGGCGGTGTCACCTCTCTCGATCAGCTTTATCGTGATGGCTGGACGATTTCGGGCGGCGTTGGTCACAAGTTCAATGATCAGTGGTCGGGTGCTCTGAGCCTGACCTGGGATCGTGGCACGAGCACCGGCGTTGGATCACAGACCGATACATGGACCGTTGGAGCCGGTGTTTCTTATGCCGTCACGGAAAATATCGAGTGGCGTGTTGCGGGCGCTGTCGGACTTTTGACAAGCGGCAGCTCCGGTGCTGTGACGCGCGGCGGTGTGACTTACGGTGACGACGTCGCTTACGACTTCGGAAACGATCTCGTCAGCGCTGTTTCCACGTCGGTCAAAGTAAAGTTTTAATACTGGTTAAGACAAAAACGAACCCGGTCTTTCGAGGCCGGGTTTTTTGTTGCCGTCCACTAATATTGTGACGATTTGGCAACATATTTATGCAACCTTCACGTAGGGTAAGAATGGGGACGTATTTGTCCATTTCCCGCCACAAACAAGTTGCTTGTCTGTTTTCGAGAGACGCGGGGAATGAAAGAATAGGCAGGCTTCGAGGGTGGCGCTGCAGGTTTGGTGGACGTGAAAACGGGTTTGGATTCAGTGTTTAAGGACGTAAAAGCGGATTTCGACTTCGCGCGCTTCCATCACGGAATCCGAACGGCGGTAAAACGCCGTGATATTGCCGAAAATGGCGGATACATTCGTTGGCATGAAAATACGGATCTGGCACCACATTTGATCTCTGGCAGCACGTGGGACAGTGCGGCTGGACCATCGAGCGTGTCCTGAATTCCCGGGAGTCATCGGGAATGTCTTTGCTGTAAAGTTTGAGTACTCGCTATAGGCCGGGAAGAGTGAGAGAAGTTCGTTGAAATGCTGAAATGTGACATCAACGTTTTAAAGCCGCTATGTCTGGGAGTGTTGCTCGTATCGATGGCAATACCGGCGGCAGCTTTCGACATCAATTCGGGTGTGACGAAGGAATCAGGTCCTTTCGATCTCTTCAAATTCGGTTTCAAGTCGTACAAGAGCGGCAAGAAGGACGATGCTGTCGAGGCCTATCGCTATGCCGCGGAAAAAGGTCATACGGGCTCGCGCTGGGCGCTTGCGAATATGTATGCCTTTGGTGACGGTGTTGCCAAAAACGATTTCGAAGCCTTCAAGATTTACAGCGAGATTGCCAGCCAGGGCGTGGAGCCCGGCTCCGAGGACACCGGCTTCTTCGTCAACGCGCTTCTCTCGCTCGCCGATTATTATCGCCATGGTATTCCTGGCAGCCCGGTCAAGACCGATCTGTCACAGGCCCGCCAGCTCTATTTCCAGGTCGCCTCCACATTCGGTGTGGCCGAAGCTCAGTTCGAGCTTGCACAGATGATACTGGCAGGCGAGGGCGGTCGCGCAGACACCCAGCAGGCCAAGAAGTGGCTGAACCAGGCGCGTAAGCACGGCCATGCCGGTGCCATGTCCATCTTCGGCAATCTCCTGTTTCAGGAAGGTCAGACCGTGCGTGGGCTCGCTTTCATGACGGCCGCGCTGGACAAGTGTTCCGCCGCCAACTGCAAGTGGATACAGAACATGCAGGAACAGGCCTTCTCGGTTGCTGCAGAAGAAGACAGACGTGTTGCGATCTCGCTCGCGCAGAATATTGCCCTGGGTGACGCTGACTGATTTCAATCGACCTGCACGGTCATCGGATTCATGGCTGGGTCGCGTCGTCCTCCTCCAGACAAGCCGAGGGATGACGGGGAGAGGGTGAAGAGGGTCACCCCATCAGGCCGTCATGACGCCAGCTGAAAATCGAAATATCCGCAGACCGGTACGTGGTCGGACGGCTTTTCCCAGGCACGAACGTGCTTTTCGATGGACACCGATTGCAGCTTGTCGGCAGCTTCACAGGATAGCATCAGGTGATCGATGCGGATGCCGTTGTTCTTGGGCCATGCACCTGCCTGATAATCCCAGAATGTATAAAGGCCTGCCTCGTCCGTCGTCGCACGTGTGGCGTCCGTCAGGCCCAGATTTTCCAGTTTACGGAAGGCTGCGCGCGTTTTCGGCAGGAACAGCGCATCGCCTTCCCAGGCGCGCGGATCGTAGCAGTCGAAAGGTTCGGGGATGACGTTGTAGTCGCCAGCGAGAATAAGCGGCTCTTCCAGAAGAAGACGCTCCTGCGCAAAGCGGGTCAGTCTTTCCATCCAGGCCAGCTTGTAAGGGTATTTGACCGGATCATCCGGCGGGTTGCCATTCGGCAGGTAAAGCGAGCAGACCCGGATTGCCCCGCCCTTGACCGAAAAGACGCCTTCGATGAAACGGGCCTGTTCGTCGGCATCGTCGCCCGGCAGTCCGCGATTGATCTCGTCCGGCATCATCTTTGACAGAAGCGCCACGCCGTTGAAGCCTTTTTGCCCGTGGGTTTCCACGTGGTAGCCCAGCGCTTCGATGTCGAGGCGTGGAAAATTTTCATCGACGGATTTGATTTCCTGAAGACAGGCGATATCGGGGCTCGAATCCTTGAGCCACTGGCAGAGGTTTTCGATGCGCGCCTTGACGCCGTTGATGTTCCAGGTGGCAATCTTCATCGGACATTCCATTTTCACTATGGCTTGTTTAAACCATACGCAGCCGAATGCCACCCGTTTTCACAGTTTCAACAGGCTTGGGGGAACCTTGGATCAGACCGAAAAGCTGGTGCCGCAGCCGCAGCTTGCGACCGCATTGGGGTTTTTGATCTGGAAGGACTGGCCGAGCAGGTTGTCGACGAAATCGATTTCAGACCCCTCCATGTAGACGACGGACATGCTGTCGATCAGCACCTTGGCGTTGTCGCGCGAAATGACAAGGTCATCGTCCGTGGGGGCGCCATCGAGGTCGAACTTGTAGGAAAAGCCGGAGCAGCCACCGCCCTCCACGGACACGCGCAGGGATTGCTTGCCCTCTTCGGAGGCAACGATCTGGGCGATTCGCTTGGCGGCGGATTCTGAAAGTGTAATGTCTGTGGTCATGGTGTTTCTCCAACCGGGGTCAAGAACCGGAGAGCGGTGTTTTCTGGTCTTCGTGATTATAAACCAGTCAAATTAACGGTCTATAGCCTTGTTGCGCGGCGATGACGCTTTGCGGCAACCTTCGGGATAGGTATGAAGGGTAAGGGAAAAGGTCAATGGCAAGACCGCGTGTTAGAGTTCGGCAGGGTAAAGAATGATAATCGATCAGCGTGCACTGGGTTTTGGCAGCGGAGATCGGGCGGTCTATGCCACCGATCCATGGACGACGCGTGGACGGTTGTTTCCCGAGACCTCCAGCCTCACACGCTCCGAATTTCAGCGTGACCGTGACCGCATCGTTCACACCACGGCTTTCCGGCGGCTGAAGCACAAGACGCAGGTCTTCATCAGTCCCGATGGAGATCATTATCGCACCCGGCTGACGCACACTGTGGAGGTGGCGCAGATTGCCCGCGCTCTGGCGCGTGCGCTCAAGCTGGATGAAGATCTGGCGGAAGGCGTGGCGCTGGTTCATGATTTCGGCCATACGCCGTTTGGCCACACCGGCGAGGACGCGCTGGACGCCATGTTGAAGCCCTATGGCGGCTTTGACCACAATGCCCAGTCGCTTCGCATCGTCACCAAGTTGGAACGCCGATATGCCGAATATGATGGTATCAACCTGACATGGGAAACCTTGGAAGGGCTGGTCAAGCACAACGGTCCGCTGGTCGGTGACAACGCCAGGGATAGCCATGGTCCCGTGGCGCTGCCCATTCTGGAATATTGCCAATTGCAGGATCTGGAAATCGGCACCTTCGCCAGCCTCGAAGCCCAGGTTGCCGCCATCGCCGACGATATCGCCTACAACACGCACGACATCGATGACGGTCTGCGTGCAGGCTATCTGACATTCGAGATGCTGGAGGAGGTGCCTTTCCTCAGCGGTCTGATGGCGGACGTGCGGGCAAAATATCCAAACCTCGAAGACGAGCGCTTCGCCCATGAAATCATGCGCCGCCAGATTACCCGCATGGTCGAGGACGTGATCGGCGTTGCCCAGCACAATCTGCTGAAGCTCAAGCCGACATGCGCTGCCGATATCCGCGCGGCAAGCTTCACCGTCGCGACATTTTCGCCGGAGATGGCGGAAACCGACAGGCAGATCAAGAAATTGCTGTTTGCGCATATCTATCGTCACGCCGATATCATGCGGATCAGGGCAGGGGCGACACAGATCATCACCGACCTGTTTCACCGCTACATCGAGACGCCAGCCGAAATGCAAAGCCACTACTGGGTGGACAGCATTCCGGGCATGAGCGTGGCTGCGAAAGCGCGTCATGTCGGGGATTATCTGGCCGGGATGACCGATAGTTATGCACTGAAAGCGCACCAGCGCCTGTTTGACCATACACCCGATTTGCGGTAGGCAGCGGGCAAATACGGGCCTGATCAACGGCTGATGAGCCGGACGCCCGAACTGAGATGCAAGCCTTTTGCGCAGGTATACGATATGAATATTTTTGCCGATTTCGACACCAGAATCAAAAACGCGCTCGAGACGATCGAGCTCGTCAGGGCGCATCGCGATACGGTGGACTTCGGCCGCATCACCGTGGAATCGCCGCGCGATCCCACCCATGGCGATGTTGCGACCAACGCTGCCATGGTGCTGGCCAAGCCGCTCGGCACCAATCCGCGCGCGCTGGCTGAACTCATCGCGCCTGCGCTGGAACGCGACGACGACGTCGATAGCGTCAATGTCGCAGGTCCCGGCTTCATCAATATCCGTGTTTCAGTTGCCTATTGGCAGCGCCTGCTGGCAGACATGATCGCGAACGGCGTCGATTACGGCCGCTCAAACATCGGTGCGGGCAAGAAGGTGAACGTCGAATACGTCTCCGCCAACCCGACAGGGCCGATGCATGTGGGCCATTGCCGGGGCGCGGTGGTGGGCGATACGCTGGCGAACCTTCTCTCGTTTGCCGGTTACGAGGTCATCAAGGAATACTATATCAACGACGCCGGATCGCAGATCGACGTGCTCGCACGCTCCGTTTTCCTGCGTTACCGCGAAGCCCTGGGCGAAGACGTTGGCGCCATTCCGCCGGGTCTTTATCCGGGTGATTACCTTGTGCCGCTCGGCCACGCGCTTGTTGATGAATTCGGTATCAAGCTGCGGGCCATGCCGGAAGAGCAATGGCTGCCGATCGTCAAGGACAAGGCCATCGACGCGATGATGGTGATGATCCGTCAGGATCTCGCCGCGCTCAATGTGAAGCATGACGTGTTCTATTCGGAGCGCACGCTGCATGCGGGCAATGCTGGCCCCATTCTGTCCGCTATCAACGACCTGACCTTCAAGGGCCATGTCTACAAGGGCACGTTGCCGCCGCCGAAGGGCGAGTTGCCGGATGACTGGGAAGATCGCGAGCAGACGCTGTTCCGTTCGACCGAAGTCGGTGACGACATGGACCGGGCGCTGATCAAGTCCGATGGGTCATACACCTATTTTGCCGCAGACGTTGCCTACTTCAAGGACAAGTACGACCGTGGCTTCGGCGAGATGATCTATGTACTGGGTGCCGACCATGGCGGATACGTCAAGCGCCTGGAAGCGGTTGCGCGGGCCGTGTCAGAGGGCAAGTCCAAACTGACGGTTCTTCTGTGCCAGCTGGTCAAACTTTTTCGTGATGGCGAGCCCGTCAAAATGTCCAAACGCTCCGGCGATTTCGTCACTTTGCGCGAGGTTGTCGATGAGGTCGGACGTGATCCGGTGCGATTCATGATGCTCTATCGCAAGAGCTCGGAGCCTCTGGATTTCGATTTTGCTAAAGTAACCGAGCAATCCAAAGATAATCCCGTGTTTTATGTGCAGTATGCACACGCACGCTGCAAGTCCGTTTTCAGGCAGGCAAACGAGGCGTTTCCAGACCTTGACATATCCTCCGAGGCCATGGTGTCCGGTGCGTCATTGATTAGTGATATCAATGAATTGCAGCTGATTGCTAAACTGGCGGAATATCCGCGCATGATCGAGTCCATCGCGCTCAATCACGAGCCGCACAGGCTGGCGTTCTACCTCTATGATCTCGCAAGTTCCTTCCATGGGCATTGGAATAAAGGTAAAGATCAGACAGGATTACGTTTTGTTAACGATAAAAACCGAGAATTAAGTGTTGCCAGGTTAGGGCTGGTGAATGCTGTCGCAAATGTACTGAAGTCCGGACTGACGCTTTTAGGAGCAGACGCACCCGACGAAATGCGATAACATCTCACCATTATTTGCTCACAATACGCTGGCAGAGCTTTGACGCGTAGATGGTGGAACACGTAATGGTCGATAAAAATGTCGCGTATAACCGGGAAAGCCGGACAGAACAGTTCGACGACAACGATCCTCTAGCGCAATTGGCGCGTCTTGTGGGGCAAGAGGATCGGCCATCCCACGTTGCTGCGCCGGTTTCACAGCAGGCTGGGCAGCGTCGGGAGCCTGAATTCAATCTCGAAGACGAGTTGCTTCGCGAGTTCGCCATTTACGATTCTCCGCGTCACGATCCCGTCGTTCTCGACGCAGCGAACGACGTGCGCCCATCGCCGGTTCCCGCCGGTGAGTTCATGCAGCGAGTCGAATCCGTCTTTGCCCGCAAGGAGCCTGAAATTCAGCCGGTGGAGCAGTATGCGCCTGCCGACACGGAAGAGTATCTGGTCGCAGAGCACAGCGCCGATAGCGCTGTAGCCAGCAATCTGCGTGACGATTTCAGCGATGATCCTGCGTCTGTTGCCGCCCTGTTTGACGTGTCTCACCGCGGGACAGTCCATCAGGCGGACGAGCCGGTTTTCGAAGATATGTCTGCTGGTGCTCAGGTCGAAGAACTGGTCGCTGACGCCGAACCTGTGTTGTATCAAGAGCAGCCTGCCGTTGAGCCGGTCTACGCACGTCCCGTCGAAGATACGCCTGCACCGCACGACATTGCACCCGTTCTCGCCCAGGATGCCGATTGGGAGCGCATGGCGGAGACATCGGGCGGTTCGCCTGTCGATCTCATCAGCGAACTCGAAATGTCCGTGGCCGATGCACCGGTTGCGCCGTCGCAGGCGCCTGCACCGATTGCCCGCCGTTCTTCGCTTGATTATTCCAGCCTTCGCCTGCCGCTGGCAAATTTCGGAGCACCACGCCCGGCACCTGTCGTCGCCGCGTCGCCGGCGAAGCAGGTCGTTGAGGCGCCCGTTTCCGCCGAGTTCACACGGCCGCTTGCCGCTCCTGCCAACCATATCGAACCTGCCATTCCAGCCGGGCTGAAGCTTTCGGCGATGGATGAGCTGATCTACGATGTGGCAAAATACGAAATCAGCAGCAAGGAAGCAGCCACGACGATGCCGTCCGCTCGCATCGAGCCGGTTGTTTCGGTTGTGCCGCCTGCGGTCACGCAGCCGCCTGCGCTTGCGCGGGTTGAGCCGCCGGTTGTCCAGACCATCGCGAAATCCGAGCCGGATCTGAACGATTTCGATACGTTCAACGATGATGATTTCGAGCTGGCTCTCGATGATATCGATTTCGATATCGATCTGTCCGAGATTGCCAATATCGATGTCGCCGTTGCACCGGAACCGACGCGTGCACCCGCTGCGGAGCCTGCACCTGTCGCGCAGGCTCCGGTACAGCCAAAGCCATTTGTCGCGCCTATTTCCGCAGCAGTTGCGGCCGCAACCGTGCGTGCTGAACCCGTTGCGCCACCGGTCGTCAAACAGGAAGCGTCGCGTCCTGTAGCGCCTGTCGTCGCCGCACCTCCTGCGACACTCGAAAGCCTTCCTTTCGATCCATCGCAGATCGGCGAGACGGAAGACCAGCCGGAAACCATCACTGAAATGGAAGTTCCCGAACTTCCGATGAGCGTGTTCGAGCCAAAGCCTGCGCCGCGTCGACAGGAAGAAGATCTTGATCTCGATACCGAACTGGCTTCGCTTTTTGCTCCTGCGGCGACAGGTGGTCTTGACCGTCATAAGACCGCCGATGGCCGCCCGGTTTCAGGCCAGTTGCAGCCGACGCAGGAAGAGGTCGATGAGTTCGAACGTGCGCTGGAGCAGGATTTCCGTCGCAGCATGGAAGAGGCGGCCGAAACGCGCTCGTCCGGCGAGCACATTGCCCGCGCAGCGATTACCCAGCCCGTTCGTTACAGCGACGACGAAGATCGGGGCAGTGCGCGCCGCTGGTTCGTACCGATGGCTGCCGCTGTCGGCGTTCTTCTGATTGGCGGAGGCACCTATGCTTTGATAACCGGCGGTTCTTTGAACTCCGGCTCCAACGGCGCGCCGGTTATCATTTCCGCCGATAGCGAGCCGACCAAGGTCGTGCCTGACAACCCTGGCGGGCGTGTCGTTCCGAACCAGGACAAGGCGGTTTATAACCGTGTCGCTGGTGGGGCACCCGCTGACCCAAAACAGTCTTCGCTGATTTCCTCCGACGAGCAGCCCGTGGATGTCGTTCAGCGCACGCTGATTCCAGAGCAGTTGCCGCTTGAGGGCGAGAACGAAGACATGGATGCGGTTGCGTCGACCCCGGTTGGCGAGACAGAAGATCCACGCCTGCTGTCGCCAGACGAGACGGCGCGTCCAGCTGAAAATCAGGGCGGTTCGCCGGTCAATGTTTCGCCGCGCAAGGTCCGCACGATGATCGTCAAGCCTGATGGCACACTGGTTGCGCAGGACGTCCCGGCTCCGGCCACACCATCTGCGCCGCAGGCCGACCGCGTTGACGAACTTGCAGCACCTCAGACAACGGCTGCTGCTGAACGTGCACCTGCCGTGATTTCCGCCTCACGTGTTGCCGTTTCGCCGGAGCCGCCTGCCCAGCAGCCACGGACTGAGGCACCTGTCGCAGCAGCGCCGAAACCTGCACAGACGGCGGCGCCGATGCCTGCGTCCCGTCCAGCGTCTCAGCCGACCACTGTCACGGCTGCTGTCACCACCCAGGGTAACGTTCGCCCTGCACCGCCTTCGCAGCCTGCGCAGGAAACTGCAGCTGCTCCGACACCGGCCACGAATGCGTCATCTGCGGGCGGCTATTTCATCCAGGTTGCCTCGCTTCCAAGCCAGGCAGAAGCCCAGAAGTCGTACCAGAACCTGTCCGCGAAGTTCGGTTCCGTCATCGGCGGCCGAGGTGTGGACATCAAGGCCGCCGACATCGCTGGCAAGGGCACCTTCTATCGCGTGCGCATTCCAGCCGGGGACAAGAACGAAGCCGCAGCCCTGTGCGAGCGCTTCCGCTCCGCTGGCGGCAGCTGCCTTATCGCCCGATGATTTCGGGGTGATTGAAACCATAGGCCGGGACCGCTTTGCGGTTTCGGCCTTGATCGTTGGAAGGCTTCGTCCCTATCGTCCGTCATCCTCGGGCTTAACCTGAGGATCTGATGCCGTCTCCACCCACTCTTCGTCAGTGAGATGATGCCGCTGCCGTTCGTAAATCCTCGGGTCAAGCCCGAGGATGACGGCGGAGATGGTGGAGGTGTTCCGCCCGATATGGTTCTCGAGTCTGGCTTTTTATGTCTTATCGATTTTTCAAGCAGGACAGATCCATGACTGAAACGAAAGCTATGATCCTTGGCTGTAGCGGCCTGACCCTGACGCCGGACGAGATCGCGCTGTACAAGGCCGAGCAGCCCTGGGGCTTCATTCTGTTCGGGCGCAACATCGGTGATATCAACCAAATCAAGGATCTGGTCACCTCCATGCGTGATGCCGTTGGCAGAGCCGATGCGCCGGTGATGATCGATCAGGAAGGTGGCCGCGTACAACGCATCCGCCCGCCGATACTCCAATCCTATCCCAATGCGCAGGCGCTGGGCGAAATCTACCTGCGTGACCCGAAGCAGGGTTTGCGCGCGGCGTGGCTGATGTCCCGCCTGCATGCGTTTGATCTGATGAAGCTTGGTATCACTGTGGATTGCCTGCCTGTGCTGGACGTGCCGGTAGAAGGCGCGAGTAACGTCATCGGCAACCGTGCCTACGGGTTCGATCCGGCGCTGGTGGCGGCCATGGGGCAGGCGGCCGCCGATGGGTTGAAGGCGGGTGGTATGCTGCCGGTGATGAAGCACATTCCCGGCCATGGGCGAGGTCTGGTCGATTCGCATCATGACCTGCCGGTGGTCGATGTGCCCCTGGACGAGCTGGATGCGCATGACTTCGTGCCGTTTCGCGCCTTGAACAAGGAACTGATGGCGATGAGCGCGCATCTGGTGTTTACCGCCATCGACGCTGAGCGCCCGGCCACCACATCGCCCATCGTCATCAATGAGATCATTCGCGGTCGCCTGGGTTTCGATGGCCTGCTCATCTCCGACGACAGCTCGATGAACGCCTTGAAAGGCACGCTTGGCGAACGCGCCGCCAATATTGTTGCGGGTGGCTGCGATATGGTCTTGCATTGCAACGGCGTGATGGATGAAATGCTGCAGGTCGTGAAAGAGGTTCCTGTTCTTTCCGGCAAAACTCTGGAGCGCGTTCGTGCCGTCGAAACCGGATTTCCGGTGGCTGATGGGGGCGATGAGGCTGCCCTCAGAGACGAGTTCAACGCCATGCTGACGGTTGCCTGACAGGCGATCCAGCCGGCGTCTTCCATTGACGGGCCGGGTGGACGGAATGAATGGCGACAGATAAATCGCGCGGCGGCGCTCCGATGGAAAAGCTCTGGGAGGATATCAAGTCCGAGCGTGCCACCGGCGAAGCGGCTTTCATGATCGATGTGGCGGGCTTTGAAGGCCCGCTCGACTTGTTGCTGCATCTCGCCCGGACGCAAAAGGTAGATCTGTCCCGCATCTCCGTGCTGGCACTGGCCGAGCAATACCTTGTCTTCGTTGAACAGGCGAGGCGCGTGCGCATCGAACTGGCCGCCGACTATCTGGTGATGGCAGCGTGGCTCGCCTTCCTCAAGTCGAAGCTTCTCATTCCGCAGCAAAGCAAGGATGACGGCCCGAGCGGCGAGGAAATGGCGGCAACGCTTGCCTTTAGGCTCAAGCGGCTGGAAGCCATGCGCGAGGCTGCCGAGCGGCTGGTCAACCGCCACCACCTGGGCCGCGACGTCTTCGCGCGTGGCGCGCCGGAACACATCCCCCATAAAAGCCGCTCGTCCTTCGAGGCTAGCCTTTATGACTTTCTGAGCGCCTATGCCAATCTTCGCCAGCGTCAGGCCATTACCCAGGTCACAATCGAAAAACGGCAGGTCTGGTCGCTGGTCGATGCCCGTGAGCTTTTGACCTCCATGCTAGGCGAGATCGGCGAATGGACCGAGCTGGATCGTTATCTGCTGCAATATGTTGCCGACCCCTCCATGCGCGCCACGGCAATGGCAAGTGCCTTCGCCGCATCGCTGGAACTGGTGCGCGAGGGATCGCTGGAAATCCGCCAGGACGGCGCGTTCCAGCCGATCTTCATGCGCAAGGGCGCTGGCCGTGAAAGGACTAGAGATGTCGAATGAGCGGGATGCGGATGAGGACGACGTCGTCACGAGTGATGCGGGAGCAGAACCAGCGATCACCGAGCGGCAGATGAAGGATGCCGAACGCATTGCAGAGGCTCTGGTCTTTGCTTCGGCGCAGCCCGTATCGGAAGCCTTTATTGCCGAACGTTTGCCGAAGGGCGTCGATGTGGCCGCGCTGATGTGGAAGCTGAAGGGCCTCTATTCGGAGCGCGGCGTCAATCTCATTCAGGTGGGTGGGCAGTGGGCTTTCAGAACGGCGGGCGATCTTTCCTTTGTCAGTCGCATGGACGAGAAGGAGCAGAAAAAGCTGTCACGGGCTGCCTTGGAAGTCTTGGCGATCATTGCCTATCACCAGCCGGTAACACGGGCCGAGATCGAGGAAATCCGGGGCGTGCAGACATCGCGTGGGACGCTTGACGTTCTGATGGAAGCGGGCTGGGTGCGGTTTCGCGGGCGGCGAAGAACGCCGGGACGTCCTGTCACCATGGGGACGACGGTGGACTTTCTCGATCATTTTGGGCTGGAGGAATTGCGCGATCTGCCGGGGTTGGACGAGTTGAAGGGGGCAGGGCTGCTGTCTGGCCGGATACCCTCGAATTTCGGCATTCCATTGCCTTCGATGAGCGACGAACTCACGGAGGACGAAGATCCGATCACCCAACTCGACCTTGAAGAACTGGGACTGCTGGCGCCCAGCGGTGACGAGCCGGACCGCTGAGGCCTGTTCACTTGTCGCCGCAATCACAAAGAGTTGCCAACATTTGTCAATTCCCAGATTTATAGTGGCTCTTCGTTTGTTGAATAGCCATTTTGGTGTTTGAAAAACCTTCGCAAACGTCTTACATCGGTTCAAAGCAAAATTCAGGGAGTTTGCGTTATGGGTTCTTTTAGTGTGTGGCATTGGCTGATCGTTCTGGTGATCGTGCTGGTCCTGTTTGGTCGCGGCAAGATTCCGGAACTGATGGGCGATGTTGCAAAGGGTATCAAGAGCTTCAAGAAGGGCATGGCTGACGAAGACGGCACACCGCGTCCGGCAGACCACGACACCACGCAAGATCCGGCCCCTCCTGTCCACACACGGACGGTCGACCACAAGGCTGACGAGCTCAAGTAATCGATTTTGCGGTGCGGTGCTGAAAGCCGCTTCGCGACACTGCGCGTGTCAGGAGCTTTATGATGTTTGATATCGGCTGGAGCGAGCTTCTGGTGATTGCGGTCGTATTGATCGTTGTCGTTGGCCCGAAAGACTTGCCGCCCATGATCCGCGCTTTCGGTAAGACGATGGCCGGTTTGCGCAAGATGGCCGGCGATTTCCGCAGCCAATTCGACGAGGCTTTGAAAGAAGCCGATATGGACGACGTTCGTCAGACGATATCCGACGTCCGTAATCTGAACCCGACGAATTCGATCCGCGATGCGATGAACCCGCTTCGCCAGCTGGGCAATGAGATCAGGGCTGATTTGAAGGGGGCAACGACCCCGGCAAGCTCTCCGGCGACCAGCGCGCCTGCCGGTGCACCAGCGGTCAGCCTGGCCGAGCCTGACATGAAACTCCCCGATGGCCCGCCTGCCATCGCCACGCAGGCTGCCGCTGCGGTCACGGCGGTCGGTCCTGCAACTGCGGCCACTGCAAGCGTAGCGCCTACGGACGCCGCGGCCCCCGTCGTCGTCGCAGAAACCGAGCAAAAGCCACGGACCATACGCAAGTCGGCATCTCCGAAATCCGTTCAGGAAGCCGAAGCTGAAAAGGTGGTTGCGAAACCCAAGCGTGCCACAAGGACCGTTTCGGCCAAGACGGAGGCCGCAAAAACGGCCAGTGACAAGCCCGTTGCACCCAAAAGCGCTCAACCGGCTGTTCTGACCGAGGTCGCGGCAAAAGTAACAAAGGTCAAGGCCGCTAAGGCGACAGTCGCGGCGGGAAAGCCGATGGTCGACAGAGCCAAAGCGGTGGTGAAAAAGACCGATCCAGACATGGCGGCGTCGGTTACACCCGCAAAAACAGCAAAGACGGCCAAAGCCAAAAAGGGTGAAGCATGAGTGCCGATATCGGAGATAAGCCACAGCCGCTTATCGAACACCTCATGGAGCTGCGCACGCGGCTGATCTGGTCGCTTGGCGCTTTCTTCATTGCCTTCATCGGTTGCTTCGCTTTCGCCAAGCAGCTGTTCAACCTGTTGGTCATTCCCTACAAATGGGCTGTGATCTGGGCCGGGCTTGATGTCGCCAAGTCTTCGCTCATCTATACCGCGCCACAAGAATTCTTCTTCACCCAGATCAAGGTCGCGATGTTCGGCGCGCTGGTCATTTCGTTTCCGGTCATTGCTTCTCAGCTCTACAAATTCGTGGCGCCAGGTCTCTACAAGAACGAACGTGCAGCCTTTCTGCCGTTTCTGATCGCGTCTCCTCTGCTGTTTCTGCTTGGTGGTGCGCTCGTCTATTTCTTCTTCACGCCCATGGTCATGTGGTTCTTCCTCGCCATGCAGCAATTGCCCGAGGATGGTGAGGTCGCGATTTCGCTGATGCCGAAGGTGTCGGAGTATCTCAGCCTCATCATGACGCTGGTGCTGTCCTTTGGTCTGGTATTCCAGTTGCCGGTGGTCACCACGCTTCTGGCGCGGGTCGGCTTGCTGACCAGCCAATGGCTCAGGGAAAAGCGCAAATTCGCGATCGTCGGTGCCTTCGTGGTTGCAGCCGTGCTGACGCCGCCGGATCCCATGTCCCAGATCGGTCTTGCGTTGCCCGCGATCCTTCTCTACGAGATTTCCATACATTTGGCTCGACTCGTGGAGAAGAAGCGCGCTGAGGAAAATGCAGGCCGTGAGCTTGAGGATTCCAGTGAGGACTGACGGTTTCCGCCAGGATCTTCTTCAGACGCCGGGCCTCATGTCCCGGCGTTTTGTTTTTCAAAACATGATGCAAATTACGGTCTGGAACCACGATGCACGATATTAAATGGATACGCGAAAACCCTGAAGCCTTCGATGCTGGCCTTGCCAGGCGCAACGCCGAGCCGCAATCCGCGTCGTTGATTGCACTTGATGAAAAGCGCCGTTCCGTGATCCAGACGCTGCAGGACATGCAGTCGCGCCGCAACGCGGCATCCAAGGAAATCGGCGCGGCGATGGCCCAGAAGAATGCCGAGCTTGCCGAAAAGCTGAAGGCCGAAGTCGCCGACATCAAGGAGAGCATGCCGCGCCTTGAGGAAGAGGACCGTCAGGTGTCGGCGGAACTGACCGACGCCCTGTCGCGCATTCCCAACCTGCCTTTCGATGACGTGCCGCAGGGCAAGGACGAGCACGACAACATCGTTGCCCGCGTTGTTGGCCAGAAGCCCGGCTGGAACCATCCCGCCAAGGAACATTACGAAATCGGTGAGGCTCTCGGCTACATGGATTTCGACCGCGCGGCAAAACTGTCGGGATCGCGCTTTACGGTGCTGACCAATCAGATCGCCCGGCTGGAGCGCGCGCTTGGGCAGTTCATGATCGACCTGCACACCAGCGAGCATGGCTACACGGAAGTATCTTCGCCGCTGATGGTGCGCGACGAGGCGATGTATGGCACCGGCCAGCTTCCGAAGTTTGCCGAGGATTTGTTCAGGACGACCGATGGCCGCTGGCTCATTCCAACAGCCGAGGTGACGCTGACGAACCTTGTCGCCGGTGAAATTCTCGACGCTGAAAAGCTGCCGCTGCGCTTTACCGCGCTGACCCCATCGTTCCGCTCTGAGGCCGGTTCTGCCGGTCGCGATACACGCGGCATGCTGCGCCAGCACCAGTTCTGGAAATGCGAACTCGTGTCGATCACCGATGCCGAAAGCGCGATCGAGGAACATGAGCGCATGACGGCCTGCGCCGAAGAGGTGCTGAAGCGCCTCGGCTTGCATTTCCGCACCATGACGCTGTGCACCGGCGACATGGGCTTTGGCGCGCGCAAGACCTACGACCTCGAAGTCTGGCTTCCCGGGCAGGATACCTACCGCGAAATCTCGTCCTGCTCGGTCTGTGGCGATTTCCAGGGGCGGCGCATGGATGCGCGCTACCGCGCCAAGGGTGAGAAGGCGACGAAGTTCGTGCACACGCTCAATGGCTCGGGCACGGCTGTCGGCCGCTGCCTGATCGCCGTTCTGGAGAACTATCTGAACGAAGATGGTTCGGTGACCGTTCCGGACGTGCTGCTGCCTTACATGGGCGGCCTGACGCGGATCGAAAAGGCTGCCTGATAGACCGGAGAGGACGTTTCATGCGGATTTTGCTGACCAATGATGACGGCATTCATGCCGAGGGACTGGCAGTGCTTGAGCGCATTGCCCGAACCATTTCAGATGACGTCTGGATTGTCGCGCCGGAAACGGACCAGAGCGGGCTTGCCCATTCTCTGACGCTCTCGGAGCCTCTGCGTCTGCGCAAGATTTCTGACAAGCATTTTGCCCTGCGTGGGACACCCACCGACTGCGTGATCATGGGTGTCCGCGAAGTGCTGCCGGGCAAGCCGGATCTGGTTCTTTCGGGTGTCAATTCCGGTGCCAACATGGCCGACGACGTGACCTATTCCGGGACCATTGCCGGTGCCATAGAAGGCACGCTCCAGGGCGTTCGCTCCTTTGCGCTCAGTCAGGCTTATGCCCACACCGGCCATGCAGAGCGCATCGTTCCCTGGGAGGTGGCTGAGACCCATGCCCCTGATCTTATCCGCAAACTGATCGATGTCGATCTTCCAGCCGAAACATTTCTCAATCTCAACTTCCCCAACTGCGCTCCCGCCGATGTGAAGGGCGTGAGCGTGACGGGGCAGGGTAAGCTTGATTTCGGCATGAATGTCGAGCAGCGTCAGGATGGACGGGGTCTGCCCTATTACTGGCTGCGCTTCGGCGAGCGACTGGGCGATTTTCTCGAAGGCACCGATATTCACGCTGTCAGGGATGGCCGTATCTCGGTAACGCCGCTCAAGCTTGATATGACGGATTACACGGTAAAAGATCGCGTGGAAAAAGCGCTTGGACTTGGAGTGCAAGGTTGAAGTCTGCAATGGTCGAGAAAGAGGGCTTCGCCGCCCTGGTGTTGAGGTTAAGAGCCGAAGGCATTTCCGATATCGACCTGTTGACGGCGGTTGAGCAGTGCCCGCGTTCGCAATTCGTGCCCGCGCAATTTGCAGCGGACGCCTATTCCAGTCGGACCATCCCCATCGATTGCGGTGCGTTCATGGAAAGCGCCGATATGGCGGTGAAGCTCGTTCACCGGCTTCAGGTCAAGCCCGGCCAGCGGATTTTGGAAATCGGTACTGGCAGCGGTTTCATGACGGCGGTGATGGGGCGGCGTTCGGAACGGGTCGTTTCGATCGACCGTTACAAGACGCTGGTGCAAATGGCGCAGAACCGCATGGATGATCTCGGCATTCGCAATGTGGTGATCAGGCAGGCCGATGGCATGAATGGTCTGATGGGCGAGGGCACGTTCGACCGAATCATCTCCACAGCTGCCTTTACCGATATGCCACGCTTTTTTACCGAGCAGATCGTGTCAGGCGGCATGATGATCGCGCCGATCCTGTTGGAAGACGGACGCTGCGTCATGACCCGTTTTTCCAAGACGGGCAGCCGATTCGAGCGTGAGGAAATATTCGAGACGCCTTATCTGCCAATCGAACCGCACATTGCGCGGTACCTGTGACAAAATGAAACCCGGTCATGTCGGGTGCGTATGGGCTTCATTTTGAGCAACGCAGTCATTGAAAAATATTTTTAGCCGTAAACGCCTGTGGAACAGGGATTTCAGCACCCTGTCATGGTTATCGAAGTGTCAAAAAACATCAAAATCGCATGACGTTTTAACGGCGTGGTAACACTAACGCGCTTTAATCATCTCCATCAACGCATGGTTTTCCCAACTCGGGAGAGGGGCCTTGCAGAGTGTAATTTTCAGCCGGATCGATCCCGATGCGGCGGTTGGCGTCAGTGTAGATCGAGTCATGCGTATGAGTAATTCGCCTAAAATCGGAAAATCAGTCGCAAAGATGTTCGCAGCGGCATTGCTGGCAAGCGTCGCAACGGGTTGTAGTTCGGACGCCACGCGATTTGGCGGCCTGTTTTCCAGCGGACCAGACCAAATGACGACTGCATCCATTCCTTCGCGCGGCGGTGCTGTACCTGCGCCCGTTCCGCAGAACGACATGAACAACGGCGGTGGCTATGCCGCCTCTGCGCCGCAGGGTGGCTACGCCAACCAGAATACGGCGATGAACCAGCCTTATCCGGCATCCAATGGCGGCTATGGTTCGGTTCAGCCCTCTTCTGCACGCGTAGCCTCGTCTTCGGCATCTGTTCAACGTCAGGAGCTTTCGGCTCCATCGCCGTCCAGCCGCCGCGAGCCTGCCACGCGTAACGAAGCGATGGCGCAGCCAATGCCCTCGGCGCGGTCGAATTCGGCGCCTTCCATGGCCTCGGCCCGCGTGCAGAGCAATGGTGCGGACAATCTCTCGACAGGCTCCATCAAGGCCGCCGACAATGGCTGGCACACCGATGGTGCGTCTTCGGTCACGTTGAGATCGGGTGAGACCATCGCAACGCTGTCCAAGCGCTATGGCGTACCCGAGAAGGCATTGCTTCAGGCCAATGGTCTGTCCAGCGCATCTGCTGCGGCACCCGGCCAGTCGATCATCATTCCGAAGTTCGGTCAGTCCCGCAACGCAGCCCGCGCTGCATCCGGCAATATCGACCTCAGCAAGAACAACAACAGCCCGACACCGACGCGTGGTCCCGAGCAGAACGTGGCCGTTCTACCAAGCCAAGGTGCGGCGCGCGACAAGGCTTCGGCAGACGCTGGCAAGTTGACGCCTCCCGGCGGCAAGCCACTTCCGCCAGCTGGTGGCTACAAGGTTCAGGCAGGCGACAGCCTTGCCAAGATCGCTCGCGCAAATGGCGTCTCGGTCGCCGACCTGAAGGCTGCAAACGGAATTACCGATGGCAGCGTTCGTATCGGCCAGACGTTGAAAATCCCAGGTGCCGGCACCGATGGCATCAAGACGGCATCGGTTCAGCATCAGGCGCCGGCGGCCACCAAGCCAGTCGAAGCACCGGTGGCGACGGCGAAGGTCGAGGCACCGAAGGCGCCAGCCGCAGACGCCAGCGTCAGCGACGTTGAGAAGAAGTCGGACATGGCGTCGATTGCGCCGGAGTCGACGGGTATCGGCAAATATCGCTGGCCGGTTCGCGGCGCTGTGATCTCCGGTTTCGGTGAAAACGTCGATGGCAGCCGCAACGATGGCATCAACATCTCCGTGCCCGAGGGTACGCCGATCAAGGCCGCTGAAAACGGTGTCGTCATCTACTCCGGCAACGGCTTGAAGCAGCTCGGCAACACCGTCCTTATCCGTCACGACGATGGCCGCGTCACGGTTTACGGCAACGCTGCCAATCTGGAGGTCCAGCGTGGCCAGAAGGTTCAGCGCGGCCAGACCGTTGCAACGTCCGGCATGACGGGCAGCGCAAAGCGTCCACAGGTTCACTTCGAAGTCCGCAAGGACGCCACACCGGTGAACCCATCCTCTTTCCTCGAGTAGGTATTGCGTCTCAGGAATGGAAAAAGCCGGGTCAACGCCCGGCTTTTTTTCGTTTCAGGGTCTCGTCAGCCCGACCGTGCGTTCGATGAAGTCTGCAATCGTGGCCGTATCGTCGAGATCAAATACCGGCAACGCCGTGTCAACGATGGCATGATCGGCAGCGATGGCGATGATGTGCGGATCGGATGGGGCGAGCGGCTCCGTCTTTGCCGCCTCCAGCCGACGTGCCTCGATCTTGGAAACGGGTTCGTATTTGTAGCCCTCGATCAGGACCAGATCGCAAGGCGCGATCCGCGAGAGGATGTCGGCGAAGGATGGCTCCGGGCCTCCGCGGAGTTCGTGCATGATGGCAAAGCGGGTGCCAGAGACGATGGTCACTTCATGCGCGCCTGCCTGTCTGTGCCGCCAGCTATCGGCACCGACCTTGTCGATATCGAAATCATGGTGTGCATGCTTGATCGTGGAGACGCGGTAGCCTCGCGCCGTCAACTCCGTGACGATGCGGACGGCGAGTCCTGTCTTGCCTGAATTCTTCCAGCCGGAAATACCAAATACTTTTTGGGTCATACGGACATGCTTCTCAAAAAAGTCTCGGCTGTGGCGAGCTCATCCGGCGTATTGATGTTGTAGAACGGGTCGATGGACGCGGTTTCGCTTTCGAGCGTGGCAAAGGTCACACCCAGCGTGTGATGCCGCGCCAAGAAGCTGCGGATGCGGCGGTTGTTGTCATCCGCCAGCCAGTGTTCCAGATCATCTGCGATGGAGACGGGCCACAGACCGAATACCGGATGGACATGACCGCTGGACGCGGCGATGACGATGGCGTCCTCCTGCATGATGTGATCCGCGAGGCGCGATGACAGGTCGTCGGGGAAGAACGGACTGTCGGCGGGAACGGTCAGGATATGCGATGCCTGCGCAGCGTGGTTGGCGAAGTAACGCATGCCGGCAAGAATGCCTGCTAGCGGACCGGCGTGACCGGCCTTTGTATCGGGCACCAGCGGCAGTTCGAACGTCTGTGCCCAGGCCTCCGCTGCATTGAGGGCGAGTTTGGAAACCTGAGGATGGACGCGCTCGATGACGTGGGTCAACAACGGCTTGCCGCCAAGTTGGCTCAGCGCCTTGTTCGTGCCCATGCGTCTGGAAAGACCGCCCGCCAGGATGAGGCCGGGTGTGGCTTGTCTCGATGTCATCACGCTTTGCCTTGCTGCATGTCCTGATGGTGTCGGCGTTCCTGAACGCCGGTATAGGCGCTTGCCATAATCGCCAGCATCGCATTGAGCAACATCATCAGCAAGAGGGGCGTCGTCCCCGCCTCCTTAGAGAGCAGCGAGGAGGCAAGCACCGAAAGTGCGGCTCCTCCGCCGATGGTCAGCGCGCCACCAAGGCCTGACGCGGAACCAGCCAGATGCGGCTGGACGTTCACCATGCCAGCATTGGCGCTCGGCAAGGTCACGCCATTTCCCACGCCGATCAGGGCGAGTGGCAGGAAAAACTCGTAATGGCTGTTGAGGCCGAGAAAGGGCAGGGCGATCGCCCCGACGATACCGGCAGTGGCAATGCCGTTTCCTGCCAGCATCATCCGGGAAATGCCCACCCGCTGTGCGTAACGGCCGGACAGGAAGTTTCCGAGCATATAGCCGCCCGCCATGAAAAAGAACTGCATGCCGAGGACGGCGGGTGTCAATTCGTAGAGCACGCTACCTACGAAAGGCGCGCCGCCCAGAAACGAGAAGAACACGCCGGATGAAAACGTGGAGGTCAGCGCATAGCCCCAGAAACGTTTGGAATGGAGAAGCTGCGGCCAGGCCTTGAACTGCGCGGAAAAGCTCGCCGATTTCTCATGGTTGGTTTCTCCGAGGTCGAAAAAGACCAGAAGAAGCATGGCCACGCCACAGCATGCGACGAGAACGAAACTGGCTTGCCAACCGGCGATGTCATTGAGGACGCCGCCGATTGTGGGGCCGACCATAGGAACAGCCGACATCCCCATGGTCACATAGCCGATCATCGATGCTGCGCGGTCCGCAGGCACCATATCGCGCACGATGGCACGGGACAGGACAAATCCGGAGGCGACGACGGCCTGGAGCAGACGACCGATCATGAAGACGGTGATGTTGGGAGCGACTGCACAGATCACGGTCGCAATGATCATGATCGAGAGGCAGGCCAGCAGCACTGGACGTCTACCGTAGAGATCGGACAGAGGACCGATGAGCAGTTGCAGGGCGGCGGTCGCGGCCAGATAACCCGAGACGGCGAATTGCATGACGGCGTAATCGGTTTCGAAATACACCGCCATTGCCGCCAGAGACGGCAGGAAGATATTGATGCAGAGCGCGGCAACGCCCGAAACGAGCACGAGTGTCGCGATATGCGGCGGGGTTGATCTATCGAGGAAGCGGACCGTCGTCATTGTATTCTCGTGGATGTCTTTGCGAGCGGTGGCTGCTTACGCCTGCTTTCACGGTAGAAGGTGTAGAGGCCCGATGCGACGATGATGGCCGTACCGAGCAAAATCCACGGCGTCATCTTCTCACCAAACACGATATATCCGATGGAGAAGGCCCAGATCATGCTGGTGTAGCGGAAGGGCGCGACAAAGGCGATGTCGCCGCTGCGCATCGACAGGATAACGGCCTGATAGCCGATGACGACCAGAATGGCCGCAGCGAAGAGGTGGAACCAGACAGAGACGTCCATCGGTTGCCATCCGCCAAAGGGGACGATCAGGGCCGCACCAAAGATGGTGTTCACGACTGCGGTGGTCATCGTCACCGTGAGCGAGGGAATATCGGTATACATGCGCCGGGTCAGGAGATCGCGGCCCGCGGTGACGAAGACGGCACCCACCACGAGCAGTGAAACCGTTGTAAAGCCATCGGGAGCCGGCCGCAGGATAATCAGCACGCCGATGAAGCCGACGAGGATCGCGGTCCAGCGTCGCCAGCCGACCGGCTCGCGCAGAAAAATGGCAGCACCCAGCGTGACTGCAAGGGGCAATGACTGCATGATGGCCGACACATTGGCGAAACCCATGGTGGCCAGCGCCCGCAGGTAAAGGATAGATGCGGCGACTTCACAGAGACAGCGCATCAGGATGATGGGCCGCATGATCGTCTTCAGCGGACGCAGGGCGCCCATTTGGCGGGCAATGAAAAAGACGAGAACGCAGGTGATGACACCGCGAACAAACAGAATTTGGCCGGTGTTGATATAGGGCGTGACGGATTTGGTGAAGGCGTCATTGATCGTAAAGCATGCCATCGCGAGCGCCATCAGCAACGCGCCGCGGGTATTGTCCGTCAATGCCATGATTCCAAATCCCAGATACGGAACGGCGTTGCTGCCTGTCGTACGACTCCGCCCACTCCTCTTACAGAATAGGGGTGACATGCGTTTATCTGGATTTCAATCGAATAATCTCAGGAGAGTTGAATAATGCGATATCAACCGCCGGTCACACTCATATGGCGCGCGACGGCGGGTCTCTTATGGGTTCGGTCTATGATGAAATCGTGACCCTTGGGCTTGCGCAGGATCGCCTCGTCGATGGCTTGCGACAGAAGCGCGTTATCGTCGGAAGCCCGCAACGCCGTGCGCAAATCGGCGGCATCATCCTGACCAAGGCACATATACAGCGTACCGGTGCAGGTGAGGCGAACGCGATTGCAGCTTTCGCAGAAATTATGGGTCATCGGTGTGATGAAGCCGAGCCGACCGCCGGTTTCCTTCACGGACACATAGCGTGCGGGACCCCCGGTCTGGTAGCCGATATCGCTCAACGTGAATGTCTCTTCGAGTGAGGCTCGGACCTGCGACAGCGGCAGATAGCGGTCCGTGCGGTCCTCTTCGATCTCGCCCATCGGCATGGTTTCGATGACGGTCAGGTCCATGCCGCGCTCATGCGCAAACTGCATCAGATGAGGGATCTCGTGCTCGTTGAAATCCTTGAGGGCTACGGCATTGAGCTTGATCTTGATCCCAGCAGCAAGCGCTGCATCGATACCGCCCATCACCTTGGAGAAGTCACCCCACCGGGTGATCTGCTTGAACTTGTCGGCATCGAGCGTGTCGAGCGACACATTGATGCGGCGCACGCCGCAATCGAAAAGTTCGGCGGCATGGGTCGCCAGTTGCGAGCCATTGGTGGTCAGCGTCAGCTCGTCCAGAGTTCCGGCCTGAACATGGCGACCGAGATCACGCACAAGATGCATGATGTTCTTGCGAACGAGTGGCTCGCCGCCGGTCAGCCTGATCTTGCGTACGCCCTTGCCGATGAAGGCGGAACAGAGTCGGTTCAGCTCTTCCAGCGTCAAAAGGTCCTTCTTGGGCAGAAATGTCATGTGTTCGGACATGCAATAGGTGCAGCGAAAATCGCAGCGATCCGTCACAGATACGCGCAGATATGTCACTGCGCGGCCAAACGGATCGACCATCGGTGTGGTGCTTTCCGCCAGCGATTCCGCTGTAGGAAGCGAACCGAGGAAGCTGTTCACGCTGAAATCTCCATTGCAATCTGCCGCATATGCGCTGCCTTCATGTAGTGGCTTGCCCGCAGGCGGGCAAGGTCATAAGTGTGCAGTATATTATCATGGGACGGAAATGAAAAATGAGTGAGCCCTGGCCAACGGAATTGCGGGTATCGAATGACAAGAAACATCTTGTCGTGACATTCGACAATGGCGCGTCCTTTGAACTGTCCGCTGAGCTGTTGCGCGTGCTTTCACCATCGGCGGAAGTTCAGGGCCATGGGCCGGGCCAGAAGATCACCGTGCCGGGCAAGAGACATGTCGCCATTCGTAACGTCGTGGCTACCGGCAATTACGCCGTGCGTATCGCGTTCGATGATGGTCATGACAGTGGCATCTACACGTGGAAGTATCTTTTCGAATTGGGCGAGAGCGGTGACGCACTGTTCACCGGTTATGAAGGGGAATTGGCAGAAAAAGGCTTGAGCCGGGAGCCCAAAATCCGTTAGCAGGAATGCATATTTCATACAGGGACAGGGGTGACACTTGGCGGTCGAGGGAAATGCAAATGATCTGGCGCAAGTGGTCGTCCTGTTGGCGGCAGGTGTCGTCGCCGCGCCTCTTTTCAAGAAGATAGGTCTGGGTTCGGTTTTAGGCTATCTGGCCGCCGGTCTGGTCATTGGCCCGTTTGGTTTCGGGGCGTTTTCTGACCCGCAGGCGATTATCCACATTGCCGAACTCGGCGTCGTCATGTTCCTGTTCATCATCGGCCTGGAAATGCAGCCTTCCCGGCTTTGGTCCATGCGTAAGGATATTTTCGGGCTTGGTGCGTTGCAGGTCTTGACCTGTATGGCCGGGCTGACGCTGGTGGGCCTCGCGCTTGGCTTTCCGCTCATTCATTCTTTCGTCGCCGGTACGGGCTTCGTGCTGACCTCCACCGCCATCGTCATGCAGATGCTGCAAGAGCGCAACAGCATGTCGACGCTGAAAGGCCAGCGCATCATCGCCATCCTTCTGTTCGAAGATCTGGCCATCGTGCCGCTTCTGGTGCTGGTCGCGTTTCTCGGAGCGGGTGGTGAGGCTGTGACGCTTTCGGAGCGGATGACGTCGATCGGTATCGCGCTGGCCGCGATTGTCGCCCTGGTCGTCGCTGGTCGATACCTGCTCAATCCGTTCTTCCGTCTGCTGGCATCATCAGGCGCACGCGAAGTGATGACGGCTGCGGCCCTGCTGGTCGTGCTGGGATCGGCCCTGTTGATGCAGGTCAGTGGCTTGTCGATGGCGATGGGTGCCTTTCTGGCGGGGGTGCTTCTGTCGGAATCCTCGTTCCGTCATCAGCTTGAGGCCGATATCGAGCCCTTCCGTGGTATTCTTCTCGGCCTGTTTTTCCTTGGCGTCGGCATGGCCATCGATCTCAAGGTCATCGCAGCCAACTGGCAACTCGTGGTGATGAGTGTCATCGCCTATATGCTTGTCAAGGCACTGCTGATCTACTGCGTGGCACGGGTCGTGGGCACCTGCCAGCGCGAGAGCATCGAGCGGGCGGTTTTGATGGCTCAAGGTGGCGAATTCGCCTTCGTCCTGTACTCCGCAGCACTGGCTGCCGGTATCCTCGATGCAGAAGCCAATGCGGTGCTGACGGCGACCATCATCATTTCGATGGTCCTCACGCCACTGATGGTCATTGCCCATGATCGCATTATGCCGAAGGCCATGGCCAAGACGGACGACCTGGATTTGCCCGAAAATGTCGATGGCAGCATCCTGATCATCGGCTTCGGTCGCTTCGGCCAGATCGTCAGCCAGCCCCTTCTGGCGCGCGGCTATACGCTGTCATTGGTCGACAGGGACGCGGACTTCGTGCGCGATGCATCCGACTTCGGCTTCAAGGTCTACTACGGCGATGGTTCGCGGGCGGAAATTCTGCATGCAGCGGGAGCGGGCTCGGCGCGCGCGGTACTGATCTGCGTGGACGACAAGGAAGCCGCCATCCGCATCGCCGAAATCGTCAAGCATGAATTCCCGCTGGTGCCGGTGCTAGCCCGCGCTTTCGACCGTGGCCATGCGCTCGACCTCCTGAAAGCCGGTGTGGATTATCAGATCCGCGAAACCTACGAATCTGCGCTCAACTTTAGCGAAAAGGTGCTGACAGCCGTGGGTGAAGAGATAGAACTGGCCGAACGCTTGGTGGAAGAATTCCGCGATGTCGACAAGGAGCGCTTTGCGCTCGAGGTCGTCGGCGGTGTCTATGCCGGTCGTTCCCTCATCCGCGGCAATGCACAGCCTGCCGATATTGTCGCAGCCCGTACCGCACGTGAGCGTGCAGAACGTGAGGCGCAGCAAAAAGAGCTTGAGGAAAGCTAACGGCAGTGTCACGCGCTTGTCGCATTGTTACTGTTGAACGGCGGCCACGAGGAGGAAACCACCATGACGATCATTCAGTCCGTAGACGAGTTGAAGGCGATTTACGGGACCGTTGCCGAGGCTTCCACCATCAAGGTCACGCCGGCCCTGACCGCCGAATACAGGCAGATGATCGAAGCATCGCCATTCGTGGCGCTCGCAACTGTGGGTCCCGAAGGCATGGATTGCTCACCGCGTGGTGACAAGGGCGGTGTTGTCAGGGTTCAAGACGACAGGACGCTTTTGCTGCCGGACTGGCGCGGCAACAACCGCATCGATTCGCTGCTCAACATCGTGCGCGATCCGCGTGTGGCTTTGATGTTCCTCGTTCCCGGCTCAACCACGACGATGCGTGTGAACGGAACGGCTGTGGTTTCTGCGGACCTTGCGCTACTTGAGAGTTTCGAGATGGACGGCAAGCATCCGCGGACCGTGACCGTCATCACGATTGACGAGGTGTATTTCCAATGCGCGCGGGCGCTCATCCGGTCCGAACTCTGGAAGACCGAAAACTTCATCGATCCCGCATCCTTGCCCACGCCGGGTGCGTTGATGAAAGCCGCAACGGCGGATTTCGACAAGGATACGTATGATCGGGAATGGCCGGAGCGTGCCGCGAAAACCATGTGGTGACATTGCGTCGGGGCCAAGACTTTCGGCCCCTACTTGTAGATTAGCCAGCTTTTGCCGGAATAATTTTTCTTCATGCCCTCTTCGAAGCAAACCGTGCGGTTTCTGCCGGTTTCCTTGCCGTGATAGAGCGCGGTATCGGCGTGACCATAGAGCTCGCCAGGGTTTTGCGCCTGTGATGCCATGGCATAGCCGATGGATATGGTGACCTGACCATAGTCGACGCCGGATTTGGAATTGCGAAACGGCGTCTTTTCCAGCGTGGTGCGGATGCGCTCGCACATGGCGTGAACCTCGTCCTGGGTGATGCCGTCGATGATGATGGCGAACTCTTCGCCGCCGCTTCGCGCCACGAAACCGTCCTTGCGCACGCTTGCCCTGATGACGGAGGCGACGCTTGCCAAAATCTTGTCGCCCACGGGATGACCGAAGGCGTCGTTGATCTTCTTGAAATTGTCCACATCCAACAGGATGAGCGCCGAGAGGTGCAAGCCGACCGTCGTATCGTAGATGAAAGCAAGCTTTTCGTCGAATGCCCGGCGGTTGGAGAGGCGCGTCAGAGAATCGGTATTGGCGATGCGCTTGTACTCATCCAGTTCCAGACGGACCTGCTGCATTTCTTCTGCATGGCGGTCCATGCCTTTCGACGTCGTCTCGTTCTCCGCCATCTTTTCGCCCGTGGCATCTGCGAGCATGGAAATGGCAGTGCGCAGAAGCTGCGCGCTGGACTGGCTTTTGTCCAGGATGCCAGCCCGTGTTTCATCGAGAATGCGATTATAATTTTCCAGGCAGGTCTGCTCGTGCTGGAGGACGATCAGGAGTGCATTCAACTCCGACTGTAACTTGTCGCGTGCAGCCTCGATCAACTGCCCATGGGTATGGTCGAAATAACGGGCGCCGAGTTCATCCAGCTCCTCCTGTGTCACGCGGCTTCCCAACACGCTGAGCTCACGCGTCAAAGCGGGATTGGAGCCGATATAGGCCTCGTAAAACAGGTTGTAGTTTCGTGGAATGGGAACAACGCCCATATTGCGCATCGCGAACATGATCTGCGCTGCGATATCGGGAGCTTTGGGCGTTGATGTCGTACTCATCAAGTCACTCCAGAAATGACGTTAGTATTGTGCCTTACGGGAAGATCAAACTTATTCTGAAATCCCGGCAAGCAAAGACAGAGCATTGTTTTACGGCAAGATGACCCAATAAAGCTGTCTCCCGTTTCATGCCGTTCAAATGCTTAAATCGGAATCGGCTAAATCAGAAGTCGTGATTTCACATAGCATTTTGCAGGTAAATTTATAGAGGTAATTTGTTGTAGTGCAGCAAATATTCGCATTTTTTCAGTGTTTTATCGGCCGCGTGGAATCGCGGGTTGAGACCTCTCCCAAAAAGCAGATAGAAAAAACGGCCCCGAAGAGCCGTTTTCATCTGTCTGTCTTACTTGGGGCCGATCATGTTTTCCGGCCGGACATACTGGTCGAATTCTTCATTGGTCAAATAACCACCACCCACGGCCTCGTCACGAAGCGTCGTGCCGTTTTTGTGTGCGGTCTTGGCGATCTTGGCGCAGGCATCGTAGCCCAGCTTGCCGTTGAGCGCTGTGACCAGCATAAGAGAGTTTTCGACGCCTTTTTTGATATTGTCTTCGCGGGCTTCGATGCCGACGACGCAATTGTCGGTGAAGGACACGGCTGCGTCGCCTAAAAGTTGTACCGATTGCAGGAAGTTATAGGCCATCATCGGATTGTAGACATTCAGCTCGAAATGGCCTTGGCTTCCGGCAAATGTGATCGCTGCCTGATTGCCGAAGATATGCGCACAGACCTGCGTCAGTGCTTCCGACTGTGTCGGATTGACTTTGCCGGGCATGATGGACGAACCGGGTTCGTTCTCAGGCAGCGCCAGCTCGCCGAGGCCTGCACGTGGGCCGGAGCCGAGGAAGCGAATGTCGTTGGCGATCTTGAAGAGGGCTGCGGCTGCGGCATTGATGGCGCCATGCGCAAAAACCATCGCATCGTGGGCGGCAAGCGCTTCGAATTTGTTGGGAGCGGTCACGAAGGGTAGGCCGGTGATTTTCGCGATCTCTTCGGCCACCTGCTCGGCAAAGCCGACTGGCGCGTTGAGGCCGGTGCCAACGGCGGTGCCGCCCTGAGCGAGTTCGTAAAGGCCCGACAGCGTCAGTTCGATACGCTTGATGGCAGAAGCGACCTGGGCTGCGTAGCCGGAAAATTCCTGGCCAAGCGTCAGCGGAGTTGCATCCTGTGTGTGGGTACGACCGATCTTGATGATATGGGCAAAACCCTTGGCCTTTGCATCAAGGGCTGCATGCAGGTGCTTGAGGCTCGGCAGCAGATGATGAACCATCTGCTCAGCGCAGGCGATATGCATGGCCGTCGGGTAGGTGTCGTTGGACGACTGGCTCATATTGACGTGGTCGTTCGGGTGAACGGGCTTCTTGGAGCCCATGTCTCCGCCGAGCATCTCAATCGCCCGGTTCGAGATGACTTCATTGGCATTCATGTTGGACTGCGTGCCGGAGCCGGTCTGCCAGACCACAAGCGGAAAGTGGTCGTTGAGCTTGCCATCGATGACTTCCTGTGCAGCCTTGACGATGGTCTCGCCAACCTGCGCATCGAGCCCACCCAGCGCCATGTTGGTGCGGGCTGCTGCCTGCTTGACGATACCCAGTGCACGAACGACCGATGCGGGCTGTTTTTCCCAGCCAATCTTGAAGTTTCCGAGCGAGCGCTGCGCCTGTGCGCCCCAGTAACGGTCGCTGGCAACCTCGATCGGGCCGAATGTGTCGGTTTCTGTGCGTGTGGCTGTCATCAGTCCTGCCTCTCCTGTGTATCCTCCGGCAAGCCAGCTGTCTGCTTGAGCCTTGCGCGCGGGCAGACATATAAAGCGATAGCGCAATCATGAAAAGCCTGTCGTGCCCACTGCCACCATATTTCGCGACGGATTCCGGGGCCGATGCCAATCGATTTCGAAAGTCTGGCTGCGTGGTATTTGGGTCACTTGACCGAAAGGGCTGATGTTCCTGCATTATGCCGGATACGTGACGAAAACTTGTTTGCTCAATGTTAAGAAACTAAAGAGAAATTTAACTATTCTGGCCAAACGTGGGGCCCACGCCAACACGAATTTTTTCGTGATGGAAACCCTTGTCTGGCACTGGATTGGACTTCGTGCGTTTCTTCCCAAAACATGCCCAATCAGCTAGACAGACACAGACTTCTCATATGCGCATCGATGAATGATGGCGCGGGACGCGGCGAGGATTACATTGAAAATCACATCTGGAAAAATATCGGCAACGTGGATACTGGCACTCGGTCTTTCCGTCTCAGTGGGCGTGCCGGGTACAGCAGGTGCTGTTACTCTCATGGATATTTTGCGCGGCGGACCTGGCAAGGTCGAGCGTGAGCGTCAGGACAGTGGTTTGCCGGGTGTGACCCAGCCGGGAATGGCAGCGACGCGTGATGTGGATCCCGAGCCTTTGCCGCGCGTTTCCGGTCCGCGTTATTATACATACAAGACCGACAGTACCCGTGCCGTCGATACGTCCAAGTTCTCGTCCGGTCTTGCCGGTGCCAAGTTGTCCGCGACACCTGAAATCGCAAAGGCGCTGGAAGCCTATTACAATGCAGGTGGTGCTCCCATCTGGGTGTCGAATGGCGATCTGAACGCACGCGCAAGTGCCGTTCTCGCTTTCTTCGATACGGTTGGAGACAGCGGGCTTAACCCGGCAGATTATGCCATTTCCGCTCCCTCGCAGGACGTGACCGCCAGCATTTCCACTGAGCCGGAGGCACAGGTCCAGAACGTCGCTGTTACCGAGCAGGAGACCATTCCGCCTGCCATGATGCGGTTCGAACTGGCGCTGTCCGCCAAGGTTCTGGCTTACGTCCAGGACACGAACCGTGGCCGTGTCGATCCGAACAAGCTGTCTGGATACCACGACTTCAAGCGAAAGACAGTCAATCTGACGCCCGTTTTGAAGCTTGCCAGCATGAGCCCGGATGTCGGCGCCTATCTGCGCAGCCGCGAACCGTCCAACGTCGAATATCAGGCGCTGAAGGCGGAGCTTTTGAAGCTGCGCAACGAAGACAAGGATACAGGCCAGAAGGTTGTCGTTCCTGCCGATCTCGTTCTGAAGCCGGGCGACAACAACGCCGATATGGCAACGGTCGTCAAAGCCATCGAGCATCGCTCGTCGGCTGGCCTGAAGACGGACCACGCAACAACACTGGCGGGTTATCAGCAGACACCGGAATACACGCCGGAACTGGTCGATCTCGTCAAGGCATTCCAGAGTGAAAAGGGCCTGAAAGCCGATGGTGTCATCGGCCGCGCAACCGTGCGTGCCATGACCGGCGACAGCAACGAAGCCAAGATCGCCAAGCTGGAAGTGGCCATGGAGCAGGTTCGGTGGTTGCCCGCCGATCTGGGCGACCGTTTCGTCTTCATCAACCAGCCCGCTTTCATGGCGTATTATCATAATGAGGGCAAAGAAGACTTCGGTATGAAGGTGGTCATCGGTTCCAAGGCGAACCAGACCTACTTCTTCCAGGATGAAATCCAGACCGTTGAATTCAACCCCTATTGGGGCGTTCCGCAGTCCATCATCGTCAACGAGATGCTGCCAAAGCTTCGCCGCGACCCGTCCTATCTGGACCGTCTGGGTTACGAAGTTCAGGTCAACGGACGCTCGGTGTCGTCTTCCAACGTCAACTGGTATGGCTCCACCAACGCGATCTCGGTTCGCCAGCCACCAAGCAGCGACAATGCGCTCGGTGATCTGAAGATTCTGTTCCCGAACGCCCATGCCATCTACATGCATGACACACCGGCCAAGAGCTTCTTCAGCCGCGACATGCGCGCATTGAGCCACGGCTGCATTCGTCTGGTCGACCCACGTCGCATGGCCGCTGCCGTTCTCGGCACGACCATCGACAATGTCGACAAGCAGATTGCCGCGGGCCAGAACCGCGCCGTCCAGGTGTCCGGCAAGGTGCCTGTCTACGTCGCCTATTTCACGGCCTGGCCTGACAAGGACGGCCGCGTGCAGTATTTCGACGATGTCTATGACCGTGACAGCTACGTCATGAAGGCGTTTGACGCCACGACGAAAACGCGCTCGTCTTCCATCTAAAGGGAACGCCAGCAAAACAAAAAAAGCGCCTTCACAGGCGCTTTTTCTATCAGAGGGCAGGGGCATGCGGGACATTCAGGCGGTTATCGATTCCATCTACGAGGAAATGCACGCGCGTCTGGGCGAAGGCAAGGTCGCAGATTATATCCCGCAACTGGCCAAGGTTGATCCAAAGCAGTTCGGCATCGCGGTAACCACGGTCGAGGGGCAGACCTTCGTTGCGGGCGACGCGCTCGTACCGTTCTCGATACAGAGCATATCCAAGGTGTTCATGCTGACGCTTGCGCTCGGCAAGACCGGTGAGAGCGTATGGAAACGTGTGGGCCGCGAACCCTCCGGCTCCTCCTTCAACTCAATCGTGCAACTGGAGCGCGAAGCGGGAATTCCGCGTAATCCTTTCGTCAACGCCGGTGCCATCGTCATCACAGACATGGTTCTGGCGGGACACCAGCCGCGCGAAGTCATCGGTGAATTGCTGCGTTTCATTCAATATCTGGCCGACGACGATACGATTTCCATCGATGATGCGGTGGCCAAGTCGGAACAGAAGACCGGGTTCAGAAATGTTGCGCTCGCGAACTTCATGAGCAGCTTCGGCAATCTGCACAATCCGGTCGAGAATACGCTGGGCGTTTATTTTCACCAATGCGCGATCTCGATGAACTGCGTTCAGCTGGCGCGGGCAGGACTGTTTCTGGCCAATCGCGGGCGCAACCCGGTGACAGGTCACTCCGTGGTATCGGACAAGCGGGCGCGACGCATCAATGCGCTGATGCTGACCTGCGGCCACTATGATGGCTCGGGAGACTTCGCCTATCATGTCGGCCTGCCCGGCAAGAGTGGCGTGGGCGGTGGCATTCTGGTCGTCGCACCGGGCAAGGCGTCGATTGCGGTCTGGTCTCCAGGGTTGAACGAGGTCGGCAACTCCGCACTCGGCTCCGATGCTTTGGAAATGCTGGCGAACGAAATGGGCTGGTCCGTATTCGGGGCTTGATCTTCACGGCAGATGCGGGCATTCCCTGAACCCGGAACGCTTCAAACGTTCAGGACCAAGCGAGATTGCCATGACCATTGCTGCCGAGATCGATGACACGCCGGAGGCCGTCGAGCCTGAAGAGCAGGGTGGCGCGCATCCGCTCTTTGCTGATGCGCCGCGTTCCGTGTCGTTCAACAAGCTGCGCAAGCGGCTGTTGCGCAATGTTCGTCAGGCTTTCGATGATTTCGATATGCTCAAAGGTCAGAAACGCTGGCTGGTCGGACTGTCGGGGGGCAAGGACAGCTACGGACTTCTGGCGCTGCTGCTCGACCTGAAATGGCGCGGTCTGCTGCCCGTGGAGCTCGTCGCCTGCAATCTCGACCAGGGGCAGCCCAATTTTCCCAAGCATATTCTGCCGGACTACCTGACGAAGATCGGCATGCCGCATCGCATCGAATACCGCGACACCTATTCCATCGTGAAGGAAAAGGTGCCTGCTGGCGGGACTTATTGTTCGCTCTGTTCCCGGCTTCGCCGTGGCAATCTCTATCGCATCGCGCGCGAGGAGGGGTGTGACGCACTGATCCTTGGTCACCACCGCGAAGATATTCTCGAAACCTTCTTCATGAACCTGTTTCATGGCGGGCGGCTTGCTGCCATGCCACCAAAGCTGATGAATGACGAGGGCGATCTGATGGTGCTGCGTCCGCTGGCTTACTGCGCCGAAGACGACATGGCGAAGTTTGCATCTGCCATGGATTTCCCCATCATTCCCTGTGATCTCTGTGGTTCGCAGGATGGCCTTCAGCGCAATGCGATGAAGGATATGCTGGCCGATATCGAACGCCGTATGCCGGGCCGCAAGGATGTGATGCTGCGCGCCATGGCGCACGTCAATCCATCGCATCTGCTCGACACGAAGCTTTTCGATTTTGCGGGCCTGATTGTCACTGATCCGTCATGCTAGAGGCTTAGGTCGTGAAGCTTCTCTCCCACGTTCAAAGAAAACCTTCATGACCCTTTCCGATACCGATCTTGATTTTCTCGTCGCCACCGTTGCCGACGCCGGTGAAACCGAAATCATGCCCCGCTTCCGAAATCTGAGCGCATCCGACATTTCCGAAAAGACATCAACCGTCGACCTGGTAACCGAAGCAGATGTTCGTGCAGAAAAGCGCATAACGGCCGCATTGCTGGAACGTTTCCCCGGCGCGCATATCGTGGGCGAGGAGGCTTACGACGCAGATCGTTCTGTGGTCCCCGCACTGGTGGATGCGCCGCTCGCCTTCGTGATCGATCCGATCGACGGTACATTCAATTACGCCGCAGGTTTTCCTGCGTTTGGGACTCTCCTTGCCGTCACCGTCAAGGGTGAGACCGTCGCAGGCATCATTCACGACCCTGTTATGGGTGATACGATTGTCTCGATGAAAGGTGCGGGTGCTACGCTAAAACCCAAGGGTGGTAGCGACGTCAAACTTTGCGTGGCAAAGCCTGTCGATCTTTCCCAGATGGTTGGCGTGTTTTCGTGGGGTCATAGCTTCGAGGAGCGGCGTCCGATCATCGCTGCCAATATGACCAAGGCCAAGATGGCACTAGCGCTGAATTGTTCGGCCCACGAATACTGGCTGGTTTCTAGCGGCAAACTGCATTTCATCGGCCACGAGAAGCTGATGCCGTGGGACCATCTCGCCGGTGTTCTGACGCATCAGGAAGCGGGCGGCTACACGGCCAAATTCGATGGCACGCCCTATCGTCCCGGCGATCTGACCGGCGGCATCCTGTCTGCGCCGGACAAGGACAGCTGGAAGATGCTTCGTCGCGAGATTGTTGGTCTTTGAAGACAACACGAGAAAGGAATATCCATGACCATTGAAGTCGACATCGCGTCCCTTGCCAATGCCCTGCAAGAGGCAGCAGCTGTGGAAATCATGCCGAGATTTCGCAATCTGGGTGAAGGCGATGTACGGATAAAGACGGAGGCCATCGATCTCGTCACCGAAGCCGACGAAGCTGCCGAACGCCTGATCCGCGCGCGGATCGCCGAATTCATGCCGGACGCATTGTTCGTCGGCGAAGAATCGGTGGCGGCTGACCCGTCGCTGCTCTCCAAACTGGGTGAGGCGGATCTGGCTGTTGTGGTCGATCCCATCGACGGCACCTTCAACTTCGCCGCCGGTCTACCGTTGTTCGGCGTCATGTTGAGTGTGGTGTCGAAAGGCGAGACAATTGCCGGTCTGATCTACGACCCCATGGGCAATGACTGGGTGATCGCGGAAAAAGGATCGGGCGCCTGGATGTGCAGTGCCGATGGCTCGCAGAGCCAGATGAGCGTCGTACCACCGCCAGAGCTGTCACAGATGGTGGGTATTGCCAATACCGGGTATTTCGAAGGCGATGTGCGCCGCCGTCTGCTCAACAATCTGGCTGATGTGCGGCTGTTTACCAGCTACCGTTGTGCCGCCCACGAGTACCGCATCTTCTGCGGCGGTCATATGCATTTCCTCATGTACAACAAGCTGATGCCGTGGGATCATCTTGCCGGCACGTTGATTTCGAAGGAAGCCGGCGCCTACGCCGCCCGCTTCGACGGTTCGCCGTATCTGCCGCACCACGTGGATGGCGGGCTTCTGCTGACCGCCAATGAAGAGACGTGGGAGCTGCTGCGCGAAAAGGTTTTCACGGTCTGAGGCGATCTCATTCAAACGCAAAACGCGCGGATGTCACCATCCGCGCGTTTTTGTTTTTCGGATCCGCTCAGTGGGTCGGTTTGTTTTGCGGCTGAAACAGCGCACCTTTTTCACCGATCACGACGAAAACAAGGCCCACGACCGACACGATGAAGAAACCACCGACCATCGGCAGGGCCGTGCCATTGAACGCCTGCCCGATCGCCGCACCAATGAGAGAACCGCCGATGGTGCTCATGAAGCCGATGACGGATGACGCTGTACCGGCCACGTGGCCAAGCGGCTCCATCGCCAGTGAGTTGAAGTTCGAGCCGATAAGACCGAACTGAAACATCGCCAAGGCAAACATGACGATAAACAGGACGAACGGCATCGGCTGCGGTCCGAACATCTGTGCCATCAGCCACACGAAGGTGATGACGATGAAGGCGACCAGAGAACCATGCGACAGCTTTCGCATCCCGAAACGCCCGACAAGACGGGAGTTGAGGAACGAGGATAGCGCCATGAACAGCGCGACGCCGGCAAAGGCTGCCGCAAACCACGGTCCAAGCCCGTAAATTCCCTTATAGACCTGCTCCGCAGAGTTGATGAAACCGAACAGCGCGCCGAAGATGACCGTGCTGGCAATCGTGTAGCAAAGCGCGACCCGGTTCGTCAGCACGATCTTGAAGCCCTGCAGGACAGATGCGACGGTCAACTGGCGGACATCTTCCGGCGCCAATGTTTCCGGCAGGCGGAGGTACATCCAGACCGTCACGATGATGGCGATACCCGCCATAAAGCCGAAAATCAGGTGCCAATCGCCAAAGAACAGCACGATCTGTCCGGTCCCGGGCGCGATGACCGGCACGACCATGAACACCATCATGATCAACGACATGACTTCGGCCATCTGGCGTCCGCCGTAGACATCGCGAACGATGGAGACGGTGATAACGCGGGTGGCGGCCGATCCTATACCCTGAATGAAGCGCAGCACCAGAAGCCCCGCAAAGGACGGTACAAAGATGACGGCGATGGATGACAGGATGTAGATGCCCAAACCGAACAGCATCGGCTTGCGACGTCCGAAGCGGTCTGCAATGGGCCCGTAGAACAGCTGCGAAATGCCAAAGCCCAGGAGATAGGCAGAGATGACATACTGGCGGTGGTTTTCGTTATCCACACCCAACGCCGCGCCGATTTCCTGCAAGCCGGGAAGCATGATATCGATGGCAAGCGCATTGAGCGCCATCAGCGCTGCCGCAAGCCCGATGAATTCCGTACGCCCCATGGTAATAGCGCGTGCCGGATCGGATTGTGAAAGATTTGTCACAGAATTTGTCCCAAAAGAACGGCAAAGGCGTTGCTTGGGGCAACGCCTAGACAGATTTTAAACGTCAGGGGGGCCGGGACTTCCCGGCCGAAATCACGCCGCGCCGCGGACGCTGATACCCTGTTCCTGGAGATGGTCCTGAAGCTCGCCCGACTGGAACATCTCTTTTATGATGTCACAGCCGCCAACAAACTCGCCCTTGATGTAGAGCTGGGGGATGGTCGGCCAGTTGGAATAATCCTTGATGCCCTGGCGCAGATCAGCGTCGGCGAGCACGTTGATGCCCTTATACTGAAGGCCGAGGTAATCGAGGATCTGCACAACCTGGCCGGAAAAGCCGCACTGTGGAAATTGTGGGGTTCCCTTCATGAAGAGCACGATATCGCTGCCCTTCACTTCGCCGTCAATCATTTCGTGAATGCCACTCATGGCGATTTCCTTTCACATGCGGTTCAAGGCCGCTGCTTCGTTCGCTCTTAGATAACATGGTAGCACATGATTTCCAGCCGTTAATGGCAAAAAATCCAAACGAGTTGCGCATAGCGTCTATGCGTTTGACGACAAGGCGACGGTGGTCCACGCGCTTAAATATCTCGACCGCTCGGAAGTTTGAGATTTCCTGCGGATCACACAGGTCGTCAAATATCCAGATTTTCCGCAAATGCTGAACGATCCTGAATGAAGCGAAAGCGGGCTTCGGGCTTGGTGCCCATGAGATTATCGACAGCGTCCCGGGTGCCCTCGAAATCCACGTCGTCGATTTCCACGCGCAAAAGCGTGCGCTTGGAAGGGTCCATGGTGGTTTCCTTCAATTGCGCAGGCATCATTTCGCCAAGACCTTTGAAGCGGCCGATTTCGACCTTTTTGCCTTTGAAAACCGTCTCCATCAGCTCTGCGCGATGGACGTCATCACGGGCATAAACCGTCTTGGCACCCTGGCGGATGACGTAGAGCGGCGGCACCGCCAGATAGAGGTGACTGCCGCGGATGAGTTCTGGCATTTCCTGATAGAAGAAGGTGATCAGCAGCGAGGCAATATGCGCGCCGTCCACGTCGGCATCGGTCATGATGACGATGCGCTCGTAGCGCAGGTCTTCATCGCGATATTTCGTGCGCGTGCCGCAACCCAGCGCCTGGATGAGGTCGGCGATCTGCTGGTTGGCGGACAGTTTTTCGCGACTTGCGCTGCCGACATTGAGAATTTTTCCGCGCAGCGGCAGGATAGCCTGGTTGGCGCGGTTGCGCGCTTGTTTGGCTGACCCCCCAGCCGAATCGCCTTCCACGATAAAGAGTTCGGCGCCTTCGGCCGTATTCTGTGAGCAATCCGCCAACTTGCCAGGAAGGCGCAGCTTGCGAACGGCGGTCTTGCGGTTGACTTCCTTTTCCTTGCGACGACGAAGGCGCTCTTCGCAGCGCTCGATAACCCAGTCCAGAAGCTTGGCCGCTTCATTGGGATTGCCGGCAAGATAATGGTCAAACGGATCGCGAAGCGCGTTCTCAACGATGCGCTGCGCCTCGACAGTGGCCAGCTTGTCCTTGGTCTGACCGACGAATTCCGGTTCGCGAATGAAGACGGACAGCATGCCGACAGCGGAAATCATCACGTCGTCGGTGGTGATTTCCCTCGCGCGCTTGTTCTGCGTCAACTCGGCGTAGTTCTTCAGCCCCTTGGTCAGCGCGATGCGAAGCCCGGCCTCATGCGTGCCGCCCTCGGGCGTCGGGATAGTGTTGCAATAGGAATGCAGTTGCGCATCGCCGCCATACCAGGTCACGGCCCATTCCATGGCGCCATGGCCGCCGGTCTTCTCGGTCTTGCCGGAGAAGATTTCGCGGGTGACGGTAAAATCCTTGCCAAGCGTCGCCGCCAGATAATCCTTCAGGCCACCGGGGAAGTGGAAAACGGCCTTTTCCGGGATGTCACCGTCCGGTGGCACCATGCCAGGGTCACAACTCCAGCGTATCTCGACGCCACCGAACAGGTAGGCTTTCGAGCGCGCCATACGGAAGATGCGGGCTGGTTCGAACTTTGCGTGATCGCCAAAAATCTGCGGGTCAGGATGGAAGCGAACGCGCGTGCCGCGACGATTGTGCACATCGCCCAGCTCTTCCAGCCCGCCCGTCGGGATGCCGCGCGAAAAACGCTGGCGGTATAGCTTGCGGTTTCGTGCCACTTCCACTTCGAGAAGGTCCGAGAGAGCATTGACGACGGAGACGCCCACGCCGTGAAGGCCGCCTGATGTCTCGTAAGCCTTTCCATCGAACTTGCCGCCCGCATGCAGCTTGGTCATGATGACTTCGAGCGTCGACTTGCCGGGAACCTGCGGGTGGTTTTCCACGGGAATACCACGACCATTGTCGCTGACCGTCAAAAAGCCTTCGGTATCCAGGTGAACTTCGATGAAGTTGGCGTGGCCCGCGACGGCCTCGTCCATGGAGTTGTCGATGACTTCGGCAAACAGATGGTGCAGCGCTTTCTCATCGGTCCCGCCAATATACATGCCGGGCCGCATGCGAACGGGCTCAAGACCCTCCAAGACGCGGATGGACGAAGCGCCATATTCCTGTTCCGACGAGGTGGTCACTGCCGCAGGCTTCGGCGTGCTAGCGACAGCCTTTACCACGGGCGCAGTTTTCGCCACAGCTGCTTCCGGCTCTGGCTTCGATGAGGTTTGGCTTGAAAAGAGATCGTTGCTATCGTCCATTGTGCCCAGTTCAATCAGAATTTGGCCATGCGAGCAGAGTTATGATTTGCCACGGATGACAACGCACATTGTCTGCTCAAGCACGGATGATCGGTTTTCGCGTCGTCCAAGGATTGCGCCGCGCTTGCTCGGATGGCAAGTGTTCTGGCCGAATTGAATAGGTTCCTCAAGGCATGTCCACAGCTATTTTCACCTTTTGTACTCTTTTTTGCCTGTCTGTTGCGATCGTGCCAGTCTCGGCGCAGGGCACCGGAGGGCCGCTGAAACCCTTCAAGGATGAGCTTTTTTCGAGCCAGACAGTGCTGTCGACAGGCGATAACGGCGCATCGCAGATCATCGATTATCAGGAGATGCGCGACATCAACGGGCGCGACGAGACGCCCGAGCGACGGGTGAAACGACAATATATCGATCTCGCGCCGAAGAAGTTTCAGGACCTTGAAACGATCTCGGTGAAGGGCAGGGCGCTTGATGTTGGGCGCGTGGGTGCCGAGTCCGGTCAGGCCTTTACGGTGATTTTCATTCATGGCCGTGGCGGCGACCGCAGGCTGGGCATGAATGATTATACCTTCGGCGGAAACTTCAACCGGTTGAAGAACCTGGCGGTTGCCAACGGCGGGACATATTACGCGCCGAGCGTTAAAAGCTTTGACGAAAAGGGGGTGGCGGACATTGCTGGACTGATTGCCGATGCGAAATCGAAATCCGGCGCACGCCCCGTCATTCTTGCCTGCGCCTCGATGGGCAGCTTCATTTGCTACGGCATCAGCCGCGACAGCCAGGCTGTGTCCGGCCTGCAGGGTATGGCCATTCTTGGCGGCGCGGTCGATCCTGATTTCGCGAAGAGTGCTTTTGCCAAGGCGAAGAAGCCGGTCTGGTTCACGCATGGCAGTGAGGACAAGGTCTATTCGGCCGACCAGCAGGCCACGATGTTCCGCTCCCTGTTGAAAGCCGGACAGCCGACGCGGTTCACGCTGTACAAGAGTGGCACGCACGGAACGCCGGTGCGGATGACCGACTGGCGCGCAGTCTTGAACTTTTTGCTGACACATTAAGCAGAAAATATCGCTGCAACACCGAAAACGCGCAAAAAACGGCGTTTTTGGGCGAGGATTTGCAAGAAAACTGTTATTTTTGATACCAAATTTCGTCTGTACGTTTTAAGACGGAGGTATCACGGACGTTTTGGCGCTCCCGTTTTACGCGAGCGCCCGTCAAACCAAAGAGGAATGGATCGCAATGACCCCTGATGTTCGCCCGCTCGTCGCTGGAAACTGGAAGATGAACGGGACGCGCGATTCGCTCGATCAGATCAAGGCGATGGCCGAAGGTGTCAAAGGTTCGCTGTCCGAGAAGGTAGATGCGCTGATCTGCCCGCCCTCGACATTGCTGTATGTCGCCACTGCGCTCTGCGACGACAGCCCGCTCCTGATCGGCGCGCAGGATTGCCACCAGAACCCGTCGGGTGCACACACGGGTGACATATCCGCTGAAATGATTGCCGATTGCTTCGGCACGCATGTCATCGTCGGTCATTCCGAGCGCCGCACCGACCATGCCGAGACCGACCATCTGGTCCGCATCAAGGCGTCTGCTGCGCACGCTGCCGAGTTGGTCGCGATCGTCTGCATCGGTGAGACGGCAGACGAGCGCAAGGCTGGCCAGACGCTGGACGTGCTCAAGCGCCAGCTGGCCGGTTCCCTGCCGGACGAAGCGACGGCGGAAGATACCGTGATTGCCTATGAGCCCGTCTGGGCGATCGGAACCGGTGTTACGCCAACTACGCAGGATGTTCGCGAAGCGCATGCCTTCATGCGCGACGAGCTGGTCAAGCGCTTCGGCGCGCAAGGCAAGAGCATGCGCATTCTCTATGGCGGTTCGGTCAAGCCCACCAATGCGCTGGAGCTGATGGGCGTCGAGAATGTTGACGGCGCACTGATTGGCGGAGCCAGCTTGAAAGCCACTGATTTCCTGTCCATCTATGCGGCTTATGAGCAATTGACGGCTTGATGGTGTCTTTCGTCCTGCAAGGGGCTTGGAATACGCTTTCGCCTCATGTAAAGAGCCGCAAACTTCTTCATTGTGCTCCCAACGGGGCATGGAATGGATTGTCATGCAGAATGTACTGATTGTTATTCATCTCATGATCGTGCTGGCGCTCGTCGGCGTGGTTCTGATCCAGCGTTCCGAAGGCGGTGGCCTTGGTATCGGCGGCGGTTCCGGCTTTATGTCCGCACGCGGCACGGCCAATGCGTTGACCCGCACCACGGCGATCCTCGCCGCGCTGTTCTTCCTGACGTCTCTCGGCCTTGGTCTTCTGACCCGCTACGAATCGCGCCCGACAGATATTCTGGATCGCATTCCAGCCACGCAAGGGCAGGGTAACGGCATTCTGGACACGCTTGGCCCCTCGTCTTCGACGCCTGCCGCTCCAGCCCAGAACGGCGTTCCGTCCACGAATGGTGCTGCGGCTCCGGCCACAGGGACAACGCCTGCACCAGCGACGACGACACCGGCACCTGCGACACCGGCTCCGGCCAACAACGCAGTTCCGACCGGACAGTAAAACCGGTTCAAGCATATCACTCCGGCAGGCCAAAAGCCTGCCGGTTTTCTTTTGTTCACATTCCGGCCAAGCTTCGCCTTTCATCAACAGATGAATGTGGGCTTTCAGAAATTTGGGCTGGCGGAATCACTCTTTTATAGGTAATCGGTAAATCCCATGGCGCGATATGTATTCATCACAGGCGGCGTGGTCTCTTCACTTGGTAAGGGCATTGCGGCCGCAGCACTCGGAGCGTTGTTGCAATCCCGTGGTTACCGGGTGCGGCTCCGCAAACTTGACCCCTATCTCAATGTCGATCCCGGCACCATGAGCCCCACCCAGCACGGTGAGGTGTTCGTGACCGATGATGGCGCGGAGACGGATCTCGATCTTGGCCACTATGAGCGCTTCACGGGGCGCTCGGCCACCAAGACCGATAACATCACCACGGGCCGCATCTACAAGAACATCATCGACAAGGAACGCCGCGGCGATTATCTCGGCGCGACGGTGCAGGTCATTCCGCACGTCACCAACGAAATCAAGAATTTCGTGACCGAAGGCAATGAGGAATACGATTTCGTCATCTGCGAAATCGGCGGCACGGTGGGCGACATCGAAGCCATGCCATTCATGGAAGCGATCCGTCAGGCCAAGAACGACCTGCCACGCGGTACGGCCATCTTCGTGCATCTGACGCTGATGCCTTACATTCCGGCAGCCGGCGAGTTGAAGACCAAGCCGACGCAGCATTCCGTCAAGGAATTGCAGGCGCTGGGTATCCACCCTGATATTCTGCTGGTGCGTGCCGACCGCGAGATTCCAGAAGCCGAACGCCGCAAGCTTTCGCTGTTCTGCAACGTGCGTCCATCCGCCGTCATTCAGGCGCTGGATGTGGCCAACATCTACGACGTGCCGATTGCCTACCACAAGGAAGGCCTCGACAACGAGGTTTTGGCCGCCTTTGGCATCGAGCCTGCCCCAAAGCCACGCCTTGAGCAGTGGGAAGAGGTCTGCAACCGCATCCACACGCCGGAAGGTGAAGTGACCATCGCCATCGTCGGCAAATATACCGGCCTGAAGGACGCGTATAAGTCGCTGATCGAAGCCTTGCATCACGGTGGCTTTGCAAACCGCGTCAAGGTCAAGCTGGAATGGATCGAGTCGGAAGTCTTCGAAAAGGAAGATCCAGCACCCTATCTCGAAAAGGTGGATGCGATCCTCGTTCCCGGCGGTTTCGGCGAGCGCGGTTCCGAAGGCAAGATCCGCGCTGCCCAATATGCCCGAGAGCGTCAGGTGCCGTATTTCGGCATCTGCTTTGGCATGCAGATGGCGGTCGTGGAAGCGGCCCGCAATCTGGCTGGTATCGAAACGGCATCCTCCACCGAATTCGGCACGACGACCGAGCCGGTTGTTGGCCTGATGACCGAATGGGTGAAGGGCAACGAGCTCGAAAAGCGCAACGCGGCCGGCGATCTCGGCGGCACAATGCGTCTGGGCGCCTACACGGCATCGCTGAAGAAAGACACCAAGATTGCCGAAATCTACGGCTCCACGGATATTTCCGAGCGCCACCGCCACCGCTATGAAGTGAACGTGGATTACAAGGACCGTCTCGAAAGCCACGGCCTCGTTTTCTCCGGCATGTCGCCGGATGGTATCCTGCCCGAGACGGTGGAATACCCCGATCACCCCTGGTTCATCGGCGTGCAATACCACCCCGAACTCAAAAGCCGTCCGCTGGACCCGCATCCACTGTTTGCGAGCTTTATCGAGGCGGCGCTGGAGCGAAGCCGGTTGGTTTGAGGTCAATGAGTAGGAAAGGCCGCAGAAATGCGGCCTTTCAGGTTTTAAGTTTGCTTTGCGCCAGTGGCGAACATTTGAAGTTGTTATCCGTCAATACGTAAGCACAATCTCAAACTCGCCACTCCGACCAACACGATACGGTGCGCAACTCTCAATGGCGCGCATTATTGCGTCTTGAGCATCATAAAGCCTTTGGTCTGAGTTCCGTCCTTTGACTTCGACTAGCGTCACCGATCCGTCATGTGCGAGAGCGATTCGTACCGGTACTGAAACCGGCGCTCCGTCGTTCCCTCGTTTCATGCACTGCTGCACTTCTTTTGCGAGCCTAATGCTTTCTTCGCTTGCTTGCGAGCACCCCGCAAACGCAGTGACGACTACTAGAATTAAACTATGCAACAGTTTCAAATGTTTGCTCCACTGTCCGTCTCCAACGAGAATGGTCAAAAGCCGCAGATAATTACCACACCAGTTCAACGGTATTCAGGATTGGCGTTGAAACGACAGTTCTTGCGAAAATTGGGCAGTACCAATTTATTTGCGCCGTTACCGCAACCACACCACCAAACACTCTCCACCAGCGACTAATTCCCCCGCAAACGGCGCGCGCACGATCAAGCAATCCGCCTGCGCCATGATCTTCATCATCGAGGAGTCCTGCTTGGTGAAGGCTTCCACGACGGGTAAGCCGTCTTCGTAACCAATGGTGCGCGCGCGGAGATAGTCCTGCCGCTGGTCATTGGCTTTGAGCGTGGTGGCGGTCTTGGCTTTGGTTTCGCGGGAACTCATCTTGCGGTGGCCGAGTTTTTGGATGAGGGGTTCCAGAAACAGCAGGTTGCAGACGAGGCTGGCGACGGGGTTGCCGGGCAGGCCCAGAACCTGCATGTCGCCGATGGAGCCGACCATCAGCGGTTTGCCCGGACGCATGGCGATACGCCAGAAATCCAGCGTCATCCCCTGGGCCTTCAGCGCCGCCTGCACCAGATCATGATCACCAACCGAGGCACCGCCGAGCGTGACGAGGACATCCGCCTTCGCGGCAATGGCTTTGTCGATGGCGGCGCGGATGAGGGCTTCATCATCGGCCACGATACCGAGATCGAGGATATCTGCGCCAGCTCTGCGTGCGAGTGTAGCCACGCCGAAGGTGTTGGAGGCGATGATTTGCGCAGGGTTCGGCACATTGCCGGGTGGGACCAGTTCGTCGCCTGTCGCCAGAATGGCGATCAGCGGTCTGCGGTAAACGGAAAGCTGCGCATGATTCATGGCGGCGGCGAGCGTGATGTCGGTGAAGGACAGTTCCGTCCCAGCCTTCAGCCCTGTCTCACCGTCCTGAAAATCCTGTCCGCGCGGGCGGATATGTCGCCCTTCGGTGACCTCGAATGTTGTGCGGATCTTGCCCGCTTCCAGCAGTTCCGCATCTTCCTGAATGAGAACGGCGTCCGCGCCGTCAGGCAGAGGCGCGCCGGTAAAGATGCGCACAGCCTCGCCTTCACCCACGTGACCATCGAAAGCATGGCCTGCGGCGGATTCGCCGATGACGGTGAGAACCGAGCCGATCCGCGGAGCGTCGGCTGCGCGCAACGCATAGCCATCCATGGCAGAGGCATGGAAGGGTGGCTGGGTGAGGCGCGCGTATAAGTCCTGCGCCAGCACACGCTGGTCTGCATCCTCCAGCCGTATCGTCTCGGCCGATGTCACGGGCTTCGCCGCAGCCAGCAACCGCGCCTGCGCTTCCGCAACGGGCAAGAGAGGTTTCATGCGGTTTCCTCTTTCTTTTGGTGGCAATGCGACGATGATCGCGCAATGACGGAACCTCGGTTCAGCCTCAAGCCTTGAAGTGACCGGATTTGCCGCCGATCTTTTCCAGCAGACGGATGGAGCCGATTTCCATGCCTTTATCGGCAGCCTTTGCCATATCGTAGATGGTCAGGCACGTGATAGACACGGCTGTCAGGGCTTCCATCTCGACACCGGTCTTGCCGGACAGCTTGACGGTGGCCTGTACGCGAAGGCCGGGCAGGGCGTCATCTTCGGTAATGTCGACCGAGACCTTCGTCAGCATCAGGGGATGGCAGAGCGGGATGAGATTGGCGGTCTGCTTGGCGGCCATGATGCCGGCGAGACGGGCCGTGCCGATCACGTCACCCTTCTTGGCATTGCCTTCGCGGATCAACGACAGCGTTTCCGGCTTCATCGTCACGAAACCTTCGGCGACCGCAACGCGCGTCGTCTCGGCCTTGTCGCCGACATCGACCATATGGGCTTCGCCGGAGGCATCGATATGGGTCAAGCGCGGATCGCTGCTCATTCGGCAGCCGCTGCGTTTTCGCCGTTGAGCAAAATATGGGTCGCCGCGGTTACGTCCTGCTTGCGCATCAGGCTTTCCCCAACAAGGAAGGTGGTGATACCCGATGCTTTCAGGCGCGTGCAATCCTCGTAGGTGAAGATGCCGCTTTCGCCCACCAGCAATTTATCGGCAGGCACCATCCTGGCCAGACGCTCGCTGACATCGAGGCTGACCTCGAAGGTGCGAAGATTGCGATTGTTGACGCCGAGCAGCGGTGAGGTGAGTTTCAGTGCGCGTTCGGTCTCTTGCTCGTCGTGGACTTCGACAAGCACATCCATGCCAAGCAAGAAAGCTTCGTCTTCCAGCCGCTTTGCTTCGTCGTCCGTCAGCGATGCCATGATGATGAGAATGCAGTCGGCACCCCAGGCGCGCGCTTCATGGACCTGATAGGTTTCGAACATGAAATCCTTGCGCAGCGCGGGCAGGGTGCAGGCCTTGCGGGCGGCTGTGAGAAATTCCGGAGCGCCCTGAAAGCTCGGCGTGTCCGTCAGCACCGAAAGGCAGGCCGCACCACCGGCCTCGTAGGCTTTTGCCAGCGCAGGCGGATCAAAATCGGGACGGATAAGACCCTTGGAAGGGCTGGCCTTCTTGATCTCGGCGATGAGGCCGAATGTTCCTTCGCTCTGCCTGCGCTTCAGCGCATTGTAGAAGCCGCGCGGTGCGGTCTGGTCGGAGGCCATCGCCTTGAGGTCTGCAAGGGACACTGCCGCCTTCGCAGCGGTGATTTCGTCTCGCTTGTAAGCTTCGATCTTTTTCAGAATGTCGCTCATGGCTTTGCCTGCTCTTCGTTCGAAACTGCAATCAACCTGTCGAGGGCCGCTGTCGCTCTGCCGTCATCCAGCGCGGAACTGGCGATCTTCATGCCATCCGCCAGCGTTTCGGCCTTGCCTGCGACCACCAGAGAAGCGGCTGCATTGCACAGCGAGACATCGCGGTAGGGGTTTTGGGCGCCACCGAGAACGTCGCGCAATGCGGCTGCATTGGCAACGCCATCGCCACCCTTGAGATCATCGATGCGGGCGACACCAACGCCAAAATCTTTCGGTGTCAGCTCGAAACTGCGGATTTTGCCATTTTCCAGTGCCGCCACCCGGGTGGTCCCGGTGGTCGTGATCTCGTCCAGACCGTCACCATGCACGACCCACACGCTTTCCGAACCGAGGTCGCGCAGCACTTCTGCCAGAGGAACCAGCCAATGCGGTGCGAACACGCCGAGCAGCTGCTTTTTGGCGCCTGCAGGGTTGGACAGAGGGCCAAGCAGGTTGAAGATCGTGCGCGTGCCAAGTTCAACCCGGCTCGGGTTGACATGGCGCATCGAGGAATGGTGACGCTGGGCGAACATGAAACCAAGACCGGCCTCGCGGATGCAGAGGCTGATCAGGTCCGGCTCGATATCGAGCTTGACACCCAGCACGGACAGCGCATCCGCCGTGCCGGACTTGGAGCTCAAAGCCCGGTTACCATGCTTGGCAACCGGTACACCAGTCCCTGCAACGATGATGGAGGCGAGGGTGGAGATATTGTAGGTGCCAAGGCCATCGCCACCGGTTCCGACGATATCCATGGCATCGGCAGGTGCGCTGACGGGTATCATTCGGGAGCGCATGGAAGAGACCGCACCGGAGATTTCGTCCACCGTTTCGCCCCGCACCCGCAAGGCCATGAGGAACGCACCGATCTGCGATGGAGTCGCTTCGCCGGACATCAGAATGTCGAAGGCCTCCCGGGACTGCTCCCGGCTGAGGCTTTCGCCGTTGGCAACCTTGGCGATCAGCAGCTTCAAGTCGGCCATGTGCGCATGTTCCCGTTTGCGGCTCAGTAGTTGGTCAGCGCCTGGTCGGCGGCAGCCTGGTTGATGGTCACACCGTAATCGCTCTGAAGACGGCTGACCATCTGGTCGAGCATATCGTCGCCTGCGGCCGTAGCCATGGCGGTGATCTGCTGGTCGTTGTTATCAAGCGCGTCGGATGGCGTGGTGGTGTTGACATCCGTGACCTTGAACAGGACACGGCTGGAACCATCCGTATCGGGTGCGGTCCCAACGAGGCCGTTTGCGCCAGCAAAGACAGCGGAGACAGCCTGCTGCCCCAGAAGTGCGTCTTCGCTGGTGCGGCGAAGACCCATCTTGGTTTCCACGGCAAGGCCCATCTCGCTGGCAATAGTCGCCAACGTTTCGCCCTTTTCGGCGCGTGCCTTCAACTCGTCGGCCTTGGCGGCAAGCGCCGTGCGCTGCTGCTCGGCTGTCCAGTCGGCAACGACTTGCTCCTTGACTTCGTTGAGCGCTCTGTCACGGGGTGCGATGACCTGCTGAAGATCGAACCAGACATAGCCTTCGCGACCGATGTTGACGGCGGGCGCATCGACGCCCTGTTCAGCCTTGAAAACCTCGGCGACGAGTTCGGATGTTGGCAAGCCTTCGACGGGGTTGCCCTTTTCATCCTGTCCATTGGCATCGACGGCGTTCACGGTGACAGTCTTAAGGTTCAGTTGTGTCGCGGCGTCCGTCAGCGACGAACCACCGCCACGCAGATCTTCGTAACGGTCGTGAACGGCGTTCATTTCTTCGGCCGCCTTGGTGGTCGCGAGGTTTGTGCGAATTTCTTCCTTCGCCTCGTCCAACGTCTTCATGCTTTCGTTCTTGATGCCGGTTACGCGCAGGATGACCGGACCGAATGAGCCATCGACGACAGGTGAAACGCCACCATCCTTCTGGATGGCGAAGGCGGCTTCTGCGACGGACTGGTCTGGAACCGTGTCTTTTGTGAATTCGCCAAGTGTCACATCGGCAGGCTGTTTGCCCTGATCTTTCACCACCTGATCATACGTGGTCGTGCCAGCGCGGATCTGTGCGGCAGCGGCCTCGGCCATTTCCTTGTCCGAAAACGTCAGCTGTTCAATCGTACGGCGTCCCGCTGTCCGGAAGTTGTCTTTGTTGCCTTCGTAATAATCGGAAATCTGCTGGTCGGTAATCGCACCCTGATCGGCAATGTCGCTCGGCTCGAGCTTCACGTAGCTGAACTTGCGATACTCCGGCGCACGATACTTGTCCTTGTTCTTTTCAAACCATGCGGCCAGCACATCGTCAGCCGGCGCCTTGACCGGATCAATGTTGGCGTTGGAGAGAAGAATATAGTCGATGGAGCGCTGCTCGTCGCGATACTGCTTCAACGCATCAACGAGGACCTGCGGCGGCTTGAAGCCATCGGACACGGCGTCAACGATCTGGCCACGCACGGCAACCTTGCTGCGTTCCTTGACGTAATCGTCTTCATTGAACCCAGCACCGCGTAACCGCTGGCTGAACAGGTTACGGTCGAACTGGCCAGTGGGCGACTTGAAGGACGGGTCTTCCGAAATCAGTGTCGCCAGACGGTCTTCTGAAAGACCCAGGTTCATCTTGGATGCCAGTTCGTCGAGAGCGGCACCGGCGGCGAGCTGGCTGAAGACCTGACGGTCGAGGCCGAACGCCTTGGCCTGCTCTGTCGTCAACCGTGTCCCGAACTGGCGACCGACATCGGCCATCTGGCGCTGGTAGGCGAAACGGTACTCGTTGGGAGAGACGGTCTGATCACCGACCGTCATCACGGAATGTGAGTTGCTCGTCACCAGAGATGCGGAAACGCCCCACACGCCGAAGGACAGGACGAGGAGCAAAAGAAGAATTTTTGCCGCCAGGGTACGAGAAGCACTTCTCAGAGAATCGAGCATCGTTATGCAAACCTCACAATATTCGCCCGTTACGCCGGGTCTGTGCGGCTTCCTTAAATCAATCCGCTTTGAAATTGAAGGCTAAATTCCGCTGAAAAGCGCGCATTGCCAAACGATGACGTGAGATTTTGCCAGGTAATGCGGATCTTGCGGCAACCCTTACCTGACAGGCGTGATGGAGGTCGCGAAAGGCGGGCGATCCCTCGCCGATTGGTGGGAACAAAAAAGCCGCCTCTCTGTCGGGCGGCTTTCGTATCATGACGACGTTTAATGGGGTAATCGCGGTCTCTGCATCAGAACAACTTCGAGCGATCCAGCAGGATCTTGAAATCCTCGTCTTCCTTGCGAGTTTCCGATACGACGGAAATGAAGGAGGCGACGAACATGATGCTAATGAGGGCTGCCAGCAAGGTTAATGTCGTAACCATAGTATTCAACTCCGGAGTTGAACGTCTACCCCTCCCGCCCTATCAGTAATAGTTTGTGTACTGAGAGCGAGATGTAAGCTGTGGGAAGTCAGGACCATTGTCTTGCGGCTTCTGACCGTAAAGGCTGAACGTCGTTGCTACCATCGCGATAACCAACATTGTCCATGCCGTGCTGATCACGCCGATTTTGGAAGACGTAGACTGATTTACTTTTGTAAACATGTGTTCGTTCCTTTAACTGCGATCTGAACGCGTGATCTTTGATCCAGTTCCGCGTTATTGTTAAAAATCGATTAGCATTTCGCCTGTGAAGCGTTGTTGAATGCTTCGTTCATCTGGTGTTCAGAAAATTGGCAGTTCACGTCAATCCATGAAGACATATTCAACGACGAGGGATGTCGCGATTGTCAGGATCATCATGAACACCAGCATTTCCATCTCCGATTGGGCGACGTGCCCGTTTGCCATTCGATGAGACCTTTATAACGACCTGCCTTGAAGCCGCGCTGAACAGGGTATTCATGTGATGTTCACCCGCCGATTTCGGCTTTCGAGTACATCCTCCGGTCTTGCGAAGACCGGCCTTCCATGACAAAAGGCGGCACAACCAACGTTCAGTATCGGGAGCGATATGACGATTGCCTTTTACCCCGGATCATTCGATCCGATGACCAACGGACATCTGGATGTGTTGATCCAGTCGCTCAACGTTGCGTCGCAGGTGATCGTTGCCATCGGTATTCATCCCGGCAAGGCGCCGATGTTCAGCTTCGAGGAGAGGGCAGACCTCATTCGTCTTTCCCTAGCTCATGCGCTGCCAAACGCCATGGAGCGACTGCGTGTCGTGTCCTTCGCCAATCTGGTGGTGGATGCTGCTCGCGAACACGCCGCCACACTCCTCGTTCGCGGGCTGCGGGACGGCACTGATCTGGATTACGAAATGCAGATGGCGGGCATGAACAGGCAGATGGCACCTGATATCCAGACCGTCTTTCTACCTGCCGGAACAGCGTCGCGGCCCATTACCGCCACATTGGTTCGTCAGATCGCAGCAATGGGCGGTAATGTGGAGGCTTTTGTGCCGAAAGCCGTGTTGCAAGCCCTCAACAGCAAGCTGAGCCCCCGTCTCAGTGATAATTCTGGAGCCTAATCCAATGAAACTGCTTCGATTTGCCTTCGCAGGCGCTCTGTTCGTCAGCGCCATCGCCGCCAGCACCATCGCTTCTGCTGCCGAATTCCTGACGATTCAGCTAAAAGACGGGCCCGTTGTCATCCAGCTCATGCCGGAAGTCGCACCGAAGCATGTGGCGCAGATCAAGGCGCTCGCCGAAAAGGGCGCTTACGATAATGTTGCGTTTCACCGTGTCATTCCCGGCTTCATGGCCCAGACGGGTGACGTGCAGTACGGCAATATGAGCAAGTCGTTCAATGCCCAGCGCGCAGGCACCGGTGGTTCCGATCTGCCGGACCTTCCCGCCGAATTCTCGAAAACGCCATTCGAGCGCGGCACCGTGGGCATGGCCCGCTCGCAGAGCCCCAACTCCGCCAACTCGCAGTTCTTCATCATGTTCGATCAGGGGTCGTTCCTGAACGGGCAATATACCGTCGTCGGCAAGGTCGTGTCCGGCATGGAATTCGTTGACAAGATCAAGAAGGGGCAGGGCGGCAACGGCGAAGTTTCCGATCCCGACCGCATGGTCAAAGTTACCGTCGGCAAGAAATAAAACCGGGCGGATGCCCACGTAAAAGGAGAGACACCATGGCCGAGATCAAAGATCCGGAAAACACCCTCATCATGGAAACGACGACCGGCAAGGTCGTCATCCAGCTTATGCCGGAAGTGGCCCCTGGCCACGTTGCACGCATCAAGGAACTGGTTTCCGAACAGGCCTATGACGGCGTCGTATTCCACCGCGTCATCACCGATTTCATGGCGCAGACCGGCGACGTGAAATTCGGCAAGAAAGGTTCGGAAAGCTTCAACCCGTCGCGTGCTGGCATGGGCGGTTCCGAAAAGCCTGATCTTCAGGCTGAATTCTCCGCCATTCCGCACGTTCGTGGCACATGCTCGATGGCACGTTCGCAAAGCCCGAACTCCGCCAACTCGCAGTTCTTCATCTGCTTTACCGACAGCCCATGGCTGAACAAGCAGTACACGGTCTGGGGTCAGGTCATCGAGGGCATGGAAGCCATCGACAAGATCAAGCGCGGCGAGCCTGTCAAGGACCCGGATTCCATCATCTCCATCCGCCTTGCTTCTGCAGCCTGAGCGTAGGATATAGAGATCCAGCCCGCCTCGCAGGTCCCTGCGGGGCGGGTTTTGATATTCAAGAGCCCCCATCATGCGTGTAGACCTGTTCGACTTCGACCTTCCTGACGACAATATCGCACTTCGCCCGGCCAATCCGCGCGACAGTGCACGCCTGCTTGTGGTCGATCCGAACATTGGCCGCAGGACGGACCATCAGGTTTTCGATCTCCCGGGCTTCCTGAAACCGGGCGATGCGCTCGTCTTCAACGACACACGCGTCATTCCAGCCCAGCTTGAAGGCGTGCGTCTTCGCGAGGGCGCACCGGAAACTGCCGTTTCCGCCACGCTGCATATGCGGGCCGACGCCAGTCGCTGGAAGGCTTTTGTCCGGCCCGGCAAGCGCATCAAACGGGGCGACCGCATCCGCTTCGGCTACGAGCGCGACAATGCCTGTGGTCTTGCCTTTCTAGAGGCAACCGTCGAGGAGAAGGGCGAGGAGGGCGAGATCACCCTGCTGTTTGACGTCTCCGGCCCGGTGCTGGATGAGGCCATTGCCTCCGTCGGCCACATCCCATTGCCACCTTACATCGCTGCCAAGCGTCCTGAAGACGCGCAGGACCAGACGGACTATCAGACCATCTATGCCCGCGAAAAAGGTGCCGTCGCGGCCCCTACGGCAGGCCTGCATTTCACGCCCGCTCTGTTCGAAGCCCTGGATGCAGCCGGTATCGAGCGACACTTTCTGACGTTGCATGTGGGAGCTGGTACGTTTCTTCCCGTCAAGGCTGACGATACGGAGGAGCACAAGATGCATCTCGAGATCGGCTACGTCTCCGAGGAAACGGCGGCCAGGTTGAATGCCGTCAAGGCGAGGGGCGGGCGCATCGTCTGCGTCGGTACCACATCGCTTCGGCTGATCGAGAGTGCGGCTGCCGACGATGGCCAGATCAAGTCGTGGTCGGGTGCCACCGGTATCTTCATCACGCCGGGTTATCGCTTCAAGGCGGTCGATATTCTGATGACCAATTTTCATCTGCCGAAATCCACGCTGTTCATGCTGGTGTCGGCATTCTGCGGACTGGACACGATGCGTGAGGCCTATGCCCATGCGATTGCGACCGGTTACCGTTTCTATTCCTATGGCGATTCAAGCCTTCTGTTCCGGAAAAACTGATGCAAGAGAACTTTACCTTCACCCTCAAAAAAACCGATGGTGGCGCGCGCCTCGGTGAAGTCGCCATGCCACGCGGTGCCATCCGCACGCCAGCCTTCATGCCGGTGGGCACCGTTGGAACCGTCAAGGCCATGTATCTGGATCAGGTGCGGGAACTCGGCGCCGATGTTATCTTGGGTAACACCTATCACCTGATGCTGCGTCCCGGCCCCGAGCGGATTCAACGCCTTGGTGGTCTGCATGAGCTGATTCGCTGGCCGCATCCGATCCTGACCGATAGCGGCGGATTCCAGGTCATGTCTCTTTCCGGCCTGCGCAAGTTGGATGAAAAGGGCGTGACGTTCAAAAGCCATGTGGATGGATCGCTGCACCACATGTCGCCGGAACGCTCCATCGAAATTCAGGGCATGCTGGATTCTGACATCCAGATGCAGCTGGACGAATGCATTGCTCTGCCTGCCGAGCGTAAGGAGATCGAGCGCGCCATGGAAATGTCGCTGCGCTGGGCAGAGCGCTGCCGTGTCGCCTTTGGCGAGCAGAAGGGCAAGGCGATGTTCGGCATCGTGCAGGGCGGAGATCAGCCGGATCTGCGCATACGCTCGGCAGAAGGCCTGAAACAGCTCGACCTCAAGGGCTATGCTGTCGGCGGTCTTGCCGTGGGCGAGCCGCAAGACGTGATGCTGGCCATGCTGGAAACGACGCTTCCGGTTCTGCCGACCGAAAAGCCGCGTTACCTGATGGGCGTTGGCACACCGGACGATATCTTGAAATCGGTCGCACGTGGTATCGATATGTTCGACTGCGTCATGCCGACACGGTCCGGTCGCCATGGTCTGGCCTTTACAAGGCGTGGCCGCGTCAATATCCGCAATGCCCGCCACGCCGAAGATATGCGGCCGCTGGACGACCAGTCGAATTGCCCGGCATCGCGCGATTACTCCCGCGCCTACCTGCACCACTTGTCGCGCTCCAACGAGGCGCTGGGCGGCATGCTTCTGTCCTGGCACAACCTGGCCTATTATCAGGAGCTGATGCAGGGGATCCGCAAATCCATAGAAGAAGGCCGCTTTGCGGATTTCTACGCCGAGACCATTGAAATGTGGGCGAAAGGCGATATCGATCGCCTCTGATGTCTAGAGGGATCGAACGGATTTGCTGACCGCGCCTTATGTGCTTTTTCGCGATGATACGACCGGCACGGTAACGCTGTTTACTGAGCCGGATGAGCTTATCGTCGCGAATGAGGTGGAGGAGTTCTTTCCGGCGCTGGAGCGGATGCAGACCGCGCGTGCCGGGGGGAAATATCTTGCCGGTTACATGTCCTATGAGGCGGGCTATCTCTTCGAGAAAAAGCTGGCACCGCTGGTAAGGACGAAGCGCGATGTGCCGTTGCTGTGCTTTGGCGTGTTCGCGTCACCAGCCAGTGATGTCGAGCAGGCGAGCCCCGGTCCACTCATCGATGCAGACGACTTTCTTAGCGACATTAAACCCGGATGGACGCTCGACGAATACAGCTCGCAATTTGCAAGGCTGCACCAGCATCTGCGGCAGGGAGATTGCTATCAAGCCAACCTGACGATGCCTGTCAACGCCCACTGGAACGGTGATCCTCTCGCGGCATTCTGGTCGCTGATATCCAGGCAGCCGGTGAAATATGGCGCGCTTGTCGATCTGGGTGGCCCCATGATCCTGTCGCGTTCGCCAGAATTGTTTTTCTCAGTGAGGGATGGCTGGATCGAAACGCATCCTATGAAGGGTACTGTCAGGCGTGGCGGCTCACCAGCGCAAGACGCCGCATTGATTGCCGACATGCTGAAGGACGAAAAAACGCTCGCCGAAAACCGTATGATCGTTGATCTCTTGCGCAATGATATTTCACGAATCACAGAAGTCGGCACGCTGGACGTTCCGAAGCTCTTCGAGATCGAGACGTATCCCACCGTGCATCAGATGGTCAGTCATGTGAGGGCCAAGCTTTTGCCCGGTCTGGTAATCGAGGATATTTTCGCTGCGCTCTTTCCCTGCGGCTCGATCACGGGTGCGCCGAAGATGCGCGCGATGGAAATCCTGAACGACCTGGAGATTGGTCCACGCAATGTCTATTGCGGTGCCATTGGCATGATTTCACCCGATGGAGACATGCGTTTCTCGGTGGCAATCCGCACCATCACGCTGTTTGAGAACGGCACTGCCACTTTCAATGTCGGCGGCGGGATCGTGTTCGATTCGGTTGCTGATGCGGAATATGAGGAATGCCTGTTGAAGGCGAAGTTCGCGACAGGTGACAGGCGGCTGGTCTAGAGTATTGGCTAAACCGATGGCCCTGCATGCACCGTGAACGTCATCCGCGGGACAAGCCCGAGGATGACGTTGAGGTTGCTTTGCTCCTCACGCCTTTTCGGCAAGAAAGGAATGGCCTTTCCCAATAGCAGCGTCCTCCGGCGCATGGCACCGAGGGATGATTTTGGTTGATTGATCAATCAATAAACCACCACGCCGCGGATGCTCTCGCCCGAATGCATCATCTCGAAGCCGTGGTTGATGTCTTCCAGCGGCATGGTGTGGGTGATCATCGGGTCGATCTGGATTTTGCCATCCATGTACCAATCGACGATCTTGGGAACATCCGTTCGACCGCGTGCGCCGCCGAAGGCAGTGCCCATCCAGTTGCGGCCCGTGACCAGTTGGAACGGGCGCGTCGAGATTTCTTGACCCGCACCGGCGACACCGATGACCACAGATTTACCCCAGCCGCGATGAGAGCTTTCCAGTGCCTGACGCATGACCTTGGTGTTGCCGGTACAATCGAAGGTGTAATCCGCACCGCCAATCGTATCGCCGTTGCGCTTGGTCATGTTGACGAGATATGGCACGATGTCGTCACCGACTTCCTTCGGATTGACGAAGTGTGTCATGCCGAATTTTTCGCCCCAAGCCTTACGGTCGTTGTTGATATCGACACCGATAATCATATCAGCACCGGCAAGGCGCAAACCCTGCAACACGTTGAGGCCAATGCCTCCAAGACCAAAGACGATTGCTGTTGAGCCGATTTCGACCTTGGCTGTGTTGATGACCGCGCCGATGCCTGTCGTCACGCCGCAGCCGATGTAGCAGATCTTGTCGAACGGCGCGTCGGGATTGACCTTGGCCAGCGCAATTTCCGGCAGCACCGTGAAATTGGCGAAGGTCGAGCAGCCCATATAATGGAAGATCTTGTCCTTGCCGATGGAAAAGCGCGAGGTGCCGTCGGGCATGAGACCCTGTCCCTGCGTCGTGCGGATGGACGTGCAGAGGTTGGTTTTGCGGCTGAGGCAAGAATAGCACTCGCGGCATTCCGGCGTGTAGAGCGGGATGACGTGGTCGCCTTTTTTCAGAGACGTCACACCCGGACCGACATCAACGACAATGCCAGCGCCCTCATGGCCGAGAATGGCTGGGAACAGTCCTTCAGGGTCGGCACCTGACAAGGTGAAATCATCCGTATGGCAAATGCCTGTGGCTTTGACCTCGATCAGCACTTCGCCAGCGCGTGGCCCTTCGAGCTGAACCGTCATGATTTCCAGTGGCTTGCCTGCCTGAACAGCGACTGCGGCGCGAACGTCCATTTTAGTCTCCTTAGGTGCGTCTCGAATGTGCAACGACTTTTGCCCGACCTTGGCGAAGGGAACAAGGGCAACAGGCCATATTCGTCAAACTTCCGCGACGCCGATCAAGGCCCGTTGGGCGCTGCGGCGCTCCCGCCAGATGATGAAGAGGCCGGACGCGACGATGATGAGAATACCGATCCATTTCGACGCCGTGGGAAAATCAGAAAACAGAACGTAGCCCAGAACAGTCGCGGAAATGATTTCGAAATACTGAAAGGGAGCCAGCAGCGAAATCGGTGCCAGGCGGAACGCCTTCACGACGAGGAGATGCATATAGCCCGATATCGAGCCCAGCAAGACCAGAAGCACCAGACCATGGCCCCAGCCGGGCAACGACATCTGGAAATTTTCATCGCCCAGCCAGAAACCAATCAGCAGAGCGACCGCCATGAACACCGTGCCAGCGATGCCCGCCATGGTCTGCATGACCAGAGGGCTATCTGCATCCCCCAACGCGCGGTTGAGAAAAAGGTAAAGTGTAAACAGAAAAGCGCAGGCAACGGGCAGGAGTGCGGTCCAGCCAAAGATCTCGAAGCTCGGCTGTATCACGATCATTGCGCCCATGAAGCCGACGGCAATCGCACTCCAGCGCATCCAGCCAACTTTTTCGCCCAGAAACAATGCCGACATCATGGTCAGCAGAAACGGCTCGACGAAATAGATGGCAAACACATCCGCCAGCGGCATGTATTTGACCGCCGCGAAGAACGTCAGGCTGGCTGCGGCATGCAAGACGCCACGCAGCAGATTAAGCCATGGACGTTTGGCAGAGAGCAGGGCTTTCGGAGACATGAGCAGCAACAGGGGCAAGGTGCAGACCAGTTGGAAGAAGAAGCGGTAGAACGTCACCTGGGCCGGCGACATGCCTTCGCTGATCGCCATATATTTCGCAATCGCATCCATGACCGGCAGCACGATCATGCAGACTGCCATGATCAACATGCCTTTCAGGGCACTCTGGCTTGGAACAGGAGAGGCCATACAAACACCATTTGTGGAGGACATTGAGATTGATCAGACTCTGTCTGGTGTTGCAATCGGTGAAGCGGTTAAAGCCAAAACAAAACCCGTCGAAAATTTCGACGGGCTTGCTTCGGTACTCATAGTCATCGAAAGCGACAGTTGAGGCTATTGGTCACTTGTCGCGCGTCACGGACATTTCACCGAATATCCGCGCCATTTCCTTCTGGACATTTTCGTCCGCAGGCGTGTCTGTGTTCACAGGGGCCACGCGCTCCGAAAAAGCCGGTTCAGTTTTGGGATCCAGGCTAACGTCAGGCGTCTCGGCTGCGTTGTTCTTTGCGATCTCTGCCTGCAGGAAGCTCTCGAAATCACTGGTCAACTGGTCACCGAAGACGGCGCCGTTTTCATCCGGCCCAAGCGGCACCGGCTTGGCCGGACTTGCGGAGGCGGTGACGAGCGTTTCGTTACGATAGGTTGGCAGAACCCGTTCACGGGCAGCGTCGAGGAAATCGACAGCGTTGTTTTGATCGATAAGGGGGGGCTGAACCGCTGGCTCCGCCTTGATTGCTGGCGCAGGAGTAACAGGCGGCGCGACCTGACGTTCCTGAACCGACGGTGCCAATACATTGGATCTGTCGACGGGTTCGACGGCAAGGGACGCCGCAGTGACGGCGGGCACCACCGCTGGCGTGAACGGCGCGACCACCGGCTCTCTGGCGACTGTCTTTGGTGCCGGTGCGACGTCAGGAGCGGGCGACGGCATCGGTGGAACAACAGGACGCGGCGCGGCTGGCGCCGGTGATGCTACAGCTGCAGGAGACGCAACAGGTACGGCCTGTCGTGGTGCGGCTGTCGGTGTCGGTCTCGCAGCCACCGTTGGGGCAGGCTGGACTGCGGGCGCTGCCGGTCTAGCAGGAGCTGTAGCGGCGGCTGATGCTGGCCTTTCGACAGGCAGTGGCGCAGACGAAACCGGCATGTCCGGCGAAGACGAGCGTGCCTCCTGCTCGCGTGATGGTCCAAGATGTCGTGGCCGCTCAGGAGCAACGGCCTTTTCCCGTGGCGGCGATTCCAGCATTTCGTTCTGTGGTTCGCGAACATCTTTCATGAAAGGAATGGCGCCGATGCCGCTTTCGATAACGATATCGGTGGGGCCACCAATCATCACGAGATGCTCGACATTGTCGCGACGGACGAGCACGAGGCGACGTCGCGTATCGATCGCTGTGGCATCCAGGACCTGCAGGCGCGGCTGACGATTTTTGCCGCCGCGAATGAAGGGCGAAGAACCGCCGCGTCTGCGAATAAGCCACAGGATGATCGCCAGAGCCAGAAGTGCCACGCCGACACCCACGACTGCAACGATCAGATTGTTGCCATACGTGCCGATCAATTCGTCCATCATCGAGCCAGTTCCTCAGTCTTTTGCCGGGCAAATGATTGCCGCATCTGGTTTTTTCAAGAAGTTTTACGCGAAAAGACGATTTTTTTGCGCCGAGTACAAGTTTTTATCCTTCTAAGGCCGCTAAAATTCTAGGCGGCATGGCGGTAATAACGTTGCACGCGTGGCAAAGGTGCCACGCAAGGTGCGATATCGCACGGAATCAGGCGTATTCTTTGTGTATTGGCAAAGGTTTATGACGACACGGAGCTTTTTGATATTTCCGCAAATTGCTACAAGAGACAGACAAAAGCGATTCCGTTCGAGGTTTTGTCTTCGAATGCGTAGGGGTCGGATAAACTGCAAGGGTTAGAGCCTCGATGACCAAGGTGAGCCAAGCCAGCGACAATGACTTTCCTTTGGTGGACAGGCGGGCCAGGTCCGGGACCCTCTTGCGAATATTGCTTCTCGCTCTCGTTCTTGTCGCTGCTGCTGTCGGTTTTGTCTATTTCAAGAATTCCTTGGAAAACGAGGTCGTACTGGGCATTCTCGGTATCCTCGCGATGCTGGGTATCTTCTTCCTTGTGTCCTCGGCCATCGGGTTTATCGAGGTCATGCCGCAATCCCAGTCCGACGGAATGGCGCGGCGATTTCTGTCATCCAACCCGGACGGCACTCTGATCACAGACCCGAAAGGGCGGCTGGTCTATGCCAATGCGACCTACTGCCAGATGACCGGCGCGACCAAGGCGACCGACATTCAAAGTCTCGAAACGCTGCTGTCGCGGGACCGGGAATCGACCGAAGCCCTCTATCGTCTCATCAACGGTCTGCGTGACGGCACGGACGGCTACGAAGAATTTCGCCTTCTGAAGCCCTTGAGCGCTGCTCCATCTCAGTCCGGCCCACACTGGTATCGCCTGAAGGCACGCCTGTTGAAGGACACGAGTGGAAAAGATCTTCACGTTTTTCAGATCGCCGATATTACCACGGAGCGTGAAGATCAGGAGCGTTTTTTCCGTGAACTTCAAAACGCTATCGACTACCTCGACCATGCGCCTGCGGGTTTCTTTTCCGCTGGAAAAAAAGGCGAGATCGTCTACCTCAACGCCACGCTGTCGCAATGGCTTGGCATTGATCTGGCGCAATTTTCGCCAGGGTCGCTGACGGTATCGGATATCGTGGCGGGCGAGGGGATGGCGCTGATCGAATCCGTTCAGCCCCAGGCTGGAGCCAAGCGCACGGAAATGCTTGATCTCGATATGCGCCGCGTCAATGGACAGAGCATGCCAGCGCGTCTGGTCCATGAGGTGACTGCCGCGCGGGACGGTGCGCCGGGCGAAAGCCGGACCATCGTACTGATGCGCTCCAAGGGCAAGGAAAACGCCGAGTCGGCATCCGCCATGCGTTTTACACGCTTCTTTAACAACACGCCGATGGCGATTGCGTCTCTGGATGGTGACCGTCGAATTCTGCGCACCAACGCGCCGTTCCTCAAACTGTTTTCAGGTGTCGTTGGCCGGGATGATATCGATAACGGTGTGGTTCTCGATGCTGTCCTGCTCGACAATGACAAGCCAAAGCTGCTGGAAGCGATCGACGCCGCAAAAGATCGCCAGGGTGATATCGCGCCGTTTGATTCGCGCCATCCGACCGATGAGGCTCGTCATTTCCGCTTCTACGTCCATGCTGTTCTGGATCAGGACGATGAGGCCCCGGAAGAGGTCGCGATTGTCTATGCCATTGAGGTGACCGAGCAGAAAGCGCTCGAAACACAAATGGCGCAGACCCAGAAGATGAATGCGGTTGGCACCTTGGCAGGTGGCATCGCACATGACTTCAACAATGTTTTGACCGCCATTCTGCTGTCGTCGGACCATTTACTGCTTCAGGCACGTCCTGCCGATGCCAGCTTTGCGGACCTGATGGAAATCAAACGCAATGCCAACCGTGCCGCCGTCCTCGTCCGGCAATTGCTGGCCTTTTCACGCAAGCAGACCATGCGCCCTGCCGTGTTGAACCTGACGGATGTCATCGGCGACCTGCGCATGCTGGTCGATCGTTTGATATCCGGGACCAACGTCAAGCTCGATGTTGATTACGGTCGGGACCTGTGGCCTGTCAAAACCGATCTGTCGCAGTTCGAGCAGGTGCTGATCAATCTGTGCGTGAACGCTCGCGATGCCATGCCGCAAGGCGGAAAGATCAAGATCATCACCCGCAACATGACGGCAGACGATATCGTCGCTCTTGGCCGTGCGGACCTGCCCACGGAAGACCTTGTGATGATCGAGGTCGCCGATACGGGCACTGGCATTCCGCCGGAGATCATGGACAAGATTTTCGAGCCTTTCTTCACCACGAAGGAAGTGGGCAAGGGAACGGGCCTTGGCCTTTCGATGGTCTACGGCATCGTCAAGCAGTCGGGTGGCTACATCTATCCGGATTCGGAAGTGGGCAAGGGAACCGCATTCCGCATCTTCCTGCCGCGTCATATCGTCGAAGTGGTTGCGCCGCTTGAGGGTGAAGCGCTGCGGGAAGCTGTTGCAGCCGCTGCCGCCAAGGATGCCGCTGCAAAAGACGAGCCGCTCGATCTGACCGGCAAATCCGCAGTCGTTCTTCTGGTGGAAGACGAAGAAGCGGTGCGCCGGGGCGGCAAACGTATGCTCGAAACGCGAGGCTATACGGTGCATGAGGCGGGTTCCGGCACGGAAGCGCTTGAGGTGCTGGAGGAATTGGAGGGCAAGGTCGACATCGTCGTTTCAGACGTCGTCATGCCTGAAATGGACGGCCCGTCGCTGCTGCGTGAACTTCGCAAGACCTATCCCGAGATGAAGTTCATCTTTGTGTCTGGTTACGCGGAGGACGCTTTCGCGAAGAACCTGCCAGCCGATGCGAAGTTCGGTTTTCTGCCGAAGCCATTTTCCCTGAAACAGCTTGCGGTCGCCGTCCGCGAAATGCTGGACAGTGAAAATTGACAGCCCCGTCATGCGCTCATATTCTTTAGCCCAACAAGTCGGCGGCACCGGGCCGGCTGCTGTGCCGAACTGCGGCGCAACGGTCGGTCATTCTCTCTACACCAAGAGGCGAGACAATCTACCAACACCTGCTCATCAGGCTGCAAAAAATCACGACAGTGGAGGAGGTCGGCTTCGTGCTGGCCGATATCCAGCAACTGTTCGATTTTCTTTGCTATTATGTTCTTGATACCTCGCGTCTGCTGGAAAAAGAGCCGATATCGTTTCTGTTTCCCTCCAATATTGCAGCCTCACTGTTTTACAACGTTGATGAATGCATTGCCTATTATGCGTCGATTTTCATCCAGTCTCCTGGCAGTCTTGGTCCTGAACGTTGGGACCTTTCAGAGACCGAAACAGGCAATTGCATTACGCCGGAAGCGGCAGCCACGTTTCGAGCGGGTGGCCTGGTAAGAGGCGCGATGTTTCCCGCTCTTGGAATTTCCGGAGCCCCGCGCCTGATTGGATTTGCCGGTGACCGACCTCATCTCACTCTCGACGAGATTGAGAAACTAAACGTTCTGATGATTCACGCTCATGCGCGCCTGACGACCATCACCGGACATCAGGTGCAGGAAAGACAGCCCTTGTCCGGGCTGGAAAAGCAGGTGATGTCATTGGCCTTGGAAGGTCATGGTTTCGAGACGATCGCCACGACGATGGCCCTCACAAGCCGCACGATCAACTACCTGGCCAAGGCTATTTGCCGTAAGATGGAGGTGGAAAGCCTGGAGCATGCAGTTGCTGTTACGCTGAGACGACGAACGCTTCTGTGAGGTTGCAGCTTGCCGTGATCGACGGAAGCAATTCTTCCTTCCGATTGTGATGCGTGAACGGATTAATGATTGCGCTGCGCATCGAGGGGCTTAAAATCGCAGAGAGAAGACCTAGATATGGTGAAGCGAAATACAGGCTCGCGTGACCGAAACGGTAGCGCGATGACGATCTGGAGAATGATGTGAGATGATCGCGACGTCGATCTACATGCAGGGTGACCATGACGGGGACGAAGGCGGTGCGAACCGCGGAACCTCGGTGATTACCCGCACCAAACCAAAGACAAAAAAACCCAATCTTTACCGTGTTCTTTTGTTGAACGACGATTATACTCCCATGGAGTTCGTTATCCACGTTCTGGAGCGTTTCTTCCAGATGGACAGGGAAAGTGCGACCCGCATCACGTTGCGAGTACACCAGCATGGTGTCGGCGAGTGCGGGGTATTTACATATGAAGTCGCAGAGACGAAAGTAAGCCAGGTCATGGATTTCGCCCGACAGCACCAGCATCCGCTGCAGTGTGTCATGGAAAAGAAATGAGGATCGCAACGTGCCAACTTTTTCCCCAAGTCTAGAGAAGGCGCTGCATCAGGCATTGACCTTTGCAAATGAGCGTCATCATGAATACGCCACGCTGGAGCATCTGTTGCTGGCGCTGGTGGACGACGCCGATGCCGCAGCCGTGATGGGCGCTTGCAATGTCGATCTCGACGCACTCCGCAAAACGGTTGTTGATTACGTAGACAACGAACTTTCCAACCTCGTGACCGGCTACGATGAGGATTCCAAGCCGACCTCCGGTTTCCAGCGCGTGATCCAGCGTGCCGTCATCCATGTCCAGTCTTCTGGACGGGAAGAAGTCACCGGTGCGAACGTCCTCGTTGCCATCTTTGCCGAGCGCGAAAGCCACGCAGCCTATTTTCTGCAAGAGCAGGAAATGACACGCTATGACGCCGTAAACTACATTTCACACGGCATCGGCAAACGCCCCGGCTCGTCCCAGACCCGAGCGCCGCGCGGTGCTGAAGAAAATGAGAACGAGGCCAAGCCCGCCCGCAGCGGTGGTATCGAGGACGATTCTGCTGGACCGAAAAAGCAGCAGGATGCGCTGAAGGCCTATTGCGTCAACCTTAACGAGAAAGCCAAGGGCGGCAAGATCGATCCGTTGATCGGTCGTCATGCCGAGGTGAACCGCACCATTCAGATCCTTTGCCGTCGCTCGAAGAACAACCCGCTCTATGTGGGCGATCCAGGTGTGGGCAAGACCGCCATTGCCGAAGGTTTGGCAAAGCGGATCGTGGAGGGCAAGGTGCCCGAAGCGTTGAAAAATGACACGATCTTCTCACTCGATATCGGTACGCTGTTGGCCGGAACACGCTATCGCGGTGATTTCGAAGAGCGTTTGAAGCAGGTCGTCAAGGAACTGGAGGAGACGCCGGGCGCTGTTCTCTTCATTGATGAAATTCACACCGTTATCGGTGCAGGTGCTACCTCCGGCGGCGCCATGGATGCATCCAACCTGCTGAAGCCCGCCTTGTCCTCCGGCGCAATCCGTTGCATCGGCTCGACGACATACAAGGAATATCGCCAGTTCTTCGAAAAGGACCGGGCGCTTGTTCGTCGTTTCCAGAAGATTGACGTCAACGAGCCATCCATTGAAGATGCAATCGAGATCATGAAGGGCCTCAAGCCCTATTACGAGAGCTATCACCATCTTCGCTATTCCAATGAAGCCATCAAGGCCGCAGTGGAGCTTTCGGCACGTTACATCTCCGACCGCAAGCTGCCGGACAAGGCGATTGACGTGATCGACGAGACAGGTGCCGCGCAAATGCTGCTGCCAGCATCCAAGCGTCGCAAGCTGATCACGGAAAAGGAAATTGAAGTCACGATCGCGACCATGGCCCGCATTCCGGCCAAGACGGTATCGAAAGATGACGAGACGGTTTTGGCCAATCTCGAAAAAGAACTGCGTTACGTGGTTTATGGTCAGGATACGGCCATCGAAGCCCTGTCGACGGCAATCAAACTGGCCCGTGCAGGACTGCGTGAGCCCGACAAGCCAATCGGCTCCTACGTCTTTTCCGGTCCGACCGGCGTCGGAAAGACGGAAGTCGCAAAGCAGCTTGCCGCCTCCCTCGGCGTCGAGATGCTTCGTTTCGACATGTCGGAATATATGGAACGCCACACCGTTTCACGTTTGCTTGGCGCACCTCCCGGCTATGTGGGCTTCGAGCAAGGCGGTCTTCTGACTGACGGTGTGGATCAGCATCCGCATTGCGTCGTGCTGCTGGACGAAATCGAGAAGGCGCATCCGGAAATCTACAACATTCTGTTGCAGGTCATGGATCACGGCTCGCTGACGGACCACAATGGCAAGAAGATCGACTTCCGCAACGTCATTCTGATCATGACGACCAATGCGGGTGCGTCGGAAATGGCGAAGTCAGCAATCGGCTTCGGTTCTTCCAAGCGTACGGGCGAAGATGAAGAGGCCCTGAACCGTTTGTTCACACCGGAGTTCCGCAACCGTCTGGATGCGATCATTCCGTTCTCGCCATTGCCGACTGCGGTCATTCACAAGGTGGTCCAGAAATTCGTCATGCAGCTGGAAACCCAGCTGTCCGAGCGCAATGTGACATTCGTTCTGAACGACGATGCGGTCAGCTGGTTGGCGGAAAAAGGCTATGACGAAAAAATGGGTGCCCGTCCGCTTGGGCGCGTCATTCAGGAATACATCAAGAAGCCGCTCGCCAACGAGATTCTCTTCGGGAAGCTCAAGAAGGGTGGCGTCGTGACTGTCTCCATCGGCAAGAAGGATGATGGCACTGAGGGGCTGAAACTGGACGTCGTATCGGAAAGCGCATCGGTCAAGCCAAAGCCTGAAGCCGAGCTGAAGGCCGCCAAGACCGTGAGCAAGGCCAAGGGCAAGGCAAAAACCGCAAAGGCTGAAAAAGCCGAGCCGGACGTAGATATTGCCGTTTTGGATGCGGACAAGGCAGCCGGAGCCGAGAAGCCCGCGCGCAGGACAAACACGGTGCCCAAGGTTCCGAAGAAGAAGTAAGCTGTGTTTCACGTTTAAAAAAAGTGCCGGGTTTGACGCCCGGCACTTTTAGTTTTGTCGGTACCGGACTTTAGCATGTTTTCAGAACGTGAAGCACAGCCCCTTTACCTCTGGTTTTTCAGAGGCATGAAAGGCATTTTTTCACTGCCCGCCCTCATTCTCATGACGTCTTTCGTCGGGTTCAGCGCTTTTGCTTTGGAGTCTGGCGTAACGCGCGGAGAAGCGGTGTTCATGACCTTGTCGGTCTGGGCGCTTCCTGCAAAGATGATTCTGATTGGAGCCATGAGCAGCGGCGCTGGCCTGGCGACGTGCTTTCTGGTCGTAACATTGTCATCGATCCGCATGATGCCGATGGTGGCCTCCATCGTGCCGGAAATGCGAACAGCAAAAACGCCGACCTGGATCTTGCTGTTCCTGTCACACTTTGTCGCCATTACGGCTTGGGTCTACGCAACGCAAAATCTCAGCAAGGTACCCCGAGAGGCGCGCGTTGCGTGGTTCATCGGCTTTGGAATGACGTTGACGCTGGTCAACGCCGTAATTGTCGGTGTTTGCTATGGCGTGGTCGCGGCCTTTCCGCCAATCGTCGCTGGCGTGTTGTTTTTCCTGACACCTGTCTATTTCGTCTCGTCCATCTGGGCCACAGCCCGGCATACGGTCGTCAAGGTCGCTTTTGTCATTGGCGTCATCGCTGGTCCACTGTTTGCCATGGTCGAACCCGAATTCGATATTCTCTATGCCGGTATAGGCGGCGGAACACTTGCCTATCTTATCGATCGCTTCTGGTTTCGGCGCGCAAACGCATCCACGTCAGTGGAGGGTGAGCCATGATGACGGACGCATGGTGGGCGCCTTATCTCTTCATCGCCTTTGCAGGCTGGCTCGCGACAGACCTGTGGCGCTGGCTCGGCGTTGTCGCCGGCAATCGTCTGAAGGAGGGGTCCGAAACACTCAACTGGGTGAGGGCGGTGGCAACGGCTCTCGTCATGGCGGTCACGGCAAAGCTGATCGTCTTCCCGACAGGTACGCTGGAAAATTCGCCAATGTGGCTCCGCATCGGCGCGGCATCGCTCGGATTTGCGGTTTTTCTATTGGCGCGCCAAAGGGTGTTGGTTGGGGTGGTGGTCCCGATTGTTCTGCTTGCCGTCGGCCTTTTGGCTCTCGACCTGCGATAAGGCTAGGGTTTACGTAACGTTCAAGTCTCAACGATAGCTTTGGCCGCAACGGAGATACTTATGCGATTGTTGCCAGCTGAGCGTGTCCTCATTCTTCTCGTCGCCGTCGTGGCATTCGCCGATCTTATTTTGATCATGGCGAAAGGCATCTCGATTGACTGGATGGGCTACGCATTTCCCGGTTTCGGAGCTTTGGCTTTGATGATCGGGGGATTATATTATCGGACGCACCGCGGCGAAGAGCGCCTTGCAGTGGTCTTGATTGCTTCAGGGCTTTTCATCGTTTTCACACTTGTCGCATCGGTCTTCAACTATCTTCTGCTTCCAATCCGCATGACGCCATTCGATGGGCTGCTGGTCCAAGTCGATGCAATCTTTGGCTATAGTTGGCCGAGGGCCGTTGCGGTCGCCGCTGAATGGCCGATCATATCCAGAATACTTTTTTACGTCTATTTCAGCTCACTTCCGCAGCTTGCCTTCGTGATCGTCTTGCTGGGGTTTTCAGGCAAAACCAATGCCCTGTGGCATTTTCTGCTGACCGGTTTCATTGGTGTCATCGGTTCCATCGCAATCTGGTTGGTATTTCCGACCTTCGGGCCATCGACGCTATACGTTTTGTCTCCAGACCTTTTGTCGAGAATTGAACTGGGCGTGACACCGAACTACGGAGACGAGCTTCTGAGGCTCGGCCGCGAAGGGGCAGGCTACATTTCTCCAAGAAATGTGCTGGGCCTCATTGGTTTCCCGTCGTTTCACACCGTCATGGCGTGCATGTCCGTCGTCTTTTTAGCGCGCATCAGGTCGATTTTTCCATTCGTCCTTATCGTCAATGTCGTAATGCTGCCGGCCATTCTCGTCCATGGCGGACATCACCTCAGCGATGTCCTTGGCGGCATGGCGATGTTTGGGTTGGCCTATGTTCTGGCGGGAAAGGTGCTTGCAACGTTGTCTTCAGAAGAAGCGGAGCCGGATGCAAAAATGCCGATTTGAAACATCAGCGCGCCTGATCAGCCGAGCGCGGCCTTGATCTTCTCCGCATGCGCTCTCAACACATCACCATCTGCCATGGTGCCGCTGTGCGGCTTCATGGGTTCGTGTTCGTTGCGTGGTATGACGTGGAAGTGCAGGTGGAAAACGGTTTGTCCGGCCGCTGCCTCGTTAAACTGCGCTACATTGACGCCTTCGGCGTCGAAAGCGTGCTTTGCGGCGATGGCCAGTTTTTGGACCACTGCGATGGTCTTCGCCAAAACAGCAGGATCGGCATCCAAAATATTGCGCGAGGCTGCTTTGGGGATGACGAGCAGGTGGCCGGGTGCTTGTGGCATGACATCCATGAACGCCAGCGTGTCATCGTCTTCGTAGACCTTCGCGCAAGGTATTTCACCGCGCAGGATTTTGGCGAAGATGTTGTTGGTATCATAGGCCGATGTCATCACATGTCTCCTGGTATAATGGTGCAATCAGTCGTCTGCTTCCGGGCGCTCACCCTTTCGGAATGGACTATGCTCATCGAGATAGTCTGCGATCTGCTCGACTTCGTTGCGTTCACGCTGCAGATAATCAGCAATGGCACGACGCAAGCCCGGATGGGTGATGAAATGGGCGGAACGTGTCGTCACCGGAGTGTAACCGCGCGCAAGCTTATGCTCGCCCTGCGCACCCGCTTCAACGCGCTTCAGCCCTTTTGCCAGCGCAAAATCGATGGCCTGGTGGTAGCAGACTTCGAAATGCAGATAGGGGTGGTCTTCGATGCACCCCCAATGGCGCCCATAGAGAGCCTCTCCACCGATGAAATTGATGGCGCCCGCGATATAACGCCCCTCGCGTTTTGCCATGACGAGCAGGATATCATCGGCCATGCGCTGGCCGATCAGCGAGTAGAAGTCTCGGGTGAGGTAGGGGCGACCCCATTTGCGGCTGCCGGTGTCCTTATAGAAGGCAAAGAACTGGTCCCAGATATCTTCGGTCAGATCGCTGCCTGTCAGCCAGTCAATTTCGATGCCGTTTTCCAGTGCGGCGCGTCGTTCCTTTTTCAGGCCCTTGCGCTTGCGCGACGATAGGGCATCGAGAAAATCGGCGTGGTCGCGGTAGCCATTGTTGATAAAATGGAATTGCTGGTCTGTGCGCGGCAAAAAGCCTTCCTGCACCAGCGCGTCGATATCGTCATCGGGTGCGAAGGTCACGTGTGACGAAGACACTCCGGTTGCTTCTGTAACCTGCCGCAGGCCGGATGCCAGAACCTGACGGAAAGCAGCGTCATCAACACCATTTGTCAGCAGCCGTGGCCCGGTGGCAGGCGTGAAGGGCACCGAGCATTGCAGCTTCGGATAGTAATGGCCGCCCGCCCGCTCTAGTGCATCCGCCCATCCATGGTCGAAAACATACTCGCCCTGACTGTGACTTTTCAGATAGGCAGGGATTGCGCTTTTCAACAGACCATCGCTGTTTTCAAGCAGAAGATGGTGCCCGCGCCAGCCGGTCTTTGCGGTTGCGGAGCCGGACTCTTCCATTGATGACAGAAATGCATGCGATATGAAGGGGTTGTAGTCTTCTGTTTGTGTCGTTTTTGAAGTCCCGGAGAGCCTGTTCCAGCTTTCCGGATCTATGTCCTTGAAGGATTGCTCTACGCGAATGGAATATTCCTCGCTCATGCGCTGGCTGTCGTACCTTCTTTTGGATCGAAACCTTCGAACGTGATCTGGTCCGCATATCTATAGGTATTCTCGCGTCCGATTTCATCCCGCACGGTCCAGGTAATGACGGGAAGGCCGAGTTTTCTTTGAGCGTCAATGAAGCTGTTGGGCAGGTGGGGCCAAGCGTAGGAGATGAAGTCTAGGCCAATCTGCATCGCTTCGTCATGCTTGAAGAAGTCCTCCGGATTTGCACCCTCTGCCGTGAGGCCGAGAGGCCAGGGCGAGCCTGCCGCTTTCAAAGCCTTCAGCAGATGATGATGGAAGCTCATCAGTGCGACCTGACCTTCATAACCCTCCAGCACCTCCAGCACCGCTTCCGCAAAGCCGTCATCGATGCCTTCACCGACCCGACCCTTGAGTTCCAGCACCAACGGGACCTGGCCGTCGCAAAGTTTCAGGAGTTGCTTGAGCGTTGGCACGCGGTCTCTGGTCTGTCCGACCGATAACATGCCAAGTTCACCCGATGTCCGCTCCCGCACATCACCTTTGATACCGGTGAGCCGGGTCATCTCATCGTCATGGAAGACGACGGGAACGCTATCGGAAGCGAGCTGCAAATCGCACTCGATGCTAAAACCCGCCTCGATGGCGCGGGAGAAAGCCGTGAGGGTATTCTCCCACACGGTTTCATTCTGGTCATGATAGCCACGATGGGCAATCGGTGTAGCCGTCAGCCATGAAAGTTTCAGCGTCATCCGTCGATTTCCACGATAGCGTCGATCTCGACTGCGGCGTTGAAGGGTAGGGAGGCCATTCCGACGGCGGCCCGGGCGTGTTTGCCAGCTTCGCCGAGAACATTGGCGATGAGGTTGGACGCGCCGTTGATGACGAGATGCTGCTCGGTAAACTCCGGTACGGATGCGACAAAGCCATTGAGCTTCAAGATACGACGAACCTTTGAAAGGTCGCCATTCAATGCAGCTTTGACTTGCGCCAGAATATTGACGGCGCAAAGTTCGGCGGCACGTTGGGCTGTTGCGACATCGACATCCCGACCGACGTGGCCAGTGACCGCAATCTTGCCGGATTCCATCGGCAATTGACCGGAAACATAAAGCAGATTGCCGCTGATGGTATAAGGTAGATAATTTGCAGCAGGTGCCGCGGCGGCGGGCAGGGTGTAGCCCAATTCCTTCAGGCGAGCTTCGATGGCATCCGACATTTTCGTCTCCGCTTTTGTTGTAAATCGTTCGAAAATCCGGCAAAAAGAACATGATGTCCAAAAGCCGGGCGGTTGCTTGTACAATATGAGCGATGAGTCCAACAGGAGATATTGAATGTTTGTCAGGAACCTTGCCATCGCACTTGCCTCTGGCACCTTTATGGTGATGCCTGACGTCGCAAGCGCTGTGCCTGCCACCGTTCCGAATCTCATCTCCCATCGCGCCGTCTATGATCTGGAGTTGAAGGACGCGTCTGATCGTTCCGGCATCGAAGGCATGACGGGCAGAATGGTCTACGAGTTCACGGGTTCCTCCTGCAAAGGCTATAAAACCGACTTTCGCTTCGTTACCCAGATCAACACCGGTGATGCGGTGCGGCTGACGGATCAGCAGACGACGACGTTCGAGGATGTAGCGTCCAAGAAATTCACCTTCGAGACCAAGTCCTTTACGGATGACAAGCTGGACAAGGAGGTCACGGGCTCCGCTGCGGATGATAACGGTGCGATGAAAATCGACCTGACCAAGCCCGATGTGCGCAAGGTCGATCTGGTCGCCGGCGAATTTCCGACAGAGCACATGGTGCAGGTCATAGAGAATGCAAAACTTGGTAAGCGTATTTTCGAATCTCGGGTGTTCGATGGTTCCGATGATGGCGATGAAAGTCTGATCACGTCTACTTTGGTGGGCAAGGAGCAGGCGCCCACGGACGGCGATGCAGATGCGGGTAAAGCCGGTGATTTTGCAAAGACACCGTTCTGGCCCGTGACGATTGCCTATTACAATGACAAGGCTGGAGCCGACTCGCTTCCTATCTATCGTATGTCGTTCAAGCTTTACGACAATGGAATCACACGCGATCTGACCATGGATTATGGAGATTTCGTGCTGACCGGAAAACTGGCCAAGCTCGATATCCTCAAGCCGGAAAGCTGTGATAACCAGCCTGTCCGCTGATCGATTTCGTTATTTTCGGCATATTTGCTTGCGTTTCTTCAAAACAGTCTGTATGCGGCAGACCATTCCACACGCGAAGCTTGGGATGTTCCGGGAGAAATCCGGTTCGTTCCGCCCGGTGGTGCCATCTTGATGGCGCTGTTTGCTTCGCGGGGGTTAAACCGGAAAAGGATAACTAGGCATGGCATTGCCCGATTTCTCTATGCGTCAGCTTCTGGAAGCTGGCGTTCACTTTGGTCACCAGACACATCGCTGGAACCCGAAGATGAAGCCGTACATCTTCGGCGACCGCAGCAACATCCACATCATCGACTTGGCACAGACAGTTCCTTTGCTGTCGCGCGCCCTTCAGGTCGTGTCTGACACGGTTGCCCGTGGCGGTCGCGTTCTGTTCGTTGGCACGAAGCGTCAGGCTTCGGAAATCATTGCCGACAGTGCAAAGCGTTCTGCTCAGTACTATGTCAACTCGCGTTGGCTCGGCGGCATGATGACCAACTGGAAGACGATTTCCAACTCGATCGCGCGTCTGCGCAAGGTCGACGAAATCCTCAACTCCGACGCAGCTGGCTATTCCAAGAAAGAGCGTCTGAACCTTGAGCGCGAACGCGAAAAGCTTGAAAAGGCTCTCGGCGGTATCCGCGATATGGGCGGCGTTCCTGACCTGATGTTCATTGTTGACACCAACAAGGAAAAGATCGCAATCGAAGAAGCCAAGCGTCTTGGCATTCCGGTTGTTGCGATCATCGACAGCAACTGCGATCCAGATCAGATCGACTTCCCGATCCCAGGTAACGACGATGCATCGCGCGCAATCTCGCTCTATTGCGATCTGATTGCCCGTGCAGCCATCGACGGTATCGCTCGTCAGCAGGGTTCTTCCGGTCGCGACATTGGCGCTTCTGAAGAAGCTCCGATCGAGCCTGCGCTTGAAGACGAAGCTGGCGCCGGTACGGCTGCCTGATACGTTATACGGGTGGCACCCATGTGCCACCTTCTCCACGAGACGAGACAAGGCCGTTCTGGACTAGAAAAGTTCGGCGGCCTTGTTCGTTTCAACCGCGCGGTCCGCATGGCGATGCGCGAGGTTCATGATATTTCGTGATAGCCTCTTCATCAGGCTGTCACAGTTCCGGGTACATTCGTTCCCAAAATCCGATTGAGGTCTGGCAGCAACCGCGCCGTGACCGACGAACCGACAAGAGGCACACAATGAGCGAAATCACAGCCGCAATGGTAAAGGAACTGCGCGAGAAGTCTGGCGCAGGCATGATGGATTGCAAAAAGGCGCTGACTGAGACAGCCGGTGACATGGAAGCCGCAATCGACTGGTTGCGCGCCAAGGGCATTTCCAAGGCTGACAAGAAGTCTGGCCGGACAGCTGCTGAAGGCCTCATTGGTATCGCATCCGCCGGTCACAAGGCTGTTGTTGTTGAAGTCAACTCGGAAACCGACTTCGTTGCGCGTAACGACGCCTTCCAGGACATCGTTCGCGGTACGGCATCTGTCGGCCTGACGACAGATGGCACGGTCGAGTCCATCGCTGCCGCGATCTATCCGGCAACCGGCAAGTCCGTTTCCGACACCATCAAGGACGCAATCGCGACCATTGGTGAGAACATGGCGCTTCGTCGCTCCGCTTTGCTCGAAGTCAAGCACGGCGTTGTCGCGACCTATGTTCATAACGCTGCTGGCGACGGCATCGGCAAGCTCGGCGTTCTCGTCGCGCTGCAGTCGGAAGGCGACAAGGCTGTTCTCACATCGATCGGCCGTCAGATTGCCATGCATATTGCCGCCACAAACCCGCTTGCCATCCGTTCTGAAGAAGTTGACGCGACTGTTGCTGAACGCGAACGCAACGTCTTCATCGAACAGGCCCGCGAATCCGGCAAGCCTGAAGCCATCATCGAAAAGATGGTCGATGGCCGTATGCGCAAGTTCTTCGAAGAAGTTGCTCTTCTGTCGCAGGCTTTCGTCATCAACCCTGACATCACCGTTGGTGACGCCGTAAAGGAAGCTGAAAAGGAAGCTGGCGCGAAGATCGAAGTCGTCGGCATGGCGCGCCTTCTTCTCGGTGAAGGCATCGAGAAGGAAGAGAGCGATTTCGCAGCTGAAGTTGCTGCCGTCGCCAAGGGCTGATCCATTTACCCAAATACGGGAAAACTCCGGGCATCGCGTGACAACGCGGTGCCCTTCGTGTATCCGCGATGCGGTTATACCTCGCAGCGCGTGGCAATCTATTGAAGATTGGTGCGCCGTTGCGTTTCTCTCTAGATCTCGCATGTCGTCGCCGCAAATGGTGGCTGACTGTCCGCGACATGCTTTAAGGAGTCATGATGTCTTCCAAGCCGCTTTATAAACGTGTTCTTCTCAAGGCGTCGGGCGAAGCCCTCATGGGCGATCAGGGTTTTGGTATCGACGTCGCCGTCGCAGATCGCATCGCGTCTGATATTGCCGAGGCACGCGCCATGGGCGTCGAGGTCGGCGTCGTCGTCGGCGGTGGGAATATCTTCCGCGGCGTCGCCGTGGCATCCAAGGGTGGTGACCGGGTAACCGGCGATCACATGGGCATGCTCGCGACCGTCATCAACGCGCTGGCGCTGGCGACCTCGCTGCGCAAGCTCGACATCGATACGGTGGTTCTGTCGGCGATCGCGATGCCCGAGATTTGCGAAAGCTTTTCCCAGCGCGCGACACTCTCGCACCTGGCGCAGGGTCGCGTGGTCATTTTTGCAGGCGGCACAGGCAATCCGTTTTTCACGACGGACTCGGCCGCTGCACTCCGCGCCGCAGAAATTGGCGCTGAAGCGATCTTCAAGGGAACGCAGGTCGATGGCATCTACTCGGCCGATCCGAAGAAAGATCCGACCGCGACCCGCTTTGACGAATTGACTCATTCGGAAGTCTTGGGCAAGGGACTTGCGGTCATGGATATTGCGGCGGTCGCGCTTGCGCGTGAAAACCACATTCCCATCATCGTCTTCTCGATCCATGAGAAGGGCGGTTTTGCAGCAATATTGACGGGCGGCGGTCGCAAGACCATCGTGCACGACAAATAATGGCCGGGCGCTGATTCCACGGTGTGCAATTGGGCCAGATCGGCCAGAACTGACGGAGTATGAATATGAGTGGTACTGACATCAACGATATCAAGCGTCGCATGGATGGGGCGATCAATGCTTTCAAGAGCGACATCGCATCGCTTCGTACGGGGCGCGCCTCTGCAAACATTCTCGATCCTGTCACGGTCGATGCCTACGGCTCTCGCGTTCCGCTCTCTCAGGTTGCCAACATCACGGTTCCGGAAGCGCGCATGCTGGGTGTCAACATCTGGGACAAGTCGATGGTCGGTGCTGTCGATCGTGCGATCCGTGAATCCAATCTGGGCCTCAACCCGATCGTCGATGGGCAGAACCTGCGTATTCCCTTGCCTGAACTCAATGAAGAGCGTCGCAAGTCGCTCGTCAAGGTCGCGCATGACTACGCGGAGAAGGCCAAGGTCGCTATTCGCCACGTCCGTCGCGATGGTATGGATGGGCTGAAGAAAGCTGAAAAGGACGGCGACATCGGTCAGGACGACAGCCGGGCGCTGTCTGAGAAAGTCCAGAAAATGACGGATGAAACGATTTCGGAAATTGATCGCTTGCTTGCAGAGAAAGAAAGAGAAATCATGCAGGTATAGTCGGCTCTTGAGCTCGTCGATTTTTTCCTTCAATTCCGTGCTGCTTAAACTGGATCGAGATGTCGAACATTACACGTTCCTCACACCCTGAGCATGTTGCCATCATTATGGATGGCAACGGGCGTTGGGCAAAGCAGCGCGGGCTTCCACGGCTCATGGGTCATCGGCGTGGCGTCGAGGCCGTGCGGGAAACCGTGCGTGCAGCCGGCGAATATGGCCTCAAATATCTGACGCTGTTTGCCTTCTCTTCCGAGAACTGGCGCCGGCCGGAAACCGAGGTCATGGATCTGCTGGGGCTTCTCAAGGCCTTCATCCGTCGTGACCTTGCCGATCTGCACAAGGAAAATGTCCGCGTTCGGATCATCGGGGATCGATCCGGTCTCAAGGACGATATCCGTAAGCTGCTGACCGAGGCCGAAGAGAGAACATGCGAGAACACCGCACTGACGCTGGTGATCGCCTTCAATTACGGCTCCCGTGATGAAATAGCCCGTGCGGCGGCCTCGCTTGCCAGAGACGTGGCCGAGGGCAAGCTCGACGCATCCGAGATCAACCCGGATGCGATTGCAGCCCGTCTGGATACGGCAGGCATACCCGATCCCGATCTTATTATCCGCACCAGCGGCGAAGAGCGGCTTTCGAATTTCCTGTTGTGGCAGGCGGCCTATTCCGAATTCCTGTTTATTCCTGACTACTGGCCTGACTTCGATCGCAAGACCTTCTTGGCGGCCATCGACCAGTATATGACGCGCGATCGCAGGTTTGGCGGCCTGTCGGATCAAGTTGCGCTGGCAGGCGTCTGATGAGCCGCGAACTCAGACTACGTATTATATCCGGCATCGTTATGGCCGTGATCATCCTGGCCGCCACGTGGTACGGCGGAATGATGTTCCGCCTGATGGCTGGGTTGCTGGCACTGCTGATCTATTACGAATGGAGCACAATTACGAAATTGTCGGAAACTAATCCCACCGGCTATGCCTGGGGATGGTTTTCGGTTGCCGTGATGAGCGGCAATACGATTTTCGGTGAGCCATCGCTCGATCTTCCATTGTTGTCAGGCTTTACATTGACGGCGGCGCTGTTTCCGGTTCTGCGCGGACGCAACTGGTGGCTGGTCAGCGGTATCGTCTATGCAGGTCTTAGCGGTATTTCACTTGCCGCTATTCGCGGAGACGAGCAGACCGGCCTCGCCGCGATGCTGTTTGTGTTTTCCGTCGTATGGGCAACCGACATCTTGGCCTATTTCGTTGGACGCGCCATCGGTGGGCCGAAACTTGCTCCAGCCATCTCTCCCGGCAAGACATGGTCGGGCGCGATTGGCGGCACCGTATCTGGCGTTTTTGCGGGCGGGGCGGTCGCGGCCGGCTATCACGGGCGGATCAGCTTTGTGATTGTCGGGCTTGCACTTCTTCTTTCTGTGTTCAGCCAGATCGGCGATCTCTTCGAATCCTTCATCAAGCGTCGCTTTCAGGTGAAGGATTCCAGCCACCTCATTCCCGGTCATGGCGGCTTTATGGATCGGGTTGACGGACTTGTTTTTGCCTGCTTTACCGTATTCCTCATTGCTGTCGTTCACGCGGCGATAACCGGTGATGTGCCAGGATCAGGCGGCGGAATTCTGCCCGGCTTCTGATGGTGGCTCTCAGGCAATAAACGAAGGACTTGGATGATGGATATGGTAACGGCGTCGGTTGGTTTCTTGACCGGTTATATGGTGCCGTTCATTCTTGTTCTTTCTCTTCTCGTTTTCGTTCATGAGATGGGTCATTATCTTGTCGGACGCTGGTGCGGCATCAGATCCACGGCGTTTTCCGTAGGCTTTGGTCCAGAACTTGTCGGCTTCACGGACAAGCACGGCACGCGCTGGAAAATTTCAGCCATTCCACTCGGTGGCTATGTCAAATTCTTCGGCGACGACGACGTGTCCAGCAAGCCTGATAGCGAAGGTCTGGCCGGATTGACACTGGAAGAGCGTGCGCAGACGCTTGCAGGCGCAAAACTGTGGAAAAGAGCTGCCACCGTTGCGGCCGGGCCCATCGCCAACTTCCTCCTCGCAATTTTGATCTTTGCCGCTCTCTTCACGATCTATGGCCGCATGATCTCCGATCCGATCGTCTCGGAAGTGCGCGAAAACAGCGCTGCACAAGCGGCGGGCGTGCTGGCGGGGGATAGACTGGTTGCGATCGATGGGGAGAAGGTCAAGACATTCGAAGACGTCCGCCGCTACGTTGCCATCCGTCCAGGCACACAGATTTCCGTGACGGTCGAGCGCAACGGACAGGAATTGTCGCTGCCCATGGTACCGACCCGCACCGAAACGAAGGACCAGTTCGGCAACAAGATGGAACTGGGCATTATCGGTATCGTGACCGATCAAACCCGAGGCAATTTCCGGCACGTGACCTATTCGCCCACCGACGCGCTGGTCGAGGGCGTTCGCGAGACCGGCCATGTGGTCACGGGAACCTTCGCTTATATCGGAAATCTCGTGACGGGCCGCATGAACGCCGATCAACTGGGCGGGCCTGTGCGTGTCGCGCAAGCATCAGGTCAGATGGCATCGCTCGGTTTTGCAGCGGTAATTCAGCTTGCAGCCTTGCTTTCGGTGTCGATAGGTCTTCTTAATTTGATGCCCGTCCCGATTCTGGATGGTGGTCATCTTCTTTTCTACGCCATCGAGGCGGTGAGGGGCAGGCCGCTTGGATCGGGTGCGCAGGAGGTGGCATTCCGCATTGGTCTGGCGATGATTTTCAGCTTGATGGTTTTCGCCACGTGGAATGATATCAGCAGCTTGATCGGCTAAAGGTGGCTTTGGGGCTGTTTTGTTAAGGGGGTATTTACCTTGTTTTGATGCCAAAGTGGCGATTGAGCCACGGTGGCTTGCGAAGTAAATAGAAATTAACCGTCGGGCTTGCTTGTAGAGTAAAAGCAGGTAAAAACGACGCAGATGGCCGGAGTCGGGTTCCGCCCGCTGAGGGACAACGGGAAAAGGTAAGAATTGAAAATGAAGGCTGGTTCAAGATTTTTGAACGCGGTGTCGGCGGTTGCGCTGTCTGCTGGTGTTTCTTCCGTCGCAGTCCTGGGGGTACTTGCTTCTTCTGGTGTTGCAAACGCAGCGGTTATCCAGCGCGTTGATGTGCGAGGCGCAGAACGCGCCGGTGCGGACGCTGTTCGCTCCAACATCACCATTGCACCCGGTCGCAATTTTTCCAACTCTGACATTGATGAATCGGTCAAGCGTCTTTACGCGACCGGCTATTTCTCCAATGTCAGCATGAGTGTTTCCGGCAGCACGCTGGTTGTGACGGTGCGTGAAAACAATCTCGTCAATCAGGTCGTGTTCAACGGCAACCGCAAGATCAAGGACGACAAGCTTCAGGGCATCGTGCAGACACAGTCTCTCGGGCCTTACGATCAGACCCTTGTGACCGCTGACATTGCTCGCATCAAGGACGCCTATGCGGCTATTGGTCGTAGCGACATCCAGGTGACAACGCAGGTCGTCAATGTTGGTCAGGGTCGTGTCAACCTCGCATTCGTGATCAACGAAGGTGAGCGCACAAAGATCGCCCGTATCGATTTTGTTGGCAACAATGCCTATAGCGATGGCCGTCTCGCTGCCGTCCTCAACACCAAGAAATCCAACATGCTGTCGTTCCTGACGCGCAAGGATGTCTACAACGAGGACAAGTTGCGCGCTGACGAAGAAGCGCTACGCCAGTTCTATTATAACCGTGGCTACGCCGACTTCCGCGTAACGTCGTCTGACGCCGTGCTGGATGAGGCCACCAACGAATACACGATCACCATCACCGTTGATGAAGGTCAGCGCTACGCGTTTGGTAATGTGGCTGTCGAATCCACAGTGCCTGGCGTTGATGGTTCGCAGCTTCAAGGCCTCGTCGAAACCAAGGCTGGTTCCGGCTACAGCGCCAAGGAAGTTCAGCAGAGCATGGAAGCGATTTCCAAGCGCGTGTCCGCGGAGGGTTATCCTTTCGCACGCGTCACGCCTCGTGGTGACCGCGACATGAACGGCAACACCATCGGCGTCACCTATATCGTTGATCAGGGCGAACGCGCTTACGTCGAGCGTATCGAAATCCGTGGCAACACTCGTACACGTGACTATGTCATCCGTCGCGAATTCGACATCAGCGAAGGCGACGCGTTCAACCAGACGATCATCACCGCTGCAAAGCGTCGTTTGGAGGCTCTCGGTTACTTCTCCAAGGTCAATATCGGTACGTCCCAGGGCAGCGCCCCGGACCGTGTCGTGATCGTGGTGGATGTCGAAGATCAGGCGACAGGCTCGTTCGGTATCGGTGCTGGTTACTCCCAGAACGATGGCGCGCTGCTTGAAGCATCGATCGAAGAAAAGAACTTCCTCGGCCGCGGCCAGTATATCCGCATTGCAGCGGGTGCGGGCCAGGACGACGCACGGAGCTACAACTTCTCGTTCACCGAACCCTATTTCCTCGGATACCGTCTTGCCGCTGGTTTTGACCTGTTCAAGAGCCAGAGCTCGAGCGAAGATTACTACGATTATGACGAGCAGGGCTTCGCGCTTCGCGTGACCGCTCCGATTACGGAAAATCTGGCGACGACGTTCAAGTATACCTACAAGCAGATTCAATATGATGGTGAGGACGACTATCGTGCGAACCTTGCTCAGCCTTATGTCGATCTGATTGATCAGAATAACGGTGAATGGGTTCAGTCAAGCATTTCCAACACTCTGGCCTACAACTCGCTTGACGACCGTAACATGCCGCGTTCTGGCTGGCAGGGTTCGTTGACCAACGAGTTTGCTGGACTGGGTGGCGATTCCGAATACTACAAGATTTATGCCAAGGCTCGTTACTATCATACTCTGTCTGATGAGTATGACATCATCGGCTCGCTGACCGGTCAGGCCGGTTACGTTGCGCCGACAGGTGACAACCTGCTTGTCTTCGACCAGTTCAAGATCGGTGGTCGCGTGATCCGCGGCTTCGAAAACGACGGTATCGGCCCACGTATCGGTGACGATGCAATCGGCGGAACGACATATTTCGCAGCGTCTGCTGAACTGACAGCGCCTATGCCGGGTGTGCCAGAGGACTTCGGTCTTCGTCTCGCTGGCTTTGTCGATGCCGGTACGCTTTACGGTAACAAGGTTGCCAACAGCGCCGGTGTGAAGGACGACAGCTCGATCCGTGCATCTGCCGGTGTCGGCCTGATGTGGGCGTCACCGTTTGGTCCTCTGCGCGTCGACTACGCAGTGCCATTCATGAAGGAAGACTACGACGAAGTGCAGAACTTCCGGTTTGGCATGTCCAACACTTTCTGATATCGGCAGTCCAGAACTGCAAGTTTGAACGTTCTGGAGTATACGGTTGATGGAATATAATGCTTTTTTTCCGCCCCACGAAGGCATGCGATTGAAAGATATCGCTGACCGTCTTGGGGCGGAACTGTCTGACGAGACCGCTGGTGAGCGCCTGGTGCGTTCGATTTCGCCGGTGTACCGGGCAAAGTCGGATCAGCTGTGCTACATTCTTTCCCGAAAGAACCGCGAGGAGCTGCTGACCTGCGAGGCTGCAGCGATCATCTGCGATCCAGCGCTTCAAAATCTGGTACCTGCCAATATTCCCGCTTTGATTTGCAAAAATCCGCACACCCTCTTTGCTCAGGCTGGCGCGCTTTTGCACGAATCGGCCATGAAGCCTTCTGCGATCATTGAGCAGAACACACAGATATCATCCTCAGCGCATATCGATTCGACCGCGAAGCTCGAGGCTGGTGTGATCGTCGAACCGCTGGCTGTCATTGGCGCAAATGTGCATATAGGTTCCGGCACGCGTATTGGGCCCGGCGCAATCATCGGTGCTGATGTTCAGATCGGACGCGACTGCACGATTGCCGGTGGTGCGAGCGTCCTTTCGGCTTTGATCGGCAATGGTGTCATCATTCATAACGGTGCTCGCATCGGACAGGATGGTTTCGGTTACGCACCCGGCCCACGTGGCATGATCAAGATTGTACAAATCGGTCGGGTCATCATTCAGGATCATGTCGAGATCGGTGCAAACACCACTGTCGACCGTGGCACCATGGATGATACGGTGATTGGTGAAGGCACGAAAATCGACAACCAGGTTCAGATTGGCCACAATGTGCGCATCGGTCGCCATTGCGGAATCGTCAGCAAGGTTGGCATTGCTGGCAGCACCCGTATCGGTGACGGTGTGATGATTGGCGGTGCCAGCGGCATCAACGGTCACATCAATATTGGGGACGGGGCGCAGATCGCGGCGATGAGCGGCGTTGTCGCGGATGTGCCGGCTGGTGCCAAATATGGTGGCATTCCGGCGCGGCCGCTCAAACATTTCCTGCGCGACATGGCAGAACTGCTGGCGCGCGCTGAAGAGCGAGATAAGAAGACAGGAGAGAAGAAGAATGTCTGAAGAGACAAAAACGACGCTTGGCGCGGCTGACATCCTTGAAGTGATGAAGCTGCTGCCACATCGTTATCCCTTTTTGCTGATCGACAAGATCATCGATATCGATGCCGACAATTCGGCAACCGGCATCAAGAATGTGACCGTTAACGAGCCGCATTTTACCGGTCACTTTCCCGATCGTCCCATCATGCCGGGCGTCCTCATCGTGGAAGCGATGGCGCAAACGGCGGGCGCCATCTGCGCCCGCAAACAGGGCGACGGCGGTCACCTTGTTTACTTCATGACCATCGACAATGCCCGCTTCCGCAAGCCAGTCGTGCCGGGCGACCGACTTGAAATCTACGTGGTAAAGCAGCGCCAGCGCGGCAATGTCTGGAAATTTCATTGCGATGCGAAGGTGGACGGTGTTCTGGTGGCTGAGGCGGATATCGGTGCGATGATGATCCCTGAGGATCAGCAATGAGCAAGATTGCGGCTTCGGCCAGAATTCACCCGATGTCTTTCATCGAAGACGGTGCGGTCGTCGGTGAAAACGTCGTTGTCGGTCCGTTTTGCCATGTTGGCTCGAAAGTCACTTTGCATGATGACGTTCAGTTGATCAGCCACGTCGTTGTGCTGGGCTGCACGACCGTCGGCAAGGGCACAAAGATCTGGCCGTCCGCAGTCATCGGTGGAGATTCGCAGAGTGCCCATCATAGCGCTGTTGATACGACACTCGTGATTGGCGAAAATTGTACAATTCGCGAGGGTGTGACGATGAACACCGGCACCGTCGAGCATGGCGGCACCACTGTTATCGGCAACAACAATCTCTTTCTGGCTTACGCGCATGTGGCACATGACTGCCGCCTCGGCAATCATGTCATCCTTTCGAATAATGTCATGCTGGCTGGCCATGTCACGATCGAAGATCGCGCCATTCTGGGCGGCGGCTCCGCCGTCCACCAGTTCACCCGCGTCGGCCGCCAGGCTTTCATCGGCGGGCTGTCTGCCGTCAGCTATGATGTCATTCCCTATGGTATGCTGAACGGCAATCCGGGTATTCTCAGCGGGCTCAACATTGTTGGAATGACCCGTGCGGGCATCGAGCGGGCTGAAATCCACAAGGTTCGACGCGCCTACAAGCAGATATTTGAAAGCGAAGGCAGCGTGCGGGCGAACGCTGCTGCTGTTCGTGACGAGTTTCTGGACTGCCCACAGGCGCTTGAAATCATCGACTTTATTGCCGCCGCCAATGACAGGGCCATCTCTTCGCCCAACCGTGGAAAATAGCCCGTGTCAGAGGATGTGGGGCGTCTGGCGATCATCGCGGGCAGCGGGTTTCTTCCCTATTATGTGGCGGAAGCTGCACGAGACGCCGGGGAGACGCCCTTCATCATCCGCTTGCAGAACCATGCCGATCTCGACTGGTCGCAGTTTGAAAATGCTTCGATCAGCATTGGCGACGTGTCGAGCCTCGGCAAACTCTTGGCGAGCCACGGCATAGGCCGTGTCGTTCTATCCGGGGCTGTTTCCCATAGACCGGAGTGGCGGGAAATCCGGCCCAATTTCAAGATGATCGCGAAGGTGCCGTCGATCATCCGCACGCTTCTGTCCGGCGGTGACGACACGGTGCTTCAGATGGTGATCGGGCTGATTGAGGCCCAAGGCGCGCGGGTGATCGGCGCCCATGAGATCGCACCAGGTCTGCTGGCGACCACAGGGTCTCTGGGAAAGATAGAGCCCAGCGATGAGGATCGTCGTGATATTGCCAAGGCAGCGCGTGCAGCGCTTGCGCTGGGCGCGCTCGATGTGGGGCAGGGTTCTGTTTCCGTCGGCGGTCGTCTCGTTGCGCTGGAGGGCGTTGAGGGCACCGACGGAATGCTCGCTCGTGTGGCCTTACTGCGTGCCGAAGGCCGTATTTCCAGCCGCCGAAAGGGCGTTCTGGTCAAACTGTGCAAACCCCAGCAGGATATCCGCGCCGATTTGCCGACCATTGGTCCCTCGACGGTACAGAACGCCGCCAAGGCCGGGCTTGCCGGCATTGCCGTGGAAGCGGGCAGGGCTTTCGTGCTCGACCGCGAGACCATGTTGCAGGCAGCCAATGAGGCGGGGTTGTTTGTCTGCGGTATCGATACAGGGCTTGTGGGAGAATTGATGTGACCGACAGCGTGCTCAAGCTTGCCGTCATCGCGGGTGAAGTCTCCGGGGATCTGCTGGGTGCTGATCTGGTGCGGGCTTTGAAAGCGCAATATTCAGGTCGGATCGAACTGTCGGGTGTCGGTGGCGACGCCTTGATGGCTGAAGGTCTGGTTTCGTTCTTCGATTACTCGGAACTTTCGATCATGGGCTTCACCCAGGTCCTGAAAAAACTGCCGCAACTGATTGCAAGAATCAAGGAAACGACGAATGCCATCATCGCGGCCAAACCAGATGTTTTGTTGATCATCGACAGCCCGGATTTCACGCACCGTGTGGCAAGGCGCGTTCGTAAAGCCATGCCCAATCTGCCTGTCGTCAACTATGTCTGCCCCAGTGTATGGGCCTGGAAAGAACAGCGCGCGGCGGCGATGGTGTCCTATGTCGACCACGTCCTGGCGCTGTTGCCGTTCGAGCCGGACACCATGCGCCGCCTTGGCGGTCCACCGACCACGTTCGTCGGTCACCGCCTGAGTGTGGACAAGGACCTGCTTGCTGTTCGCGAGGCGCGTGCGGCGCGGCCCTTGCCAACCGCAGGTGAGCCGAGAACCATTCTCTTGCTGCCGGGTTCACGTTCGACGGAAACGACCCGCTTGATGGAGCCGTTCCAAACAGCAGCGACAGATTTTGTCGAGCGCAACGGGCCGACCCGTTTCGTGCTTCCCACGGTTCCCCGTCAGGAAGGGCGCATCCGTGAACTTGCCGCGTCTTGGCCAGATTACATCCGTCCCGAAATCGGTACGGATACCGCATTCAAATGGAAAGCGTTCGCTGAAGCCGACGCCGCGATTGCTGCATCCGGCACCGTTATTCTGGAGCTCGCCCTTGCCAACGTGCCCGTCGTATCCGTCTACAAGACGGACTGGATTTTCACGATGCTGAGCAGGCGCATAAAGACCTGGACCGGTGCGCTTCCCAACTTGATTGCGGACTACGCAGTGGTGCCTGAATATATCAACGAGGTCGTACGCGCCGGCTCCATGTTGCGCTGGGCCGAGCGCCTGTCATCCGATACGCTCCAGCGGAAGGCAATGCTGGAAGGCTTTGCGCTGGTGCAGGAGAGATTGCGAACGACACGCCCGCCGGGTGAGGTCGGAGCAGAAATACTACTGTCCACCTATCGGCTCAAGACAGGTGCATTCGGTCGCGCGACATGACATTGGCCATAATGCTCGAGGAGATGCATTTCGCCCGCGATGGCTTCTTGCGTGCCGTCTCCATTTAGGAAAGAAACGTCCAAGAAATCAGCCCGCCGGAGATCGTACGCGCGACACTGAAAACGCCTGAACGGAGACGTTTTCAGGGATGTCGACGCATTGATAATGGCACTGAACATTGTTGATACAGCTATAATCGTAGAAAAAGCCGGGCAGAAAACCCGGCTTTTTTGTTCGTTATAACGGTTAAAGCTTAGCGCTTTGAGACTGGTGTGTAATCGCGCTTTGCCGCGCCCGTATAGAGCTGGCGAGGGCGGCCAATGCGCTGCTGCGGATCTTCGATCATTTCGTTCCACTGTGCGATCCAGCCGACGGTGCGGGCGAGCGCGAACAGAACGGTGAACATGGTCGTTGGGAAGCCGAGCGCCTTCAGCGTGATGCCAGAGTAGAAATCGACGTTCGGATATAGCTTCTTCTCGACAAAGTAGGGATCGGACAGAGCAATCTTCTCGAGCTCGAGAGCAACCTGCATGATCGGGTCGTCACCATTGCCGGTGGCTTCCAGAACTTCATACATCGTCTTCTGCATGATCTTGGCGCGCGGGTCGTAGTTCTTATAGACGCGGTGACCAAAGCCCATCAGGCGGAACGGGTCGTTCTTGTCCTTGGCGCGGGCGATGTATTCAGGAATGCGATCGACCGAACCGATTTCGTTGAGCATGTTGAGCGCAGCTTCGTTGGCGCCACCGTGAGCAGGGCCCCAAAGGCAGGCGATGCCAGCGGCAATACACGCGAACGGGTTTGCACCGGAAGAGCCGGCAAGGCGAACCGTAGATGTCGATGCGTTCTGCTCGTGGTCTGCATGCAGGATGAAGATGCGATCCATGGCGCGAGCCAGTACCGGATCGACCTTGTAATCTTCGCATGGCACGGCAAAGCACATGTTGAGGAAGTTGGACGCGTAGTCCAGGTCGTTCTTCGGATACACGAAGGGCTGGCCGATGTGGTATTTATAGGCCATTGCCGCAATCGTCGGCATCTTGGCGATCATTCGCAGCGAGGCGACCATGCGCTGATGCGGATCGGTGATGTCGGTCGAGTCGTGATAGAAGGCAGAGAGTGCGCCGACCGTGCCGCACATGACGGCCATCGGGTGGGCGTCGCGGCGATAGCCGGTGAAGAAGCGGCTCATCTGCTCATGCACCATGGTGTGGCGCGTCACGCGGGTGTCGAAATCCTTCTTCTGCGCGGTCGTGGGCAGTTCGCCGTAGAGCAGCAGATAGCAGGTTTCGAGGAAGTCACCCTGTTCGGCCAGTTGCTCGATAGGGTAGCCGCGGTGCAACAGAACGCCTTCGTCGCCATCGATGTAGGTGATCTTGGACTCGCAAGACGCAGTCGATGTAAAGCCGGGGTCGTAGGTGAAGGTGCCGGTATTTTTGTAAAGCGTGCCGATATCGACGACCTTAGGTCCGATCGTGCCTTCTCGGACAGGAAGATCGACCTTATTATCGCCGAGTGTCACTGTCGCGCTAGTTTCCGTCATACCATACCTCCGAAATATGCAGGCGATGCGGGGACGCATCAGCCAGTTTAAGCGTCAGCGATTTAGCTATATGATCTGCGCGATAAAGCCAAGCTATTCAAAGGCCGAATTGTGCATCGCGGCATTCCAAAGTCCTGAAATGGAGCATTTCTACGGCATCCTGTTTCATTCTAGGTCAATGCTTCCTTAATCACGCAAGCCGTTGCAATCTGCCTTTTCCGGTTGCAAACTAAGCCCCTGCGGCAGGGGGCGCCAGTCGTGTGAACGTTCAGGAAGACAAACGGCATATCCGTGCTGCAGCAACGGGTTTCGTCTCACAGACGGACCTCGATGATCTGTTGTCTCCTTTGCATACTTCAAGAGGCGCTATAGCCTCATCCGGTCAGACGCCAGACCGCGTGAAACCTCTGACCTTCCGGGTCTACGAATGGTTTCGTCGGTGTGTTGCGCAGGAAGATGCCTATCGGCAAGGCTTTCTTTTCGTTCCGGTGTTCATCGCGGCAGGCGCGGCCCTCTGGTTTTTCCTTCCTGTAACACCATCAGTATTGATACTTTCAGGCGTCGCCATTTGCTTGGCCGCCCTGGCCGTTGCCACATATCATCATCCGGGCGTGACGCCTGCTGTTTTCAAGGCACTGACACTCGTTCTGGCGGGGATGCTCCTCTCTGACTGGGAGGCAAGGCGGGCAGGGACTGTCATTCTCGATACGCCCGTCACGACGACCGTCAGCGGTACGGTTGAGCGCCGAGAACTGGATGCCAGGGGGTATTGGCGATATCTGATCGAACTGAAATCCACCTCGGACCCGACCCTTACACGCCCGCCGAAACACGTCTCAGTCGTGTCGCGCAGTCGCCATGAGGCGATTGGCATCGGCCAGACAATCAGCGGCAAGGCCCGCCTTTCACCGCCTTCCGGTCCGGCACTACCCGGGCTCAACGATTTCGCCTTCTCGTCTTTCTTCAACGGCATCGGTGCAACCGGATTTTTCTACGGCGCACCAAAGGCTATGCCGTCAAGTCAGGAACAGCCAGAAACAAAGACGTGGACCCAAACCGCCGATACGTGGCTCTACACACTTCGAAGCAACATCGCCCAGCGTATTCGTGACTTGATCGGTGGGGATGCCGGTGCCTTTGCGGCATCGATTGTCACCGATGAGAGACGTGCGATTTCCAACGATACCATGGAGGCGCTTCGCGTTTCGGGGCTGGCGCACATCGTTGCGATCTCGGGGCTCAATATGGCGCTTGCGGCCGGCATCTTCTTTGTGGGACTGCGCACAGCATTCAGCCTGTTTCCGAGGTTTTCGCAGCGTTGGCCGGTCAAGAAAATATCCGCCTTTGCCGCACTCCTGATGACGCTGGCATACTACCTCATTTCCGGTTTTGCGGTCTCAGCCGAGCGCGCTTGGTTGATGATGTCGATCATGCTGTTTGCCGTGTTGGTCGACAGGCCGTCGATCAGCTTGCGCAACGTGGCGCTGTCGGCAATCGTCATCATCCTGATATCGCCGCATGAAGTCATGGGCCCAAGCTTTCAGATGTCCTTCGCCGCAACAATTGCGCTGGTTTCCGGTTATGCCGCATGGAGCAGATGGCGCGGCGACCGAGAGCGATTGACGACGGCGCGTCCGCCGTGGTGGGTGTCGCTGTGCTCCAAAGCGGCAACCATCATCGGTGGTGTCGTCATCACGTCACTGATCGGTGGCATCTCGACCGCCATCTATTCCATCGAACATTTTCACCGGATCACCGCCTATGGTCTGGCCGCCAACCTTGCCGCCATGCCGATCATGTCGCTCATCGTCATGCCGTTTGGGCTTGTGGGCATGCTGCTGATGCCGTTCGGACTGGATGGCCCCTTTATCAAGGTCATGGGTTACGGCATGGCGATGGTCATCGAGATAGCCAAGGAAGTGTCGAGCTGGGGTGGCGACACCACAATTGGACGCCAGAACGGATGGTTTCTCGCGGTATCAACGACCGGCTTCATGCTGATCGCACTGCTGCGGACACGGCTTGCCCTGATCGGGATTCCCTTCATAGTCGCTGGGCTGATGATGCTTGTGACAGAGCAATGGCGCATCAAGCCGGATGTGTTGATTTACGAAGATGGCTCTCTCGTCGCTCTGCTGTCGAAAGATGCCGTTGCAACCACGAAACAGCGAGGTTCCGGTTTCGTTTACGAACAATGGGAAAGAGCACTGCCGCTGCCAGCTCAGCATGTGGGAGCAAAGATTATAGACGCGCCGCCACCGGATGACGACGACCCGGGAGAGACCACGGCTCCATCATCTCGGCGTTTTGCGGCTCTGACGGATGCTGAACGCAGAAACGCCACGCGAGACATGAAGACCGCCGCGTCAACCGTCGGCTTTTTCACCTGCCGTAAAGACATGTGGTGCATTGCGAAATCGGACAAGGACGTCACGATCGCCGTTGTCTTTAACACCGCCTTCACAGGCACGGCATGCGATAGTGCCGATATCGTGGTGACGACACGCCGATCTCCGTTCGCCGCGTGTCGCTCCGGTGCTCTTCTCATCAGCGCAGACACATTGCGACGCACGGGATCCCTCGAACTTTGGCTTGGAGGGCAGGGGCGGCCTGTTGCGCGTGCCAAAGCCGCGATGCAGGGACAGAACCGGTTGTGGACGATGCATCGCAGCTACGATTGGCGTAGCAAAAGCTACGATGACGCATTGCCTGATCATATCCAGCAGATGCTGTCTGTCAGCCAATAGGCGCCCGCTCCGATCATTTACCTATCTGGTGCGCAAGTCTTCCAGCCACTCTCCAGATGCTCTCGCTTCAGCCTCATGCTCGGCATCGCGCCAAACCTCCTGCAGTGCCGCTGTTTCCCATTTCTTCATGGACGGAAGAGACAGCAGCAATTGCTTGTAGGTCTCACTTTTCTCCGACAAACCCGTTCCATAAGTCTGAAACCGAAACGCAACAGGGCAGAAAAAAGCATCAACCGCCGTGAGGGTCTGTCCAGCAAGAAATGGACCTCCGAACTCAGAAAGGCCCTGCTGCCATAGAGCATCGATGCGGGAGATGTCATGCTGGAGGCTCCCGGTGATCTGGCTTGGTTTGATCCGTAGACCGACGCACATGGGGTGCTGGTTGCGCAGCGTCGAGAAGCCCGCATGCATTTCCGCAACCGCTGACCTGGACCAAGCGCGTGCTTTCGCGTCATCGGCCCAAACACCTGGGTGTCGTTCGCCCAAATATTCAATGATCGAAACGGATTCCCAAATCGTAAGATCACCATCAACGAGGCATGGGACCTTGCCTGTTGGCGAGAACGACTGGAAGTCGTGAACAGTCTCCCCAAACGGCACCAGCTTTTCCTCAAACGGTATAGCAAGTTCTTCCATCAGGACCCAGGGCCGCAAGGACCAGGAAGAGTAGTTCTTATTGGTTATGTAAAGCTGATACATCCGAAGCCCCCTGTTGAAGAACCGTGTTACCGCAGGTCATGTGATGGATACAGAGGGCCTACGAGATGGAAGACTTCAATTTATTTGATGCTTGGTAATCCATGCGAGACTGAAAAAAGGGGTGCTTCGACACGACTTCCGGGTCAAAGGCCATCATGAACACATCACTGAAAAACATCTGGAAGCGCAATCGTCATGCGGCTCATGACATCAAGGTCATCGCCAACATACCGGCGGTAACGTGACGGGATAACGCGGCGCAAATCGCACTCCCGCGACCATCAAAATCAAGGCTCCAGCAATCAGCAGCAATTTGAGACGAAATCAGCGCAGCGGAAGCCGCGCTGTGGCGAGAAAACGCCAGAGAATTTCGCGACCCAAACCATGCGATGTGCTCAATGGTACCGACGAATGAGACCGACCAGCTTGCCTTGGATTTTTACACGATCCGGTCCAAAAATTCGTGTCTCGTACGCCGGGTTTGCAGCTTCCAATGCAATGGATGCGCCCTTGCGGCGGAAACGCTTCAATGTCGCCTCCTCATCATCCACGAGCGCAACAACGATATCGCCGGGGCTTGCTGTGCTTCCGTCGCGAATAATGACAGTATCGCCGTCAAAAATTCCCGCCTCGATCATCGAATCGCCTTTGACCTCAAGCGCATAATGCTCGCCTGAACCCAGCATATCCATGGGCACGACAACGTCATGCGTATTGTTTTGAATGGCGGAGATGGGAACGCCTGCTGCGATGCGTCCCATGACAGGAACACTGACGGCGTTGGACAGGGCGTCGTTTGCCGGTGCTGGCGGCTCGACTGTCTTCGATTTGCCGAGGCTGCCTTCAATCACGCTTGGTGAAAACCCGCGTGGCGGCTTTGCTGGGGGAGTGTAGGACTCAGGAAGCTTGATGACTTCGAGCGCCCGGGCACGATTGGGTAGTCGGCGAATGAATCCGCGTTCTTCCAAGGCTGTTATCAGCCTGTGAATGCCGGATTTCGAGGCGAGGTCGAGTGCGTCCTTCATTTCATCGAAGGAGGGGGGCACGCCCGATTCCTTCATCCGTTCATGAATGAAGAGAAGCAATTCCTGCTGTTTGCGCGTGAGCATGGACAATACCCTTGGATTTCGAGGCGAAGATTCGCGAAACAAATACAGAACAGACACTATATGTTCCATATGTGTTCTGCAATCCCCTAAAATTTTGTAAAGTTCCTATTATTGTGTGTCTTTGCGCGTGACATCATCGTCCTGTAGGAAATGTTATAGGAACACGGCGTTGTTTGTCGCCGATAAACGGATGTGGATTTTCAAATGGCTCGCGACATCGATCACCTTGTCCTGCCGGTTTCGAGCCTGAAGGAGGCACGTGAACGCCTTTCAGCGCTCGGTTTTACCGTCTCTGCGCGTGCCAAACATCCGTTCGGCACAGAGAACGCCTGCGTCTTTTTGAAGGATGGAACCTATCTGGAGCCATTGGCAATCAGCGATGCCGATACGTATTCGATGAATGCCGTGAGCGGGATCGCCTTCGTCTCAAGGGATAAACGCTTTCGCGATAAGCGTGGCCCGAACGGAATATCTGCCCTTGTTGCCAAGAGCGACAATGCCGATTCGGATCATGAGCAGTTTGTTGCGGCAGGTTTATCCGGCGGGGATCCATTCTCATTCAGTCGTCCCGTGACATTGCCGGATGGCAACACCTCGCAGGCGAGCTTTCGACTGGCCTTCGCAGGCGACAACGTGAGTGATGTCTTCTTTTTTTCGTGCCAGCGCATCGCAGCACTTCCGGCTGATCGCTCCGATCTTGAGGGCCACAAAAACGGCGTCATCGGTATTCGTGAGGTCGTGCTGAGTGCAGACAGACCCAGCAACTTTGAGCGCCTGATAGAGTTGGTTTTCGAAGCGAAGGCCGTTGGCGGAGATGAGGAAGAACTTTATTTCCAGGCATCGAACGTTGGCCTTCGGCTCGTTACACAGGCAGCAGCCCGGCATCTCCTTGACGTATCCCAGCAACGTATCGGTCCGGGGTTGAACGGTGAAGCAATTGTCTTTTCCGTGTCCGATCTCGCCGTGACAGCAGCCGTGCTTGCTGCTAATGGCGTTGCATACACGCGTAAGGGCGCTCGGGTGCTGGTTCAGCCAGCCTCCGGCCAAGGCGCAATATTTGCTTTCGAGGAGTTATGATGAGCGTTCGCAACAATCTTGATGTTGTCGTCGGCGAAGGAGCCGGGCAGGTAACCTTTTCCAACACGAAGCGTTTCTCGCTCATCGCCGGGCCGTGCCAGATGGAAAGCCGTGATCATGCCTTCATGATTGCGGAAAACCTCGCCGAACTTTGCGGCAGGCTTGGGATCGGGCTGGTCTACAAGTCTTCCTACGACAAGGCCAACCGCACATCTCTGTCGGGACAGCGTGGCATTGGCATCGATAAGGCGCTGGAGGTCTTTGCGGAGCTGAAAGAGCAGTTCGGATTTCCGGTTCTGTCAGACATTCACACGGAGGAGCAGTGCGCCATTGTCGCGCCTGTCATCGACATTCTGCAAATCCCTGCTTTCCTGAGCCGACAAACAGACCTTCTTGTTGCTGCCGCCAAGACGGGCCGTGTGATCAACGTCAAGAAGGGCCAGTTTCTAGCGCCCTGGGATATGAAGAACGTTCTGGCCAAGTTGAACGATAGCGGCAATCCGAACGTCCTTTTGTGCGAACGCGGCGCCTCGTTCGGCTACAACACGCTGGTGTCCGACATGCGCTCTTTGCCCATCATGGCCTCACTCGGCGCGCCTGTCGTCTTCGATGCGACCCACTCGGTTCAACAGCCAGGCGGGCAGGGCGGCTCAACGGGAGGCCAGCGGGAATTCGTGGAAACACTTTCGCGCGCAGCCGTTGCAGTCGGTATTGCCGGTCTCTTCGTCGAAACGCACGAAGATCCGGACAATGCGCCGTCGGATGGCCCGAATATGGTTCATCTGAAAGACATGCCCAAGCTTCTGGAGAAGTTGCTGGCCTTCGACGACATCGCCAAATCGGCTTGACGGTTTTTGGCCTCAATCGACTTTTATGGACAGTCGGCGCCTGAACGGGCGCCGTCATTGTAATTTCTTGATGGTCGTCTAAATCGGCTAAGGAAATTCAATCGAGTCGTCATCACGACGCTCTGTTTATCGCGCCACTCATCGTAAAAGCGCTTCACAGTTTTCAGTATGCGCTCTAAGACAGGCAACTGAAAATCCTGTTCCAGTCCCAAAGGGAGAGATCATGACAGCCATTACCGACATCATCGCACGCGAAATTCTCGACAGCCGTGGCAACCCGACCGTTGAGGTCGATGTCTATCTCGAAGACGGTTCCTTTGGCCGTGCTGCGGTTCCATCGGGTGCGTCGACGGGTGCGCATGAAGCCGTCGAATTGCGCGACGGTGGCAAGCGTTATCTCGGTAAGGGTGTTGAAAAGGCAGTCGAAGCAGTCAACACGGAAATCTTCGATGCGTTGGGTGGTTTCGATGCTGAAAGCCAGATCCATGTCGACCAGACACTGATCGAGCTGGACGGCACGCCCAACAAGTCACGCCTGGGCGCTAACGCCATTCTCGGCGTTTCTCTGGCTGTAGCCAAGGCTGCGGCAGAAACCACCGGGCTGCCGCTTTATCGTTATGTTGGCGGCCCCAACGCGCATCTTTTGCCGGTTCCGATGATGAACATCATCAACGGTGGCGCGCATGCCGACAATCCGATCGATTTCCAGGAATTCATGATCATGCCGGTTGGTGCGGAAAATATCCGTGACGCCGTGCGCATCGGTGCGGAAATCTTCCATGTTCTGAAAAAAGAGCTGTCGGCACAGGGTTTCAACACCAATGTTGGCGATGAAGGCGGTTTCGCGCCGGGCCTGAAGAGCGCGCCTGAAGCACTCGACTTCATCATGAAGTCGGTCGAAAAGGCTGGCTACAAGCCGGGCGACGATGTCGCACTGGCTCTCGATTGCGCGTCCACCGAGTTCTTCAAGAACGGCAAATACGAGATGGAAGGCGAGGGCCGTACGCTCGAGCCGGAAGCAATGGCGGATTACCTTGCCGAACTCGCAGGCAAATATCCGATCATCTCCATCGAAGACGGCATGGCCGAAGACGACTGGGACGGCTGGAAATACCTGACCGACAAGATCGGCTCCAAGGTTCAGCTCGTCGGCGACGATCTTTTCGTCACGAACTCCGCGCGCCTGCGTGACGGTATCAAGATGGGCGTGGCCAACTCCATCCTCGTCAAGGTCAACCAGATCGGTTCTCTGACGGAAACGCTCGACGCTGTCGAGACGGCGCACAAGGCTGGATACACCGCCGTCATGTCTCACCGCTCCGGTGAGACGGAAGATTCAACGATTGCCGATCTCGCCGTTGCGACCAACTGCGGACAGATCAAGACCGGCTCGCTTTCGCGCTCCGACCGTCTGGCAAAGTACAATCAGTTGATCCGTATCGAAGAAATGCTCGGTCCGCAGGCAGCTTACGCAGGCCGCTCAATCCTGCGCGGCTAAGCCTCCCACCTAGAGCGTTTCCATTTAACAAGGAAACGCTCTAGGCTGTAGTGACAATTTAATCATTTGAGCCAGAGCATTATGCTTGCGATTTTGATGAAGCCCATGAAGTTTGCGGCGATTTTGTCATAGCGTGTTGCGATACGCCGCCACTGCTTGAGCTTTGCGAAGAAGCTTTCGATACCCCATCGGGCCTTGTATGCGATGCGGTCGTAGGCGTGCTGATACTTGCGATGGCGGCGCGGCGGGATGACCGGCTCGCCGCCCTGTTCGAGAATGATGTCGTGCAGGCTATCGGCATCATAGGCGCGGTCTGCCAGCACCTGTTTGGCGGGTATACCCCGGACAAGATCGCAAGCTGGAGCCATGTCATTCTGCTGTCCCGGTCCAAGATGGAAGCGAACCGGTAGGCCCAACGCGTCAACTACCGCATGGATTTTACTGCCAAATCCACCGCGGGAGCGACCGAGAGCCTGGGCTTGCGAGCCCCCCTTTTTCGTCGGCCACCAGCAGCTTGGGCCTGCGCCCGAATCACGGTCGCATCGATCGAAAGCCACTTCAGATCAGGATCGGCGGCTACACGGTGCAGCAATTCGGGTGTTTCATTTTCAAGAATGTTCCGAATGGCACCTGAAAAAGGGATAACCCAACATGACCACACCCTACACACAGGGCACGGTAACCGTGACCGCTGGCAGCACCACCGTGACCGGAACCGGGACAGGCTGGCTGACGAGTGGCATTGTTCCGGGCGTTCTTGGCGTCGATGGCCTCTCTGCACCGGCTACAACGATTGTCAGCGACATCGAATTGGAGTTGGCTGTCCCGTGGGCGGGTCCATCTGCGAGCGGCAAGTCCTACTGGCTGACCTACGACACCAGCAACGGCCAGCAGACGATCCTCAATACGCAGAGATTGGCCGAATACCTTGCGCGCCTCGACAAGCCGACGCTGGCCGCTCTGGCGGCTCTCACACCCGCCGCAAACAAGCTGCCGTATTTCGCCTCGGGGAACACTGGGGCGCTTGCCGACTTTCCCGCGCTTGCCCGATCCCTCTTGGCACTCGGGGGCGCGGCAAACAAGCTGCTATATCAGAACGCGGCAAACAGCTATGCCACGACTGATCTTACGGCTAAGGCAAGAGATATTCTTGCGAGCGCGGACACTAGCGCCATGAAGGGAGTGCTCGGTCTATCTGGTGCTATTCAGGTTGTTAAGTTCCGCTTGATTACCGCGTCTGGAACGTACGTACCCGATGCAAACCTCGTTTTCGCAGTTATTGAGGCAGTCGGAGGCGGAGGCGGCGGAGGCGCAGCAGTAAACAATTCAACAGACCTCACAATCGGAACAGGAGGTGGGGCTGGCGAATACTCGATGGCCTTAAAATCCAAAGCTGATTTATCACCAAGTCAACCTGTGACGATTGGAGCGGGAGGGTTGGCCGGAGCAAATGGGGGTAATACGTCTCTAGGAAGCCTCGTCATGGCAATAGGTGGTAACGGTGGTGGAGCCGCAACTGGTGCAGGCAGTACCGGCCCGGGGGCATTTGGCGGAGCAGGCGGAGTCGGAGATTTGCGGGTCCCCGGCCAATCGGGAACAGGTGGAAACACTGTCGTTGGCTCCGGGGGCGCTGTGACGCGTGT
>NZ_RXPG01000012.1:0-104452 GCF_023757665.1 Rhizobium skierniewicense Ch11
ATCTGCAAACGATGGACAATCGAGCCAAATCGTTTCATCCTAAATCCGATCCATCAAATGCCGGGACTGAACAACTAGGTCAGATGCTGCACTGTCGAAATCGTCGCCTTCAAAGCCACTCAACCACCGCTCTTCATCCTCGTCCAGTAGGTGCGCGAAATAGATGTCTCCAACAATCTTGATCTGAGCTTCGGACAACTCTTCCAGCGGAGGTTCGTTGAGGCCTGCCTGTCTCCGACGTTCATTGTAGAAAATTTTTTTTACCGCAGCGCTTTCTATCCGCAGCTTTTCGACTGCCTGACGCCGGTCCTGTGTGCCCAAAGATTTCCAGATTTGATCTTTACCGAGCGACTTACGGATGTCCGCTGGCACGGGTGCGCGCAAATAATATGTGCGATTTCTGAGGGTCAACCAAGGGTAAATTGTCACGTCTTCCATGCCTCGCTGTAGCAGTTCGCTTTAGCAGATGGAAGTTTAACCTATTGAAAACGCATCATGTATTTGATTTACAATGATGTTTTTGGTGCCCCTTGCCGGAATCGAACCAGCACTCCTCGCGGAACCTGATTTTGAGTCAGGCGCGTCTACCAATTCCGCCAAAGGGGCAACTCTGGAATCTTGTTCCTTGGTATGCGGCGGACTATACGAACCGGCAGCATGACGTCAACCGATTTTTGTAAAATTTCAATTTCACAAAACTTTGTTTGTCACAGATATGTCGGTCCCCAATGAAGGATTTGCAAGCGCGACCAGACTGGATTAGAGGCTTTTGCGTGGCATGTTTTAAAGGCTGCCTCCCGCCTTGTTTTCCACCTGATCAGGTGCTTTGAAATCCCGCGTCGAATGTTAAGGAAAGATCATGGCACGTTCAGTTTCCGCCGAGAAGAGCCGCCGCACGTCAGCCGTCCTCGTGACGGCAGGCATGATTTTCACCGTGGGCTCGGCGCTCGGCTTCCAGCACATCGGCGGCTATACACCTTGCGCGCTCTGCCTGTTGCAGCGTGACCCCTATTATTACGCCATTCCCGTCGGAATCCTGGCCATTGCTGCCAGCCTTTTTAAATTGCCGGTCTGGATCGTGCGATCCGCACTGATTCTTGTGGGACTTGCCATGCTGATTGGTGCCGGTCTCGGCATTTATCATTCCGGCGTGGAATGGGGCTTCTGGCCAGGTCCCGTCACCTGCGCCACGGGCTCTCCATCCATCACCACCAATGCCGGAAGTTTGCTGGGCGACCTCAACGCCATCAAACCACCATCGTGCAATGATGCGGCGCTTCGGGTTCTTGGATTGTCGTTCGCTGGCTGGAACGTGATTGCCAGCATCGTGTTAGCCGGCATCGCGTTCTTCGGCGCCAGCCGAAGACAAGCCTGAGCCAGCGATCAAGGCTGCAACTCGGTATCCCAATAGAGATAATCCATCCAGCTTTCGTGCAGATAATTGGGTGGAAAGGAGCGACCGTTGTTGTGCAGGTCCTGCACCGTTGGCTGAAAGGGCTTCTGGTGAGGGATCATGCCGGCAATTTTTGGCAGCTTGCTGCCTTTTCGCAAATTGCACGGCGAGCAGGCCGCAACGACGTTCAGCCACGTGGTTTCACCACCATGGGCTCGCGGAATGACGTGATCGAACGTCAGATCATCGTGTGAGCCGCAATATTGGCACTCGAATTTATCCCGCAAGAACACGTTGAAGCGCGTGAAGGCGGGATTTCGTGTGGGCTGCACATAGGTCTTGAGGCTGACGACACTCGGCAGTCTCATGGAGAAGCTGGGCGAACACACCGCATGATCATATTCCGCGATGATGTTCACACGGTCAAGAAACACTGCCTTGATCGCGTCCTGCCAGGACCACAACGACAAGGGATAATAACTCAGTGGCCGGTAGTCAGCGTTCAAAACGAGCGCGGGCAAGGCCTGTGGTGAAACGGCAATCGTCAAGGGCGTCTCCTGACCGATTCTGCATCTACATCTTGTATATTAGGTCGGTTGTTACAGGATTGTGAAGCCCATAAATGAAGCGCTGAAAGAAAGGCTAATTTCAGGCGATTGGAACGGCGTCCCGACGGGTCACGGACGCATAGTAAGACCAGAAAAGTCGTGCCGCAACGGATCGCCATGGCGCCCATTGGCAGGCGATTTCACCCAGCGATTTCGCGCTCGGGCGGGTCTGCATGTGGAAAGCCCGCGCCACAGCCGCCTGCAAAGCGACATCTCCGTGCGGAAAGATATCAGCATATCCGCAGCAAAACATCAGATAGACCTGCGCTGTCCATGGACCGACGCCCTTCAGCGTCATCAATTGGGCAAAAGCTTTGGCTTCATCGAGAGTATTCAAGGCATCGAGGTCCAGCCTTCCCTCGACAATGGCCACGGCTACGTGATGCAATGTTCTGGCCTTGGCGCGCGAAAGGCCAAATTGCGGAACCTCTGGCGTCGCGACCGCCAGATAGGTTTGCGCCGTGACATCGCCAACGGCGTCACCAATCCTCTGCCATATGGCGTTGGCGCTGGCGCGCGAGACGACCTGGGAAACAATGATGTGGGCCAGCCCCGCAAAGCCCGGCTCACTCAACCGCAATGGCAGCGGTCCTGCCTGACGGGCAATCTCTGCGAGGCGAGCGTCTATCCGCACAAGGGCAGCTAAGCCCTCCTCGATATCAGCGACATTTCGAATGATGTTTACCATCGCACCCCAAGACCCTGACTTCGTCTTGGCGAAGCAACGGAAACCATGGCAGAAGAAACCATGTCTTTGCTTTCACGTCAAAAGCCGGTTTTTCGCTTCGCGCCAAGCCCCAACGGGCGGCTTCATCTCGGCCATGCGCTTTCTGCCATCCTCAATCATGATATGGCGCACGCAAATGGCGGACGGTTCTTGCTGCGCATCGAGGATATCGACCGGACGCGCTGCACGCCTGAACTGGAGCAAAGCATTTATGAAGATCTCACATGGCTTGGTCTGACGTGGGAGACCCCTGTTCGGAGACAGTCGGAGCATTTCGATGGGTATCGTGAGGCGCTGGAAAAACTGGTTGAGATGGAACTGGTCTATCCCTCGTTCATGAGCCGCAGCGACGTAAAGGCTTATGTGAAAAGTCGTGAAGCTAATGGGGAACTCTGGCCGCGCGATCCCGATGCAGCCCCACTGTACCCACCGCTCGACAAACGGAGATCGAGGGAGGACATTGCGGCCCTCCTGTCCTCTGGCACAAGACATGCCTGGCGTCTGGACATGGACAAGGCGATGGCACGGCTTCGACATCCGCTTTCGTGGATCGAAACGCGGCGCGGCTCGAACACTGTTATCGTTGCTGACCCTGCGGCGTGGGGCGATGTGATCCTCTCGCGATCCGATGCCGCATCGAGCTACCACCTTTCGGTCGTTGTGGACGACGCGTTGCAAGATATTTCGCACGTCGTTCGTGGCATGGACCTGTTTCATGCGACGTCTGTTCACCGGGTGCTGCAGGAATTGCTGACATTGCCGGCGCCGGAATATCATCACCATCGACTCATACTGGATGACCAGAGAAGAAAACTCTCGAAGAGCATAGGCAGTCCGTCCTTGAATGCTATGCGGGATGACGGCATCTTGCCCTCAGATGTCCGCGGCCTCCTCGGCATCTAGCGCTTCCCTCAGGCTGCCATTGTGAATGCCCGCCTTGATGATGTGCCTTATGCGGTACTTCATCAGTGCTGCGTTCACCTCTGCGCCCAGCATGAAGATGACGCCCACCATATAGAGGAAAACCAGGACGATCATGACGGATGCCAGACCGGCATAGGTCGCAGCATAATTGGCGAAGGTCGCTAGGTAGTAGGCGAATATCGCAGCGCCAATGATCCAGAAGAGCAAAGTGAGGACGATACCGGGAAGCACGTCCCATATCCGGCGGCGTCCCGCGGGTAGCCAAAGATGCGCAGCGGCAAGTCCGACCGCCAGAACGATGATCGTTCCGTAGAGGCCGAGATTGGAGACCGTTTCCAGAAAGCCCTTGAGCAAGGGAAAGCGCGTTTCCGCAAAGGAGAGAGCGACAGGGACGGCAACGAGCACGATGCTGATAACGGTAAAGATCGTCACCGCGATGATAACGTAAAAAAGGCTGAGCAGCCGTGTGACATACCACCAGCGGGTTTCGCTGACCCGATAGGCCCGGTTGAGGGAAATTCTGATGGCTTCGACGCCGTTGGATGCGAAGTAGGCAGCAGCCAGAACCGAAATCGTCAACAATCCACCGCGTGGAATGGTCAGAACCTGCTGCACTTGGGCGGCGAGCGGTGCTGCAATGGCGGCTGGCCACGTATCGAAAATGATATGGACCGCCGTTTCGGCAAATTGGTCGGCACCAAGGAAACCGGCAAGCGCCGTTCCGAAAATCAGAAAAGGAAACAAGGCAAGCAAAATCGACAGCGCCACGTGACTGGCCATGGCCCAGCCATCATCTTCGGCAAAATGAAAATAGGCATCCAAGGCGACTTTGCGGACGATGTCCAGTGCGGCAACCATGTCACCTCCTCAATCGACATTTCATTTGTAACCCACGTCAAGATATGGGAAGCCGAGTACCGCTTGTACAGCGCGTGAGACCATGCCCAGGTTCCACAGCGTCCAAGAAGAATTGCGCGCGACCGAATTCGACTGTGCTCATTATACGATGCCCGATCTTAGGAAAGACTTTCCATGCTTGAAAAACCGGTCATCATTATCACCGGCTGCTCGTCTGGTATTGGCGCGCATTGCGCCGGTGCGCTTCACCAGGATGGTTGGCGGGTCTTTGCAACGGTGCGGCGGGCCGAAGATGTCCCGGCACTGGAACAGCAAGGCATCGAAACATTATTGATGGACTACACCAAGCCGGACACGATCGCCGCTTTGGTGGATGCGGTTGCCGCCAGAACCGGCGGTCGGATCGATGCCCTGTTCAACAATGGCGCATATGGTCAACCCGGCGCCGTCGAAGACCTCTCGGTTGGTGTGTTGCGCCAGCAATTCGAAACCAACGTATTTGGCTGGCACGATCTCACTTGCCGCGTCATTCCCTTCATGCGCCAGCGTGGGCATGGGCGTATCGTTCATTGCTCGTCCATTCTCGGTCTCGTGCCCTACCGATACCGGGGTGCCTATACGGCATCGAAATTTGCGCTGGAGGGTTTGGGGATCACCTTGCGTATGGAACTGCAGGGCAGCGGCATTCATGTCAGCCTGATCGAGCCCGGCCCCATTGCCTCGAAATTTACGGCAACCGCTCTGGCTCATATCAAAGGCAATATTGACCTCGAAAACTCCGCACACGCGCAGGACTACAAGCGACAACTTGCCAGGCTGGAGGGCGGCGGACCGGCAAACAAGCACAAGCTGGGTCCGGATGCCGTCTATGCAGAACTCAAGCACGCCTTGACGGCGCCACACCCGAAACCGCACTACCTTGTCACCACCCCTGCCAGGCAGGCCATGATTTTAAAGCGGCTTTTGCCGAGTGGATTGTTTTACCGTTTGTTGCGCAAGTTCGACTAGCGCAGACACGATCCGATCAGCTACAACGCACACAAAGATACGCGGCATTTTCGGGAGGGTTAGAGCATGTCCAGTTTCGCAACGGTTCTTGCGGTCATCGTGATGGGGCTGGTGGTGCTCGTGCTGATACGCGGGCTCTTCAACATGCTCAAAGGCACGGATGGAAACAAATCCAACAAGCTGATGCAGTTGCGTCTTCTTTTACAGGCCATAGCGATCATCCTCATTATGTTTGTGCTGTGGCTGACGGGCGGCGGACGCTAGGAGTTTTAAAGGCATACAATGGTCAAGCTGAACAAGATTTATACCCGCACTGGCGACGACGGCACGACCGCCCTCGTTTCTGGACCGAGACGGGTGAAACACGATCTGCGCGTTGAAAGTTACGGCACAGTTGATGAAACCAATTCCGCCATCGGTGTTGCGCGCCTTCACACATCAGGCCTGACAGAACTCGATACCATGTTGTTTCGTGCCCAAAACGATCTGTTCGATCTGGGCGCTGATCTGGCAACGCCGCACACAGGCGAAGTCCTGTCCTACGAACCCCTGAGGATTGTGGATGCACAGGTGACGCGCCTTGAAAACGAAATCGACGCGCTGAACGCCGATCTCACGCCCCTGAAATCATTCGTTATTCCCGGCGGCACACCGGCTGCTGCCTATCTGCACCTTGCCCGGACCATATCGCGGCGCGCGGAGCGCCAGATGGTCGAACTGTCAAAGATGGAAGGCGAGACCGTTAGCAGTGCCGCGTTGAAATATATCAATCGGCTCTCAGACTTCCTATTCGTGGCGGCACGGTTTGCCAACGACGCGACGAATTCGGATGCGCCTGACATCTTGTGGGTTCCAGGGCAGAACCGCTAATCTGCAGCAAGGGCGTTTTCGCATGTTCATTCCCCTGCACGATGCGAATTCGCTCAAGCACATCAAACTGCAATATGTCACCGTGTCGCTGATAGCGGTCAACATTCTCGTCTGGTTGCTGGTGGGCGTTCTCTTCAGCAGCGAGGCGGGGGATGCCGCCATTCTCGGTCTCGGTTTCATTCCCGCGGTCGTGTTCGATTATGCCCAGCTCGATCCAGCACTTCAGTTCATCCCTGATCAGATGACGGTCTTCAGCTACGCCTTCATGCATCTGGGCTTTTGGCATCTCGCCTCTAACATGCTGTTTCTGTGGGTTTTCGGAGATAATGTGGAAGATGCGTTCGGCCATCTGCGCTTTTTGTTGTTCTACTTTGCCTGCGCGGCAGCCGGCGCGCTGTTTCACGGAGTTGTCGCGCCGTCTTCACAGGGTCCGCTGATCGGCGCGTCGGGTGCGGTCTCAGGTGTCGTGGCCGCATATCTTCTGCTGCACCCGAAAGTCCGCGTGTGGATCCTGGTCTTCATGCGCATTCCCATTCCCCTGCCCGCTTTCATTCCGCTGGCATTATGGATTGGACAGCAATTCTTCATGTTCCTGTTCGGCATGCAGGATCGTGTGTCGTGGGGTGCGCATGTGGGCGGCATCATTGCGGGCGTTGTTCTGGTGCTAGTCCTCAGAAGGCCCGGCGTCCCGCTGTTTGATCGCACCATCGTCACACCCCGCGCGGTCCAATATAAAAATCAAGGGCCGCAGACTGCCGTGTCGCAAACGGAACGACCTTTCGAAGGTATCAGGTGAAGATTGCAACAAGGATTGATATTTACGTTCACGTTAACGTAAGATATCCCCGAAGCGCATGCGATCATGAGCATTGCTCCGTTGAAGTTACCGGAAAAATGCGTATCCATGTCGCAACTTGATTATCAGGAGGACCGTTCAGCGTTTCGCTTTAGGGTCAGGAGTTGAAGGAAGGTTATCGATGAAAATCCTTGTGCCAGTGAAGCGTGTTGTGGACTACAACGTCAAGATCCGCGTCAAGGCGGATGGCTCAGGCGTCGAGCTTGCCAACGTCAAAATGTCGATGAACCCGTTTGACGAAATTTCCGTCGAGGAAGCCCTTCGTTTGAGGGAGGCGGGCAAGGCCGAAGAGGTTATCGTCGTTTCCATCGGACCCGCCAAGGCGGAAGAAACACTGCGCACGGCATTGGCCATGGGTGCCGATCGCGCCATCCTGATCGAGACAGACGAAGCCGTCGAGCCTCTGGCTGTCGCAAAGCTTCTCAAGGGTGTCGTCGAAGCGGAAGCTCCGGGCCTGGTGATCGTCGGCAAGCAGGCGATCGATGACGACAGCAACCAGACCGGCCAGATGCTGGCAGCGCTTCTTGGCTGGGGCCAGGGCACGTTCGCTTCCAAGGTCGAACCTTCGGATGGCAAGGTCGCCGTGACGCGCGAAGTCGATGGTGGTTTGCAGACGGTGGAACTGAAGCTTCCCGCAGTCGTCACCACCGACCTGCGTCTCAACGAACCCCGCTACGCATCCTTGCCCAACATCATGAAGGCCAAGAAAAAGCCCCTTGATAAGAAGACGCCTGCCGATTTCGGCGTCGATACCGCGCCGCGCCTCAAGGTCTTGAAGACCGAGGAACCCGCGGGTCGCAAGGCAGGTATCAAGGTCGGCTCCGTTGCCGAACTCGTATCGAAGCTCAAAGCTGACGGCGTCATCTAAGAAACGCGAAAGGGAGATATTACCATGGCCACTCTTCTTCTGGCAGAACACGACAACGCAACCCTTTCAGACCAGACGGCAAAGACGCTGACGGCGGCAACCCAGATCGGTGGCGACGTCACCGTTCTCGTCGCCGGCTCCAACGCAAAGGCCGCTGCCGATGAGGCAGCGAAGCTTTCCGGTGTCTCAAAAGTCCTGTTTGCCGACGATGCGTCCTATGCCAACCAGCTTGCCGAGCCACTCGCAGCGCTGATCGTTTCGCTTGCCCAGTCCTACGATGTCATCATCGCGCCTGCCACGGCATCGGCCAAGAACGTTCTGCCACGCGTGGCCGCTTTCCTGGATGTCGCTCAGGTTTCCGAAATCGTGGAGGTGATTTCCCCTGATACCTTCAAGCGTCCAATTTATGCCGGCAACGCCATTCAGACGGTTCAGGCCAGCGACGCGAAAAAGGTCATCACCGTTCGCACATCGACCTTTGCACCGGCAGAAGCTGGGGGCTCCGCGTCTGTCGAAGCTGTTTCCGCTGCTGAAAACCCCGGCGTGTCCAACTTCGTATCGGACGCGTTGGCATCATCCGACCGTCCGGAACTGACATCGGCAAAGATTATCATCTCAGGTGGCCGTGCGCTTGGTTCGTCTGAAAAGTTCAAGGAAGTTCTGCTGCCCGTGGCAGACAAGCTGGGTGCAGCCGTTGGCGCTTCGCGTGCTGCCGTCGATGCAGGTTACGCACCGAACGACTGGCAGGTTGGTCAGACTGGAAAGGTCGTCGCACCTCAGCTCTACATCGCGGCTGGAATTTCCGGTGCCATCCAGCACTTGGCTGGAATGAAGGATAGCAAGGTCATCGTCGCCATCAACAAGGACGAGGAAGCGCCGATCTTTCAGGTTGCCGATTATGGCCTCGTGGCTGACCTTTTCGATGCTCTGCCAGAGCTTGAAAAAGCACTGTGATCCTTTCTCAACTTGGAAGCGGCGCGTTTTTCAAACGCGCCGCTTTTGTTTTTCGACAATATGCGTAACATCAATACAGAGCCTGAGCGCTCAAAACATGCCCTACAGGAGAACCACATTATGGCCGCCCCTATCAAGAATGTCGGTATTATTGGCGCCGGTCAGATGGGATGCGGCATCGCGCATGTTTCGGCGCTGGCTGGTTACAAGGTGCACATCTACGATCTGGCCAAGGATCGTATCGAAGCCGGCCTTGCCACCATAAACGGCAACCTGGCCCGCCAGGTCAGCAATGGCAAGATGCAGGATGAAGAGCGAAAGACGGCACTCTCATTGATCGGTGGCTCCTCAGACGTCAACGACCTCGCAGCGATGGACCTCGTCATCGAAGCCGCCACCGAGCACGAAGAAACCAAGCGCAAGATCTATGCGCAGATTTGCCCTGTTCTGAAGCCCGAAGCGCTTCTGGCAACAAACACATCCTCGCTATCCATCACCCGCCTTGCATCTGCCACCGACCGTCCGGAACAGTTCATGGGCATCCACTTCATGAATCCGGTTCCGGTGATGAAGCTGGTTGAGCTCGTGCGCGGCATCGCGACCGGCGAGCAGACGTTCGAGACCGCCAAGAATTTCGTGCGCTCGCTGGACAAGGCGATCACCGTTGCCGAAGATTTCCCGGCTTTCATCGTAAACCGCATTCTTTTACCGATGATCAACGAAGCGATCTACACGCTTTACGAAGGCGTAGGTTCAGTTGAAGCCATCGATACCGCCATGAAGCTCGGCGCAAACCACCCAATGGGGCCGCTGCAACTGGCGGACTTTATCGGCCTCGACACGTGTCTGTCGATCATGCAGGTGCTGCATGATGGCTTGGCCGACAGCAAATATCGCCCCTGCCCGCTTCTCGTGAAATATGTCGAAGCCGGTTGGCTTGGCCGCAAGTCCGGTCGCGGTTTCTACGATTACCGTGGCGAGACACCAGTCCCGACGCGGTAAACGTCAAAACGTCATTTTGCCTTGGCAAATTCCGCCAGAGCCTTGGCATCCTCACTGTCCCACGCTGCCGGACCGTTCATGGACCCAAGCAAGCAACCCTGATCATCGATGAGCAAGGTTGCGGGAAGGCCGAATGCGAGGCCTTCCTTTTTCAACGCGTTGAAGACGCCCATCGAACTGTCGCGATACAGCTTGAGGGAATCGATGCCGTATTCACTCATGAAGGCCTTGGGCTTTTCATCCTCACCCGCATCGATGTTGATCGTCACAACCTCGAAATTGCCGGCACCTTTTTCCTTTTCGAGCGCGTTGAGCGCGGGCATTTCTTCCCGACACGGCACGCACCATGTGGCCCACAGGTTGAGAAGAACCGTCTTGCCTTTGAGGTCGCCTTCCGTCATCGCCGCACCATCAGGCCCCTTGAAGGACAAGGGGATGACACGCGGGCGCTCGGCAGCCGACATGGCCGCGACCTGACCCTTCAAAAACGGTTTCAAAGACGCGATCCGCTTTGCCGCACCCTCACATAAACCCGATTGCGCTGCGACTTGCCCTTGAACCTGACCTTCAGACCCAATAAGCCTGAACATCATCACGCCCGCGCCGCAGACGATGCCGGCAACGGCAGCAATTGCAACAAGTTTGGCGGAAGGGAGCCTGAAAGGCCTTTTTTCTGTCATTGAATACTCCAGGGCAGGCAAAACATGGCTGATGGCACCGAACAGAAATCCTCCAACCAGATGTGGGGCGGACGTTTTGCTTCCGGTCCCTCCGCCATCATGGAAGAGATAAATGCGTCCATCGGCTTCGACAAGAAGCTTTATGCGCAGGACATCCGCGGCTCAATAGCGCATGCCACCATGCTGGCTGCAAAGGGCATTATTTCCGGAGAAGATAAAGACAAGATCATTCACGGCCTGAACACGATTCAGTCAGAGATCGAAGCCGGATCGTTTCAGTTCTCCCGCAAGCTTGAGGACATCCACATGAACATCGAGGCGCGCCTGGCCGACCTTATTGGTCCAGCGGCCGGACGTCTTCACACGGCGCGTTCGCGCAACGATCAGGTGGCTCTCGACTTTCGCCTTTGGGTGAAGGAAGAACTGCAGAAAACCGAGGCTATGCTGACGGCTCTGATCACAGCCTTTCTCGACCGCGCCGAAGAACACGCTGATACGGTCATGCCGGGCTTCACTCATCTGCAAACGGCCCAGCCCGTCACCTTCGGCCATCATTGCATGGCCTATGTCGAAATGATCGGTCGTGACCGCGCCCGCGTTCGCCACGCCATCGAACATATGGACGAAAGCCCGATTGGTGCAGCAGCTCTCGCTGGCACGGGCTATCCGATCGATCGCCACATGACAGCGAAGGCGTTGGGTTTTCGCGAGCCCACACGCAATTCCATCGACACGGTATCCGACCGCGATTTTGCGCTGGAATTCCTGTCGATCGCGTCGATCTGCGCGACGCATCTTTCACGTCTGGCTGAAGAAATCGTCATCTGGTCGACGCCGCAGTTCGGCTTCATCCGCCTGTCCGATGCTTTTTCAACCGGCTCCTCCATCATGCCGCAGAAGAAAAACCCGGATGCCGCGGAACTGGTGCGCGCCAAGACGGGCCGGATCAATGGTTCGCTGATTGCCCTTCTCACCATCATGAAGGGTCTGCCGCTCGCCTACTCCAAGGATATGCAGGAAGACAAGGAACAGGTCTTCGATTCCGCCGAAAGCCTGGAACTCGCGATCGCCGCCATGACGGGCATGGTGCGTGATCTGGACGTACGCGCCGATAAGATGCGTGAAGCTGCCGGGTCCGGTTATTCGACGGCCACAGATCTGGCCGATTGGCTGGTGCGTGAAGCAGGCCTGCCCTTCCGTGATGCCCACCATGTCACGGGTCACGCCGTTGCGCTCGCTGAACAGAAAGGCTGCGACCTGAGTGATCTTTCGCTGGAGGAACTGCAGTCGATCAATCCGGCGATAACAGCGGGCATTTTCGACGTTCTGTCCGTAGAGGCATCGGTCGCAAGTCGAACCAGCTTCGGCGGAACGGCGCCGTCGGAAGTGCGCAAACAGATCGCCTGGTGGCGGGCGAAAAACTGATCAATCCGACGTTACGTCGGCATCACAAGAAACAGGGTGCACAAGCGCCCTGTTTTTCGCTATCAGGAATGCAGAGATTTCCTTTGGACAGGCCCATGCTTTCAAAAACCTTGCGCAATTTCATCGTTCCCGTCGTCGTCACGCTTGCTGTCGGCCTTGCTGTTTCCGGATGCGGCCGCAAAGGCGATATTGATCCGCCGAGCACGCCGAAAGAACAGCGTAATCTGCGCTCGACAGAGGGGAAGGTACAGCCAACACCCGAACGGCCATTTATTCTCGATAAGCTCCTTTAAGGTCCAGCGACGTGAACCATTTTCACTACATCGACGGCGTGCTTCACGCCGAAAACGTCCCCGTGCCTGAAATCGCCAAGGTCGTCGGTACGCCATTCTATGTCTATTCCACGGCGACGCTGGAACGGCACTACAAGGTGTTTTCCGAGGCTTTTGCCGATGTCGATGCGATGGTTTGCTATGCAATGAAGGCAAATTCCAATCAGGCCGTCTTGAAAACCCTGGCAAAGCTCGGCGCTGGTGTCGATGTCGTGTCGGGTGGTGAACTGCGCCGCGCACTGGCAGCCGGCATTCCGGCCAACCGCATCATGTTTTCTGGCGTTGGGAAGACCGTCGCGGAAATCGATCTGGCGCTTGAGGCGGGCATCTATTGCTTCAACATCGAATCCGAACCCGAGCTGGAAGTCCTGAACTTGCGGGCCCTCAAGGCTGGCAGAAAGGCGCATGTCTCCTTTCGCATCAATCCCGACGTCGACGCGGGGACCCATGCCAAGATTTCGACGGGCAAAAAAGAAAACAAGTTCGGCATTCCCTATGAGCGCGCGCGCGCCGTCTATGCCCATGCGGCCACCTTACCGGGCATCGTCGTCAGCGGCATCGACATGCATATCGGCAGCCAGATCACCGAATTGCAGCCATTCGAATCTGCATTCCGCCTGCTGCGTACGCTAGTGGAATCGCTTCGCGGCGATGGCCATACGATCAGCCACGTTGATATCGGCGGCGGTTTGGGCATTCCCTACCGCGAAGACAACAATCCGCCCCCGCTACCGGATGCCTATGCCTATATCGTCAAGAACGAACTCAAGAGTCTGGACTGCAAGATCATTACCGAGCCTGGTCGTCTGATCGTCGGCAATGCGGGCATTCTGGTGACGGAGGTCATCTATGTGAAGGACGGCGGTGAAAAGACATTCGTGATCGTCGATGGTGCGATGAATGACCTCATTCGCCCAACCCTTTATGAAGCCTATCACGGCATCCGGCCCGTCGTTCAGCCTGTGCCAGATGCGCCTCGGATCAAGGCAGATATCGTCGGACCCGTCTGCGAAACAGGCGATTATCTGGCGCTAGACCGCGAGATGGCAGCACCTGAACCCGGCGACTTGATTGCCGTCAGTTCCGCAGGTGCCTATGGTGCGGTGCAGGCCGGAACATACAATTCAAGGCTTCTGGTCCCTGAAGTGCTGGTAAAGGGCACAGAATTTCATGTCATCCGCCCACGCAGCACATACGAGGAATTGATCGCACTCGATTCTGTGCCAGCTTGGCTTGCGTGATCACAATTGAGCGAATGAACCCGAAAAACAGGAGTTAGCGCTCCCTTCCCCTCGTCTTCGCCATAAAGAGTGTTATCTTCACTATCGTTGCACGGATTTGTTTTGCCATTTGAAACGTGGTGAAATCGGGTGGCCAGAACCGGGAGAACGGATTGATGACCACATCGAAACAGAGCGGAAAAGGCGGTTTTGAAAGCCGGCCTGACCTTGCACGCCGCGTTGCGTCGAAACGGCTTTTCGCAAAACTGGTCATCGTGGCGGAACGTCTGGTGCCCAAGACCCTCGTTCCACTCTCCATCGCCGCGCTGTTCATAGCCCTCGGCTGGTTCGGCCTTTATCGGCACATGCCGGACATGGTGCGCTGGGTCGTCGTCTTTGTTGTCATCTTTGCATTCATCACCTCGATTCTGCCGATTGCGCGCCTGAAATGGCCGACGAAAGAAGAGGCCTCGCGCCTGCTGGAGGCGCGCAATGGCTTGCCTCACCAACCGGTTGGCGTGCAGGACGACGAGCCGGCCTTCGAAACTCCGTTTGCGCGTGCGCTTTGGAAAGAACACCAGTTGCGAATGGCGCAACGTATAGCGGCCCTGGACGCAGGACTTCCACAGCCAGACATTGCGCGCCATGACACGATGGCGCTGCGTGCCATTCCCGCCCTGATCCTGGTTGCCGCTTTCGGCTTTTCATTTTCCAATGGTGCTGGCGACATCACCGATGCGTTTCGCAATCGCCCCGAAAGTGGACCGGCCAACCCCGATATTCGGCTCGATGCATGGGTGACCCCACCCTCCTATACTGGCCGCGCACCCATTTTCCTGACTGGTACGAATGCGACCGCGACGAACGCGATTTCCATGCCGCAAGCCTCCAAACTGACCATTCGAATGACCGGCGGAGAGGGCGACGAGACCGTAACCTTTGAGCCTGACATTGGCGGAGAGATGAAGACGCTCGCACCGGAAGGTGACGAGAAGACCGGGACGCAGACCGTTGCCGCGACGCAACAGGAAGCGGTCGATGCACGGCGTGCGCCGCGCACGTTCGCCATGGATATATCGGAAAGCGGCACGGTGGAGGCCAATGGCCAGCAATGGCAGTTCAACGTCATCCAGGATAAAGCCCCGACCATCGCTTTCGACAACATGCCGCGCCGCGCCGTGAACGGGGCATTGGAAATCGGTTTTACAGCCAAGGACGACTATGGCGTTCGCGAAGCCCATGCGGTGATCGAGCCGGTCGGCCTCGCGGCGGACGCCAAACCGCTTTATCCACCGCCGGAATTCAAACTGGACCTGCCACGACAAAATCCACGTGAGATGAAAGGCGTCACCAGCCGCAATCTGACAGAACATCCGATGGCTGGAAAAAAGGTTCGGATCACACTTGTGGCAACCGATGGTATGGGTCAGACCGGCCGTAGCCCTACGCAGGAGATGATTCTGCCGGGCCGGAACTTTTCAGAGCCACTCGCCGCCTCGATTGTTGAACAGCGACAAATCTTTTCGCTCGACACGCGCCAGATGCCGAAAGCCATCGCTTTCAATGAAGCCGTTGGCATGCGACCTGACGAAACCATTCCCAACACCACCCATTATCTTCTGCTGCAATCGGCGCAGACGCGCATGAAGCTCGCCCGCAACGAAGAGATGTTGAAAAACACGTCGGATTATCTGTGGGAAGTCGCACTTGGTATCGAAGACGGTGATCTCTCGCAGGCCGAACAAAGGCTTCGTGACGCACAGAAGGCGCTATCGGAGGCTATTGATCGCAAAGCAGGCGATGAGGAAATCGCCAAGCTGATGCAGGAGCTTCGCGAAGCGATGAAGGAGTTCATGAGTGAACTTGCGCAGCGCATGCAAAATGCGCCGCAGGCCAACATGAACCAGCAGGCACAAAATGTGCTGCGCCAGCGTGATCTGGAAAATATGATGAACCAGATCGAAAATCTGGCGCGCTCCGGGAACCGTGACGCGGCACAGGAAATGCTCTCCCAGATGCAGCGCATGATGAACAACCTCCAGGCTGGCCGTCCGCAACGCGGACAACAGGGCCAACAGCAGCAGCAAAACAGCCAGTTACGTCAGCAGATCGACAAGCTGGGCGAGATCATGCAGCAACAGCAAAAGCTGATGGATGAAACCTTCAAGCTGGACCAAGCCCTTCGCGACCGCATTCAACGCGGCGATCAGCCTCAGGATGAACAGGGCGCCGATCCGCAAATGGGTGAAAACGGCCAGCAGCCACCCAATCAGCAGGGCCAACAGCAACAGGGCCAAAACCCGACAGATCAGATGACCGCCGAACAGCTTCGCGAGGCGTTGAAAAACCTGCGTCAGCAGCAGGATGGACTTGGAAAGCAACTGGGCGAGTTGCAAAAGGGTCTGCGCGACCTTGGCATGGAGCCAGGCCAGAACTTTGGCAAGGCTGAGCAAGACATGAAGGGCGCGGGTCAGGCTCTGGGCGACAGCCAGGGCGAGCAGGCCGTCGAGGGACAGGGTAATGCGCTGAACGCCTTACGCCAAGGCGCTCAGGACATGATGGGCCAGATGATGCAGGCGATGCGTCAACAGGGTCAGCAACCCGGCCAGGGACAGGAAGGAATGATGGGTCAAGGCGGCCAGAACGGGCGGGATCCGCTCGGTCGTCCGCGTGAAAGCAACGGGCCGGACTTCGGTGATAACCAGGTCCGCGTTCCCGATGAAATTGATGTCCAACGGGCCCGTGAGATTCTGGAGGCCATTCGCGAGAAGCTGGGCAATAACCCGCCAGGTGAAGTCGAGCGCCGATACCTGGAACGCCTCTTGGACATCCAGTGATGTCATTCGCACCGATAAGGGCGGTTGAACCGCCCTTATGTCGTTCTATTTGTGAGATTTAAGCCGGAACGGCTGCCAGGGCGCGTGCAACTGCCTTGCGAATATCAGGGAGCGCGAAGGGCTTCGGAATGACGTCGATGATTTTCTCCATCAGGTCATCTGCGCGTTCGCGCTGCTCGGCATAACCCGTCATCAAAAGGATTTTCAGATTTGGGAATTGTGATGCGGCGCGGTGCGCCAACTCAATGCCATCCATGACCGGCATGCGGATATCGGATAGCAGAAGGTCGAACTTGCCTTCGCTCAATTTTTCGAAGCCTTGTTCACCATCAGCGGCTTCAAATGTCTCGTGTCCGTCCAGACGCAGCGCGCGGGCCACGAAAGACCGCAATGCATCCTCGTCTTCAGTAATCAGTATTTTTGCCATTTTCCATCGCTCCTGGTATTCATTCCAGCGAGCTCAAACTCGGTCATTTCCCTTTGCAAGAGGTAAATGAAAGTGGCCATCTGAATGGCATGGTTAACAATCCATGCTGGTGTCGGCCACCAAGCGTTGCAAAACGGAGCAGTTTATCTTACTCGGCATCACCGGTAACGACGCCGACGAATGGCAGTTCGCGGAAGGCGTAGGCCACATCCATTCCGTATCCGACAACGAAATAATCGGGGCATTCGAAGCCGACATAGTCAGCCTCGAGCTTTTCCTTTCGCTTGACTTTCTTGTCCAGCAGCACGGCAATCGAGACATTGCGCGCCCCGCGCTCATAAAGCAGTTCCTTGGCAAAGAGCAAAGTGCGGCCGGATTCGAGAATATCATCGATCAACAGAACATCGCGATCTTTCACATCGCTGTCGATGTCTTTGACGATACGCACACCCTGCGAAACCATGCCCGTACCGTAGCTCGAAAGCGTGATGAACTCGACTTCGGGTGCCAAACCGCTATCATGCAAGGCTCGGATCAGGTCGGCCGCGAAAATGAAAGAGCCCTTGAGAACAGCGATCACCAATAGATCATTGGTGGGGCCCGTTGCGATAAGCTTGGCCATATCACGGTTACGCTCCGCAATCTGCTCGGCAGTGTAAAGCGGCTCGATATTTTTTCCACGGACGACGGGCATGTCTTCTCCTGCGCTTATCCGGTGCGCAGTATCATTGGGATACGGACAGCCGAAATAGTAAGAAGGGCGTCGGGTAGCATAATCAACGCTCGGAAGCACCCGTTTGTGCGAAAGAAAGCGTAATTTTGGGTGTTTTTCCACCGGGGTGGCGCAGCTTTGCCGTAAAGCCCTGACTGGCGCCTGCTTTGATTTCAAGTACCGGCGGTTCGATCAGCATGCTTGCGACCTTCTCACCCTTGGCCACGAAAAGATCGGCGCGGATCGCCGGTATGTCCTGTACCGTGCCGCTTTTGTTTTCAACGATCCCGTTTATGACAAGCACCTCCATACCCCCTGCATCCTGTGGGGTGATGGTGATGTGGCTGATATCAAGTGGCTCGACGACAGCCGCAACGGCTTCATTTTTGTGAAGGATCATCGCAAAACCGCCGGACAGAAAGAAAACTCCCACCACAGCAGCGGCGACGATGGCAGAGTAGCCATCGACGGAGAGACCTGATAATTTTCTGTCGATCCGTTCGATCGTGAAACGCAAAGCATCCAGCGCTGTAAATGAGGGCGGCACACTCCCGTGGGAAGCAGCGCGACGGTTGTCATTTCCGTAGTCTCGTGCAGGCGTTTCCTTTATCGTGACAAACTCGGCATCTAAGATGTCCGTGTTGGAACGTGGGCGCGCTCTTTGGCGCGGCGGCGGCTCCGGCATCAAAAGGTCCAAATCGAATGCCGCTTGCCGGCGAGATGAACGGAACATAGCCATGAAGTTCCCTCGGTCAGGTTTTCGGCCCCATAAAACTGGGCATTGAATGAAAGCCTGACCAGTCGTAAATTTAATTGGTTAATGCTTCGCAAAGATCATTCCTCAAGCCACCCACACGCCGTAGGTTGGATATAAAAAGCTGTGATATTGATGCGAATCGCACACCACGAAAGCAAAAGACTGGAAGTTCGTTGATCCATTTCGAAAATGTCGGGTTAAGATACGGCATGGGCCCTGAAATCTTAAGGGACATGACCTTCAATATTCCCAAAGGATCGTTCCAGTTTCTGACAGGCCCGTCTGGCGCGGGCAAAACCACCCTTTTACGCCTGCTGCTGATGTCGCTGCAGCCGACACGGGGACACATACGCATGTTCAGCCGCGATGTGTCGCGCATACCCCGTAGCGAACTCCCTCTGCTGCGCCGCCGCGTCGGCATCGTCTTTCAGGACTTCCGTCTTTTGGACCACCTCACCACTTACGAGAATGTCGCGCTGCCGTTGCGCGTGCGCGGCAAGGAGGAAAGTGCCTATCGCAATGATGTGATCGAGCTGTTGAAATGGGTCGGACTGGGCGAGCGTATCAACGTCTTGCCGCCTATTCTGTCCGGCGGTGAAAAACAGCGTGCCGCGATTGCCCGCGCGCTGATGGACCAGCCCGAAATACTCCTCGCCGATGAGCCGACCGGTAACGTTGATCCGCCAATGGCAAAGCGCCTGCTCAACCTCTTCATGGAATTGAACAGGCTCGGCACCGCGGTCGTCATCGCCACCCATGATTTCGGTTTGATGGATCAGGTCGATGCGCGCCGCATGATCCTGACCGAAGGGCGGCTCGACGTCTATGGATGAGATAAAGCGCAAGCCACTCAAGCCCGCGCAAAAACCAGCGCCGAAACTGCCGCAGATGCGCATCCGGCCGATGGCACCCATCCTGCCGCCCTCCAACATTCAGGGCAATGCGCTGATCGTCGTCATCGCGATCATGGCGTTTCTGGCTTGTCTTACGCTCGGCGCCGTCAGCATGGTACGCACCACGGCGACCAGTTGGCAGAGCCAAATTTCAAGAGAAATCACCATTCAGATCAAGCCCGAGGAAGGGTTGGACATGGATGCGGCCCTGACCAAAGCCCGCAATCTGGCTCTGGGCTTCGTCGGTACCCGAGAGGGAACAGTCATGGACGAGGCGGCCACCGCTCGCCTTCTGGAGCCTTGGCTGGGCGCGGGTCTCGATCTGTCGGAGCTTCCCGTTCCACGTCTCGTCATCATCACGATCGATGAAACCAATCCGCCGGATTTCGAGGCCATGCGCGCGATCCTCAAAACGGAGATACCTCAGGCGTTTCTCGACGATCACCGCACCTGGGTCGATCGTCTCGTATCGATGGCCCACACGACTGTGATGATCGGGCTCGGCGTGCTGATCCTGGTGTTCAGCGCCATGGTTTTGACGGTGGTTTTTGCCACCCGTGGCGCACTTTCGGGAAACCGGCACATTGTCGAGGTTTTGCATTTCGTCGGCGCTGAGAGTAGCTTCGTTGCCCGGGAGTTTCAAAAACACTTCTTGAAAATCAGCCTGAAGGGTTCTGGGGCTGGGAGTGCCTTGGCAGCGGCGGTCTTCCTCGCTGCCGGTTTTTGGCAGTCCCGCTCCCTCGCAACGCCTCAGAGCGATCAGGCGAGCGCCTTGTTCGGTTCCTTTTCCGTTGGCATGGATGGCTATATCGGCATTTTCGCAACCATGATGGTGATTGCGCTGCTCACCACACTCACGGCGCGTCTGACAGTTATTCGGACCATTGACGATATCGACCGCGTCCGTTCCGACCCGTCGAAAAGTGAAGGTGTATAAGACGACCAGGCGCACGCCACCAAGTCGCCACGAATGCCTGTTCCTTGTCTTCATGCAAGCTTATGGATAACTCATGGCAATGAGTCGCATAGACCCCGATGACGAATCGACCACAACGACGCGAAATGGATGGCTTTCGCGGCGCGGCCGTTTGCGTCGTTTCGTGCGGATAACCATCCTTCTCTTCGTCGTTATCGTCGGCGCTGTCTTCGGCGGGTTTCTGTGGTTTGCCGATTCGGTGGCGTCCATGCGCCCACCGTCGGGCACCAAGGCCGACGCCATCATTGTTCTCACCGGGGGATATCTGCGCATTGACCAAGCGGTCGGCCTGCTTCGGGATGGCGTGGGGAAGCGGTTGCTGATTTCAGGGGTCAACCCTGCCACGAGCCGGGCACAAATCAGAAAGATGACGCAAAGTTCGTCCGATCTTTTTGCCTGTTGCGTGGATATGGGTTATCAGGCAGTCGACACGATCGGCAACGCCAACGAGGCGTCGAAATGGATCAAGGATCGCGGCTACACCTCGGTTGTTATCGTTACCAATAATTACCACATGCACCGCTCGCTTCACGAGCTGCGTGACACAAGCCCCGATACGAATTTCATCGCCTACCCCGTGATCAATTCGGATCTTGCCCGCACCAACTGGTTCGTAAACCCGGACGTGGTGCGCACCATGATCATCGAATATATCAAGTTCGTGGCCGTCGCTGCACGTGATATCACCGGCGTTGGCAAGGGCAACGGCCTGCGAAACAGCGATACACCTTGACCCCGAACTGCCCGACATCGGATGGGTCTTGCTGAAACACCTCGTTTTCGTGTAGGCGTTCAGCGCTGCTGACAACACGGAAGAATGCTTCTCTCGTTGATCCGCGCGCGCCCGGGGAAGCCTTTTTATGCTCAGACTGCGTTCCATTCTCTTCAACACGCTGTTTTATATCAATCTCATCGTGCGGATGCTGATCCTGACACCGATCTATTTCATCGTGCCACGAAAAGTCGCATTCGAGATTCCCAAGGCTTGGGCACGGTCCAATCACTGGCTGATGGAAAAGCTCGTTGGTACGACATTCGAGATCGAAGGGCTCGAACATATTCCGGAAAGCGGATGTATCTTTGCACCCAAGCACCAATCTTTCTGGGACACCTATGCGCTGCTGCCCAATCTCAAGGACCCCGTCTATATCCTGAAGCGTGAGTTGATGTGGATACCGCTTTTCGGCTGGTACGTCGCCAAGCAGCGGATGATCCCGGTCAACCGGGCTGCGCGCGGCAAGGTCATGCTGAAGGTCATGGAACGCGCCAAGGAAGAAATGGCCAAGGGCCGAGAGCTGATTATCTACCCCGAGGGCACCCGCCGCCCACCCGGTGCGGAGCCGGAATATCGTTATGGCATCGCACGTCTATACCGGGACCTGAAAGTCCCTGTCGTGCCTGTCGCCATGCATCCCGGCCTTTTCTGGCCACGCCGCTCCACAATGCGTTATCCCGGCCATTTCAAGGTGCGGATCCTGCCACCGATCCAGCCTGGTCTCGATCCCGATGTTTTTTTCAAGCAGCTGATCGAAGTGACCGAAAAAGCGAGCGACGAGCTGCTTTTGGAAACCGCACGCGACAATCCAGATCTGCCATTGCCTGCGACAGCGCAAAAGCGACTGGCAGAGCTTCAGGGGCAGACGACAGACTGAGCCTCGACATCGGCTGCGACCCGCTCGAGCACGGCGTCACGTATGCCCATGTCCTGAAGGTGCTGAACCGTGTTGAAAACGTAATCGGCATTCGGTCCCGAACGTCCCGACGCATGCCGCACGATACGGGCAGCGTCCTCCACTCCAAGCCCGCCGACATATTGCGGATGTTGGGGATCGGCCACATAGGTCATGGCGTGTCGGCGCCTTCCGTCCACAAGGCCAACCGCAATGACACGTTCCTTATAGACATTGCTGATCAGTTCGCGTTCACGCAAGTAAGCGACGACGGCATCGCGGTCGGCATCGGCGACCCGAAAGGCAACACCGTGGCAAGAGCCGCCCCGCTCAAGCCCAAGCACCAAGCCGGGGTTTTCATCCGTACCACGATAGACATTAGAGCGAATGCAGAGTGAGCGACGGTAGCCATTCAGGCGCGCCTGCTGACGCTCCTGAAACGGGAAGCCCGGATTCCACATCAACGAACCATAGCCAAAGACCCAAAAATCGTCCATATCGCAAGCCAAACCAAATCACCTGTGTTTTACCATTGGAGATCATCATGGCAGCGTCAAGCCAATCCCGAACAGGCAGAAAATACCTTTTTCTCGGTCTTGGGATCATATTTTTCGTTGCCATCTACTCCGCTGGTTGGTTTTACGCCGCCCAGCGGCTTCAGGAAACCGTCATTCGCACGCTTGCACCTGGCGGCTCGGCAGGAATAACCGGAGAGTGCAAGGACATCGCCTTCAGGGGCTACCCATTCCGCATCGGCCTGTTCTGCTCCACGATCGACGTCAAGAATACAAACAACAATATGACTGCATCCTTCGGAGCGTTGCGTTCGGCAGCGCAGATTTATGCCCCTCGTCATATCGTATGGGAACTGGACTCTCCCGCCACCATCCAGACCGGGCACGGGCTGAATATTTCGGCGCAATGGGCCAATATGCAGTCCAGCCTCGTCACCAAATTGAAGGGTGTTGATCGCACTTCACTCGTTATCGACGGGCTGAAGGCAACAGCAGTGTCGTCCGTTACTGCCCAGACCATCAATTTCGATGCGGCAAAGACCGAAGTTCATCTACGCCAAAACGGCGCGGACCTTGATGGTGCCATCACGCTGACGGACACATCCACCGTCATCAAGGATTGGCCACAGCTTTTGCCGCGCTTGAATGCCATTGCCGATGTGACGCTCGCCGGCAAGGCAGGCATGATCGACGGCAGTGACCGGACCGGGCTCTACGGTGCCAGTGGCGAGTTGCGCCGCGTGATGCTCGACATTGGCGATGGCCGCACCATGCGCATCACAGGCCCGTTCTCGTTTGACGATCAGGGCAATCTCTCTGGCCAGTTCAAGCTGGAAATCGAAAAGCTGGGCGAATGGGCCGACAACGCCAAGCAGACTTTCCCACAACTGCAGTCCACCATCGATACCGCTCGCAAACTGCTGCGCGCTCTGGCGGGCGGCGGCGATAGGGCATCGGTCGATCTGGTCGTCGATCGTGGCCGCGCGACCGTCAGCGGTTTCATTCCCCTAGGAAAGATCCCGCCGATCTGAAACAACTAAGGTTTGGCATCGGGCGTCGGACGGCCAAAGTTGGCGGCGTCCACGTCCTGCCCTGCTTGCACGATCGAGCGGCGAATATCGCGGGTGCGACTGAAAAGCTCAAACAGCTTGTCGCCCTCACCCCATCGAATGGCCCGCTGGAGATAGGCGAGGTCCTCTGAAAACCGCGCCAGCATTTCAAGGATCGCATCCTTGTTATGCAAGCATACGTCCCGCCACATCGTCGGGTCAGATGCCGCCAGACGGGTGAAATCACGAAAACCGGAGGCCGAGTATTTAATGACTTCAGACTCTGTCACCGTGCCCAGATCGTCTGCCGTGCCGACGATATTGTAGGCGATGATGTGCGGCAGGTGGGAAACGATGGCCAAGACCTTGTCGTGGTGCTCCGCATCCATTTCATCGATCCGAGAGCCGAGCCTTTCCCAGAAAGACCTTAGCTGAGCCAACGCTTCAGCATTAGTTCCAGGCAACGGTGTGAAGATGCACCACCGGTCACGAAACAACCCCGTAAACCCGGCATCCGGCCCGGATTTTTCCGTGCCTGCCAGCGGGTGGCCGGGAATGAAATGGACATTTTGCGGAATGTGCGGCGCCATTTGAGCGATCACGGATGCCTTGGTGGAGCCTACATCCGTCACGATAGCGCCCGGTTTCAGAGACGGCGCGATGTGCTCGGCCACGCTTCCTGATGCGCCGACCGGTACCGATATGATCACCAGATCGGCATTCTTGACCGCGTCCGCCGCAGACGTGGTGTAGGCGGTCCCGAGCTCCAGTTCTTCTGCACGCTTCAGCGTCTCAGCGCTGCGGGTGGAAATCACCACCTCGTGGGCAAGGCCCAGCTCCTTGACATCGCGCGCGATGGAGGATCCGATCAGGCCGATACCGATCAGGGCGATCCGTTCGAAGAGAATATCAGTCATGCTTTGCCCATGAAGTCTTTAAGCGCAGCAATCACGCCAAGATTTGCCTCTTCAGAACCCACCGTCATGCGCAGTGCATTGGCAAAACCATAGCCGCGGACAGCGCGAAGGATATAGCCACGTCGCGTCAAAAATTCATCAGCGTCGGCCGCACGCTTCCCATCGACATCAGGGAAATGAATGAGAATGAAATTGGTAACGGACGGCGTGACCTCGAGGCCAAGGTCGGTGAATGTCTGTGTCAGCTTTTCCAGCCATTCAAGATTGTGGGACACCGCCTTCTGCATAAAAGCCTGATCGCGGATGGCCGCGGCACCAGCTGCGATGGCGGGCGCGTTCATGTTGAAGGGACCACGCACACGGTTCAAGGCATCGACGATGGCGGCCGGACCGTACATCCAGCCCACGCGCAGCGCGGCAAGACCGTAGACCTTGGAAAAGGTGCGCGTCATGACGACATTGGCATTGCCCGAAACCAGCTCCAGCCCTGCCTCGTAATCGTTCTTGCGAACATATTCGGCATAGGCCGCATCCAGCACCAGAATAACGTGCTTCGGCAAGCCAGCCTGAAGGCGGCGCACTTCGGAGACCGGAACATAGGTGCCAGTCGGATTGCCGGGATTGGCAATGAAAACCATCTTGGTCTTGGGCGTCACAGCGGCCAGGATTGCGTCCACGTCGATGGCGCAATCTTTTTCCTTGACCGTGATGGCACTTGCCCCGGCACCCATGATCTGAATCTTGTAAACCAGAAAGCCGTGTTCCGTGATGATCGCCTCATCGCCTGCCCCCAGATAAACGTGGCACAACAGACCCAGCAGTTCATCGGAGCCGTTTCCGCACAGGATATTGGAAATGTTCAACCCATGCACGTCGGCAATGGCCTGGCGCAAAGCAGTTGCCTGTCCATCCGGGTAGATTTCCAGGTTGGAAGCCACGGCTTTGAAGGCCTCTATCGCCTTCGGACTGGCACCCAGCGGCGTTTCGTTGGAGGAAAGCTTATAGACCTTGGCCACGCCGTCGACATGCTCTTTACCGGGAACGTAAGCGGCAATATCCAGAATACCCGGACGCGGGACAGGTTGGTTAAGCTCTGCACTCATTTCATCGACCCTTGGAAAACGCCGGAAAATCCGGCCAGACAATGCCGCAGGCATTAGACTGGAATGGCTGGTTTGTCGAGTGTCAGCGCGGCTTGCGCTGTTCGGATCCGGTTCTGGCCGTTGGCATGCCCTGTGGTGCAAGCACCGGCACAAACACCCGGCGGGACGCCCTTTGGGTGACAGGCAGCCCCTGATAGAGACGCTTTTGTGCCTCAACCACAATCACCCCGGAAAAGACCGGCCAAAGCTTTCGTCCCGTGGTTTCCAAAAACCGGCGGAAGCGCAGGACGGACCTCACCTTTGAGGGGGGGAAAAACAAGGCTTCAGCAGATGCTCCCGGCGTAAAGTTGGTTTCCCGCAACAGTCCGGTGAGTTGCCCGCGCGAGTAAGGTCGACCGGAGCCGAAAGGCGTATGCTCCATCCGCGCCCATACGCCACGCCGGTTCGGTACAACGATAATGAGCCGCCCGCCGGGAGCCAGAACGCGCCACAATTCTTTCAGTGTCTCACGCGGATTTTCCGCAAACTCCAGCGAATGCACCATCAGGATACGGTCTATGGACGAATCCGGCAACGGCAGCTCCTCGTCAAACACAAGCGCCGTCGACGACCGTTCACCGGCGGGCCAGTTCACCGCCCCCTGCCCTGCCGGCATAAAAGCGAATGTTCTCTCCGTGTCATGGCGGAAGCGGTCCAGAAACGGAACGGCGTAGCCGATGCCCACCAACCGCTCATCCGGCAGGCTTGGCCACAGCGTCGACAGCGCCATAGTGATCGCCTGCTCGGCGGAGCGACCGAGAGGAGAATGATAAAATTCGCGCAGATCGACGATATCGGTGTTCATCAAGGGAATGTAGCAGGCCACGGTTGGACTTCAAGGCGCCAGAGCCTACATTGCAAACCGGATGATCTGAACGCGGAAAAAGGAAGACACACCATGAAGCCGTTGGAAATAGAAGTCTTTTCGTGCCGCAGCGATAATTTCGGTGTTCTGCTGCATGATAGCGAAACAGGCGCCACCGTTTCGATCGACGCACCCGAGGAGGCACCCATCATCGATGCGCTCGACCGGCGCGGATGGACGCTCAGCCATATTTTCACAACACATCATCATCAGGACCACGTCGAAGCCAATCTGTCGCTGAAGGAAAAATTCGGCTGTACGATTTATGGACCACATGATGAGGCCATCGCCATACCGGGTCTTGACAAGTCTGCCGCCGATGGTGATGAGTTCGACTTTGCAGGCCGCCCGGTCCATGTCATCGGCACGCCCGGGCACACGGCTGGACATATCTGCTACTACCTGCCCGACGACGCTCTGCTGTTTGCCGCAGACACATTGTTTGCCATGGGCTGTGGACGCCTGTTCGAGAGACCTGCTGCCGATATGTGGCAGTCGTTTCAGAAACTGATGGCGCTGCCGGATGACGTCAGAGTCTATTTCGGCCATGACTACACGCTGTCCAATGCTCGTTTCGCTGTGACAATCGACCCGGATAATGCTGCACTTCACCAGCGCGCCCGTGAGGTCGAAACCAAGAGAAACAGCGGCGAGTTCACCATTCCAACGACCATCGGACTTGAAAAACAAACCAACCCCTACATGCGCGTCGCCGATCCTGCCATCCGCACGCATCTCGGCCTTACAGGCGCCACGGATGCCGAAGTGTTTGCAGACATCCGAACACGTAAGGATAATTTCTGATGCCCCAAGACCTATCGGCGCAGGCGATCATTCGTGAACTGAAACTCGAACCACACCCGGAAGGCGGGTTTTATCGGCAAACCTTTCGCGATGCATCGGACGGGCAGCGTGGACATTCGACGGCGATCTATTATTTGCTGGAAAAGGGGCAACGCTCCCACTGGCACCGTGTGATCGATGCGGCCGAGGTCTGGCATTATTACGCTGGTGCGCCGCTGTCTCTTCATTTGTGCCACGATGGGAAATCAGTCGAGACGGTCAGGCTCGGACCAGCTCTCCTTGGTGGCGAGAGACCGCAAGCCATCGTTCCCGCCAATTGCTGGCAGGCGGCAGAAAGCCTGGGCGAGTTTACGCTTGTCGGCTGCACCGTCGCCCCCGGTTTCGTCTTCGACAGCTTCGTGATGGCTGAGCCCGGCTGGTCGCCGGGCTGAATTAGCCGCCGTATTTGGTCGCGGTGATGTAAACCTGCCCGACCCTAGTCGGTATACGTGCGTAGACAGGTGCATAGACATCCATGTTGTTGGCCTTGGCAAACCAAATCTCCATGGAAATCGACTTCAGATATTCGATGTCCTTGCGGCCCTTGCGAAAACCTGACTTCGGCACATAGCGGGCATTGCAGACAATCGCATCACCAGTGAAACCGTCCGTGGTGAAAGGCTTCGTGCCCCCGGAGCTCAAGACCAGATCCAGCCGAGACTCACCGTCGTAAATCGGCAGGCGGCTGGGGCATATACGACCCCCGACAGGAAAAAGCAGACCGGAGATCGGATCAAGAACCGAACGTAAATCCCGATCCTTGACATCGACCCAACTGTCGGGTCGCGGTTTAGGCTCAGGCTTCACCGTCGTCGATGTGACGTTTCCGTTGCGATATTGGACATCGTAGGTGCGGGTCCGCTTACCATCCTTATAGACCAGCGAATATTCGTCGGCCTGCATACGGTTGCCGCGCTTGGCGCCCGACACGTTGGTCTTTCCAGAGATATCTTTCAGCACGCTGGCAACGCCGGCAGAGCTGAAGGAACCGGAAATGGAATAGGTTGCGCCCGTCATACGGGTCGAGAAGTTCGCCCTGGCGATGGGCAGAATACCCAGATTTATGCTGTATTCGCTGTCATGCCGTGTTTCTGCGGCCAGACCGGGAGAGATGCTTGCAAGTGTCACGACGGTTGCCGTGAAAAACCTTTGTACTGTGACATTCATTCGGGTAACACCTCGACAGGCAGGAAAGGCCGCCTCACACCACGATGATATACGCGCAGTTATGGCAATAAAATAGCGGAGCGACGTGGAAATCCAGCGAATTTGCTCACAAAAAAGCGTGGGCGGGTTGACTGATCATCTCTGCCTGACTATAGAACCGCAACTTTCCAATCATTGCCAGTTGGATTGCTGACCGGGTTTTGCCGGATAGCGAACCAGTGGTAAAACAGACGATAACAAATAGGTGTACCCATGTCCCGTGTATGCGAATTGACCGGCAAGGGCGTCCAGACGGGCAACAACGTCAGCCACGCCAACAACAGAACAAAGCGCCGGTTCCTTCCGAACCTCTGCCAGGTTACGTTGATCTCTGATTCTCTCGGCCAGCGCTTCCGTCTGCGCGTTTCTGCAGCCGCTCTGCGTTCTGTCGAACATCGTGGCGGCCTCGACCTGTTCCTTCTCAAGTCCAGCGAAAGCGACCTTTCGATGCGCGCCCGTTTGCTGCGTCGCCAGATTGCCAAGAAGACTGTTGAAACGGCTGTTGCAGCTGCCTAATACGCGGCGTTAACACCACGAACTTTCAAAAGGCTTGAATGGCTACTGCCGCTCAAGCCTTTTGTTTGTTTTCATTTCGCTCCAACTGGTGGCATCACCCAGGATAAAAAAATGCCCTATCAGCGCTTTATGCTTGTCTATATCCTGCTCATGACCACAGTCGTCGTGGCATCGAACATCCTGGTCCAGTACCCGTTATCGGGCACGTTCCTCGGCATCAATCTCGGCGACCTTCTCACATGGGGCGCTTTTACCTATCCCGTTGCGTTCCTCATCACCGACCTGACCAACCGTCAGTTTGGTCCAGCCACCGCGCGGCGGGTGGTCCTGGCGGGTTTCGTCGTCGGCGTGTGCCTGTCGTTCTGGACATCGATTCCACGCATTGCGGTCGCATCCGGCACGGCCTATCTGATCGGCCAGCTTCTTGACATCTCGGTCTTTAACCGGCTTCGCCAGCAAAGCTGGTGGCGAGCGCCGTTAGCAGGCTCTCTGCTGGGATCGGTCCTCGACACCGCACTCTTCTTCTCCATCGCCTTTGCCGCAACCTTCTCGTTTGTCGGCCCCAACGACACCTTCGCCATCGAGCAGGCACCGATCCTTGGCATCTTCGCCAGCGAAGCACCCCGTTGGGTTTCGTGGGCCCTGGGAGATCTTACGGTGAAGATAATCGTCGGTCTCGTCATGCTTTTGCCTTACGGCGCATTGATGACGAGATTGAAGCCTTTGCCAACGACGAAACTGCGCTGATTGGCAAGACCCAAAATCTGGGGCTTGCCCGGCCTGATCTGAAGCCGTCATCTTCCAGCCCAAGAAAAACCTGATCCAATTTAAGCCGTCGTTTTCGTCCCGGGTAGCACGATCGTTTTTAGAATACACCGCATGGGCCCAATGTTGCCGACCCTTTGCGCTCACTCAAGTTTCGGCAATCCTGTACACAGCCTCAGGCTTCGGAGTTACGCATACCATGAAAAAATCCCCCAATGATATCGACATCCACGTCGGTTCCCGTATTCGCCTGCGCCGCGTCATGCTCGGGTTAAGTCAGGAAAAACTGGGCGATGGACTTGGAATTACATTCCAGCAAGTTCAAAAATATGAGAAAGGCACAAACCGGGTCGGTGCCAGCCGGCTGCAGCATATTTCCGAATTGCTGGATGTGCACATCTCCTATTTCTTTGAGGGAAGCCCCGGCTCCGCGGACGATAAGCCATTGGCAGAGCCCAGCCAGCTCTCGCAGTTCATGAATTCCAAGGAAGGCATAGCGCTGGCACGGGCGTTTTGCACGATAGAAGACGACCGCGTTCGCCGCCGCGTTCTGGAACTTGTCCAGTCGCTCGGCAACAGCAACACGGCCGATGGGAAAAAGACGACAGAGACGTCCGCGTCCTTACCCCACTAGGAAAGAGGGTTCCCCGTTACCGTCGGCAACAGGGCTCTATGCGGGCGTTAGCCAAGACAGACTATTTCGCTGATCCATCATCGAAGACATATGTGCTTTTTGGTGGCTTCATAGAAGCTCTGTTTCCTCAGTCTTTTCATGTCCAGCTCAAAGACGACCTTGGCGCAATGTCGGGGCTGGAGAACGACTGCCAATATGCTGGCGCTTGATCGGATAGGGGATAGGCCTACATCGGCGAATTATCCGCGATTTGCCGTGGAATGCGCGGAGCACCTTGACGAAAATCATCCATTCCGTGCAATATGCCGTGAGACAACCAAAACATCTATTTTGAGTCTTGTTGACTGTCATTGCCAATCAGGAAGAATGCCGAGAGCTAATGGATAGAGAGGGCATCAAACGTGCCGGAGTTTGTCGCGAAGCCGTGCCGACCCTACAGAAACTTTCGGAGTAACGTAAAAATGTTACCTCTCGTCGTTTTAAGCTTTTCACCTAATTGAGATTTGGATTAAAACTTCAAGCATGACGTGTGCAACGGTATTGCAACGCGCAAAAGGCGGCATTGCGCTATAGATGTCGTCGAAACCGACAACGATGAGTGTATGATGACCGACGCCCAAATCAATGAACGCCAGGAAGAGTTCCTCACCCTTATCAACATGCTGACCTTTGCCGAGGGCGCCGCTGAAACGCTCGGCGCGGCTTCAGCAAGCTGGTATATCGATGTCGCAAAACAAGCTCTTCGGTCTGCCTTGCAAAACGAGATGGAGATGAACATGAGCCGTGCAGATATTGTCAATCTCGCATCAGTCCGTGCTGGCAACTGCTGATTTTCCCTTGACACGTTCGGATCGCTGAGAGCGAAAGGTCCTAACTGGCGGGTGGAAACCGGAACGCGATCATTTCCACTTCCCGTGCCCACGCATGGCGCGCTTCTGCGGTGGTCAGGTTATGGTCTGAATCGGCAATGAAGGCGATGCGGGGATTTCCATAGCGGCAACTGAGCATACGTCCGCACGGACCAAAGTTCGTCTCCAGCATCGCCGCGCCGATATCGCCTTCAGTAAAGACGACGGTCATTTGCGTGTTGTTTGCGGCGATCGCCCGAAAATCCCTGGATATGGCCTGAAAGCGCGGAGACAGGAATGGAAAGCGCACCATCAACGGCGTTGTAAATGAGATCGCCTTGCCGACGATCATCGCCCACAGATTGGTCACACCGTTCCTGATGCGAACTTTTCCGCTGAAAACCTTCAGCCAGAAGCCGCCGCTTACCAGTTTTGCCCCATAGCTCGCCAAGGGCTGACGAGACGAGATCAGCAACGCCTCCACATCAGCGTGTGGCGGAATGTAGAAATCAAAAACATTGACAGCAACCACGCCGCTGAGCCTCGGGTCACGTACACCGCTTTGGAACGCGGCCCATCCACCACTGCATCGACCCGTTACCACAACCGGGAAAAGATGGCGTTGCTCCAGAAAATCTGTCGCCGCCGCCACATCTTCCAGTTGGCCCTCGCTGTAAATGATCTGTTCCGGGCGGGTGGGAACCATGGGGCTATCGGCAATATTGGCCATATCGAACCGCAAGCTGGCAATACCGGATCGCGCAAGCTCCCGGCAAAGTTGGGCGCTGATGCGTCCCCAGCCGGACGCCCTCTCATAGCCCGTGGGCAAGACCAGAACTGTCGCGCCCTTGCGTGGGCCGATAGGCTCTGCCAACACGCCATATAGGCGATCATCTTTACCGAAGCGAACGGGTGTCTCCGTAAAGCCCCTGCCTTTCAGGGCCACGGGCGTTGGAACCGGCACGTTTTCCGCCCTACCGTGATCGTTCGTGTCCTGCGCCGCTACATCTTTCGCCCACTCGGCCAGCGTTTCGATCGCGGCCACTGGCGGCACGGAAAACAGAACGTCACGGATAAACTGATCATATCCTTCGAAATCGGCGGATCGAGCCTCCACGCCCAGTGTGCGAATGTGTTCGGCAAAATCCAGATCCGCATGTCGATTTTTCTGCTTGAGCAATAAAATATTGGGCGCGGGGGATTTCGTCGTCGCCGAAATATTCACGTCTCGCAGCCCCTTGGCCACATTTTCAGGAATGACCTGCTCACCCATGGCAGGACCGGATGCCGAATGACGTGAGTGGTGCGCCCCCTGATTGGCAATCTTGCTCAAGGCGACGAATTCGCGGAGCCAGTGGCGCCCCGATAGAGCCGGTGCCGCAAGTGCAAGTCCTCGAATATCCGGAATGTCTTCCGCTGCCTGCCACGCCAGCGCGCCGCCGATACCGTGTCCGATAAAAATGAGATGCTTGGCGCAAGACAACTCCTTGAGCTTTTGAGCAGCAGCAGCAATCGTGTCGAGCCAGACGTCAAGCCCACTGGCATAGTCCGGGTGATCCAGCGCGTCACCCGTACCGGGATAATCGAATCGCATGCTCGCCATGCCCCGCCGGGATAGATCCACGGCCAGTCGTTGCCAGAATTTGCGGGCGCATAATTCCTCAAAGCCCCACGAACCAACGAACAGAACGGCTGTATTTGTCGTCACCAGAGAACCCGACTGCGCGCTCTCCAACAGAGTGAAAGCATCGGCGGGCCGAAAGAGGCCGACCGTGTCAGAAAACGTGACTGGGTAGTCAGCAGCGATTTGCACGTGTTTTTCGTGAAGGCTGTGCATATCAAACCCGGCATTCATCTGTCTCTCCCCTGTTGACCGACACTCCCACAGCATATCAATTAGCTTATCATCACTTAAGCATTACTTGAGATTACATGTCGACCATGAGAAGTATCAGGCAAATTTGGTGCAGATGTCTGCTTTTTTGCCTACTCTTTCACGGCAGCGGCGACCAGGATATCGTTCAACTTCCGATAATAACCGGATGATTCGGACGTACCCTTAAAACCCGCAATACCCGGGAAATGAATATTCCGCTCCTGCCACCAACGTTTATGACCGATGTTCAAAGCGCGATCCATCACCTTGATGAGACTGCCATCCTCATCAGGATCGTAACACCAACCCGTGCCCAAATCCCTCAAAATTTCAGGCGTCCCGCCGCGCTCGGTGCCGATAACTGGCACGCCATAAATGGCCGCTTCCATAAGGATCAGGCTTTGCGGTTCATGCCAACGCGACGGCACGACAATAACATCTGCCATCTTGTAAACGTCTTCCGGCGGTACAAAGCCCAAGAAGCGGATGGGAGATGTGCCGGCTAAAGACTTTAGATGCTGCACGTAATCTTCGCGCCCTCGTCCACCAATCAGAAGTGTTGCCTTTTCAGACTGCGGTAGTCTGACGAATGCCCGGATCAAGTCCTCGATACCCTTCTCCTCGGCCAGAGCGCCAAGATATCCGAACGTAAAGTGCTCGCTGGTTCCGCTTTTCCGACCAAGCAGGGACGCGTCGAAAGAAGCCTCGCTGCGGTTGGCATTGATCAGCACATGCCAGTCTGCTTTCGGCAAAACACTATTTTGCAAAAACCGCTGCCGCAGGGCATCACTCACTGAAATGGCTGTCACACCACTGCCATCGCTGGACGTGATGCGGGCGGTCAGGATGCGGCACTGCATGCACGGCTTTTCGCAATTGCCCGACCCGCGAAACATGCTCGATTTGGGACACAGCAGCGCGTAATCGTGCAAGTGCAGGCAAAGCGGAATGCCGAGCGCATTCGTAGCTTCAAACAGAGCCGGTTGCATCCGTGCAGAATTGTGGGCGTAGACAAGATCGATCTGCTCCCGCACCAGCAACTCCTTGACATCTTTAGCCGACGTCGCACCGAGCGCGCTGCGGATGTGCCAGACCAGTTTGGTCAGTGTGCCAACAGCGGGTTTGCGTGGGCCGGGGAGGTAACTGTTGTGCCAGTTGACGCGCAGAACGCGGATACCATCGTCATTCACCGTTTCACCGGGTGGCGCGATCTCGTCGCCTTCCAGCCCCAGAGACAGGATGATGACGTCGTGATGACGCGAAAGTTCCGCGGCGCAAACGCGGGCCACAATCTCCGCGCCCCCCTCCTCCTGGGGTGCGAATGTTTGAGCAACGATACAGATCTTCATCGGCTTCGCCGTTTCTCCACTAAGCAACCATATTCGGCGGAGCCGAAACGCTGCTCGTGGCATATTGCATCATGACATGTGAACATAGCATCAAAGTCCTGAGACTGCGTGAATCAGGCATTGCGCACTTTTATCCCACGAGAATTCTCTGGCACGCGCGTGGCCGCTCGCAATCATTGCACTTCGCAGTCCAGCATTTGCGGCCAGATGAGATACGGAATGCGCGATCTCCTGTAGGTTTTCTGGATTGAAATAAAACGCTGCGTCGCCACACACCTCGCGCGCCGGCTCGATATTCGATGACAGAACCGGGCAGCCGAGAAGCATTGCTTCTAAAGGTGGAATCCCAAAACCTTCATAAAGGCTGGGGAACAGCAATGCGGCGGCGTTGCTGTAGAGTGCGACGATCTCTTCATCGGAAAGACGACCCGTGAAAACGACCCCTTCACCTTTGACTGGCACCGGACCTTGTGAAGGATTATGAAAAACAGCGGACGCCGCGGCGCCGACGATGACGAAGCGTGGGGCAGCATTGCCAAGGGTTGCCATCGCCTCTATCGCGCGGACAAGGTTCTTGTTGGGTGTCGGTGAACCGACAAACAAGACATATTTGCACGGCGTCAGCCCCAGTCGCGCCACCACCGTCTGATCGGGCGCGATGGCGGCCAGGTGTTCACAGCTATTGGGAATGATCGCAACGTTTTCCGCTCCAATTGTCTCATTTAACTCGCGCCGTGAAAACGCCGATACCGTTGCAATGCGCCCGCGACGAGCAAGACTTTTTCCCAAAATGCTGTGCACCGCGCGGTAAGAGCGGGAAAAATTCTCCGGTGTGCGAAATATCATCGCATCATGAATAACTGTCAGGCTTTTGCCATGCAGCACGGGACCGCTGTTGCAAAGATTGATCAACCGGCCGTGGCGGGAGGCGGCAAAAAGCTGCGTCTGTTCCCATAAGTGCCCGGACAAAGAGCCGATTTTCTTCTGGCGTATGGAAGACAGCGTCATATCGACGGTCGCCGTTTCGGGAGCAATCAGCGTCCACTCGTCCGTGCTTCCGGTCAATGTCAGATGGCGGTCCAGCGCTTTGACGATTTCGCGCGCGAAACGCTGCACACCACTGGTTTTTTGAGTGAGAAACCGGCCATTGATGAAATGCTTCATGCGATTTTGCGACTTTCTGCCGGTGCTTCCTTCACAATGTCTCGGTAAAGCTGCATGAGTGTGCTGTTGGTCCGTTCGCTTCTGTAGCGTTCGATAAAGCGTGCGTAGCCTGCAGATCCCATCCGCGTCCAGTCTTCTCGTCCATGAGATGCGATCGCAGTTGCAAGGGCATCTGCGTCGCCGGGTGGAAAGAGGACTCCGGTCTCTCCGTCAAGCACCACAGATTGCAGGCCACCCACGCGCGATGCGATGACCGGTTTATGCGCGCGCATCGCTTCCAGCGCGACCAAGCCGAAACCTTCCCATCGCGACGGCATCGCCACCACATCGCAAACAGCCAGATGCCCCGCAATATCCTCCGACGACTTCCATCCCAACAACTCCACATTCGCGGGCGGTGCCTGGGTCAGATTATTCCTTGTCGTGACATGGGCCCCTATCACCCGGAAAACGGCCTTGTCTGTCAGCTCCGCTGCCGCTGTCAAAAGGATGTCGACGCCCTTTTGCCGATCAAGGCGGCCAACGAATAGAACTTTGGCGCGTGGATCGTCCCATGTGGCAGGATTCGTCACCGGTATTTGCGACGATATGCCGTTTTCGATGACGATCATACGATGAGCCGGGATGCCCGCCTTGATACCCTGACGGTACTCGTGATCGGATATGGCGACAATGGTATGGCAGAGTGGCGAAAGAAGCCGCTCAACCCATGACGCTGGCCGCCGCAACAGTCCCAGCGTTTCCATGTCGAAGACCCAACCATGCGGGCAATAGACGATGGGCGGAAAGGCACCGGGTAACACACTGATGGCACGCACGATCAAGCCTGCAAAGGTGGAGTGCGCATGAATAATATTGGGTTTGAACGCCTTGACCTCTTGCGACACGGCCAGCGCCAGCGCTGGCAGAGACCGTAGTCTGCCGCGTCTTTTGAACGTGGCAACGCAGCGGTGCGGTGTCTGTTTCAAAAAACTAACATGAGCATCAGGCACAATGATTCTGACGTTTTCAGCGCCTAAATCTTTGATTTGCGTGGGGATCGTTTCGTTGGAATAGGTCGCAGGTCCGCCGGGAAGCGTTTCGAATACGTGCAGAACCCTCATGATCCACCTCAACTGCAGCACTGGATCGAACGGCGATCTGCCCTGTGTAGTCGCACTTAAAGCGCAAATTCCTTAAACAAGATGGAATCTATGACGAAAAATATGGCGATCCGGATGTGTTTCGCATTTATTCTCCCCCATAAGAGAAAAAACAACATGACCTTTTATGGGCAGCACATCTATTTGTGATCATCACGTAATTGACCGTTTATCCTGCCGGATTCATATTCAGTATATTTAAAGAGTTCTCGCAGCATAAATACAACCCGGGAAATGGCACAGCATATTGGCGTTTAAAGGTAAGCGGATTTGAAAATCTGCATCGTATCGCAAACTTTCGCCCCACAAGAGGAAGGCGGTGCAGAGATCTCTGCGCGCCTGGGCGCGATGGAACTTGGCAAGCGTCATGATGTTACCGTGCTGGCCCTGGGCCGCGAGGGCGATGCGATTGCGCCGCCTGGCGAGACACGTTTGCCCGGCGATATAAGGGTGATCCGCCTTCCGTGGATGAACAGCTATCTGCCCCTGCCACGCAAATCAACCGCCGGTTTTCTGCAGCGCGCGCGCTGGCACCTGCGCACCGCAATGGGCGCGATTTGTCCCAGGGGACTGACCGATTTCTTCACAAGGGAACGATTTGATCTCATCTACGCGCAGAATTCCGCTTTCATGCAGCCTGCGTTACTTCTGGCTGCACGTGACGCCAGCATACCGGTTTGCCTGCATTTAAGAGATTACGGATTGCTCTGTCCCAGAACCAGCATGTTTCGTGGTGGAGACAATTGCGAACGGCGCTGTCTGGACTGTTCCGTGCTCAACCGGCGCATGCGCAAACTGGCGGGCGGCGATATGAGCATCATCGCGGTCAGCGATGCCTTGCGCAAAAGGTTTATCAGCAACGGTGTATTTGAGGATGCCCAGTGGCACGTGATGCACAACACCAACGCGACCGAAAACAGCTTCGACAGATCGCTCATCGGCAGGCATGAAGCCGCAGCCCCAGTTTTTACCTTTGGTTATCTGGGGGCAATCACCAAGGAAAAGGGTGTCGAGGATCTCCTGCAGGCTTTTCTGTCGCTGCCGAACCGCGACAACGCCAAGCTCATCATCGCAGGCAGAGGCCGCGAGGAGTTTCTGGCAAAATTGAAAACAATGTCGAAAGACGCGCCCGTCGAGTTCAAGGGTTTTATCAGGCCGGAAGACATCTACCGTGTCGCTGATGCCATCATCGTGCCGTCGCGCTGGCACGAACCACAAAGTCGCATCCTCGTCGAAGCCCCGATTTATGGTGTACCCGTCATCGCCACTGCGCGTGGCGGCACGCCTGAGATTGTGGACAAACAACAAACGGGCTGGTCCTACGACCCCGCAAAGCCGGATGCGCTCTTCAAGTTGCTGAACATGGCTCTCTCCACAGGCCAGAAACGATGGTGGGAGAAACGCGATGAGATTTTCCCCGGCTTCCTGAACTTCAAGGGTACGGCCGAAGACACAGGCTATTACGAGCGCCTCGAGCAGATCTTGGTCTCTGCGGCGCAGCGGTAGTCCTGCGTGAAGATGCCGCGTCGCCCAATATGGCTAACAACTTCTTAACTCGTTTCTGCCACGGTCAACGAACCGGTTTTTCTGTACCGCTTCATGCACAGTGCTTGGGCAATAAGGTTCGACATGTCCCATCTGGCTTGGCTCATCCTCATCATCGGCTGGTTGGTTTTCCTCCTTTACTACGTGAGCTCGTTTTACAGGTGGGGCGTGCTGACCCTTTCCTCCTATTTCTGGATACGCTACAACGTCCTGCCCATTCTGGTCATGTCGCCCTTTGCGGCATCCGACCAGAACATGGAAGCGGTCGGGGATTCCATCTACATCATCCGCGAATACATCAATGAAGCCTTCTACCTGTCTGTTCTCGGCGTAGTCTTCGTGATCGTCGGCATGGGACTGGCGACATTCAGCTCGGGCAAAAGCGCCGTCTTCACCTTTGTTGAGAAAGGCTACGCCTTCTGGCAGACGAAGCCCGGCGTCTGGATATCCCTAGGCGTCATCATCCTTGCCACGCTTGGCCTCGTTGCACTCGGCGTCAGGCCGTTCCAAGGGAGACAGTTTTCATTCGAGAACACGTCACTGCGCCCGGCGATCAATCTTTACTCGGTCATCTTGCCGACAATTACCCTCAGCCTGCTGGTTTATGGCTTCGGTTACAGCCGCTTCTTTGTGTTCGCGGGCTTCATGTGTAGCGCGCTTGGCCTGATGATCGGAACGCGCGGTGCCAGCATCGAAGTGCTGTTCATGTTCGTCGTGTGCCTCATCATCACCTATCGCTATCGAAACCTTGCAGCTTTCACACTGTCGATCTTCGGCTTCGTGACCGTCGCAATCGCAATCGGCATCTTGCGATCCACAGCCGATGGCAATGATGGTGTGGATGTGTTGCAGGTGGTGACCTTCCAGATCTTTTACGGCAACAACTTCTCGGACTTTCGCGATTACGCCTGGATATTGAGTGGCTTCAAAGACCGGTTCTACAATGGCATGACCTATCTTGCCGGCTATATGGCGCTCGTTCCATCCTTTATCAGCGATTTTCGTGGGGATTTTCGCATGGGCGTCGTCACCGCCACGCTCGCGGGTCTCGATCCGCAATTCCACGCAGGTCTGCGCCCGACCCTGTTTGGTGAGGCTTATTTGAACTTCGGAATTCCCGGGGTCGTCGTCATCGCCACATTGTTCGGATACTACTTCGGCAAGCTGCAAATGTGGGTTCACGACAATTTGCAGCCCAACCGGTTGGGATTGCGCAAAGTTGCCTGCGGCTACATCGCCTTCCTGTTCCTGTTCAACGCCGTTTTCACGCCTGGCTTCTATTATGTCTACGTCGTCGTCGCGTGGCTAACAGGCGGCATAATCCTGTCCTATCTGTTCGACAGGCCAGTTCTTGACGGCAAGCCGCAACCCGCAAAAACCTAACGTGTTTGCGGGTCGGTGCGAAAGCTTCCCTGTGGATTGTCTTTCCAGAATGTCCCCAGCCATGCATCTGTCGATGGTGGTCTGAAAGCGCCGAAGCCGGATGTCGGGCTGAATGTCATCTCCCCAAACAGCGGGCCGGATGGTGTATCGTAAAAGTCTATGCGAACGAATTCGAAGCCTTGGGCGAGTGTGCGTGCCGCTTGAAGGATCTCATCCAGATGTGCGGGGCGGGGCAGATCTTCGGTTTCGAGCGGATAATAGTGTCCGAAATCCAGCTTATTCCAATGTTCATCATAAAAGCAGCGGCGATGGTCCGTAAACCGCGCGGTGTCGATCTGAATGCAGGGAATATCGTTTTCGAAGCAGAAAAGCTTGTAATCGACAGGCGCTTCGCCATCGTTGCCGATAAACGGTTCGATGAAAATTTCCGGCTCGATGTGGTTGTACCACTCCTCCGCTAAGCGCCACGCAGTTCGCCCGGCAAGCCAGGCATCACACGTCTCTTTTGCGCCGATCAGATCATCCGGCCCGTATACAAAGATATTGCGATCTGAACCGTGATTGACCTTGATGACGTAGGGAAACGGTAGAGAGGGACATTCATCGAGATTTTTTCCACGCCAGAGGGTTGGCGTCACCCACTGCTCGCCAAGGACTGCCGCAACATGCGCTTTTACCGCAATCTTGTCGCTCAACATGATAAGGCGCGGGTCGGACTGGGGCCCGACCCAGGCAATTTTACGCGCGCAGAGATGTTCGTTCAGCGTCTTGGGATGATCAAGATTAGCCCATAATTTGTGATAGCGATAATATTGCAGTTGCGTTGCCCGCTTGATCGGCAGGCTTTGAATGGCTGCATGGTACAGTTTCTTGAAAAGGCGCCGCCCAAGCGAATGCTGCGGTTGATCCGGTCCCATGCTTCATGCACCTCTTTTGCGACGATATTTGAGATGAAAACCGTGGCTGGGACGGATCATGACCGGGAAGCCCGCCAAAGCAATGTGCTGGAAATCGATGCTGTCACAAGCGCCGTAAAGAAAGCAGAAAGGCCAGCGCCGATAAAACCGAAGGTGCTGATGAGCAGAAAACTCATGCTGATCGAAAGCAGAACACTCGACAGGTTGACGAAGGCGTAGTGGCCGTCTTTTCGAAGGCTGTTGAGACCCAGCCCCATGAGATCGGTGCAGGACCGAACCACCGCCGTTAGAAGCAGGAGTGCAAACATGCCTTGATGCTGGCCAAGCTCAGGCATGTTCATGAGATGCACGAGAACATTACCGGCGATGAAGATCGCGACGCCAAGCCCGAAAGCAACCGCCGCTGTCTTGCTGAACTGCCAGATCATCACCTGGCGCCATTCCGTCATGGAGCCGGTATTGTACGCCTTGAAAAGTGCCGGGATCGCCACTTGCAGCACAGCTGTCGAAATCAGCGTCTGCAGCGCATTGGCCAGTGACCAATAGAATGTATAGACCCCCGTTAGCGACAGGGTGAGCAGCAGGGAGACGACATAGCGATCGGCGTAAACAAGACCGACATTGCTCATGTCGCTAATATAAATGAGCCATGCCCTGCGCATCCGCTTTTTCACCCAGCGCATCCGCATCGGCATGCCGACAATCCGTCGGATCGGCCAGTTGCGCAGAAAAAAGCCCAGCCCCGCGAACATCAAAATATAACCAAGGCTCCATGCGACCATGATGGCTTCGATGGTGCGAAAGGTCTCGAAAGCCAAGCCGAGACCGATCACGGGCACAATCCATGAAGATGTTCTTAAAAAGAACAAAACATTCGCCTGGCTCGACATTTCCTGGGCGATCAAGGGCACGTGGATGTCGCAGGATATGGTCTCCAGCCAAACCACCAGAAGGATGAGGAAATAGAGCGGGATGACGTCATGGCCCATGAAATAGGCGGCGACCAGTGCAATCGCCGTCATGGCGACAAGCGAGGTAACCGTCACCAGCAATCGCGTTTTCATGTAAAGGCCCGCGACACCCGTGGTTTTCCCACTGACATCCCGAGCGATGAAGTAGTTCAGGCCCCAGCCCAGGATCGCAGGCGCGGCATTGACGACGCCGAGTGCCAAACCATAGACACCTGCCGCTTCCAGACCGATGAATTTGACGATGTAGAACGATAACGCAAAGCGAAGAACGAGCGTTGAGCCACGCAGGCCCATATTGAAGATGACATTCAGACCCGAGACGGACCGACCCTGCAGAAATGGGAAGCGAATGGCTGCACGATTGTTGTTTTCAGCCAAGATGTGTCCTCAATATTGCAAACCGGACCGTGTCATCCGCACCACTTTTGTGTCTTCAAGGCCGCTCTCTTCCAGAGTGACGAGAGCGATCACAACGCTGCCGGTGTCGTCTTCATGCTGCATGAGAAACACGTCGTCCAGTCTATTCCGAAGCGCCGGACCGATCCTTGATTTGGCCGCCACCCCGCCATCGATGACGATAAGATCGAAGGGCTCTCCATTCTCGTCTTTGGCATCTGTTATATCGCCTTCAGCCTGGCTATGCTCGACTGTTGCGAAATGCAGAAACGGGATGCCTTCGAAGGTGTAGAAGCGGTCCTCGTTTGCGACCTCGGCCTCTTCATCACGCGCGTGCGGCAACAGCATGCCTGTCAGAAGCGGATCCTGAGGCGCGCAATCCACCAGCAAAACGCGGCGTCCCAGTCTGGCCGTTTCAGCCGCCAGATTGAAGGCACTGTAGGAGGCACGGTTTTTGGGTCCGGTAGACACCACCAGAATGGAATGATTGTCGGCGGACGCAACGGCGGTAGAAACATATCGGGCCAAACCATCGAAGCCCTCGTCGCCGGAAGCCTTTAGCCCTTCTGTGTCGAAGTCGCTGATAACGCGACCAACGGGCCGAGCTTTCGTGGATGCCGGTACGAAAGCGGCGGCGTTGTTACCTTCCCCTGCTTCTACGGGAAACCGTTCGTCCGACGAACTGGCAAGCGGTTGAGGCTCATTGCCCGTACCGCGAAACTGATCACGCAGGATCAACAGGCCCGCAGCCAGAATGAGTCCGAAAATACCGCCGCCCGCCATCATCAATGTGCGTGGAGGTCCGGCCTTACGCAGAGGCGGTTCGGCACTGGAAATGATCTGCGGATTTTCGCTCGATGTGCCCTGCTGCTCGGAAAGCTGCTTGGTTCGCAACAGGAAGGCTTCATAAACCGCGCGGTCGCTTTCGAGCTTGCGCTGCAATTCACGCAGACGAACCATCGTCTGTTCATCACTGTTGAGGCTGGTCTTCAACGTATTGGCATTGGTTTTCAGAATCGCCAACTGGTTCTTCAGCCGCGCCAGATTGCTCGATGTGGCAGAAGAAAAATTGCGCAGTTGCTCATCGAGAATATTGGAGAGCGACTGGGTGCGTGCCCTTGCGGCCTGCAAGGAAGGATGCTGGGAACCCAGCGATGTGGCCTGAACGGATTCCTCCTCGCGGCTTTCCTGATAGCGCGCCCGAAGCGAAATGATCGCAGGCGTCAACGATGTATCAGGGATAGAACGCAGATACTGCCTGTCGTTACGGGCACGATTGAGCTCTGTAACCAGCGCTTCGTTTTCAGCGACCGTCGCAGACAATCTGGATATCTCGGTATTTGCATCTGCAATACGCTGTTCGATGTCAGGGCGTCCCTGAATGTCGGCCAGATTGTGCTCGGCACGATAGGCCTGTACGGCCCGGTCGCCATCTTCGACGGCTTTTCTCAACTGGTCCAGTTGTGCCGCCAAACCGCCACCGGTCCGGCGCAGAACATCGCTGTTCATTTCAATCCGGACCTGCGTGTAGGTGACGGCGATAAGATTGGCGAGTTCCGCAGCACGTTGCGGGCTGTCCGAGGTCACCGAGACATTGACAATGAAGCTCTTTCCCACAGCCGCAACCGACGTCGCCCTGCGCAGGGCATCGAGCGCCAGCCTGCTGCGACTGTCCTTGTCGGGATAAACCGGTGCCGCCGCCCCAAACTTCGGATCGTCGTAGAGCTTCTCGCTTTCCACGATGCGTGACAGAACCTGGGCTGATGTGATGATGTATTGCTGGTTGAGAACGTGTGAGTCGACAGCGCGTGGCTGGCCCGGCAGATCGCTTTCCAGAACCCGCGATCCCTCGGGATCAAGGAGGATCTGTGATGTGGCGACGTAGTAATTGGGCATCAACAGTGAAACGCCAAAAGCGAGTGCTGCGCAGATAATGCCGATTAGCACGATGAACAGTGCATTTCGCCATAGCAAAGCGGCCAGCCTGAACAGATTGGCTGGACCTCTGGCAGGTTCATTATAGTGCCGCGTGTCAGATGCGGTGCCGCTCATCGCCATATCGGTTCACGATCCCATAGTCTTGGCGCACATTGCGCGCTGCGATATCATGGACATCACCCTCTTCTATACGTTCGCTCGCGACAGTCGGATTGAAGGCCAGACATATGACCTGACAATTTCCGCCTGCGGTGTTGCGAATGCTGGACATGACTGTGCCAGTCCCACACAGCGCCCAGTCTAGGGGTTAGGCGTTAATATACCGTTTTTCAGCAATATCGCTAAAACAGCGAACGAAGGTCGCTCAGTAATTCACCGTCACGACGACGGTATCGGAGTACAAACCCGTCATAGGCGTTGTCTGCGCTGGCACGCGTCCATAAACCGACAAGGACTGTGCAGTTCCGTTTCCCGTGCCGCTGACCGTTTGCCCGACCCCGCTTCCCCACGGGTTGCTGCGTGCTGCGTTTGTGTACAAACCATAGGTTATCGATCCGTTGGGCCTCACCATCTTGCGGGATGCGGGACTGGCATTGCTCAAGCCACCATTCAGGGAAACGGCATAGGGAAGGTTCGCGGTACATGTCAGCGAGATGGCACCCGTCGCATCCACAGCGGTCACAAGATTGGTGTGGGTACCGAAATTGAGCGTTTGCGCAGAGACAACACATGTCGGCTCGACCGTTGCAGTGACATTGAAAGGGACGGTGGTGGCGTTTTGCGTCATGGCCGAGCAGAGCGGCGCCATAACGGTATAAGGCGCATAGGTAACGCTTGTTTCAGCGCCTGCGAAGCTCGAACTGTATTGCCCCTTCACGGCAGATGCCTGGGATGCGGAAATCCTGCCATAGACGGTCATGGTCGCGGTTCCCAGCAACGGCTCAAGCGGCAACACCATATCGATGGCCATGGCCGAGCCCAACTCCGGCTGTAGCACGGATCCCCACCGTATGGATCTCAAGGCATCCTGGTGGAGCTGAAATTTGAGTGGGGCGCTGCCGAACTTCATCTGCCGCTCGCCGCTCGCCTGCCCACCTGTGCCGGCATTGATATTCACGCAGATGCGGATCGAGAGATTGTTACCACCGCTCAAAGGGTTGGAGCACGTTGCCTTCATCGTCCCTGTTGTGTTGACCGCCGCATTGCTCGTCAGATTGACCCATCCAAAATTCATGTCGGTCATGGTGAAGCTGCAGGTCACCGCGAAGGCCGGGGACGCAGACAGGAACATGAGGACAGCAATAAAAATGCCCACTATCTTCATGGTTGAGCACCTTTGCATATGAGATCGACAGTTGCGCGCGTCTCACCGCCGGCAGCAAGCAGAAGTTCGGCGTAACACGGTGCTTTGGTTGGTTGTCGAACGTTTAGGCGACTTTTATCGGCGATTTCGTCCACATAGGCCTGCCCGTCATATCCGACTATAAAATCACGGCCATCATCCAGGGTGACGGTCGAGCCCGTCTCGATGAAGTCCCCGCTTTCATCCTTGAGTGTGACGAGCGCCACGCGACCTTCCGTCTTCACTTGGAAATTCACGACTGCGGCACCCTTATCCGATGGCGTCACGGTCTGCTTTGTCCGGTCGATCCGTGCATCGACGGGAAGGTTGCTCGGGTCGAGCGTAATACTGTTGGCGTCATGCGAACGAAGGTTGGGAAGGAGTATCTTTCCCCGGCGGTTGGTCTGGCCCATGGGTCGGTTTTCCAGAAAAATATCAACGCCGGGCGCACCTGCATCCACCACCGCAAAGGCATCATCGATCCGATTTCCAATGAAAACATCACCGCCAGCGGCGGCGATTGAACCATCCAGTTGCAAAGTAGCCTGCGTGCTGCTGCCAAAGTGATCGACGCTTGCCGCAACACGTGCAAGGCTGCCACGATAGCTGCCAGATGCCGACACCGCCTCGCCGCGCCCTTGGGAGCCGCGCACACGCCAGCCATAACTGCCCTCTTCCTGTTCCTCGGCCTTGGAAACATCTCCCGTGAATGTGTATCCATCCGCGTCGGATGACATGCTGGCGGTCGAGGAGATACCCCCGCCAAAAGCCCAGGAGACCCCGGCGAATATGCCGTATGAATCGTCATCTCCAAGGTCCTTATAGGCTGTAGCATACGCATTGCCATTCTGCCCGAAGGGGCGCGTGGCGGACAGACCGAGCACCCTGGATGTCTTGTCCTCGAAGGTTTCATACTGCGTGAAGGTAAAATTCAAGCTTGTCTCGGCAAAGCCCAGACTGGTGGATGCCGAAATCTGATCGACCGCGCGCGGCGTCCTCACGCTCATCAATGCCGCTGTCATCGTGTTTGCTTCCACATTTGCCGTGACGGAGGCAAGATCGTGATAGTCGCCAAATGTTCGCTGCGACCGCGCCATGACCTGCACTCCGAACACCTCTGCTTCAACGCTTGCGGCGACCTGATGGCCAGTATCAGCGCCATAGTGACTGGTCGTGGCCGCGAGGCTGCCCAGTCCGCGGGTGCCCAGAGAAAAGACGCCTCCCATACCGACATTATAGAAATCCTTCCCACCTTCGGCGTGCCCTTCAAACGTCAGTCTGTCCGAAACGCCGTATCTGACTGTGGCAGATCCCAACGGTGCGTCGTCGTAGTCGAAAGACTCCAGTCCGTAATTGTGCCGCGCAAAGCCAAGCTCTGCAGAAAAATCGAGAAGGCCTGGAGCCAAAAGGTCCCCAGACGCAAAAAAAGCAGTTTCCGTCACGGTTTCTCTGCCCAAAACATCGCGAACGACCAGCCTTGCACTGCCTGCGCCGCTCACCACGGGCAGGTTGGTGATGGAAAACGGTCCCTCCGGCACATCGCGTGAAATGCGTCTGACATTGTCGATATAAACGTCGACCGTGGACGGGACCGCAGCGGAGCCCGCAAATTCCGGCAGGGGCATGGTCACGATATCGGTGCGCAAATCGAAATTTCGTCTTATCTGCACGCCACCCAGCCGCGTCGGACGTGTCCAGCTCAACCCGCCCGTAATCAGGTCGCCCGCGCGATATGTTGTCAGATTGTCCGCATTGGAATAGGTCCAGTAGCTATCCAGTCGTTTGGAATCGAACTCCTGTAACGGCGATGTGCTCAGCACCTGAGACGACGACACAACACCGAAACCACCGAAAGCGCGATTTTCCAAAAGGGCGGACGCGCCGCTGAAATCTGCGATATCTGAAAATTTCCGTCCGCCGGAAGACCCGTAGAGCGAATAATTGACGATTGCTCCGAGATCCTTGGTCGCCTTCGGTTTTTCTACGCCCTCATCGTCTTCGTCAGTCGTTCCGGCCTTGCCCGCGACATCGATCACTTTCGTGGCGCGCGCCTCCAGTGGCAGATCGAAATAGACCGATTGCGTGGCTTCATCATAGCGGCTTGTGACATCCGGCAACTTTGAAATATCGATCCAGCCATCCCCCGAGATCGCACTGTCTTTCGGAGAAATGCCAACGTTGGCCAATTGCTTTGGCTCAATGAGCAGAGATCCCGTGCTGTCCTGACGAAATGTGGCGATCAGATTGGTAGACACATCGTTGATGTAGACTTCGAGCTGTAACGTTGCCTGCTCAAGGGCAGGCGAGGCCGCTGGCAGCGCAGGTGGTAAGTCCTGCGTCATGCCGTGATGGCTCGATGAAATGATCGTCAGACCTGTAATCGTCAAAACAGCGAGGCTAACCGCCGGTGACGCGTGCCGTCGCATTCACGGTACCGCCTTCGCTGTCTGCAGAAATCGTGAGCACGCCACCCAATCGTTTCCCCGCCGGTGCCGGAACAACCCAGGTCGCCACCGAGCCACCCAGTACGTAACCCACCAGGCCGTTATGCTCAGCCACAGCCTTACCGCTTCCGGCCGATAGCCTGAGATTGGCAATCCGCAATCTCTTTGCCCCTCTATTGGAGACAGAGACCTTGTAACCATCTGTCTGCGGGCTCACCGACCAGACGGGCTGCGCATCACCGATCGATGGCGCTGAAAAGAAGACCGGTATGGAATGGCGAATGACGAGATTGACCGTTCCCGATGGCCGTGTGCCGGTTGGTGGCAATTCATCAACGATGACGCGGTAGCTTTCCTCCGCACTCACCGCCTTTTTGGAAAGTCTGACGATGCGGACCAGATTTTCGGCACCGGGCTTCAACTGCGTCATCGGTGGACTGGCGACCACATCGCTAACGGGCGTGTAGACATCGGCACCGTTTTGCTGCGTCCAACGAAATATTCTGACCTGAACGTTGATCGGACTTTGGGCGTCATTCCATATCCGCAAGCTTGAAGACGCCGTGGGCGCCGTCAGATCAAGGAGGACGGGGGCCACGCGCAGTGACGCCGCATGGGATGGCGAGAGATACAAACCGGCAAGTAACGCAGCCGCTAAGGTGAAAAGGCGCATGTGCATTCTTCCTTGGCAGGTCAATAATTGATCGTGACCGTCACGGTGTCGTTGTAAGTCCCGATGACAGGTGTCGTCTGAGCCGCAACGCGCCCAAAGACAGTGAAGTTTTGGGCTGCACCGGTTCCGGTGCTTGCCTGTCGATCAACGCCTACCGTGTTTCCCCAAACACTCGTGCGAGAAGAATTGGTGTAAAGAGAATATCCGATCGTCGCTCCGCCGGCGGATGTCAGCAGACGGTTTGAGACCGTGGCATTCGCTCCAGAGCCTGCGCTCAACCCGATGGTGAACGGCGTGCTGGCTGTACACAGAACGACAATGTCGCTCGTCTGATCCACATTGCTGTCGAGCAGAACGCGGTTACCGAAATTCAGTGTGCCAGCCGAATTGATCTTACATTCGCCCTGGATCGTCATCTGCACGGCAAAAGTGGTTGTTGCAACCTGAGCAAGAGATTGACTGGGTTCTGATAACAACCCTACTAATATCAACAAACCTCGAGATACCCCGAACGCCATACGCTTATCCCCTGTTTCACGCATAACTGACGCCCCAGGCCGAATGCGAGCCGACACCCTGATAGAGGGCATCAGAATATTCTAATTCTCTCTATACGAGGGTTAATTATTTATAAATTTTGAGATGAAAAAACTCAGGGACGAAACACTGTAAAGAATACAACCGTCAGGGAAAGTTGGAAAATCCTTCGCGAACCGTCAGGCAACAGCTAGGGGGCCGCGCGTCGAGTATTATCGACACATATCATTAGTCGGCTAATCTTTTGAACAAACGGGGACTGCTTGCCACCGGATACGGTGCTTAGAGCGTTTCCTTGTTAAATGGAAACGCTCTAAAAGCTGGGCGGCGTACAGGCGCTGATCACCTCGCAGGCAATGGGTCCAACGCACCGGAATGTATGAGGACGCCGGCTTTCGAAATAATATGCGTCTCCCGGTCCAAGGATTCGGCGCTCATCTTCCACAGTGACCTCCAGTCGTCCGGACAGGACAATACCGCCCTCTTCTCCCTCATGAACCAGCGGAACCCGCCCGGTGCCTGCACCCGGTTGATAACACTCCTTCAAAATCTGCAAGCTTCGACCGAACAGATTGTCACCAATCTGGCGATAGGAAATGGCCCCTTTGCCAATCTCCACCAGTTCTTCGGCGGCGTAGAATGCTTTCCGTGGCGTGTCGGGCTCGAAAGCAAAGAATTCAGCAAGACCGATGGGGATGCCATCCAGGATCCGTTTCAGCGCACCAACGGACGGATTGGTCGAGTTCGATTCGATGAGGGAAATCGTCGAGTTCGTGACCCCTGCACGCTTGGCAAGCTCGCGCTGCGACAATTTATGGATTGCGCGCAACTGTCGCAACCGGGTCCCGATATCGACAACCATTTCAACCTCCGTCTTTCACGTGTTCGATATATCGAAAACTTATCTAACCGTCGTAATTATATCAATGATTTAGGGCGCCAAAGAAAAGGACTTGTTCCAATCGATGAAGTGCAGGAATGATGCGCCATCAGAACAGGGGAACCTCATGGACCACAGCAGCAAATCCAACATGCCGAACCTTGAAAACTTCTGGATGCCATTCACGGCAAACAGACAGTTCAAGGCAGCACCGCGCCTCCTCGCCAGCGCGCAAGGCATGTATTACACCGATATAGATGGCAATAGCATTTTGGATGGAACTGCCGGACTGTGGTGTGTCAATGCAGGCCATGGCCGCAGGCGGATCACACAAGCTGTCGAGCGGCAACTCTCGACAATGGATTTCGCTCCCACATTTCAGATGGGCCATCCGATCGCCTTTGAATTTGCCGAGAAGTTGGCTGCCATCGCCCCTGGCGGTCCAGATGCAAAACTTGATCGCGTCTTCTTTACCGGCTCTGGTTCAGAATCTGTCGACACGGCGCTCAAGATTGCCATCGCCTATCAGAGATCGATCGGACAAGGTACGCGCAGCCGCATCATCGGTCGGGAAAAGGGATATCATGGTGTCGGCTTCGGCGGCATATCCGTTGGCGGCCTCGTCAATAACCGCCGCGTGTTCCCGCAAATTCCCGCCGACCACATGCGCCACACGCTGGATGTGGAGCACAATGCCTTTTCGAAAGGTTTGCCACAACACGGCGTGGAATTAGCCGAAGATCTCGAACGGCTTGTTGCTCTCCACGGCGCAGAAACAATCGCGGCTGTCATCGTTGAGCCCATGTCGGGGTCCGCTGGCGTGATTTTGCCACCGCGTGGCTACCTCGAGCGGTTGCGCGCCATTGCAGACAAGCACGGTATTCTTTTGATTTACGATGAGGTCATCACCGGTTTCGGACGCCTCGGCAAACCCTTCGCCACCGATTACTTTGGCGTTGTACCGGACCTCGTGACCACCGCCAAGGGCATTACCAACGGCGCCATCCCGATGGGCGCAGTGTTCGCCAAGCGCTTTGTGTATGACGCCATGATGCACGGCCCGGACAATCAGATCGAGCTGTTCCACGGCTACACCTATTCCGGCCATCCCGTGGCGTGCGCGGCAGGCATCGCGACGCTGGAAATCTACCAGGAAGAAGGGTTGCTGTATCGCGCTGCGGAACTGGAAACCATCTGGCAGGACGCGCTCCACTCTCTGAAAGGCATGCCACATGTCGTCGACATCAGAAACCTCGGTCTCGTTGGCGCGATCGAACTTGCGCCTCGCGACGGAGCACCGGGCACCCGGGCCTATGACGTCTTCGTTGAGTGCTTCAGGAAAGGTCTGCTGGTCAGAGTAACGGGCGATATCATCGCCTTGTCCCCGCCCCTCATCATCAGCGCCGAAGAGATTGGAAAGATTGTCTCTACACTTGGCGAAGCACTTAAGCAGATCGGCTAATCGCTGGAAAACCCGGAGCGGGTCGCCCGCTCCGGTCCATGATATCGATCAATTCCTCTGAATTTTTGCTCGATTTATCGTACTGTTTTCAAACAGCAAAAAGCGCCAAAAGAAATCTATCTCGAGCTTTGGTTTCGCTACTCGGTATGACCAAATCGGCTATAGAGGAGAGGGTTAAAGACTTGTCATATCGATGCGTTTAGCAATGCTTTCAGCAACATTGTGAGTCTGTACGCGAATGTCAGGCACAGCAGTAATTTCCCAAAACTGCCCGGCTGTCAAGGCGCCCACGGCAAACATTCCCGGTGACGCGAGACCATCACCGGAAACGATACGGGACTGGCTATCCACCCGGATACCCAGCCCTAACGTGTCAGTCTCGATCATGTGTCGACCCAGCATGTCTTGAAGCAGCGGTGAATGGCCGATACCCGCGCGCTCCATTCCGGTGCAGTTGACCAACCAGTCAAACGTCAACGAGATCTCGTCGCTCACTCCGCGGCCTCGATAGGTGAGTACGTTATCGCCATCCGTCCGTGCAATCTTCGAAACAAATCCAGCGTGAACTTGGACCGTTCCATTCTTCACGAGTTCATCAAAGACGTCATGAACTTGTGGTGCAATCCGGTGCCGGTGGATGTTCCACCAAGCCAGGGCATGCCTGAGAAATCGGGCGCGCTGCGGTGCTTCCAGTTGCTGCCATAGAGATTGTGTTTTCGGCCTAAGCCCGTCCATGACGCTACGCCAATCAGCGCCACCCCTCACCTGCTGGCGCAAACGCGCGAGGATCTCGCTCATCTCGGTCGCGCCCGTGATGTCTGGGTCAACTGGTTTGAGTGGTGTTTTGCTATGGCAGTGTGGAACAAGCCCCCGTCGCGATAAAAAATGGATGGGTCCCCGATGCCCTTTGTTGCGCAGGGACAAGACCTGATCAATCATCGTCAGGCCGGAGCCGAGAATAACGACGGCGTCATTTTTCTTGACCCGCGATAACCAGCCCAGCTTCCAGGGATTTCGAACAACGCGTCGTAAGAGCGCCACGTCGGAATCCGCAGTTAGCCGCGGCAAACTTGCTGTGCCCACACCGAGGCACAATGCCACGTTCGACGCGTGGAGTTGGCGCCCGTCGTTCAAACGAAAGTCTACACCGTCTTTCGTACAGGAAGCACACGAAACCGCTTTTGCCTTCACGAAATCAACGCGGGCTCGTTGCTGCTGGCTCTGCAGAAGGGAGGCGAGCCTGTCACGCAGATACAAACCGTAATCATTGCGGGGAGCGAAACTCATGCCATCCACCACCTCGCCACGCTTTTCCAGCCACTCCTGAAAATCGTTGGGTCTGTCGGCAAACACACTCATTCGGGCCGCTGGCACGTTCAATCGGTGAAGATGCAATTCGGTCCGATAGGCCGTACCACGGCCAAACGCGGAGTCGTCGCCCACAATGGCAATAGACGTGGTGGCCGGAAGCTGCTCAAGCAAATTGGTGACCAAACTGATCGCCGAGAAACCAGAACCGACAACGGCTACATCATAAAACATTTGGCACCTCATTAGGACTCATTGCGGCGCAGGAAAGCTCAACGGGATGCAAAACGCAAATTTGAAATATCCGCTTCTCTGCTTTTGGCGCCTCATATCGGAAAGTTTGCCGCGGCTAACACGCTTCATGAACTGCGCCAACGTGAAGAAAAAGCCAATTTTTACCGGTTAGGCGACTGAAAAGATTCATGTTTAGCCACAGCGAATGCCTATTGCACCGCAAAGAGAATCGGCGCTTATATCTCAGTTGCGGAAAAAACCGATTTCAGCGAAAAAAACCGCAACTGATCCAACAAGCGGAAAAGACCAGAGATGACCCAAAACGCCGATTTGAAATCTGCTGAGAAAGCGCCTGATCTGACGGCGCTTATTCTACAGCATTCGGCTGCGTTGTCAGCACAGCTCCAAGCACATAATGCCAGCACCTTTGCGCCGCTCGCTGAAAAAAGCATGAGAACCTTCTCGCCGTCCGAAACCGCAAAGCTGATTGGTATCGGCGAAGCCTATCTTCGGCAGATCGCCGCCGAGCAGCCTGACCTCAGCGCATCGCACGGTGCCGGGGGACGTCGGAGCTATTCCGTCGAAGACATCCATGAGATTCGCAAATATCTTGACCAGGGTGCGCGCGGGACGCGTCGCTACCTTCCGCATCGGCGCGACGGCGAAGACCTGCAGGTTATTGCCGTGATGAACTTCAAGGGCGGCTCCGGCAAGACCACCACCTCGGCCCATCTGGCACAATATCTTGCTTTGCGAGGCTACCGCGTGCTTGCGATCGACCTTGATCCGCAGGCCAGTCTTTCCGCCCTCTTCGGCCATCAACCGGAACTTGATGTCGGCCCCAATGAAACGCTTTACGGCGCAATCCGATATGACGCGGAACAGCGCCCGATCGCCGAGATCGTTCGCGGCACCTATATTCCGAACCTTCACATCATTCCGGGTAATCTCGAACTGATGGAATTTGAACACGACACGCCCCGTGCGCTGATGCGTCGCGCGCCAGGTGACACCTTGTTTTTTGCCCGTATCGGTCAGGCCATCGCTCAGGCGCAGAACTTCTATGATGTCGTCGTGATCGATTGCCCGCCACAGCTCGGCTACCTCACCCTCTCGGCGCTGACGGCTGCGACATCGGTGCTCGTGACCGTTCATCCGCAAATGCTCGACGTGATGTCGATGAACCAGTTTCTGGCCATGACGGGTGATCTGCTAGCGGAAATCGGTCGAGCAGGCGCGCGTTCTGACTATCATTGGATGCGCTACCTCGTTACGCGCTTCGAGCCCAGCGATGGCCCACAGAACCAGATGGTCGCCTTTTTGCGCTCCATCTTCGGAGAGCATGTTCTCAACCATCCGATGTTGAAGACCACGGCCGTTTCCGACGCAGGATTGACAAATCAGACATTGTTTGAGGTCGAGCGTACGCAGTTCACGCGGTCCACCTATGACCGCGCCTTGGAATCCATGACAAACGTAAATGCCGAAATTGAAGGCTTAATCAAGAAAGCCTGGGGTAGGGCCGTATGAGCAGAAAAGAAATCTTTGCCAACCTGACAACGAAGTCCGCAGATACGACTGCCGAAGCTCCAGTAGAGCGTTCGCGACCGCGTATTCGTCCCATTCTCGGTTCACCTGATCTCGTCACAGACGTTATCAATTCACCGGTCGGCATGATCGGCCAATCTCTGAATGAAGTGTCTGAACGCTCCAAACGCGCGGAAGAAATTGAACGGCGCCTGGCTGAAGGCCTGACAATCGTCGCGCTCGACCCTTCAGAGGTCGATCCATCCTTCATACCCGATCGGATGCCCGCGTCGTTGGAAGCAGATGCAGGCCTTGTGGAAGCCATCAGGGAACAGGGCCAGCAGGTTCCGATCCTTGTGCGCCCTCACCCCGAACATCCCGGTCGCTATCAGGTGGCTTTCGGTCATCGTCGTCTGCGCGCCGTTGCAGCAATCGGTATTCCTGTTCGTGCTGTTGTTCGAGATCTCTCAGATGAACAGCTCGTCGTAGCCCAAGGGCAGGAAAACAACGAGCGCCGGGACCTCAGCTATATCGAAAAAGCAAGGTTTGCTCAAAAATTGCAGATGCGCTTCTCGCGAGAGACGATCATGGCCGCCATGTCGCTCCACAAGGGTGATTTGTCCAACATGCTGTCGGTGGTCGGACGTATCCCCGACGACATCGTTGACAGCATCGGTCCGGCCCCAGGCGTCGGAAGGCGCAATTGGATGGATCTTGCAGACCAACTGTCCTCGTCCAAAGTCAACGAAGCGGCACGGGCCTATCTTGCCGATGAGAGCGTCTCGAACTTGGCATCCGAGGAACGGTTCAAATCTCTTCTGGAGTTTCTGAAGCCAAAGCCAGAACCGAAGAGAACAGGTGTCCTTTCATCGATGACGGGCCAGAAGCTGGCAAAAATCATCGAGACTGACCACAAAATCGATATTTCCATTGATCGTCGCCAAGCGCCCGAGTTTGCCGATTTCGTCATGGAACATCTCCAATCGCTGTTTGAAGAGCATCGCTCGAAGCAGTGATTTTTATTTTTCGTTCCAACAATCAACAGGAGCACTAAGCACAAAAGAAAAAAGCCCCCGAACGTTGCCGCACGGAAGCTTTCTTTGATCTAAGCACCCAAAGAATCTCATTTCCGCGAATCATAGTCAAGAGTCTTGGCATCGATTTTTTTCGGTGAGCGATTTTCTTTTGCCTTTTTGAAGGTGAGAGACATGAATAGCGATATTGTAGCGACGTCTTTTGGACGGCGAGGGGTGTCACTTGGCCTGCTCGCGAACCAGTTTGCGTCAAGAAAGATCGACCATTCCAAATCAATGGAAAAATGGAAACTGTTTCGCGCGATTTGCGAAGCCAAACCTCTGCTGGGAATCTCAGACCGATCACTGGCCGTCCTTAACGCTCTGATCAGCTTTTACCCCAAAGCCGAATTGTCGGAAGAAAACGGTTTGGTGGTCTTTCCATCAAATCAACAGCTCTCTCTGCGTGCTCACGGAATGACTGAGCAGACATTGCGACGTCATCTGGCAGCACTCGTGGATGCTGGACTTATCCTTCGTAAAGACAGCCCGAATGGAAAGCGCTATGCCCGCAAGGACAGAAACGGCGCGATCAGCGATGCCTACGGCTTTTCCCTCGCACCACTTATTACGCGTGCAGACGAAATCAACGATCTGGCAGAAAAGGTCATCGAAGATCGTCTCCAATTGCAACGACTTCGTGAAAAGATAAGCCTTTGCAGACGCGACATCATCAAGTTCAGAGAGATCGCGCTGACAGAAGGGATTGATGGGCAGTGGGACCTCTATGAACGACGCTATCTCACGATCACATCCTCGCTTGATCGCAAATCAAGAGCTCCCCATCTGGCCCTCGTGCTGGACGACATGGCCAATCTGCGCGGTGATATGGCTAAGAGATTGGAAAAACACATAGAAAATCAAAATTTGAGCGCCAATGCCTATCAAAATGAGCGGCATATACAGAGTTCAGAATCCGAATCCCTATTTGAAAAACAAGACGTGGATAACGAACCAAAAGCGGGAGATGTTGAAAGCCTGGTTAGGGTCGCAGCAGAGAATAATCTGAAAAGGAAGCCAGCGATCAGCCGTGCCAACTCACCGAAAACCGAGAATTTCGATCTCCAGACAGTGCTTCATGCCTGCCCCGATATATCGCTCTACGGCCCAAACGGCGCTGTGAGAGACTGGAGTGACCTGAAACAGGCTGCCAATGTCGTACGTTCAATGCTATCTATCAGCCAATCTGCATATGATGAAGCCGAAAGAGCAATGGGAACACGCAAAGTCAATGCAATCATAGCGTGTATCTTGGAAAAAGCTCAAGTCATCCACTCCGCCGGTGGATACCTGCGAAGCCTCACCGAAAGAGCCAACGACCACCAATTTTCGATCCAACCCATGCTCAATGCACTGCTGCGGAGACGGCTGACAAACCAACGAAGCGCTCAGAGCGAGCAATGAAGACTTCGAGATCCTGAGGCAATCAAGAGGAAATGGGTTTGACTCAGAAAGGAAAGATTTTTATCTGCCGTTCTGGGATATTAAAAGGGACTGGTACATGGCAGCAGACATCGAACCGAGCATTGCGACACCGGCGACGGAAACCAGCCGTACAAAACGCCTGAAGGCCGCGACAAGCGACGCGCACGACGCCTTAGACACGTTTATCACCGCCGCCAAACCTTTCGAAAACCTGAGCAATTTCGCAAAGTTCGTTCAAAGCCAATATCTGTTTCACCACGACGTGGATGCTTTCTACCAAAACGAAAGGCTCCATGATCTGCTACCCGATCTGAAAGGGCGCAGACGGCTGGGACTGATCGAACAAGACCTCGCAGACTTGGAAACATCGGTACCCATGTCCAGCGAAGCCCGCTTTCATCAAGAGGACGCCACCTTTGACCTCGCTCAGGCCATGGGCTGGCTCTACGTGGTAGAAGGATCCAACCTGGGTGCGGCATTTCTGCTGAAGGATGCAGCAAAGCTTGGCCTGGATGAGACCTTTGGTGCCCGCCATCTTGCAGGTGCTCCGGAAGGACGAGGGCTTCACTGGCGCACCTTCGTCGCAGCGCTCGATGCGATCGCTTTGAGTGAGGATGAAGAATACCGTGTTATCGCAGGCGCTGAAGCGGCGTTCCATGCCGTCCACAAGCACGCCGTGCAGATGATGGCTTGAAACGCACAGCCGCACTGAACCCTCCGAAACGAGGATGCGACCTTTGTTGCCCTTGCCCAAGATTAAGCTACAGTGAACCGCGTGGCGAGGAGGCCACAACACAGGAGGTTCAATGAGACATCAACTTTTCAAGCGGCGTGCCGCGATCGCACTGGCTGCATCTGTCGTATCGGCTTTCGTCTTAGGCGGCGCAGCACAGGCCCAAACCTATCCTGCAAGAGCCATCACGCTTGTTGTTCCCTTTGCGGCAGGCGGTTCCACTGATGTGGTCGCGCGTGTCATTGCTCAGAAGATGAGCGAGGATTTGGGCCAACAGGTCATCGTCGAGAACATTGCCGGTGCCGGTGGTAATCTCGGCGCGGACCGGGTGGCACGCGCTGAACCGGATGGCTACACAATTCTCATGGGTACGGTGGCAACACATGCGCTCAACCCTCTCATTCTCAAGACCAAACCCTATGATCCTGAAAAGGATTTCGCCCCTATTTCACTACTTGTAGTGGTTCCCAATGTCCTCGTGGTCAATCCGCAACTGCCGGTAAAGAACGTCGCGGAACTGATAGCGCTCTTGAAGGCGCAGCCCGATAAATACGCTTACGCTTCGTCGGGCAACGGCACGCCGCTCCATCTATCCGGGGAACTGTTCAAAAGCATGACGGGCGTAAGCATGCAGCATGTTCCCTATAAGGGTTCTGGCCCGGCCTTGAATGATCTGCTCGGAAACCAGGTTTCGATCATGTTCGACAACCTGCCGTCTTCTTCCGGTCATATCAAATCCGGCACATTGCGGGCGCTGGGCGTAACGACCGCTGAACGGGCATCATCCTTTCCCGATGTTCCGACAATTGCCGAGACGGTACCGGGTTATGAAACCTATACCTGGAATGCGTTGTTTGGACCCAAAGGCACACCAAAGGAAGCCGTAGACAGGCTGAATGCCGCTGCGAAAAAAGCTCTGGCAGACCCTGCCGTTGCTGCAAGGATGGCAGATTTCAGCGCCAAGATTGTCGGCTCTACACCGGACGAGTTGAAAACCCATGTTGCGACGGAAATCGCCAAATGGGAACCTGTCGTTAAAAATGCGAATGTGCAGATGGATTGAGGCGTTCTGTCGCCTCGATCCGTTTATCCATCTACTCTTGCTCGTTTTCGTCAGATGTCTGCATGAAGCGAGCAAGGGCGACACTCGCATTCAACATATGTTCGCGCATCGTCAAGCCGGCCTGCGTGGCGTCACCTCGCATGATCGCTTTGATGATACTTTCATGCTCCTGATTCGATGAACTTAGACGTTCGGGGTAGCGGAGTTGCGTCCGGCGAAATGGCAACAGTCGGGCGCGCAGACGCATCAGTTCTTCAAACAGAAAATCGTTGTGAGCGCTACGATAGAGCAATTCGTGGAAGGTGAGATTGAGCTCGTCATATTGATCGAAATCTGCGTTTTTTGCCGCTTCTGAGGCTTTCTGGTGGATCTGAAAAAGCTTGGCACGCTCAACACCCGTCATGCGATGCGTTGCAAGACCAACGCACATGGCCTCCATTTCGGCGGTGACCTCAAACATCTGCATGAGGCGTGGCAAGGTCAGGGGCAGAACGAAAGCACCCTTGCGAGGGCGTATTTCCACGAGGCCGCTTGCCTCCAATTGTCGTAGAGCTTCTCTGACGGGCGTGCGTGACGCGGAAAAACGCGCTCCTAGCAATCCTTCCTCGAGGACGGAACCGGGTTTGATGACGCCGGTCGAAATCTCGTCCGACAGCACAACGCGAATATGTTCACTGATCGAGCTGGCGGTTGTCATCAGCCTTTTTCTCCCTTGTCGAATGTTCGTGCATGACGGCTTTAACCGAGGTCCCTAACATTCTTCCTGGAACGACAACAGTTTTTATAAATCCTTTCCCTTACGCGGCCGCCACCTGATTTTACCTGTTTTCGATGAGGGCATCGACGCCCTCGTCTTACCATTTCAAGTAACGGGCCTTGTCGATCAGCGTCGTCGTCTTGGCGGCTTTTAAAACCGGGTCGATTTCCTGGGACACTGTGACCTCAAGCTTCAAAACAACAATGGACTGGGGATGGGGAAGGGGCCTTATCAGATCCAGCCTGGCGCCACGAAGACGAGCCATGCAAGCAGCGGACCCAGCGCCACGACCAGCGTGCTGTAAAACAGCAGAATGCGGAAGAAGGCCGTCTGATCGATGTTCTGGGCATTTGCGACGACAAGCGCACCATTTGTCGAAAAAGGTGAGACATCAACGATGGTCGCGGAAATCGCAAGTGCCGCAATCATGCCCGGCGTGCTGAGGTCACCCTGCATCAGCATGGGGACCGCAAGCGGGATCATCGCCCCCATGACACCGACAGACGAGGCGAATGCCGAGACGATGCCACCAATGTAACACAGCAGCAATGCGGCAAGTAGCGGCATGGCAAGGCTGGACACGCCGTTGCCGACAAAGGCGATGGCGCCGGACTTTTCGAGCACGCCGATATACGTGATGACGCCTGCGATCAGCAGCACGGTGGACCACGCGATCTTGTCCACAGCACCTTTTTGACCGCGCGGGCAGACCAGAGCCAAAACCACGGCCACGCACATGGCGACCAGACCGACATTGAGGCTGAAGACCAGGGAAAGCGTGGCTAGCGCGGCAAGGCCCGCCAGCGTCAACGCCTGCTCGAGGTCCAGCTTGCCCGTGGTCGTGACTTCGGTCAGTTCAGTTTCACGCTGACGTGGATCAACCGCCATGTGTCCACCGCTGCCGCGCACATCCACCGACACGCCGGGCATGAAGACATTGCCACTGCCAAGGCTACCCGCCGCCGCCTTCGATTTTCGACCGAGAACGAAGAAAGCACAAACGGCAATCAACAGGTTGAAGCCGAGACTTGCGAGGAAGAGAACGGTCTCATCCCCCGGAAGACCTGCACGCGCCACAACCTGGTTGGTGATGCCACCGTAAATGCTGATCGGCGAGAAACCCCCGCCTTGTGCGCCATGGATGACCATGATGCCCATGAGCAGCGGATTGATACCGTATTTGGCCGAGAAACGCAGGGCAATCGGCGCGATGATGGCAACGGCGGCCGGGCTGACAGCGCCGATCGCCGTCAAAAGTGCCGAAACGAAAAACATCACCCACGGAATGGCCGATATACGACCCCGTACGGCACGAACGCAGGCCTGCACCAGCCAGTCCACCGTGCCATTGTTCTGCGCGATGGCGAAGAGATAGGTGATACCGACAAGCGTGACGAAAAGATCGCCCGGAAAACCTTCGAAAATCTGCTTGACGCTCATACCGACGACGAGCGTGCCGATGATGAACGAGAGCGCGAAACCCAGCGCTCCCATATTGATTGGCAACGCGGTCGCCACGATGAACATGACGGCGAGCCCAAGTATTGTAATGACTTCTGATGACATGACAGCTCCTCCCAAAGCCAGGTGTCAGTGGAAGCGGCACCCTCCTGCCGTTTTCCATCCTGTGCGGTTTCCCGCACAACCCATGCGCTTATGTATGCGCAAAAAATCAAAATACGCAATAATGAGTTTATAAGTTGATATAATTTTGTCTTGAGAATACATATACACGTAAATGCAGTGGAGGCGCATTCATGTGGAATAGACTCGCGACGAACCGCGCAACCCGACTGGAGCGAGCCGCACAGCTTGTCAGCGGCAAGGTGGTCAAAGCAGATGCCATTACCGCGCTGTTGGAAGCGGTGATCGAGCCGGGTGACCGGCTCTGCATTGAAGGAAATAATCAGAAACAAGCTAATTTTCTGGCGAAGGCTCTGGCGAACGTGAACCCGCAGGTGGTTCATGACCTGCATATCGTGCAATCCGTACTGGCGCTGCCGGACCATCTCGATGTGTTCGAAAAGGGCGTAGCGTCCAAGCTGGACTTTTCCTTTTCAGGGCCGCAGGCGGCACGTCTCGCCCGTTTGTTGAGCGCCGGTCAGTTGCGCATTGGCGCGATCCATACATATCTTGAACTCTTCGGCCGCTACTTCACCGATCTGACGCCGCGTGTGAGCCTGATATGCGCGCAAATGGCCGACCGTGCAGGCAATCTCTATACGGGCGGCAATACCGAAGACACGCCTGTCATCGTAGAGGCAACGGCGTTTCGGCAGGGGATCGTTATCGCTCAGGTCAACGAGATCGTGGACGTCTTGCCGCGCGTCGATATTCCGACCGACTGGGTGGATTTCGTCGTTCAAAGTCCGAAGCCGCATTATATCGAGCCGCTCTTCACCCGCGATCCGGCGCAGATTTCCGAAATTCAGGTGCTGATGGCGATGATGGCCATCAAGGGTATCTATGCCGAATATGGCGTGACACGGTTGAACCATGGCATCGGCTTCGATACTGCGGCCATCGAGCTCATCCTGCCGACCTATGCCGAAAGTTTGGGGCTGAAGGGCAAGATTGCCACCCATTGGGCGCTTAACCCCCACCCGGCGTTGATCCCGGCCATCGAGGCGGGTTTTGTCGAAAGCGTGCATTCCTTTGGTTCGGAACTGGGGATGGAAGACTATATTCGTGCCCGGTCCGATGTGTTCTTCACCGGACGCGATGGTTCGATGCGCTCAAACCGGGCAATGAGCCAGACCGCGGGCCTTTATGCCTGCGACATGTTCATCGGATCGACACTTCAGATCGATCTGGAGGGCAACAGCTCCACCGCCACGCTTGGCCGTATCGCCGGTTTTGGTGGTGCACCCAATATGGGCTCGGATGCGCGGGGCCGCAGGCATGGCTCCAGAGCCTGGCTGAAGGCAGGCAAAGAGGCATCCACAGGCGGCATACCGCGTGGTCGCAAGCTCGTTGTGCAGATGGTGGAAACGTTTCGCGAGCATATGGCGCCTGCCTTCGTCGAAAAGCTGGATGCATGGCAATTGGCCGAATCCGCGGGTCTCGATCTGCCGCCAGTGATGATCTACGGCGACGATGTCACGCATGTTTTGACCGAAGAAGGAATTGCAAATCTGCTTTTGTGCCGCACGCCGGAAGAGCGCGAGCAGGCCATTCGCGGCGTAGCCGGCTATACGACGGTCGGTCTTGGTCGTGACAAGCGGATGGTGGAAAATCTGCGTGACCGCGGGATCATAAAGCGGCCAGCCGATCTCGGTGTCGATGTTTCACTGGCAAGTCGCGACCTGCTGGCCGCCAAATCGATGAAAGATCTCGTGCATGCGTCAGGTGGTCTTTATCGCCCGCCTGCGCGTTTCAGGAACTGGTGAGGTTCTAAAATGGAAAAACTGGAATATGAATTCGAGGGCGGCACCGTTCTGGCGGCACGCAACAAGCCCATCCTGTCAGGCGTTCTCGGCTCCGGAAATCTGGAGGTTCTCGTTGAGGCCTGCGACCTCTGCGGCAAATGCCGGGTAGAAGTCGAGACGGCAGCGGTCGGTTTCGGCACAATCTGGCAGGCGGTGCTGTCGGATGTGTTCGATCGGTGGAAGATCGGTGACGTGAAGGTGTCCATCAACGACGCTGGCGCGACACCTGCCGTTGTCGCGCTGCGGCTGGATCAGGCGCTTCACGCATACTTAGGCAGAAGCAGCGAGGCGATCTCATGAGCAAGAGCTGGTATGAGGCAACCGCGCGTGACCGGATCGAAGGTTTGATCGACCCGGGCAGTTTTTTCGAATTTCTTCCGCCAGAGGACCGGGTGACCAGTCCCCATCTGCGTGTCTTGGGTTCTCCTGCCGCTTTTGATGATGGTGTGGCCGTGGGCAAGGCCACGTTGGACGGCAAGGCGGTACTGCTCGCCGCCCAGGAAGGTGCCTTCATGGGTGGTGCTGTGGGTGAGGTTCATGGCGCCAAGATCACCGGCCTCTTGGAGCGCGGACTGGATGAAAAACCAAACGCCGTGCTGCTGTTGCTGGAGTCCGGCGGCGTGCGCCTGCATGAGGCCAATGCAGGACTGATCGCTGTTTCCGAAATCATGCGCGCAATCCTCAATCTGCGCGCGGCAGGCATTCCGGTGATCGTGCTGGATGGCGGGCGCTACGGCGTCTTTGGCGGCATGGGCATTGCCTCCCGGCTTTGCTCGTCCATCATCATGTCGGAAGAAGGCCGACTTGGTCTTTCCGGGCCTGAAGTGATTGAGACGACAATGGGTGTCGAGGAGTTCGATGCATCCGACAAGGCTCTGGTCTGGCGCACGGTGGGTGGCAAGCATCGCTATATCCTGGGTGAAACCGCAGAGCTGGTGCCAGATGACATGAATGCATTTCGCAACGCGGCGATTGCGCTTCTTGTCCAGGAGAAAACCCTCGATCTCGACGCCATCGAGGCGGAGCATGAAGCTCTTGCCGCGCGCCTGAGGCGTTTTGGCAAGGTGCAAGATGCGAACGACATCTGGTCGGCACTTCAGATTGCCGATTCAGAGCGAATTCCGTTGATGACGACAGAGGAATTTCACCAAGCCGTCGATGGGAGGAGAAGCGCATGATCACGCCCGAAGCACTGTTCGACAGGCTGTTTCCGCAGGGACACGATATTGCCTCCGAAGGCCTCTTTTTCGCCGGCGTGGCAAAGGCCGGTTACGACCTCGTATCGGTTATCGGCACGCGTGAAAAGGCGCACATCGGTATCGATCTTGCCATGCGCATGGCAGCGGACGTCATCCGCGTGATGAAGGAACGTCCGGGAAGCCCGATCCTGCTTTTGGTGGATACCGCCGGGCAGAAGATGGCCCGACGTGATGAGTTGCTCGGCCTCAATGGCTATATCGCCCATCTGGCCAAAACCATCGATGTGGCGCGCAGGCGTGGACACCGCATCATCGGGCTCGTCTATGGTGAAGCGGTCAGCGCCGGTTTCCTGTCCTCCAGCCTTCTGGCGGATGTGTGTTACGCCCTTCCGGAAGCAGAGGTCCGCGTCATGAACCTTCCCGCCATGTCGCGTGTCACGAAAATTCCTGTCGAGCGGTTGGAGGAACTGTCGAAAGACAGCGCGGTCTTTGCACCCGGCGTTGCCAATTATGTCGCCATGGGCGCGGTGCGCGCGATCTGGGATGGCGATCTCGCGGCAGCCCTTGTGAATGCGCTGGAAGAAAAGCAGGACCCCAACAGCGATGCCCGCCGCGACTATGGCGAACAGCGCAAAGGGCGCACACTTGCCCGCGCCGTGTCTCAACGGGTGCGGCATGACGCGGCCTGACAGGCATCGCTTCGTCACGTTAAAGCGTTCATGGCGCGACGGTGCGGATATCTCTGCCTGCGGCATGGCGGGTGGTGATAGGCTCTTCGACTGGATTGATGCGGGCCGCCCGCTGGTCGTGGCCTCCTCTGCGGCTGGCGATGAGGTAAAAACGGTGCGCCTTGGCTTGTCCACACCCCAAAAGCAACGTTTCGGACTTCGCGTGCAGACGAATGCCATCGATGACATTTTGCCTGCGGTTCGGCTCAATGATGCCGCTGCCAGTGCGCCACCGTCCTGGAAGCCAACGATCGACGCGATCTTGAAGGTGGTGGAACAGCATGAGCTGGACCTGTCCGTCTTCGGATCTCTGGCATGGTCGCATCTGTCGGGTGAAGACCATTTGCGACCGACCTCGGACCTGGATATTCTGGTTTCGACGCCTGTTCAGGTGGATGCACGTGTTGTCATTCAAGCACTTCTGGCTATTGAAAGCATGCCGCGACTTGACGGCGAGTTGGTGCTGACGAGCGGCGCGGGCGTCAATCTGCGCGAATATGCCGGGCAACCGGAGCATATTCTGGTCAAGCAGCACGGCGGCCCGCAACTCGTGCCACTCGCCGCTCTGGAGAGTGTCGCAGAGAGGGCCACATGAACACGATATCACAGCCTCTTGCAGACCAACAAAGCTTCGGTCCGCGCGATATCAGCCGCACCATCGGCAGGTTGGCCGTTCGTGCGCTTTACACGGAACTCGCGCTTTATCCCAAGCCCGGCCTGGTCAGTCCCATCGACAATGGTGCCCATGACGACATGACCATGGCAACCTTCATGCGCAGCCTGTTTTCTCTGAGATGCTATTTCCCGCAGATAGCGTCGGCTGGCGGTGCATCGAGCGAATTCTCAGAGCTTCGGAGACTTGGACGCGGTGCCGAGCATCGAATGATGGTGGCGACAAGCGGGGTCAATACGCATCGCGGAGCGATCTTCAATCTTGGCCTGCTGTCTGCGGCTGCTGGCTATCACGTTTCAAACAGGCTGCTGCTTGATGCCAATGCTGTCTGCATGAACGTAGCCAACCTGTGGGGCAGAGACATTTTAATGGATGAGCCTGTCGATTCCCATGGGTCTCGCGCGCTTGCCCGGCATGGCGGTGGTGGTGCGCGCCAGCAGGCTGCCTCAGGCTACGCGGTTCTTCGTGACGTCGCGCTGCCCGCCTTCCAGGACGCGTTGATCAAAGGAGCCACCCGCAACTGTGCGGCGCTTCAAACGTTCTTCGCGATCATGGCTGTGCTGAATGACACCAACATATTGCACAGAGCCGGTCGTGACGGCCTGGATTATGCGCAGGGGCAGGCGCGGGCTTTTCTTTCGATCGGCGGCGTGTTCGCGCCGGACCATCTGGCGAGAGCAACCGACCTGCACCGTATTTTCTGCACGCGCCGGATTTCACCCGGCGGAGCGGCCGATCTCCTCTCCTGCACTCTTTTCCTGCATGATCTGGAGGCTATGTCGTGACGCTCGGCATCCTCTGCCCCGGTCAGAGCGCCCAGGCACCCGATGTGATCGACCGCTTGCGAGCCGCACCCGAAGCGGCCGTCGTGTTTGATGCCTTTTATCAGATCATGGGGTCAACGGTCGATGCCGTCCTGAGCGAGGGCAGGCTGCATGACAACGCCATCGCGCAGCCGTTGATCTGCGCCGTGGAGCTCGCTGCCTTCAATGCGATTAAACCCTCCATACCAGAGCCCTCTTATTTCGCCGGCTACAGCATTGGTGAACTCGCGGCCTATGGCTGCGCCGGTTCGATCAGCGCGGCAGACACCATTCGACTGGCGAGCCTCAGGGCCAGGCTGATGGATGCCGTCTGTGCCGAACCGAGCGGGATGATTGCCATCCGTGGCTTGCGCGAAACGACGCTGGCACCAATCTGCGAAAGCAACGCAGTCTACATCGCCATACGCAATGGCGACGACCGCTTCGTGTTAGCGGGTCCTCTTCGAAACATGGGATCCACAACGGCGGACGCTGAACGGCGTGGTGCCCATGTCACGCCTCTTCCCGTAAAGATCGCGTCGCATACGCCACTGATGCATCCCGCTGTCGCGGCTTTTGCAAAGGCTTTGGGGAACACAGAGTTCAAGAGCCCGACCGCAGCGGTTCTGGCAGGTATCGATGGCACATCAGTTCGCTCTCGCGACATGGCGGTGCAGCGGCTTTCGGCGCAGTTGGAAACGCGTATCGACTGGCAGGGGTGCATGGAAAGTTTGAAGGAGGCCGGATGCACGACATTGCTGGAACTCCTTCCTGGCGGCGATCTCTCCTCGATGGCGAAAGACCGCCTGCTCTCGGTGTCATCACGATCAATGATCGAGTTCAAATCGGTGGATGCCGCTGCCGCCTGGGTTTCGCGCAAGGAAGCGCTCTCGCTGTGAGCTTTCAGGAGGTTCGGTGCTCCCGAGCCAGACCATGATCAGATCGGCGCCTCTATCTTGTGGGACCTGCGATCGCAATCGAGCTGATCTGGACAAACATTCCCTTGCCGGATTCGCAGGTTACCGGCGTGCGAAATTACCTCCGCTTCACCATCCGCCGAAGCATCGATCTTTTCCTCGATTTTCTTGGTATAAGCTCGATATCACTCACCAGCTTTGCGCCACCGTCCCGGCGCTCCAGTGTAATCTTGCGGCTGTGAAAGGCTTCCAGCTCGGCACGATGGGCCACGCTAATAATTGTGGCGTCGGGTAGCTCATCGATAACAGTCTGCATCATCTTGTCTTGACTTTTTTCGTCCAGCGCTGCGGTCGCCTCGTCCATCACGATGATATCGGGGGCGTTGAGCAGCAGACGTGCAAAGGTAAGCCGCTGCTTTTCACCGCCTGACAATGTCTGGTCCCAAGGTGCATCGTCCTCGATCTTGTCCTTGAGTTGGGCGAGGCCGACCTTGTCCAGAGCGGCGCCGATCTCTTCCGCCGTCCAGCTGTCCGCCGGTTGCGGATAAGACACCGCGCGGCGAAGCGTCCCGGATGGAATGTATGGTCGTTGCGGCAGCATGAACAATTGGCTGCCTGCCCGGAAATTCACGCTGCCGCCGCCCCAGGGCCAGAGGCCGGAAATGGCTCGAACCAACGTGCTTTTGCCAGAGCCGGATTCCCCTGACACCAAAACTCTCTCTCCCGCGCCGATTTCGACATCCGTCTCTTTTACCACGGCGGTTCCATCTCCCAGCGACACGGACACGTCCTTGAGGCTGAGCATGGTCTCACCTTCGGTCTCGCCGCGCACGATGCGGCCGAACGTGTCGCTTTTTTCAGCCCGTTCAAGGCCATCAAGTGACATCATCAGGGAAGCAACGCGTCTTGCGCAGGCGTTCCAATCGGCCAGGCGCGGATAGTTGTCGACCAGCCAGCCAAACGCGGACTGGACGATAGTGAATGCGGACGCTGCCTGCATGACTTCGCCGAGCGACATGCTGCCATCGAGAAACTTCGGTGCACACAGCAAAAGCGGCACGACTGGGGCGATCAGCATTGAACCGTTGGAGACGACCGTGGTGCGCATATATTGCTGCGCCATGAGGCGCCACTGCCGCCGGACATTGCCAAACCTTTTTTCGAGATCGCTGCGCTCCTCCTCTTCGCCGCCAAGCAGGGCAATGCTCTCGCCATTTTCCCTGACGCGTGTCAGCGTGTAGCGGAATTCCGCTTCAACCTGGTTCTTGACTTCGGAAACCTTGACGAAGTTTCGGGCAATAAAGGCGATGGAGGTGGACGTAATTGCCGCGTAAATGACCGCCGCTATGACCAGGAAGCCGGGAATGGTCACCCAGACACCGCCGATAGAGAGCGTTAGCGCCCCACCAATCGTCCACAGGACGACGATGAAGGTTGAGGCGGACAGGAATGCGGCGATGACACCGGACACGAAATCGACCGGCGCCTCGGTGGCGATGCGCATATCGTCCGAGAGCCTTGCCTCGGGATTTTGGTGATCGCCATCAATCAAATTGAGCTGGTAGTAGCGGCCGTTTGCAATCCATCTGCCAACCAGCACATTGGTCAGCCAGGAGCGCCAGCGCCGCTGAATGCGCATTCTGACATAGACCTGCGAGGTGACGATAAAAACACTTCCGAGAACAAGAAACGGGAATATGGAGGCGAGGGAATAAACAGTCGACGCATCGCGTTTTTCGATCGCATCGAATATGCCTCGGTTCCAGATGTTGATCCCGTATTGGAAGCCGACATTGATCCCGATCATAGCCAGCAGTCCCAGCGTAAAAAGCCATGACAGCTTATCGCCACGCCGGCTCCAGAAACCGCGGGCACTGATCCAGAACCGTTTCAGAAGGTACTTTCGACGGGCCTCCTCAGCCTCTGCTGGCGTCAAGCCCGCGGGTTCCGCTTCCTCTGGAGGAAGTTCGTCACCATTGTCATGATCTATTGGCGGGGAGGCGGCCTCGGTACCAGTTTCGTCGGCACCATGGACCGGTTTCAGTTCTACTTCATTGTTTTTCATGGGCGCTGAACGATCAACGCGCAGAAAGGTTTCACGACTTCGTGAAGGTACGTGAAATATTCGCTGGAACGGTGTCGTGGACCGAAGAAAGGTCGGTGGCGACAGTTAGCGTGCGTCCAACACCGAAAAAATTCGCTCAGGAGCAAACGCCGCAGCAAGCGTAAAGGCACCGTAAACTTAACTGACACCGATCAACAATCTTGCTTGTCGGTTTCTGCGCATGCGGCCTATAGGCGTGCGATTTCCTTCCAGATTTGAAGGACTGCGGCTCTCAGTTCGCAGTGCACGGCCCTGATCGGCAGACGCTTCGAACGAAGCCAATGCCGGAGATATCTTACTGTGCCTTTTCCAAGGTTACGGTGACAGATCCTGGGCGGTCGAAGATGGAAACGTCCCCCGTTACCTGCCCGAGGATGATAATGCCCGGAGAGGGAACGCGGCCGCTGCGATAATAGATCACGAAATGATCGGCACTCCACAGGCCAAGCGTACCGACCGAGAAATCTCGCTGCCGCGTAAGCTCCGGCAGGGCGGAGGGCAGGTTTCCCGTTTTTTCTTGGCGGAGATGGTCGGACATCTCGATCGTCAATGGCAGCATGCGCGCCAGCGATCTGGCTGCTTCGTTATCGGCGAGAGTGGCGGTGACGTCGCCCCACGCTGCGGAAATCCGGATGCTTTCTTGAGCCATGGCAGGTCCCGTCAATCCCAGTACGACGATAGCTGAGGCCAATATTGTCTTGGGCACGTGATCGTCTCCGTTTCGGTTTGCATTGAAGGCGTGGAGTGGTCACCCACCCCTGCAGCCCATAGTCTTGCTTTTACTCTGCGGCACCCTTGCCGTAGTCCTCGTCGGATACCTTCTCCATCCAGGTGACAGCGCTTCCGTCGAGCGCTTCGGCTACGGCGAAATGGCTCATCGGTTCACTCGCTGAGGCGCCATGCCAATGCCGGATCAGCGGTGGGATCCAGACGACGTCTCCAGGCCCGACCTGCTGAACTGGCTCACCTTCCTTCTGCACCCAGCCGCGCCCGCTGACGATGAACAGGGTTTGCCCGAGAGGATGTGTGTGCCAAGCAGTGCGAGCACCAGCCGAGAAGGAAACCGTGGCCCCGCCGATGCGCGCGGGAGCTTCGGCTTGATAACGGCCCGAGATACGGACGCTGCCCGTGAAATACTCAGCAGGAGCTGGCGCGGCACCGGCGCCTGCGGGAGTGATCGAGATGTTTGCCTGTGGAGCGCTCACTTGAATTCCTTTTCTGTTTTCAAAAACCTGTTTGAGGACAGGTACTGCGGACATGGCTCTCGGCCAGCCAGAGTAGAATGCAACATGTGTCAGGACTTCGGAAGCTTCCGGCCGCGTCAAGCCGTTATCCATCGCGCGATTGGCATGGAACGGTAATTGCTCCGGCTGGCCAACAGCGATCAGAGCGGCCATCGTCACGAGGCTCCGGTCTCGGGCTGAAAGATCTGGCCGCTGCCACAAGTCTCCGAACAGCACACGGTTGGTCAGGTCAGCTAGTGCCGCCGCTGTCGGCGCAACGGCGGCATCGACCGTCGCTTTTCGAGTGGCCTCGGCTGCGGCTTCCAATTCAATGCGTGTCGCTTCGCTGTTGTTCAAAGGTGCGATCTGGCGCTCGTTGAAAACCTTCTTTATTTCTGTGACGGCTGAGATTGCATTCGGCCATCCCGAGTAGAACGCGAGATGCGTGATGAGCTCACCGATCTCGCCGGGCTTCACGTCGTTATCCAGGGCGCGGCTCACATGTGCAGCGATCTGCTCGTTTTTCCCGGTAGACACAATTGCCGAGAGGGTGACGAGGCTACGGTCGCGAGGCGCGAGGTCGGTTCGTACCCAAACTTCACCGAACAGGACGTCATCCGTGAAATGGCCAAGCCCCGGTGCGACCGTATAGACGGCTGGAGGAGCAACCCTTTTGCGCTCTTCCTGGGCTTCCACTCCTGTTGTGGCAAGAGCCGAGATGGCAATGCTTGCGGCAATGTTCTTCATCTGGGTATCCTTTAATTATTGTCATGGAGTATGGGGCCGTCGTGAACGTAGCCCCTACGGCGCAGTGGCAGCGCAAACCCCGCTGCAACTAGCCACCTCACGCGATGGCTTGGCCTACGCCAGATGCTGTCCGAAGAATTGGGCAATCCGATCGAACGGGATAAGATCGACGCGGTCGTAGAGATCGACGTGACCGGCGCCCTTGACCCAAACCAGTTCCTTCGGCTCGGCGGCCCGGTTGTAGGCGTCCTGGCTGAATTCCTTCGAATGGGCCTTGTCACCCGAGATGAACAGCATCGGGCGCGCGATCGTCTCGATATCGTTGAACGGATAGAAGTTCATGAATTTGACAGCGCTGCTGAGCGTCGGCTTCGTCGTTGTTTCTCTGGCGACGCCCGCAGGCGTGAACTCACCGCGAGGCGTGCGGTAGAAGTCATAGAACTCGCGCTGGATCGGGTCGGTATCGGCGGTCAGTTCGAGTGTGGTGCCTCCGATGTACTGGATATCTGCGCCGTCAGCCTCTGCCCAGCGCTGTTCGGCCGCCGTTGCGATAAACTGCTTGCGCTGCTCGACGGTCTGGGACTTGTTCAGTGCATTGCGGAAGGCCGCGCCCATATCGTACATGCTGACGGTCGCGATGGCCTTGATCCGCGGATCGATCTTGGCGGCGCTGATGACGAAGCTGCCGCTGCCGCACACACCGATGGCGCCGATATTGGCGCGGTCGACGAAGGGATGCGAGCCGAGGAAATCGACGCCGGCGCTGAAGGCCTCGGCATAGGCTTCAGGCGAAACCAGATTGCGCGATTGTCCTTCGCTTTCGCCCCAGAAGGGCAGATCGATGGACATCGCGACAAAACCCTGTTCGGCCATCTTGGTGGCGTAGAGATTGGCGCTCTGTTCCTTGACCGCACCCATTGGGTGGCCAACGATGATCGTCGGGTTCTTCGACGCCTGGTCGAGGGTCTTGGGTAGGAAAAGATTGCCAGCGACATTTGTCTGATACTGGGTTTTGAATGTGACCTTCTGCAGTGTCACCTTGTCGCTGGTGTAGAAATTGGAGGCGCCGTTGGACATGTCTTGAGCCTTTGCAAGTGTTGCGTCGAAAATGGACATCGCCCCGAGCGCAGCGACGCCAGCGCCTGTCATCTTGAGCAGGCTGCGGCGGTGGATGGCGGTATTTTGCGTTATTGTGTCGTCTTGATCTTGGTTGATCATCTGCATGTTTCCTTGACTGGCGATGAGCTGGATTTCACTTGGGTGCATGGCATGGAAAGAACGCCGTGACGGTTCATGGGCGTGTCGAGAAACGCGATGCGGCGATGGAGAGCAGGAACGAGCCGACAAGCAGCGCTGCCGCGAAGAGGAAAGCGATCCACCATCCATAGCCATCAAACAGCACGCCTCCGATCGAAGCGCCCAGCGTAATCGCAAGCTGGATGGTTGCGACTTGTAGCCCGCCGCCTGCCTCCGCATCCTCAGGCATCGTGCGGCTGAGCCAGGTGCCCCAGCCGACGGGAGCGGCCGTGCTGAACAGGCCCCAGCCAATGAGAAGTGCGGCCGTTATGATTGGGGACGATCCGAACACGATCAGTCCCACGGCAAGGATCGCCATGATGAGAGGGATCGTGCCCAGAATGAGGAAGAGGTGTTTGTGCAGCAGGTGGCTGACGATTGTGGTTCCGGCGACGCCTGCCAGACCCATCAACAGAAGCAGGAGCGAGAGTGTCGATATCGAGACCGAGGTGACGGTCTCCAGGAATGGGCGCAGATATGTAAACAGGGCGAATTGACCCATGAAGAGCAGCATGATTGCGACCATGCCGATCGCAACCTGAGGCCGGGAGAGTAGCCTGAAGACATTTGACGAGCCCTCGTGGCGCCGGGGAGGAAGCGATGGCAGGCTGATCCACTGCCAGACAAGGGCGACAAGTGCCAGAGGGACGACGGCAAAGAATGCGCCGCGCCAGCCGATATAGCTGCCGAGCAGGCTTCCCAGCGGTGCTGAGATGGTGGCTGCAATGGCATTGCCGGCGTTGAGCATGGCAAGGCCCTTGGGAACGGACTCTTCCGGTACCAGCTGCATGACAATCGAGGTCGACATGGACCAGAAGCCGCCAATGGCGATACCGAGCATGGCGCGCCCGACCATCAACACGAGATAGTTCGGAGCGAAGGTGACGATCGTTCCCGAGAGAACCAGCATCAACGAGAACGCGGCAAGAACCAGACGCCTGTCCAAACGACGCACCAGGCCCGCGACGAAAATGCTGGTCAGGACAGCAAAAACGCCGGAGATCGAGATCGCCTGGCCGGCACGACCTTCCGTCACGCCCAGCTCGGTAGCAATCGGTGACAGGAGGCTCACCGGCATGAACTCGGAAGCAATCAAGACGGCCACGCACAAGGCCATTGAAAAGACAGCGCCCCATGCGGCCTTGTGCCCATGCGTGGTCTGCGCCACCGGCATCGCAACGTCTTGGTCAATGTCGTTGCATTCGAATGATCTGAAAGCTTGATGTGTCATGGCGGCAATATATGCCGCGACCAGTTCGAAGATTAGTCGTTGCAATTCACTTGGACTTATCGACTTATGACATTAATCAAAGGACAGAGGCGACCATGAAGCGGGAAGATCTCAATGACATGCTGTGGTTCCTGGCGGTCGCGGAGGAGCGAAGCTTCACAAAGGCGGCAGCGAAACTCGGTACGTCGCAGTCCACGATCAGCCACACGATCAAAAAACTTGAAGCGCGGATGGGCCTCCGTCTTTTGACCCGAACGACCCGCAGTGTGGTTCCAACGGAGGCAGGTGAGCGATTGATCCGATCACTGGCCCCGCGCATCGAGGAAATCGAAACCGAGATCGATGCGCTGATGGAGATCCGGGACAAACCGTCTGGTTCGGTCAGGATAACACTTTCCGACCATGCACTTGAGAGCGTCGTGTGGCCTAAACTGCGATCCGTGCTGCACGAGTTTCCCGACATCAAGGTCGAGCTGAACAGCGACAACGGTTTTCGCAATATCGTTGAAGAAAAGTTCGATGCGGGCGTTCGCCTGGGTGAGAGCCTGGACAAGGACATGATCGCCGTTCGCATCAGTCCAGACTGGCGGTTGGTCGCGGTCGCCTCTCCCCGGTATCTGGAGGCCCGGACAACGCCCTCGACGCCACAAGAACTGGTCGGTCACGATTGCATCAATCACCGACAATCGCGATCGGGCGGTCTTTATGCCTGGGAGTTCGAAAAGGACGGCAGAGAAGTCCGCGTGCGCGTCGAGGGACAACTGACGTTCAATTCGTCATACACGATGATTAATGCCGCAGTTGCCGGATATGGAATCGCCTATGTGCCGGAAAGCCTCGTTGAAAAAGAGCGAGCATCGGGGCAATTGATACAGATCCTGGATGACTGGTCTCCCATGTTTACAGGCTACTATCTGTTCTACCCCAGCAGGCGGCAAAACTCGCCCGCGTTCAGGGTGGTGGTCGATGCTTTAAGGGCTTGAACGGTCCCGCGGGCGTCGAGCACGGTTCATAGACCCGAGCGTGTCACTTCAAGGAGGCATCTGAGAACGTGAAGACTTCGACCGGTGAACGCAGATTGCGGATCGGATGAGCCCCAAGGCTCAACAGGGCGCGATGATGTCCAGCCTGGCGTGCGGTCGCTTCACAGATCAGGCAGTCTGTCTTTGTCTGTTTGTTCAACTCCTGAAGCCTCTGCGCCAGATTGACCGCGTCTCCGTATACCGTGTAAGTCTGGCGATCATCAGCACCCATCGTCCCTGCGGCGACCAGCCCGGTGGCAACTCCGATCCTTATGCTGATATAAATCCCATCGAACTGTTGATCCTGCGTTGCTTTCAAGATGTCCCGAGATGCGGCGAGGGCGCGCTCGGCATGGTCTGAAGCCGGAAGTGGCGCATTGAACGATATCAGCACGGCGTCGCCGATATAGGTCACGACGACACCGCCATGTTGGTCGGCGATATCCGTGACGGCGCTGAAGAAGGCGTTCAGAAAACGAACCAGTCTCAAGGGCGGCAATCCCGCGGAAAGGCTGGTAAATCCCTTGATGTCGACAAACAAAAGCGTCGCCAGCCTTGTCTGGGGAACCAGGTGCCCTTCATCGAGGAGCTCGCGAAGCACGGGGGCCGGAACGTAGCGGCCAAAGATCTTTTGAACGCGCCGCTCACTCGCTCTGGCCTCGGCGTGTTCGCTCACAACCAGTCTTGCTCTGTGAACCGCCAGCGCCGCAATGGCGGTAACCAGAAGGATCATCAGTGTCTCCTGAACCCTTGACGCAAGACCAAGAAAGTCAGGGTTGAGCACGGTGTTGAGATAGACATCCCGCGTTGGAGAAATGGGAAGGTTGGCGTAGGTCACAACCTGCGCCATTCCGGATATGATCCACCATGTTGCGAAGAGAAGTCCGCCCGCTGCCCACGCTCCCGTCCACAGAACGAGCGGAGGTGAAAGTGTTAGAACGGCGGCTGCAACGATCAGATAGTAATGCTGCACCGAGCTTGTCAGGAAGACGAGGTTCTGGGGTATGTCTCCGCCGCTGCTCAAGGGCACGAATGCAAGCAAGACCGTCACGGCTGAAGCATCGAAGGTGAACAGTGCAAATCTGGCAGGTTTCTCATAGCGTGTGGCGACCGCCGCAAGCGACGTCAGCCCACCGAGAGCGATAAGCGTGGTTATGCCGAAAATTCCCAGATTGATGGGGTAATAGTAACTGAGCAAGAAGCTGATCGCGAGCGCCATAACGGCCACGGTGCGGCCCAATACGGCGAACCGGAAGCCTGCACGCTCGGCCTTGCGCAGCGCAATGGCGGTCGTTTCGGCAACGTCGAATTCGGGGCGTTTTTCAACCATCTTGTTCCAGCCGTCCGTTCCTTTCGCAAACCAGCGCGGGCGAACAAGCTTTGACAGAACGGAATTGGTTTTCAGGCTTGTCGAACCATCGTGCACCATATGTCAATCGGTTATCCGGGATTAGCCCGAGTATGCTGCATGGACTTATGGATTTCCAACATCAATGGATCCCACTCTACGGCGAACATTTATGTCGGGGAGCGATAAGTCCAAGCGGATAACACCACCTAATCATTTTCGCAGGCGCCATTACTTTGTAGTATGGCGTGGTTCCTCCGCGCCCGACAAACCGAAAGCGAAGCGGAGCCGCATATGCAAAGCCCCATTCAACTTGAGATATCGCGTCGAAACCTGCTCATATCCTCAGCCGCAACAGTTGCGATGACGGGTGTGGCCGGGGACGCCATCGCGCAGTCGCCACCTGAGGGTGAAAAACTCACATCGAAGGTTTCCATGACCATCAATGGCGAGAGCAGGACCCTCGACGTCGACAACCGAACGACGTTACTCGATGCGCTGCGCGAGCACCTTCATCTTACGGGAACGAAGAAAGGATGCGACCACGGGCAATGCGGTGCCTGTACCGTGATGGTTGACGGTCGGCGTATTAACGCCTGCCTCACGCTGACGGTGATGCATGAAGGTGACAACGTGGTCACGATCGAGGGACTTGGAAAGCCGGGCGAGCTGCATCCCATGCAGGCCACCTTCGTCAAGCACGACGGTTTCCAGTGCGGGTACTGCACCCCCGGCCAAATCTGTTCCTCCGTAGCCTTGCTGGAGGAGTTCAAGGCTAATATTCCAAGCCACGTCACGAGCGATTTGACCGCACAGGTGAGCATTACGCCCGAAGAAATTCGCGAGCGCATGAGCGGCAACATCTGTCGGTGCGGCGCCTATTCCAACATTATTGATGCTATCGTCGAAGCTGCGGGGACAAAAGCATGAAGGCCTTTACATACGAGCGCGCCGCATCCGTCGACATCGCCGTCAAGGCCGCAGCTTCTAATCCACAGGCCCGGTTCATTGCTGGTGGTACGAACCTGCTCGACCTGATGAAGCTTGAAATCGAGGTCCCCACGCATCTTATCGACGTGAACAACCTCGGTCTGGACAAGATCGAATCGACCCCAGAGGGCGGCCTGCGCATCGGAGCGCTGGTGCGCAACACAGAACTGGCGGCTCACGAAACAGTCCGTCGCGACTATGGGGTTCTGTCGCGTGCTCTTCTGGCCGGGGCATCGGGACAGTTGCGCAACAAGGCAACCACTGCCGGCAACCTGCTGCAACGGACGCGCTGTCCGTATTTTTACGATACCAACCAGCCATGCAACAAGCGCCAGCCCGGCAGTGGCTGTTCAGCCATCGGCGGTTTCAGCCGCCTCCATGCGGTCGTTGGCACCAGTGATGCCTGCATCGCGACCCATCCAAGCGACATGGCAATCGCCATGCGGGTTCTCGATGCCGTCGTGGAAACCGTCAAGCCGGATGGCAGACGAAACGTCATACCTATCGCTGAACTTCACCGCCTGCCAGGCGAAACGCCACATATCGAGACCAGTCTGGAGCGTGGCGAATTTGTCACCGCTGTCGTCCTTCCCAAGCCGCTGGGTGGACAGCATATCTACCGCAAGGTCCGCGATCGGGCATCCTACGCCTTTGCCATCGTTTCGGTAGGCGCCGTTATCCAGCCAGACGGTACCGGGCGCGTCGCGGTTGGGGGCGTTGCCCACAAGCCATGGCGCATCGACGAAGCAGATGCTGAGCTGCAAAGGGGAGCTGCGCCAACATCGGCTGTGCTGTTTGCGGATGCAAAGCCGACCGAACATAATCGCTTCAAGGTCAAACTGGTCGAACGCGCCCTGAGTGCGGTCATAGCCCAAGCAAGGAGCTAACCATGCAGTTCGATAAACCAGCAGGCACCAATCCAATCGACCGGTTGAAGGTTGTCGGCCAGCCAATTCTTCGCATCGACGGCCAGCTCAAGACGACCGGCCAAGCAATGTACGCCTACGAGTGGCATGATCCCAAAACGCGCTATGCCTACGGCTACCCTGTCGGTTCGGCGATAGCGAAGGGGTCTATCAAGTCCATCGATACGAGCATGGCCAGAAAGGCGCCGGGCGTTCTGGCCGTGGTCACTGCCCTCGATGTCGGGGAGCGAGCTAAGGGTAAGTTCAACACGGTCAGGCTCTTCGGCGGGCGTCAGATTCAGCATTATCATCAGGCGATAGCAGTCGTCGTCGCCGAGACGTTCGAGCAGGCGCGCGCCGCAGCGGCTCTTGTCCAGGTTGATTATAGCGAGGAGCAGGGGAGCTTTGCGCTGGGCAAGGCCATGGATACGGCGACCAAACCCGAAACGGGCGATCCCGATTCCAGTGCCGGCGACTTCGACGCCGCCTTCAAGGCGGCCCCCGTTACCTGCGAAGAAACCTACACCACGCCCGACCAGTCCCACGCCATGATGGAGCCGCACGCATCCATCGCTGCCTGGGATGGTGACGATCTGTCCCTTTGGACATCGAGCCAGATGATCGACTGGTTGCGCTCCGACCTTGCGACAACGCTCGATATCAACAAGGAAAAAATCCATCTGATGTCGCCGTTCATCGGTGGCGGTTTCGGCGGCAAGCTGTTCCTGCGCGCTGATGCTGTTCTTGCCGCCTTTGGTGCAAAGGCTGCCAAACGGCCTGTTAAAGTCGCTCTACCGCGACCGTTTGTCATCAACAATACGACCCATCGGCCAGCGACAATCCAGCGCGTGCGCATTGGTGCACAGAGCGATGGCAGAATTACTGCCATCGGGCACGAAAGCTGGTCGGGTGACCAGGCGGGCGGGCAGTTGGAGGCGGCTGTGCTGCAAACCCGGCTGCTTTATGCCGGCGAAAACCGCATGACCGCGATGCGGTTGGCAACGCTCGATCTGCCCGAAGGCAATGCCATGCGGGCACCGGGCGAAGCGCCGGGTCTCATGGCTCTCGAAGTCGCAATGGATGAGATGGCGGAAAAGCTCGGCATCGATCCGATCGCGTTCAGGATCATCAATGATACGCAGGTCGATCCCGAAAACCCCGAGCGGCCCTTTTCCCATCGTGACCTTGTCGGTTGTCTGAAGCTTGGCGCCGAGCGCTTCGGTTGGGGCAAACGCGGCGCGCCCGGATCGCGGCGCGAAGGCAACTGGCTGATTGGCATGGGTGTCGCCGCTGCCTTCCGCAACAATATGGTACTGCCATCCGGTGCACGGGTCCGGCTTGACGATCAGGGCATCGTCACGGTCGAGACCGACATGACAGATATTGGAACAGGCAGTTACACCATCATTGCGCAGACGGCGGCGGAAATGATGGGCGTCACCATCGACAAGGTGGGTGTGCAACTGGGCGATTCCCGCTTTCCGGTCTCGGCTGGTTCTGGTGGACAGTTTGGCGCCAATTCTTCGACGTCCGGGGTCTACGCCGCCTGTGTGAAGCTGCGCGACGCCATCGCGCAGAAGCTTGGCTTCAATTCCGAGGACGTGGTCTTCGAGAACGGTCAGGTTCTGTCCGGCAACCGCTCCGTATCGCTTGCCGAGGCCGCAGGTCCCGAAGGCCTTTTGGCCGAGGACACGATGCAGTGGGGTAACCTGACAGAAACGCATCAGCAATCCACATTCGGCGCGCATTTCGTCGAAGTCGGCGTGGATGTCGCAACGGGCGAGACCAGGATCCGCCGGATGCTGGCGGTCTGTGCTGCGGGCCGTATCCTCAACCCGGTCACGGCGCGCAGCCAGGTCATCGGTGCGATGACCATGGGCGTGGGCGGTGCACTGTCGGAAGAGCTTGCTGTCGATACGCGCCGCGGCTTCTTCGTCAACCATGATCTAGCCGGTTATGAAGTCGCTGTTCACGCCGATGTGCCTCACCAGGAGGTAATCTTCATGGACGAGACCGATCCGATGTCCTCGCCGATGAAGGCAAAGGGTATCGGCGAACTCGGCTTGTGCGGTGTCTCGGCAGCGATAGCCAATGCTATCCATAACGCAAGCGGTGTTAGGGTTCGCCATTATCCTATCACGCTCGAGAAGCTGCTCGATGGCCTTCCCGATGTGGCGTAATGCATCTGACGGCAGGCCTTGAGAGTCTGCCGTCTTCACTGAAAGGGATATCTCAGGTGATCGACGTATCGGCCGGTAAAATTCTGCCAACGCCCGTAAAGGTGATGTCCAGCGACGACCCATCAGAGCTTTTTCGGTTTGCCGTCACAGCATACCGGAAGGGTCTCATTGCGCTGCCACACCCGTTGACATCCGAGGGCGATGGCTTCCGTTGCTCGATAATCCCGCATTCTTGCATTGAGGATTATGATCATCCTGCGCATGACCGCGACGAGAGCAACCTTTCCGGGTTTGCCTTTGACTTTCAGTTGGTCAAACACGGCTTTCATGTTTGGATCGAACCGTATTGCCGGTAGTGCTGCCATGTAAAGCGCATCCCTTACCGGTTTTCTCCCGCCTACGATCATCCGTTTTCCGCGCATCAGTCCGCTGTCGCGATTCATCGGTGCGACGCCGACGAGCTTTGCGATTTGCCCTTTGTCCAACAGTCCGAGTTCAGGAAGCCCGACGATCAGGACGCCCGCCCGCCCAATGCTCTCAATCTCTTGCCCGATTGTCTCAGGGACTTTTCTTACTGTGAAATCGGTGACATACAGAGGTCATGACCGAGCATCTTCAACCTCACATCGATATTGCCCTGCGGCATGCGCGACCTGGTATAACGACCACTTTGATCCCACGCCTGGAGATCGGGGTCGGACAAGTGACCTCCGGCACATCGCCATGTCTCTACCGATCCATGATCTGCTTCATCCTGCAGGGATCGAAGGATGTGGCGATCCAGGACAACTTGCTGCGCTACGACTCGGCGCAATACCTCGTCAGCGCCCTGGATCTTCCTTTAAGCGGCCAGATCCACAACGCCGATGACGGGCGTCCCTATATCTCGGCGTCACTGGTCCTGGACCCGGCGCTCTTGTCACAAATAGCTGCCGACATGCCGCCGATCCGCGATGCCGAAGCGCCGGGCATCGGGATCGCCATCAATTCGATGACACCACCACTCCGCGACACGCTGCTGCGCCTGCTTTCTTTGCTCGATACCCCGAGCGACATACCTGTCCTGGCATCAATGGCGGAGCGCGAATTGCTCTATCGTCTCCTCCAGGGACCGCAGGGACGACTCCTTCGCCATATCGCGCAGCCTGAAGGCGCGCTTGGTCGGATTCGCCGTGCCGTGGAATGGATCCGCGACCATCAGAACAAGCGGTTACGAATTGAGGCGTTGTGTGAGGTCAGCGGTATGAGCCGCGCCAGCCTGCACAGGCATTTCGTGGCACTGACGAGCCTCAGCCCGGTCCAGTACCAGAAGCAGCTCCGGCTGCAACAGGCACGCCAGCTATTGCTCGCGGGCGATCACAGCGCATCTGACGTGGCCTTCGCAGTTGGTTATGAGAGTGCCTCTCAGTTCAGCCGAGAGTATCTGAGACAATTCGGTGCGCCCCCCGTTCGCGACATGCGTCAGCTTCGGCATTCGATGAGCAGCCCAGCTTAGTTCTCGTTGCAGATTACGGGAAGCTTCGCTGAAGCAGGAGCGGGCTGCTGATAGTCCCAAGAGTTCAGCTTGACGGAATGCTGAGATAATTGGGCAATACTTTGAGCTTATTGGGCGGGGCTAAAGCCCCGCATCCCGTCTATTGAGACAGTCATCGACACGGAAGGCGACTGAGAAAATATGCCGCCGTAGGTCGAGATTGGAATCTCAAAAACGGGCATCTTTTATGACACGTCTTAATGGAAAGCGTACCTTGATCACCGGCGGCACTTCAGGCATTGGCCTCAAAACCGCAAAGCAGTTTCTCAACGAAGGCGCCCGCGTCATCGTGACCGGCAACAACCCGGAATCCATCGAAAAAGCAAAGTCAGCACTCGGCTCAGAGGTTCTTGTCCTGAGGGCCGACAGCGCAAGTGTCGAGGCGCAACGCGAACTCGCGCTTGCGGTAAAGGAACATTATGGACAGTTGGACGTCGCCTTCCTCAATGCCGGCGTCTCGGTCTGGCAGCCAATCGAATCCTGGACCGAGGAAGCCTTCAATCAGTCGTTCGCTATCAACGTTCGTGGCCCCTACTTTCTGATTCAGGCTTTGCTGCCAGTCTTCGCCCAACCCGCCTCGGTGGTACTCAATACCTCGGTCAACGCGCATATCGGCGCCGTCAACTCCTCCGTTTACGGCGCAACCAAAGCGGCCTTCCTCAACCTGTCGAAGACGCTCTCGTCCGAACTCCTGCCGCGTGGCATCCGCATCAATGCAGTCAGCCCCGGCCCAGTGGAAACGCCGCTCTACGATAAGCTTGGCATTCCAGACGCCTACAGAGAACAGGTAAACACCGAGATCGCCGCTACGATCCCTGCTGGACGCTTCGGTACCGCGTCCGAGGTCGCCAAAGCTGTCGTCTATCTGGCATCCGATGAATCCGCATGGACGATCGGAACAGAAATCGTGGTCGATGGCGGGCGCACGCTGAATCGATAAAACCGAGAGCGGACCCGGTGATGCGGGTCCGCCTTTGATATGGAACACACACATACAATATCTCCGAGGTGCTTGAAGCAGAAAGGCCTCCTCAGTGGAGAAAGTTTCGACGGAAAAGCCAAGACGTGCGCAGCAGCCACGGCGGTGCCTATGACCCCGGCTACAGTTTCGACCAAAGTCATCAGCATTGTGCTGTGCACGGCGCGCCCATGGACGGCTCTTCCTGGCGGACCGTCCATGACATCCTGAAAGCGAAGGGGTTCGATGTCGCCGTGGCGCAATTACCCCTGTCGAGCCTGGAGGCCGACATTGCGGCGGCACGTCTTGTCATCTCCCGACAGGCAGGGCGTGTTGTGCTGGTCGGCCATTCCTATGGCGGTGTCGTCGCCTCCGTTGCGGGGGTGACCCGAAGGTGAGCGCGCTGGTCTACATGCAACTCTGCAACCGGACGCAGGCGAAAGCCTTGCCAGCTTAGCGGCCCTGGCACCCTACGGAAACCACATGCTGGATCACCAACGTGGTGCTTTACATGTCCGAAGTGCCCGAGTTGCAGATTCTGCCGGGTTTTTGGCTTCAGCACCGCCAATTTCGAATTGATTCACCCCGTGTAAGCCAATGGTGTCACGGTTTTAACTTCACAGCGCCACAATCGGTCATTCTGTGAAAGCCTCCTCACGTTTGCGGCGGATACTCGGCGCCAGCACAAGGGCCAGCACAAAGACGGCGAACACCAGCAATGACAGACTGAGGGGGCTACGCAAAAAGATTGACGGATCGCCCTGGCTAATCAGCATGGCGCGGCGCAGGTTCTCTTCCAGCATAGGCCCGAGGATGAATCCAAGCAAAAGCGGCGCGGGCTCGAAGCGCATCTTGGTGAGCGCGAAACCAACGATGCTGAAGCCTGCCATGACGAAGACGTCGAAGACGCTGTTGTTGATGCTGTAGGCACCGATACAGCAGAAGGCGATGATCGCCGGAAACAGCAAGTGATAGGGTACTGTCAGCATGCGCACCCAAAGCCCAATAAGAGGGAGGTTGAGGATAACCAGCATCAGATTGCCCGACCACATCGAGACGATCATGCCCCAGAACAGTTCAGGCTCGTCGGAAATCACGTTTGGTCCGGGTGTGATACCCTGGATGATCATCGCCCCCACCATCAGTGCCATGACTGGATTGCCAGGAATACCAAGTGTCAGCATCGGAATGAAGGAGGTCTGCGCTCCAGCATTGTTCGCTGATTCCGGTGCGGCAACGCCCTCTATAGCTCCCTTGCCGAATTCGGCCCGGTTCGAGGATATCCGCTTTTCCATCGCATAGGAGGCGAACGAGGCAAGCATTGCCCCGCCTCCCGGCAGTACGCCGAGGAACGAGCCAAGGGCAGTGCCGCGCAGAACAGGCGCGATGATCCGCTTCAAATCCTCTTGCGTCAGCATCAGGCCGGTCACCTTCTTGACCCCGACCGAACGCTCCTGCTCGTTTTCCAGATTGCGAAGGATTTCGCATATCCCGAATATGCCCATACTGACTGCGACGAAGTTTAAACCATCGTAGAGTTCCGGGATATCGAACACATAACGGGGTGTCCCACTTTCGACATCCGTCCCAATCGTCCCCAGCACAAGTCCGAAAACAATCATCGCAAACGCTTTTAGCAACGATCCGCTGGCAAGCGCGACCGACGCCACAAGGCCAAGGACCATCAGCGAGAAATATTCCGCAGGCCCGAAATTAAGTGCCACCGCTGCAAGTGGCGGGGCTGCGACCGCGAGCAAGATGGTTGCTACGGTTCCGGCGAAGAAAGAGCCGAGAGCCGCTGTTGCAAGCGCTGCTCCCGCTCGGCCGTTGCGCGCCATCTGGTAACCGTCGATCGCGGTGACGACGGATGAGCTCTCACCCGGCAGGTTGATAAGAATGGCTGTGGTCGAGCCTCCGTACTGGGCCCCGTAGAAGATGCCGGCCAGCATGATCAGTGCCGATTCCGGCGGCAGGCCGAAGGTGATCGGTAAAAGCATAGCGATGGTCGCAGTCGGCCCAAGACCCGGCAGAACGCCGATCGCGGTGCCCAAAAGACAACCGACAAAGCCGTAGAACAGGTTCATCGGCATGAATGCTGTCGAGGCACCCAGCCACAGGTTAGAGAAGATATCCATAAGCATTCCAATCCGGTTTCGTCGGCTGGTTGGCGAGCTTTAAGTGAGGTCGCCGATGAAGGGCACCCAAGGGCCGAAGGCGCTAACAGGAAGCGACAGAAGTTTCGTGAACACCAGCACGGAACAGACGGCCAGAAAGAGGCCGAGCAGGATCGAATGACGCCAGTTGGCATAACGGCTCGCCGACGCCACCCCGGCTATCAGCAGCACGACGGTAGGCGCGAGACCGAGACCGGACAACAGCAGTCCGAAGCCTATCGGCGCGGCGACTACCAAGCTGTACGCCTTCCAGTTCCATACCTCCGGCTCGTCGTCTTCAGCATCAACCATAAGCGACTGAACGATGATCATCGCACCGATCACCAACAGAATGAGGCTCAGCATCGCCGGGAAGTAGCCCGGACCCATCCGAAAGGAGTCTCCGACTTCCAGTTCCCGACCGAACCATAAAAATAGCAGTCCGATGCAGATCATTGTCACACCGCCAACGAAGTCGCGGCCATTTCTAATTTTCAGCATGGCAGGATACTCGCGTGTGAAAGAGGTGCCGGCCGACGACTGGTCCCCGGCCGGCAGATTACGTTATTGCAGCGGCACGCTGGCCGCCTTGATTACGTCGGCCCACTTTGCTGTTTCCTGATCAATGAAAACTTGGAATTCGGCAGACGTATTGCCAACTGGCGTCACACCCATCGCCTTGAGCTTTTCCTGCATTGCCGGCTCGGCGATGATCGCCTGCACTTCCTTGCTGAGCTTTTCGACGATTTCCGGTGGCGTGCCGGGAGGCGCGAATAGGCCGTGCCACGAAGTCGCGTCGAAGCCGGGAATAACGCTCGCCATGGTTGGCACGTCGGGCAAGAGAGCGGCCCTTTCCAGGCTGGTGACGGCCAGCGCCTTCACCTTGCCAGCCTTCACCTGCTGGGCGGCCGTGGGGATGTTGTCGAACATCATATCAACGTGTCCCGCGACGACATCGAGGATGGCCTGGCTGCTGCCCTTGTAGGGCACATGAGTGATCTTGATGTCCGCCTTGGTCGCTAGCAACTCGCCCGCCAGGTGGATCGATGTGCCCACGCCCGAGGATGCGTATGTGTGCTTACCCGGCTCCGTTTTCAGGAACGCAATCAGTTCCTCGACACTGTTGGCCTTGATCTTGTCGGGGTTGACGACCAGAACGTTCGGCAGGCTGGCGATCAGAGAAATTGGCGCGAAGCCCTTTTCCTTGTCATAAGGCAGTTTTTTGTAAAGAGTCTGGTTGATGGCATTCGAGCTCACCGTGCCCATGCCGATGGTGTAGCCATCAGGCTTGGAACGAGCAAGATCGCCAAGACCAATGTTCCCCCCAGCGCCCGGCTTGTTTTCAACAATGAAACGCTGTCCCAGCCGCTTGTCGAGTTCTTCCGCGACGAGGCGGCCGAAAGTGTCCGTATTGCCGCCAGCCGCGAACGGAACGACAACGGTTACGGTTTTGGTTGGATAGTCCTGCGCAAGGCTCGGCTGGAGGCCGGATGCACATATTACGGCCATAGCGGCCGCGAACGTCTTCAAACGTTTGAGATTCATTGTAATTCCTCCACTTTTCCGGCGTCTGGCCGGCCCGGCTAGACCACTCCCGGCATCCTCCTACCGGTAAAATGGAAGCGCTTTCATTTTATCGGTAAATCCCTCGCCTGCAACCTTGATGTGCAAAAATATTATAATGCAAATTCAATACTTTATTATTTTTATCGACATTCCGACAATCGAATCCCTTGATTACACGAAAAATGAAAGCGTAACTCATTTTAACAGGAGCGATGATCATGTCCGACTATAACAAGCGAAAGCACATCACGACCAGTGGTCCGGTAACGCTCGCTGATATCGCCAAACTAGCCGGCGTCTCGCCCGTCACGGTATCGCGCGCCATTAATACCCCGGCACTGGTCAAACCACGAACTTTGGAAGCGATTGAGAAGGTCATCGCTCGAACAGGGTATGTGCCGAACCTTCTGGCTGGCGGCCTTGCCTCCAGAAAAACCCGACTGATCGCAGCAATCGTCCCGTCTGTCGCCAGCACTATCTTTGCCGAAACCATTGAAGGCCTTAATGCCGAACTGGTCTCCGCCGGTTACCAGCTTCTACTTGGTTTATCCGGATACGATGCGGGGCGTGAACTAGAACTTACCCGCGCCATCCTTGCCCGGCGTCCCGACGGCATTATCCTGACCGGCATCACCCATCTCAAGGAAACCCGAGCCATGCTCACAGGTGCTGGCCTCCCGATCGTCGAAATTTGGGATTCAACACCCTCGCCACTCGATACCGCGGTCGGCTTTTCACACGATGGCGTCGGGGCAATGGCCGCTGAGCATCTACTCATCCGTGGCTATGATCGCTATGCACAGATCGGCGCCAACGACCCACGCGCAGTCCAACGTCGCGATGGCTTCGTCAATCGCCTCAAGGGCATTGCAAATGTAGAGCTTCCGGAGCTGGACATGAGCTCCCCGTCAACCTTCCGTGATGGACGCCTTGCGATGGCGCAACTCCTCGCTCGCGGCGAGGATACGTTGGGCGTCTTTTGCTCGTCGGATGTGGTTGCCCACGGCGCCCTTGCGGAAGCGCACGCACGAGGATGCCGCATGCCCGATAAGCTCGCCATTATCGGCTTCGGTGACTTCGATTTCGCACCCCATACACATCCGCCGCTCACTACAATACGGATCGACCGCCGCGATATCGGCACCCAGGCGGCCCGGTCTATCCTCAGGAAAATCGAAGGTGACCCAAATGTCGAAACGATGATTACCATCGACTTTCGCATCGTCGCCCGAGGGACAGCCTGACGTATCGTTCGCTCAGGATCGCGTGCCGAACTCTGCTACTCCACGCGTCCACAGTCCGGCCTGTTGCGACAGCGTGATACCCAGACCCGGCCGGTTCGGCACCAGCATCCTGCCGTCTTTGATTTCCAAACGCTCGTTGAACAAAGGATCAAGCCAATCGAAATGCTCTACCCAGGGCTCAAGCTCATAAGCGGCGGCGAGATGCAGGTGGATTTCCATCGCAAAATGCGGGGCTAGCTGCAGCTTCTTCGCTTCTGCAAGCGCACAGATCTTCAAAAACTGCGTGATGCCGCCTACGCGCGGCGCGTCTGGCTGAATGAAATCCACGGAATTGTTTTGGATAAGGGCCACATGTTCCTGGACGCTCGCCAGCATTTCACCGGTTGCAATGGGCGTATCAAGCTGGGCTGCCAGCGCAGCGTGCCCCTCGATATCGTAGGCATCCAGCGGTTCTTCTATCCACGTCAGATGATAGCGCTCCATCAGCCGACCGAAGCGCATTGCGCTTGGACGATCCCATTGCTGGTTTGCATCGACCATCATCGCCGCGCGATCGCCAATTTGCTCATGAACCGCCGCAACACGCTTGAGGTCAACATTCATGTCTGGCTGCCCGACCTTGATCTTGATGCCGCCAATGCCTGCCGCAATTGACTGCTCAACATTGTCGAGAACTTCTTCGATTGGCGATGAAAGGAACCCGCCTGATGTATTGTAGCACCGGACGCTTTCACGATGGGCTCCAAGCAGCTTAGCAAGCGGTAGACCGGCGCGTTTGGCTTTGAGATCCCAAAGCGCGACGTCGAAGGCCGCTATTGCCTGCACTGCAAGTCCGCTACGCCCGACGGACGCACCAGCCCAGCACAACTTGGTCCATAGCTTCCCAATATCGTTCGGATCTTCGCCGATGAGAACATGGGCTATTTCCTTGGCATGTTCGTACTGCCCTGGCCCGCCCGCACGCTTGGAATAGCTGAAGCCAATGCCGCTGTGGCCATCCTTGGTCTCTATCTCCGCAAACAGGAAAGCCACCTCGGTGAGCGGTTTCTGTCGCCCGGTCAAAACCTTCGCGTCGCTGATCGGCGTCTTCAGTGGCAGGTAGATCGACGAGAGCCTGATCCAGGCAATGCTGTCCGCATTCATCGCATTTTGGGATAGGTTCGTTGGTAGCTTTTGCGCGTTCATGTCTCCACCCTATTTCAGCTGTCGCCCTCCCCAGAGTGCGTTTCTCTTGACCAGTATCCGTCCGATCAATTTAAGTCCAAATCGAATATTAATGGATATCGATACAGGGATTGAATTAATGCTTGATTTGGGACAAGTCAGATCTTTCGTTACGGTCGCATCCGAACTGAATTTCAGCCGAGCGGCACGGCGTCTGAACATGACCCAGCCGCCCCTAAGCCGTCAGATCAGACTGCTCGAGCAAGAGCTGGATGTTGTACTTTTTGAGCGCACCAGTCGACGGGTCACGCTCACGGCTGCGGGACATGCCTTTCTCGTTGAAGCTCAAAAACTTCTTGCTCAGGGTGATGCAGCGAAGACCGCTGCTCGCCGCGCTGCCCGGGGCAGTGCCGGCTCAATCCGTATCGCCTTCATCGGTGCCGCGACGTACGGCTTCCTGCCGCGCTTTATCGAAGAAACTCGGGCACTTGCGCCGCAGATCGAGCTCGAGTTGGTGCAGATGGAAACGGCCGAACAGCTGCAGTCGATCAATCGTGGGGAGATCGATATGGGTCTGTCCCGCCCGCTTTCAGGCGCACATCAACTGGAAAGTCTCAGCGTTGTGCGTGAACTCATGATGTTAGCCATACCAAGAGCCCACCCGCTTGCGGCGAGGCGCAGGCCTGGACTGGACGCCTTGAACAATATGCCGATAATTATGTTCTCACCTCAAGCGCGCTATTTGCACGATAAGGTCACCGCATTGATAGCAGAACATGGCATCACGCCGCGAATCGTCCAAAGTATCACCCATTCGCAGGCCATCCTGTCTCTGGTCAGCGCCGGTCTGGGCCTTGCAATCGTGCCTGCTGCAACCCGTAACGCTTGTTTTGACAATGTCGTATTCCGCCCTCTCGACCTCCGGCACCAGTGTATCGCAGAGCTGCATGCCATCTGGTGTGCTGAGAATAGTAATCCCGCCTTACCCGAAATTCGCGACGTTATCGCGGGCTCTTCGGTCAGCGGCCTCTCCGTCTGAACAGACGCTAGCCGCGGCAATGCACAACCGTGCGTTACAACGCAGACATCGAAACTGCCTTTCTGTGGGGAACGCAAAAACAAAGCTAAGTGAAAAGGGAACGTGCTGTTCAGGTCGTCGCAGAACGGCGTACGAGAGGCGCCGCAGATAGCGACTGACCGAAAGTCCGGCGGTAACCAGAGAGGTTATGGGTTTTGTCGCACAATTTGAAAAGGCAGCTAAGACAGCTATTTCTGGACGCAGTTATGCAGCAAGTGAAGCGAATTGCTGAAATGCCGATTGGCCGTTCGCCTGAAACTGCTGCTTTCGGATCATGTGGGCCACCTTTATGCCATCCACGGTCGCTGACTCGGACCGGAAGGATTTGAAGCTCTTCATCGGACCAGTCAGCTTCTTGATGAACCGGTGGTCCTGCTCAAGCATGTTTTTGAGATATTTGACCTGCAGGATTTCGATCAGCCAGAACCATCCCGGCAACAGTAGAAGCCAGTTGATGTTTTGCAAGCCTACGAGGTTCGCGCCGCTCTTGTCGATGACGACCTTTTCTGGCCAACCGCTCTTCTTGATCGTGCGTGGGAAGAAGGCGCTGGCCGCGGCTTCATCGCGACGCTTAGACAACATGAAATCAAGGGTTTTGCCGAATTTATCGACCGCCCGATAGAAATATGTCCACTTGCCTTTGACCAGGATATAGGTCTCGTCCGTCCAACAGCAGAAATGAGTTGCAGATTTCCGGCGATGGGCCTGGCTGGCGATCAGCGACGACTATTTCAAGACCCATCTGTTCAGCGTCGCGTGGTCGACTACGACGACGCGCTCGGCGACATCTCTTCCAGGTCTCGATAGGAGACAGCATATCTGACGTCGAAAAATACCACGTATATAATCATGTCTTTCGGGTAGTGATCGCATTTGAGATCGGCCATGTTCGGGGAACTCAGCCTGCGGGCTCATCTTCCGCTAGATTTATAACATCAGTCGTCACGTTGCAAACGATCCAAACAAATTGCGACAAAGCCACATGGAAAGGGCACAGATATACAATACGTGCTTGTATTTACCATCAATGTTCAGCGGCTCGACACTCCCGATTTAGATGACGCAGAACCTGAAGTTACAGCTTTACCGAAACTTTCCTCCACTGAATTCATGCTTTTGTCACAATTTTTGATTGCATTCTCTCCAGATTTTGACAGGTAATTGATATTTTGTCCAAGCCGATTACCGGGTTCCCGTGATCGACCAGCCTTTGTCCGCCGATTTCATCCAGGCCAGCCGTGTTTTGAAGGTGAAGTCGAACCGCGACCGCCGATCAGCTGAGAACTGCACCGCAACCTATGTGGCTCAACCGAACCTCAGATCAAAAAGACGACGTCCGCGATTTTGAGAGCCAGATCGATGAACATGTTCTCTATGAGCTTTTCGATCTCCTGGAAGACCGCCGCGCGGCCGTCTTCTGGCAATGTGATGCGGGCGCCGATGTCCTCTATCGGCATCTTCGCGGCATCAACAAAGTTACCTATCCGCCTCGGTCTTATTCCCGCGCTGCTCGCGCCAAATACCTAGCTTTTCCTGTGCGCTACGATCGGAGAAAAAGAACAGGACCGCATCCTCTTCAGCCTTTAGCGTGCGCCAGCACCAGCCGGGAAGGGCCATTACATCGTTCTTCCCCAGCTTATAGACCTCCCCACGCAGCTTAACGGTAACCAAACCTTCTGCCACGATAACGGCCTGATTGTCGGTCGCACGATAGGGCGAGGTCTCAAAACCAGTGGGCAAATAGGACAGCCACGCGGCGATCATCGGCATTACCCATCCGCCATCCAGCGGGTTCGCGTAGCGCAAGCTATAGCCCTGAAATGCATCGGCGGAGACGGAGGCTTTCAGGGCCATCAATGCAGCGCGTGCGCGATCATAGGGGTAGCTGAAAACAGGAGAGGTCTTTCCGAACGGCGAGATCGGGTCCATCGGCAGCATGCCAGACCCGAATTCCGACAGGGAGTGGCCGTTCTTACGGGTAATCTGCTGCTGGTTATCGTCCAGTTCTTCTGAGAACCCGCATTCGAAAATGTTGACCAGCGGCACATCCAGCGCATCCACCCAGATGCATGGACCCTGCCCATCATGACCGTGATCATGCCAGGTGCCGCTAGGGGTGATGACGAGATCGCCATGCTTCATGTCGGCACGCTCGCCCGCCACTGTGGTGTAACCGCCATCGCTCTCCAGAATGAAGCGAAGCGCACCGGCTGCGTGTCTGTGTGCCGGTGCCGTTTCGCCCGGGAGGATCAATTGCATTCCGGCATAAAGCGTGGAATTGATCCGCGATGTGCCGGGAAAGGCCGGGTTTTCGAACACCAGAACCCGACGTTCGGCCTCTTGGGCAGTCAAGAGTGTGCCGGCCTCGAGCAGAAGAGGTCGCACCTCCTCAAAGCGCCAGATATGGGCGAGGGTGCGGTTGTTCGGTTCACGCGGCACCAGGCCTTTCATGCGCTCCCACAGAGGAACAAGTGAGCCTGGCTCTAGGCGGCTGTAGAAGTCGTGGCGCTGCTGGGTTGTTGCCGTCATCATGTATATCCTTTCTACCTGTATCAGGCGCTTCGCCCGTGGTGGATGTCGTCGATTTTGAGATGCATGTGCCCACCTCCCAGCCGCGAAACGCACGCGCAAATGCTGTCGCGTGCGGCCCGCTCATGGTCGCTGAGAAAAACGTCACGATGATCCAGTGGCCCATCGAGAGCAATGACGTGGAGCTTGCAGAGGCCGCACTCACCGCGCCGACAGTCGCTCAAGACCTCGTGGCCGCTGGCCAGGAGGGCGTCCAGCGGGCTTTCATCCTCTCCCACCTCAACACTGCGACCGCTCTCTTCCACCGTCACTCTGAAGGGTACGCTTGTTAGGCTTCCGGAATTTGCAAATGTTTCGTAGCGGAGGTTTTCAATTGGCAGTCCGCGATCCCGCCAGGCGGACTTGACCGCGTCCATCATCCCCCGAGGTCCGCACATGAAGACCAGCGTATCTGGTGCCAGTCCAGCGATCAGCTCCGGGACGTTAAGCGTTTGTCCAAGGCTGTCGAACCGCGTTTGCAGTGCGTTCCCGAGTACCTCGCGCAGTTCCGGAACAAAGGCGGCGTCCTCGGGAGCGCGAGCGCAATAGATCATACTGAGTGGCTTGCCGGTGCGCTTAAGCGCCCGCACCATGCCGGTCATCGGTGTGACGCCGATACCTCCGGCCAGGATCAGGTAGCTTTGTCCCGAGAAGGCAGGGCGCAGGACATTGCCATTGCCGGAGATGACAATCGAGTCACCTGGTGTCAGCAAACACATGTATTTCGACCCACCCTTGCTGGCGGGTTCCAGCCGCACCGCGATGGTCAGTGCGTGCGGTGCCTTGCCGTCGTCGACTACCGAGTAGGAACGAGTGATGATGCGACCACCTTTGGGCACGTCGAAGGTCACATGAGCTCCCGCTTCCATCTCCAGGACGCCCGACGGCACTTCAAAGCGGATCAGCCGGATCGCTGCTGTGATCTGCTTGGTCTCGAAGACCTTCGCTTCGATATTCAAGCTGGCTGTTCTCATGGATATTCCTCCCGATCCTTCGCTGAGAAGCTCCCTCCTCGGAACCTCGCAAGTGTTGCGTTCAGCCGACGTTGCGAGCGTCGCCGCGTTCGTGAGCGAGCATCTCGTCCACCTTGCGTCGTGCCCATGCGCCCCCCGCATCGATGTTAAGGTCATAGAAAATCTTGTCTGGGTTGGCTTCGATTGCGCGTTGTTGGGCTTCAAGGATGTCTTCGTCCTGGGCAAAGATCCTGCCTACTCCTTCCCGCCAGATTGTCGTGAGGCTGACGCTGTCGATTCGGAAGTTGCGATTGGCAGACCAGAAATAATGCGTCGTCGTCTCCGTTTCGGGGGTGATGGCAAAGGTGATCTGACCGTTCACGCCCTGCGAGCGGTCGCCCTGCGGCGCGCCGCTCCCAGCCGGAGCGACACCAACATCCAGTGAAATAGTGGAAGGGGCGGTGAAGTTGATAATCTGCCAACGATCCACCAGGCCCGGCTTACCCAGTTGCTCGGCCCAAAAGCTGGGTGCGTCTTGGTTGAGGATCCAGCGGGTCACCCGAGCGCGACCCGCGCCATGATTCACTTGGAAAGGCGCTTCTGCCACCGCATCATTTCCGATGGAACCCGCATGAACAAATGTCTCATGTGTCAGGTCCATCAGGTTGTCGATCGCGAGCAGGTAGTTCGCCTTCAGTTGCAGAGTGCGACCGTCACCGGTCCATTCCGGGTCGTCGTTCCAATGGAGATCGGGGATCAAGTTGGTATCTGCTGCGACAGGGTTACCCATCCAGACCCAGGCCAGCCTGTGTCTCTCCACCAAGGGATAGGTCCGTACACAGGCAGCGGGATTGATTGTATCCTGCGACGGCATGTGTACGCAGCGACCGCCGGGTTCAAAGACGAGACCATGATAGGGACACACGACATTGTCGCCGACAAGGTGGCCCTTGGATAGAGGGGCGAGGCGGTGCCAACAAGCGTTGTCCATTGCCACTGCCGCACCATCACGCTTGCGATAGAAAAGCAGCGACTTCGCGCAGATGGTTCGTGCCAGCATTCTCGTCTTCGTCAACTCGTGATCCCACGAGACGGCGTACCAAGCATTGAGCGGATAACTTCTTTCGGTCATTTTCGTCCTCCCTTACATCGTTCATTTTATCGGGCCAGGGAGCCACAGCGACAGCGCCGGAAAGGCAGTCAGCACATTTCGCAAGCAGATGGAAAAGCGTGCCAATCCTTGCAGTTTCATCTGTTTCTCCTCCCGGTTGGGCCTATGACCCCAGACAATCTTCCGATTTTCAGGCTGCGTTCCCGATCCAACCCTCCCCGATCGGATTCTTGCAGCCATCATCACGCCATGTCGGCGAAATGTCGTAAAGCCAGGACAGGCCCTGATAATGCCGCTCGACGGGCCATGATCTGATTTCTGCGTTGCGCATGTCGCGTGCCGCGCCGCTTGCATGGTAGATTTCGCCGTAGAGGCGGGCCTGCATCTGCACCCGTGTCGTGCGCAGGTAGCGGGCGTCACGATAGCGCAGGAATGCGCGTTCGACATTTTCGCCCTCATTCACCAGCATATCGGCAAGACAGACGGCATCTTCTATCGCCATATTCGCACCCTGTGCCAAGTACTGAAGCATGGGGTGTGCTGCGTCTCCCAACAAAGCGATCCGCCCCTTAACCCACTCACGGATCGGATCGCGGTCGTTCAGAACCCACATCCGCCAGCTTTCGATCTTTCCGAGCAGGGTGCGTACCTGCTCGCATTTGTCGGTAAAGGCGGCATGTAGCTCGGCGGGGTCGCCGTAGTCATTCCAGCCTTCCGAGAAGCGCTGCGAATGAAACACTGCGACGAGGTTGAACAATTCGCCGCCACGCAACGGATATTGCACAAGGTGCGCCTTCTCCCCGGCCCAGAGGGTCATGGTATTGGATCGCAATTCCTCGGGGACATCCGTGCTCGGTAAAACGGCACGGTAGGCGATATGTCCAGCCGGGCGTGTCTTGCTTTCACCGGCGACAATCTGCCGGGTCAGCGACCAGATCCCGTCGGCACCGATCAGCGCTGCGCCAGAGTAAGTCTCGCCCGTCTCGGTGCGAACCTCGACGCCACCTTCGTCCTGCTTGATCGACACAGCCTTGCTGTTGACATGCATGGAGACCAAAGGCGAGACAGCGCACCGGCGCAGAAAAGCCGAATGGAGATCGGCCCGGTGAATGACCGCATAGGGAAAGCCGAAAAGCCGGCGAAAATCCTCGCCAGCCGGGATACTGGCGATAATCTCTGCGGTTACGCTGTCGCGCATCATCAGGTGATCGGGAAAGGCGGAGATGGCATTGACATCCTCAACCATTTCGAGACGCTGAAACATCTTGTAACTGTTCGGCCCCAGCTGGATGCCAGCGCCGATTTCGGCAAATTGCGGGGCCTGCTCCAGGACAGTTACCCTCTTTCCAATTCTCGACAAAGAGTAGGCAGCAGCCAGGCCACCGATGCCGCCGCCGATGATGATGAAATCTTGCTTTTGCATGGTTTGCCTCTTCTCACGCGACATCGATGGTGATGCTGCCGACGCCGTCGATCCCCGCGACAATTCGGTCTCCCCGTTCTACGGGCCCCACGCCCTCAGGCGTTCCGGTGAAGATCAGGTCTCCCGGATGAAGCGTGTAGAAGCTGGATGCGAATTCGATCAGTTCGGACACACTGAGAACGAGGTCACGGGTATTTGCCTTCTGTCGCGTCAGCCCATTGACTGTTAATTCGAAATCCAAGCAGGCAGGATCGGGGAGTTCGTCGGCGGTCACGAGCCACGGACCCAGGACCGAATAGGTATCGAGGGACTTGCGGAAACTGCGATCTTCCGGGCCACGCACTGTCATGTCGAGCGCGACCGCATAGCCGGCAACATAATCGAGAGCTTCGGCAGCGGGAACGTTCTTGGCGATGCGTCCGATCACCACGGCCAGCTCGATCTCATGATCATTGCGACGCTCGGGCTTTCCGATAACGACGCGATCCGATGGGCCGATCAAAGAAGAACTCGCCTTTAAGAAGAGGCCGATATCACGGATCTGGCGCATATGCGCCTCATTGCCGTGATGCAGATCGACCTGGTCACGCACCTCATTGAGATGCTTCTGGTAATTGACAGGAGCCGAGTGTGGGCAAAAAAGAGTTGAGTGAATTCGGTCCGTTCTAAATCCTTCGGATTTGCTTGGGACTCATGGGCGACCGACAGGGGCTGGAAGGATTTCACCCGTCACCAATACGTCCGATGGACGGAGTGTTATGCACGTGATCTGACGGGCAGAGAGTGATCGCTGATCACTCTATTGATGCCGACGCCACGCAGGCTCCAGCCGACTGCGCAAGCTAGAATTGCGCGAAGCTCTGAATGCACTGCTTTATATCGCCACGGCTAAGTGCCAATGATGAATGTCGCCGGAGGTTTTTCCACTTCTTCGACCGTACTGGGGTATTTCGATGGATGGCGGGCGAGTGGCTTGTGGCTGCGGATCAGCCCTCATCTCTTTATGGAGGCGTGACAGCTGGAAGGAAAGAAAGCCTCAACGACGGCAGGCGTGATAGACAGTTAGAGCGTTGAAATGACTGAATGCGGGGGATTGCGGGCTATAATGCGGGTGAGACCACAAACTGCGTTTGCGCTGAGATCAAAGGCCGCAAGCGCACTATCGTTATCGATACGCTTGGCCCCATGGTGGGGCTGATTGGTCACGGTGCTGAGATTCAAGACCCCGACGGTGCAACAGCAGCTCTCAAAACCGTCGTCAGACGTTGGCCGCGGCTCCGGCAAATCTTTGCCGATGGCGGTTACGTCGGGCCGAAGCTCCTGGTCACATTGTGCAGTGTCGCGGCGTTCACGTTGAAGCGCGTCAAGCGAACAGATGAGGTAAAAGGCTTTGCAGTGCGGCCGCGTCATTGGGTCGTGGAGAGCGCGCATTCGCCGGGCTTCGTTGATGCAGGCGGCTGACCAAGGATTGGGAGACACCAGTTGCCTCCGCTGAAGCGTGGGTTCTCTTCGTCCATATCCGCATGCTCACCCGAAAGCTAACAGGCTAAAACGTTTATTGATTTCTTTTCGATTCTTTCTCTGAGAAAAGATAAAGTTCGGCATGACAACGTGACGCTGCTGGCCGCGGTTGATATGAAAAGACGCGTCGCAGGCGATTTTGGAGGGGACTGGCGTTGGACTTCATGAAACTGCTGAAGTCTCTCGAAGAATTGCTGTACGAGCTGGTTTCATGGCTTTTGTTTTATCCGTTGACCATGTGGCGATCAGTTGTCAGGCCCCTCGGCATGATGCGCTACGCGGACAACGAACTGGCTGATCAAACGGAAGATCAGTACGAGGACACCCTAAGTCCGCCATTGTTCCTTTTGATTACCCTTCTCCTTTCACAAGGCCTCTCAGGGGCTCTTCCTTCAGATTACGATCCAACTACCGCTGCGGCCGAACTCGGCTCCGGTTCCAACCTGCTCATTGCCAGAGGGGTGATCTTCGGGATTTACCCGCTCTGTATGGCGGTGACGCTTTTGCGATCCAAGAAGGTGAGGATCACGCGTGACACGCTGCGCGCACCCTTCTTCAGCCAGTGTTATGTGGCCGCGCCCTTCGCATTCGTTCTCGTTCTTGGGGTTGATTTTTTCAGCATGCCGCATCGGCAAGCCTTTAGTGCGGGCCTTTTTACCGTGTCCGTTGCCACTATTTGGTATGCGCAGGCACAAGTTCGCTGGTTCATGCGAGACTTGGGTATCGGATTCGGGAAGGCAACCGGTATATTCATGATTGCGCTGTTTACCGCTACCTTTTCAGCATTAACGCTCGCGATCATGATAAGCCTCGATGCCAAGAACATCGCTTCAGGAACGGGTTGAGGTGCCATCCGATTCCATTTCAGGGCCGGGGGGCGATCGGAAAGATGCGACGATGGTTTTTTCAGGAAGTTGACAAACGTCCGCAACGCCGGGGACTGATTACGGCGGCTCGGCAACCAGGGGGTAGCGGCAAAGCGTTCGCATCAAATTAGAAAACGGAGATTTGCGTAAGGCGACGGCTGGCAGGCTACGGCGCAGCCATCGATGCTGGAATGAGGCGACCACAATCTGGCGAACCCAGAACGTAGGCTCGCCGCAGAGATGGTCATGCAATCCGCCATGTCCCTGACGACCCACTCGTGAACATAGGCGTCGATAGTGGCTGGTGCTGAAGAGCCGCAATGGCCGGAACGAAGTGGTTGGTCTGGCTGTGGAAGCTCGCCAATCCCGATAAGAATGCAAACAGAGGCTTTTGATCACCACTGCCATAGCCGAACGTATGGACATCCTGATCCAACATTTCCACGTCCTGCCGCTCGATACCCAGAACGCACCGCATCATCTGGAGCTAAGACTTGGCCGCCAACCATAACAAGGTCAATGTCGACGGCAATATCTGGTGCGGCTGGGGCAGCAACGGTGCGCCCTGTACCGAGCCCGAAGACCTCAACGGCTTCAAGATGCACAATTCGCAAGGCAAGGCCATCGGCTTCAACCGTCCAATGGAGTGGTGCACGAACCTCTTTTTCGGCGGCGCCAAGACGGACCGCCTTTATTGGCCTCGTCGCCACTCGGTTTACCCGCCTTTGTAACAATACGCGGCACCGTATGATCGTGAGCATTTCGATATCAACTGAAGGGTGAAGCAAGATTCCGGTCCGCGCGTCTTTCCTTTCGAACCCGAAAACCTGTAGCTGGGCTGTTTTCACGCAGGGATAACCAAAAGTTGACCCTGCATGGTGCACTGCGGAAGCCACCTATCTCAGCAGCCTTGAATTCGCCGAATTTTAAGTCAGTGTACAAGGAATACATTCCTTTTCCGGAGATCGGCCATGGCGCTTGGCGCATCGCATCGCTTGCAGGAAAGCCTGACGGCGGTCGAAACGATGACACGTTTCGCCCTTGCCGTTCTCGCACTCGCTTCCGGCGTCTACACCTATCTGGGCGTGCGCAGCATTCTGGATGGCTCGCCAACGGCTGTCTTTTTTGCCGCCATCATATACTCTGCTTCAGTATCCGTCGGCATCTACGCCTTCTGGTCCTACATGGCGCGGTTTTATCCGCACGTCACCAGTCGTTCCAGCCGCACTGCCTTGCTGGCGGTGATGGCTGCTGGCTGCGTGATGATCCTGGCCATGTCGAGCTGGCTGAATGCTGCCGCGCTCGCAGGATCGGCGGCACTAGAGCAGCATCTGGCGGAAACGGTCGAGGATTACACGGAAGATCTGGATCAGGCGCACCAGAATGCGCTGGCAGCACAGAGCCTGTTGCCGGACATTCAACGCGCCAAGGAGCGCTTCACCCAGCTTGCGGCATCCGAACGACAGTCCGGCGCGCTGACCGGCACCACCGGTTCCGGCAGCGTCGTTTCGCTGCTATCGCAGATGTCGTCGCAACTGAACGAGCTGGAAAACGGCATCAATGCCTCGCGTGAGCAGGTTACCAGCCTGTTCAACGAAGGTCAGAAACGACTCGAGACCATGCGTGGTCTGGTCTCGGCACCTGGCGTCGTCGAACCACGCGCAGACAAATTCTCGTCTGAAGTCGTGGCCCTGACCGGCGTCATTACCTCGCTGGGGCAAACCTCGATCGCCCCCTCCATCCGCCGTGCGGCTGACGATCTTTCGCTCGGCTTCATCGCTCCGATCCCCGATGGCGGCGAACAGGATCTGATCACCCGTCAGGACCGCGTGATGGAAACCATCCGCGCTTCAGTTGCTGCGCAGTCCAAGGTGCTGTCCGACGCCGCCGATGAAATTCTCTCGCGCGCTCCCGTCGCCGAGCGGCGTTTCGTGCCGCTATCGTCAGCGGAAGCCGTCTTGCGTTATGCTTCCGACTTCATTCCCGCATGGGCAGGGGCTATTTCCATCGACCTGTTGCCAGGTGTCATGGTGTTCATTCTGGCGATTGTAAATGGTGCCATCCGCAGGCAGGAGGAGACCATGCCATTTGCTGAACGGATTACCGTGGCGGAACTGATGCAGGCACTGGCGATGCAGAAGGCTGTAGCGGCCGAAACCCTCTCTGCCAGCGAAGTGCAGGCTACAGAAGAGACCATTGCGGAAGCTGAAAACAGCATGGACGAGACGGAGGCCAATAACATCACCAGTCTCGGTCTCAACAAAACGCCGCGCAAAGGCCCGGCGACATGAAACCGACATCCGCGCTCAAGGCTTTGATCAGCGTAGACGACGGCGTGTTGATGCGCGGCGCCTTCTACGTGCTGCTCGTGGCAGCGGCTGCCTTTCTGGTGGTCGATATCCGTGAGATCAGTACGGCTGAAGCGGCGAGACCGGGTCTTGAAACATTGCCGGATGTGCCGACCTTTCTCCCGCCGACGACCGCTCCAGGAGCGCCTGGCGCACCGCCAGTCCAACCCTCGAGCCCGGAGGAAGTCTTGCGCAAGCCGATGACATTCAATCTCGTCTCCGGGGGCGTGCTCGTTGCCGAAGGCACCATCGACCCCGGCGCAGCTGGCCGTTTTGCCAGCGAGGTCGAGGCCCGGGGAGAGTATATCAAATTGGTCTCTTTGGACTCACCGGGAGGTTCGGTCGACGACGCCATCGCGATGTCAAAGCTGATCCGGGAGAGAAAGATCGCCACGAAGGTTGCGAAAAAGGCACTCTGCGCCTCCTCCTGCCCGATCGTCTTTGCCGGTGGCGTGACACGATCGGCGGAAAAAGATGCCGTGGTGGGCGTCCATCAGGTGTTCAATGGCGGCATCGATCGTCCGTCACCGGACCAAGCGATGTCCAGTGCTCAGGCAATCACCGCGCGCGTCTCGCGACATCTCGATGAAATGGGTATCGGCGCCGGTTTGTGGATCCATGCGCTGGAGACCCCGCCCAACCAGCTCTATTATCTGACGCCCGCAGAAATGGTGAAATATCGGCTGACGACAGACGCAATCCCTGTAGTTGGAACAAGCGCTGGCTGATGAAGCAAGGTGCAGCCGCCCGGCATTCAGCCTTTCTCCTCTTAAAAGCCATTGTCACGTCCGACTTCCGCAAAAGGGGTAGGATCGGCAGACCATCCATTTTGAGGGTTTCGTCGATCTCGCTGCTGCCATGATCTGGCTACGCTCCATGTCGATCCGACCTAGTCAAGGTCTCAGATAGAATGTCCTCTCAAAAGTCTTTGAAAATATCATCGGACACTGCGACGGTTACGATGAACGAATAGCTTAGATTTTGGGTGACCGAGGAGGGTCGCCCATCTCTATTTCCACTGCTATCACTTCTTACTTCAGCAGGACCCAACTTAAATTTTTAAGATTTATAAAGGCTAATTGCATGGTTTGACGTGTTGGCCGGAATTCCCGTCATAGAATCATTATGCTTTAAGCTTTTTCGCGTTTGCTCATTCGTAATATAAATGCAGCGAGCGATTGTCATGAGCCTTTACCCGATTCCCAACGATGACGAAAAACGAATCGAGGTACTGGATAGCTTCGCGCTGATGGATACGGCACCTGAACGGGAATACGACCACATTATACAAATGGCGTCTCGGATTTTTGATGTCCCAACCGTTCTGATTTCTTTGGTACATCGTGATCGGCAATTTTTTAAAGCTCGTATCGGCCTGGATGTGTGCGAAACTGGACGAGATGTTTCGTTTTGCACCTACGCAATGATGGAATCCAGAGTCTTTGTTATCCCGGATGCATCTAAAGACGTGCGCTTCCGATCAAATGCGCTGGTCACCGGATATCCGAATATTCGCTTCTATGCTGGTGCGCCGCTTATAAGCTCTGGTGGGCATGCACTTGGAAGCTTATGCTTGATCGATCCGAAACCGAGGAAGACATTTTCGGAGCGTGACCAGCGTACACTTCAGGATCTTGCAGCGATGGTCCTCGAAAGAATGGAGGTGCGGCGGTTAGAACGGGATATCGAGAATAGCCGTAACAAATTCATCAACGTTACATCTACATCTCCAGACGCTATCATCTGCGCGAACGGCAAAAACCAGATCACGTCATGGAATGCATCGGCCGAAGGAATTTTCGGTTATTCTAAAGAAGAAGCGCTAGGTAAGCCCCTCGACATTATTGTGCCGGACGCAATGCGCGCCAGACATTGCGCTGGTCTCGACAGGGTGGTGACCGGCGCCCATCCGAGGATCATAGGGACATCCGTTAATTTGACGGCTAAACGTCGTGACGGCTCCGACGTTCCCATCCAGCTTTCCCTATCGCAGTGGAATGAAGCGGGTGAACCCCAGTTCGGTGCAATTATTCGCGATATGACGAGCCGCATGGAAGCAATGGAGCAATTAAAACATGCTGCTGAATTCGATCATCTTACCGGCCTCGCAAATAGATCAAGTTTGAAGCAACGAATTCGAGAGGCCTGTGACAACCAAGCGCATTTCGCGATTCTCCTCATAGATCTGGACGGTTTCAAGGACGTAAACGACACACTAGGACACTCTGCAGGCGACTCTGTTCTCAAGATCATAGCTCACCGTCTTCGTGAAAGCGTTCCTTCCCACCACATGGCAGCCCGGCTGGGCGGGGACGAGTTTGTCATCGTGATGTCTGAAACGGCGGATCCTATAAAAACCAGTGAGTTTGCTTCGAAACTCATCTCTGTTATCGAGGAACCTATCGAATTCGACAACGAGTCCATTCACATCGGGGCCAGTATCGGTATTGCGCTTAAATCGGGCCCGGAAGATGACAGTGAGCGGATGCTCGGGAACGCAGATTTGGCGCTGTATCAGGCGAAGGCAGACGGTCGCCACCTCGTGCGCATATTTACTCCTGAGCTTCGCCAAACGGCCTTGAAGAAGGGAGCCATGAGCTCCTCGATCCGTCAAGCCTGGGAAAATCGCGAATTTGAGCTGTATTACCAGCCTCAGATCAAACTCAGCGATGGCAGCCTATCCGGGGCAGAGGCGCTGATAAGGTGGAACCATCCACAGCTTGGCGTCGTCTCGCCTGCCGCTTTTTTGCCTGCACTAGAGGCAAGCCTTCTTGCTGTTCCCGTGGGCGAGTGGATAGTACGCACGGCGTGTGCGCAGGCAGCGCAATGGCGACAGGCCGGTTACGAAAATTTCAGGATCGGCGTCAATTTGTTCGCTGCCCAGTTCAGGGCGCGGGATTTTGCGAAATCCGTCGAGACAGCACTTGCGGAAAGCTATTTACCGCCGACGGCGCTGGAATTAGAGATAACGGAAAATATCATCCTGAAAAACGAACAACGCATCATGCAGCCCCTTCATCATCTTCGCTCACGCGGCGTGGGCATTGCTTTCGATGACTTTGGAACCGGTTTCGCGTCGCTCAGCCTTTTGAAGGACTATCCTGTCAGCCGCCTGAAGATCGATCGATCCTTTGTCAGTGGCGGTGAGCGTAATAAGAAAGATGAGGCGATCATTGAAGCAGTTACCCGACTGGCGGCAGGATTTGACCTTGAAGTCATTGCTGAAGGCATTGAGACTGTCGAACAGGAACACCTGATGCAGCACTATGCGTGCGATGAAGGGCAGGGCTATCTCTACGGTCGCCCTGTGAAAGCGAGTGACTTCGCACGTCTTCATTTGACAACTGCTACAAACCTTATTTCGACAGGAGTTTGAAGTTAACGTGGTCAAACCACTGATGGGCTTGTGGTGCTCAGAAATTCAGAAGGGTTGAGGGAACGATCGCAGCGCTTGAGGCGAAATTAACCCTTGGCACCCATTAGTCTGCGCCGTTGATTAGGCCTTAGGCCCAATCGACATTTAGGGTTCCCAAATCATTCGATCGCTGATTCGTAGAGCGTGGTGTTTGTCACGGAGCATGTTGATGGCAACGAAGCGATATGAGTTGAAGGGCGAGCGTCCGGCGAAAGCATCTTTCGGGTGTCGAGAGATGGAATCTAGTTGTTCAGTCCCGGCATTTGATGGATCGGATTTAGGATGAAACGATTTGGCTCGATTGTCCATCGTTTGCAGAT
>NZ_RXPG01000013.1:0-81360 GCF_023757665.1 Rhizobium skierniewicense Ch11
GCGAAAACACCACCTGAACGAGAAGCCCAAAAACGCAAAAACCCACCGACAAAAATCGGCGGGTTTGTCAGCAGTCTGGAAAGCCCCGGAGTGATCCGGGGCTTTCGTCGTTCTGAAACGGTGAAACTATTCGTTGGCCGAAACCGTGACGCCCAACACCTGCGGGATGGTGTTCGGGGCACCCATGGCCGCACCCATGATCATGGGGAAGGGCACGGGCTTTGCCGGTGCAGCCGAGATCGTGAAGTTCTTCGGATCGTCGATATAGGTGTTGACGGCGGCGGAAACAGCGTTCTGCAGCTCTGGCACGTTGAGCTGCGCCATCATGATCGGGACCATGCCCTTGATGGTCTGGGCCAGCTGCTCGCTGGACATGCCTTGCTCACCAGCCGCGTAATCGATGGCGCGCTTGGTGATGCTGGCATCGTCGAAGCTGATTTCGGCGCTGTTGAAGCTCAACTGCTGCATGAGGCCGAGCATCGCGAGACCAGCCGCCTGATCGGCCTGTTCCTTGTTGGGGTTGGCCGCCTGCGCCTTGACGGCATCCTGCATCGACTTGATGAAGTTCAGCGTGTAGCCGGAGAAGCTGAAGGCCATGTTGAGGCGACCGACATCTTTCAGATCGAGGGCATATTCATCGATCGTCAGCGTACCCGGCGCGATTTCCCAGGAACCGCTCATGTTCATTTCGCCACTCAGCGACTGAACCTTAAGCTTGTCGATCGCTTCCTTGGACTTTGGGTCTTGAACGTTGCTGAGATCGGCCTTGAAGCCGGTTGCGTTCAGATCGAAGCTGATGGTGCTGTCGTCTTCGCTCTTGGTCATCGTCGTCGTTGTTTCTTCGAGAGCGAAGGTTTCCTTGCCATCGATCTTGACCGACACCGGACCGCTGTGGGCCTCATCGTACAGCAGCATCGAATCCACCGTGCCAGTGGTCGCGTCTGCAGGCACGACGATGCCGGACACGTAGATGTCGCTGACGTCGATCGCGACATTTTCCTTGGCGTAGTTGACGTTATCAAAGCTCATCTTTTCGATGGTGTAACCACCATTGGCTTCCTCCACACCCTCAAGCCTGACGTTGCCGAGGGGAATGACCTGCTCCTTGGCTGTCGTTGCGTTGAAGGTCACGCCGCTCATCGTAACGGTCGACCCATCGACGGCAATCGACTTCGCGCCGATTTCAGCGCCCTGGACGCGATAGGAATCGTTGATCTTCTTGAGCACGTCTGCGCCATCGAGTGCAAATGCGGGTGATGCGAACGCGACGGCCGCAACGCCTGCGAGCAGAAAATGCCGTGTAGATTGAAGTCTCATTATGTCTCTTCCCTGATGAATCTTGGACGTTGGCTTATCGAAAACCGGAATCATGCATTTATATCCGAGGCATAGCGACGGTCTACTGCATTCGTACTTTGCAACGAATGGCCGAATTGCGGCATAAAAACAAGATTAACAAAAAATATACGCTTGGCCCCGGTCATCCACAGCGCAAAAGCCCTGATTCCTTGCCGGGATTGGCCCTTTCCGCTAGTCAAGCGCTATGGGAAAAAATCTTCTTCCTCCGTCCGGCGGAGACGACAACAATATTGTGCCGATCGATTTGAAGGCGGCGCTCGAAGAGCGCTATCTGGCCTACGCGCTATCGACCATCATGCACCGTGCGCTACCGGATGTTCGTGATGGTTTGAAGCCGGTGCACCGCCGCATCATTCATGCCATGAGCGAGATGGGCATTCGCCCGAACTCCGCGTTCAAGAAATGCGCCCGTATCGTCGGTGACGTCATCGGTAAGTTTCACCCGCATGGCGACCAGTCGGTCTATGATGCGCTTGTGCGCCTGGCGCAGGATTTCTCCCAGCGCTATCCCATTGTGGACGGGCAGGGCAACTTCGGCAATATCGATGGCGATGGCGCCGCCGCCTATCGTTACACCGAAGCACGCATGACGGATGTCGCAGCACTTCTGCTGGAGGGCATCGAGCAGGATGCCGTCGATTTTCGCCCGACCTATAACGAGGAAGACGAAGAGCCGGTCGTTATGCCCGGCGCGTTTCCCAACCTTCTCGCCAACGGCTCTTCCGGCATTGCCGTGGGGATGGCGACCTCCATTCCGCCGCACAACGCCCATGAGCTGTGCGATGCCGCGCTGCGGCTGATCAAGAACCCGGAAGCGAGCGTCGAGGATCTGATGTTCGATCCCGCTCATCCGGGAAAGGGCGGCATCGAAGGCCCGGACCTGCCGACAGGTGGCGTCATCATCGAAAGCCGCGACAGCATCATCGATGCCTACAAGACCGGCCGTGGCGGTTTTCGCGTACGGGCGAAGTGGGAAATCGAGGATCTGGGCCGCGGCGGCTATCAGATCGTCATCACCGAAATTCCCTATCAGGTTCAGAAATCGCGGCTGATCGAGAAGATTGCCGAGCTTTTGCTGGCGCGGCGCCTGCCGCTGCTGGAAGATGTGCGTGACGAATCCGCCGAGGACGTGCGCGTCGTGCTGGTGCCCAAGAACCGCACCGTCGATGCCACGCTGCTGATGGAGTCGCTGTTCCGCCTGTCCGATCTGGAAAACCGCATCCCGCTCAACATGAACGTTCTGTCCATGGGCCGGGTGCCCAAGGTCATGGCGCTGAACGAGGTGCTGAAGGAATGGCTGGACCACCGCCGCGACGTGCTGCTGCGCCGCTCGCGCTTCCGTCTGGCCGCCATCGACCGCCGCCTGGAAATTCTCGGCGGCTTCCTCATCGCCTATCTCAACATCGATGAGATCATTGCCATCATCCGCGAGGAAGACGAGCCGAAGCCGGTCATGGTCGCCCGCTTTAACCTCACTGATATTCAGGCCGAAGCCATTCTCAACATGCGCCTGCGCTCCCTGCGCAAGCTGGAAGAGTTCGAAATCCGCACGGAATTCGAAGGCCTGAGCAGCGAGAAGGCCGAGATCGAGTCATTGCTCGCTTCGCCGGACAAGCAGTGGAAGACGGTGGCCTGGGAAATCGAAGAGGTCAAAAAGAAATACGCCAAGGTGACCAAGCTCGGTGCACGCCGCACCCTGTTCGCCATGGCTCCGACCGCCGATATGGATGCCATCCAGCAGTCGATGATCGAGAAAGAACCCGTCACCATCGTCATCTCGCAAAAGGGCTGGATCAGGGCGCTGAAGGGCCACATGACCGACACGTCTGCCCTGACCTTCAAGGAAGGCGACGGCCCGAAGCTGGCCTTCCCGGCGCAGACCACCGACAAGCTGTTGCTGGTGACGACCGGCGGCAAGGCCTACACGCTGGGCGCGGACAAGCTGCCGGGCGGGCGTGGCCATGGAGAGCCGGTCCGCATCATGGTGGATATGGAAAACGATCAGGATATTCTGAGCGCCTTCGTCCACGACCCCTCCCGCAAACTGCTGCTGGCCTCCACCGCTGGCAACGGCTTCGTGATTGCGGAGACGGACATGGTGGCCAATACCCGCAAGGGCAAGCAGATCATGAATGTGGCCATGCCGGATGAAATGAAGCTGCTGGTGCCAGTGACCGGCGATCACGTCGCCATCGTCGGCGAAAACCGCAAGATGCTGACCTTCCCGCTGTCGCAAGTGCCGGAAATGTCACGCGGCAAGGGCGTGCGCCTGCAACGCTACAAGGACGGCGGCATTTCGGACATCAAATGCTTTGCGCTGGCCAGCGGACTGACATGGGAAGACAGCGCCGGGCGCGCCTTCTCCAAGAACGCCAATGAACTGCTGGAATGGATGGCCGACCGCGCCACCGCCGGCCGCACCGTGCCCAAGGGTTTTCCGCGCAGCGGCAAATTCGGCGGGTAAGGGCAGGGCGGTCCCAAACTCTCGCGACGGCATCCGCCTCTCGACGTCATCCTCGGCCTTGTGCCGGGGATCTGACCACATCACCACAAGCACAACGCAACGGATATCCTTGACCGGTGCGGCCCCACCGACATCCACAAAAAAGCCCACCGATTGATGGAGAAATCCAACAATCGGTGGGCTTGAAGACCGGCAGGACAACCCCGCCTATCTCGCAGGATCAATCGTCCATTTTGTCGTAGTCGAGCTTGGGAGCCGCTTCGAGCGCTTCCTTGGTCGTGTCGACATAGGCCTTCCATGTGCCATTGTCGTTGTTGATGGCGACAGAGGCCGGGTCAAGAACCACATAGCTCTTGTCGATCCCCAGGAAGCCGCCGACGCTGGCCACCAGACCGATGACGGATTTGCCATCACCAATCACGACGTCTTCGATCTCACCAATGTTTTCGTTCTGCGCATTGTAGATATCAAGACCATCCAGCTGCGACGCTGTGAGGTCGGTCTTCTGCACGTTGACGAACTTCAAAGGGCCGTTGGCCTTGGTGCCCATAGTAATCCCAGGACCAGCCATCGTCGCATCAGCGCCAGCAGCCGGTGCTGCCGAAGGAGCGGTTGTTGCTGTCTGTGCGAAGGCAACAGAAGATGTCAGAGCTGCAACGGCAGCGAGTGCGAAGATCTTGTTTTTCATGATGTTTCTTCCCTTTATATGCTGAACGTGGTGTTCGGGGAAAGAACGGGTGGGGGCGGATTTGGTTCCGTATCTTAAATCAAGGTCGGCTAAGGGTCGTCCCAACCTGAAAAGGTAATCTCCTCGTCATCAGCCTCTCCGACATGTTCTAAGATGAGTTGGAAATTTTCCGGAGATGATAGTCTTTCGTAGACTTCCACTTCAGCTGCATGAGTTTCAGGATCATAAAGACTCCACCTCACACCTGTACCCATAATTTTTTCAACGTCGCGAATAACCATCCAGTCCCTGACTAAGCCATATATATTTGTTTCTATGCCGAGTTCTTTTGTGACTTTTACGTAATCTTCCGGAATAATATCTTTTAACTGTCGCACAGTTGTAATGCCAAACGCACTCAATTCTTTAATAAGGTCATTCATGATATCGAGGTGTTGATGCGGCTCAAGGGGAAACTGATTTTTTCTGGCCCAGTTTTCTATGAATTCCGTTAAGCTAATAGAGTTTATAGGAACATCAAGGTTTCCGTCTTGATAACTTTTGTTGACTTCCTCGGCGTAACTGTCGATATTTTTGGCAATCTCACTAAAGCCTTTGTCTGCAATCTCAAGTAGTCCCGCGTGTAGATAGAGGCTACGTTGTAAATCATCGGGCAGCGCGCCACGAAACTTGTATGAGCGGTCATGAGCAAGTTCCGCCCACGCGTGTTGCAATACCGTCCTGATTTGGAACTCAAACTTGAGCCCACCTAATCCTCTATATTCTGGTAATTTTGCACGCTCAGAGCCTAGGTCGCAGACATAGTGGACTGAACGATAGCCTACCTGATTTGATAGTAAAGTTTTGTCTTTATTGCTGCTGTTTTGCCAGTCGACGTTAAAAGAAAATGATAATAAATCTGATGCCTTCTTTATATCAGATTCGATAAATAATATTATCCTAATTCCAGACATATCAGTCATGTCCTTGGGAGGGTTTTTGTAGTTCTTCCTTTTTATCTTGTCATGAATGCTTTCCGTTTGCTTCGTTCGCCCGGTGACAGAGAGGAATTCTATTCCATTATCTTCTAAAAGATTTTTCGTTATCGAAACAACGGATTCTGTTAATCTCTCGTGCTTCGGTATTATTTCATCAAGCCAATGTTCTAAATCCATAATTGTATCCGTAAAGCGCACCTAAATCAGTCTGGGATAAAATTGCTTTCAATTCAATCTGTCGTTTAAGTTTTTCTGTTAATATAAGAGGCGCTCTCGCTCTCTTTTTTTAACCCGTTCCTAGTAATGAGTACCGCTTACTCATAACCACTCTCCATCCACAAACTTCAACGCATCAATAATCGACATTTTCCACACATCCCAAACATGATCCCTATCCGTGATCCGTAGTTCGGATTTGCGGTTGTCGGCTTGCAGGGTTTCGTGGAGGGCGATGGCGCCGCGCCATAGCGAGAAGTCGTCGTCATCGCCGACGGTGAGGTAGGTGGGGGAGGTCCTGTTTTTTGACGAGGTGCTGGGCGACTGTCGTGAAGAGCTTTTGCTCGTTGAAGCGTCGGGCGTCGAAGGGTGTGCCGAAGGAGCCGGAGAAATGATCGCCGGTGGAGGGAAGCACGACGCTGCTGGTGATGTTGGCGCGATCTACACGGTGGAAGAAGGCGCTATCCTGAGTGAGCTTCAGTTCGGCGGGTGACTTATCGAGACCGGTGGCGGGTCGTTTTGCCAGATAGCGGCCGAGAGGCCAGCGACTAGAGTCTCAACGCCCCGGCCGCCCAGTCTTTCCCTTCGTCCGTCCCTTGCGCTTCTGCTCGCCCGGGTCTTCATAGCTCCCTACACCAACCTTGCCGCGCGCGATCGGGCGTGGGTCGTCCTTGCCGCCGGTGGCGCGGTCGGGTTGACCTTCTAGCAGGGGTGAGAAGCGTTTGCCGTCTTCGGTTTTGGGCTTGGGCGGAGCTGCGCCCTTGACGGGTTTTTCGGTGCGGCCGACGGTCATTTCGTCGAGGCTGTTTTTGCGGAACAGGGGTTTGGCGGTGTCTGTGCCGGGGCCCATATCATCGAGCGATGGTTTGGCGAAGAGAGATTTCGAGGCTGGTGGGTTTGGTTCACCTCCCTCTGTCCTACCGGACATCTCCCCCTCAAGGGGGGAAATCGACTCGCGGTTGGCGCTCGCGCTGCCTTTTTTGCCGGGCTTGCCTCTGCTGCTGCCCTCAAGTGATTTGGCTTCTTCCTTGGCAATCGGGTCGTCCATGGCGGCGAGTTCGGCGGCTTTGAGGCGTTTGATTTCGTCGCGCAGGCGGGCGGCCTTTTCGAAGTCGAGATCGGCGGCGGCGTCGCGCATGGATTTTTCCAGCGCATTGAGATGGGCCTGTAGATTGTTGCCGACCATATGACCGCCATCCGCAAAACCCTTGCCGGATGTGCCGGAGATATCGGCGCGCACGTGATCGCGCTCGTAGACGCTGTCGAGGATATCCGAAATGCGGGCCTTGACCGACTCAGGTGTAATGCCGTGTTCGGTGTTGTAGGCCACCTGCTTTTCGCGGCGGCGCGAGGTTTCGTCCATCGCCCGCTGCATCGAGCCGGTGATCTTGTCCGCGTAAAGGATGACCTTGCCATCGACGTTACGGGCGGCGCGACCGATGGTCTGGATGAGCGACGTTTCCGAGCGCAAAAAGCCTTCCTTGTCGGCATCCAGAATGGCGACGAAGCCGCATTCGGGAATATCCAGACCTTCGCGCAGCAGGTTGATGCCGACCAGCACGTCGAAGGCGCCAAGGCGGAGGTCACGAATGATCTCGATGCGTTCCAGTGTGTCGATATCCGAGTGCATGTAGCGCACGCGCACGCCCTGTTCATGCAGATATTCGGTGAGGTCCTCTGCCATGCGCTTGGTCAGCACGGTCACGAGGGTGCGGTATCCGGCCTGCGCCGTTTCGCGGATTTCGCCCAGCACGTCATCCACCTGGCTGCGGGCGGAGCGGATTTCGACCGGCGGATCGATGAGGCCGGTGGGACGAATGACCTGTTCGGCAAAGACGCCGCCCGACTGTTCCATCTCCCAATTGCCGGGCGTGGCCGACACGGCGACGGTTGGCGGGCGCATGGCATCCCATTCCTCGAAGCGCAGCGGGCGGTTGTCCATGCACGACGGCAGGCGGAAACCATATTCGGCCAGCGTCGCCTTGCGCCTGAAGTCGCCCCGGTACATGCCGCCAATCTGGCTGACGGAAACGTGGCTCTCATCGATGAACAGCAGGGCGTTATCGGGGATATATTCGAACAGGGTCGGCGGCGGTTCACCGGGGCTGCGGCCGGTGAGGTACCGCGAATAGTTCTCGATACCCGCGCAGGAGCCGGTGGCTTCCAGCATCTCGATATCGTAGCGGGTGCGCTGTTCCAGCCGCTGCGCTTCCAGCAGACGACCGGCCTTTTCCAGCTCTGCAAGGCGGCCTTTCAGCTCTTCCTTGATGGAGCGGATGGCGCCGTTCAGCGTGGGGCGCGGGGTGACATAATGCGAATTGGCGTAGATCTTCACCGATTGCAGATCGCCGGTCTTCTGGCCGGTCAGGGGGTCGAATTCGGTGATGCTGTCAATCTCGTCGCCGAACATGGAAATGCGCCATGCGGCATCTTCCAGGTGGGCCGGGAAAATTTCAATGGTATCGCCACGCACCCGGAACGAGCCGCGCTGGAAATCCATGTCGCGGCGCTTGTATTGCTGGGCCACGAGGTCGGCCAGAAGCTGACGTTGATCCAGCCTGTCGCCAATCGCCATCTGGAACGTCATGGCGGTGTAGGTTTCCACCGAGCCGATACCGTAAATGCAGGACACGGAGGCGACGATGATGCAGTCGTCGCGCTCCAGCAACGAGCGGGTGGCGGAGTGGCGCATGCGGTCGATCTGTTCGTTGATCGAGGATTCCTTCTCGATGAAGGTATCGGAGCGCGGCACATAGGCTTCCGGCTGGTAGTAATCGTAATAGGAGACGAAATATTCCACCGCATTTTCGGGGAAGAAGTTCTTGAACTCCGAATAGAGCTGCGCCGCTAGTGTCTTGTTGGGCGCCAGAATGACGGCGGGACGCTGGGTGGCCTCGATGACCTTGGCCATGGTGAAGGTCTTGCCGGAGCCGGTGACGCCGAGCAGAACCTGTGACCGTTCCCCGGAATTGATGCCTTCGACCAGATCGGCAATGGCCGTGGGCTGATCGCCCGCCGGTTCGAAATCCGAGGCCATGCGGATGGTGATGCCGCCTTCGGATTTCGGCGGACGGGCAGGGCGATGCGGCGTCCACATCTTGCCGTCCTTGAACAGCGGATTGCCGCTTTCGATCAGCGCCGACAGCGCCTCCACAGTGGCGGTGACGGCGCCGGTTGCGAGGTTTTCGGCATCCTCGAGGCTGACATCCATGCCCGCGACCGGATTGAGACCGGCGGCGGCGCGGGTTTTCGGATCGTTGGAGGCGCCGATGGATGAACCGCGTGACGTCTTCTGCGCCGTGGTCTTCTTGTTGACGCTGGCATTGGCCTTGGCGGCCTCGTCGATGGCCTGCTTGCGTGCCTCGATCTCGATCTTCTTGCGGTGCTTGCCCGCCTTGGAGGCCACTTCGCGCTGGGTCTCGACGGAGGATGCCTCGGCATCCGCTTCCAGCTGCTTGACCCAGTCCGAAACGCTGCCGGACAGCGGCGCGCCTTCGAATTCGGCTTGTGGCATCTCGGCGAAGCCATCGGAGCGGGAGGTTTTAGCGGAGGGTGTTTTAGGTGATCTGGCCATGGGCGGAATATGGAGAGAGTCCGGTTGAAAGGGAAGGGGCGGGGTCGAAAAAAGGAGTACAAACAGGAAACGTCGTGGCACGTTGGAACCTGTTATTGGCTTCTGCGTTCTTCACGCGCTCTGACTGTTCCGTGAAGAGCGCCTTAAAATCCTGTTCCTGTTTGCTGCATCCTGCGCTAAGCAAGACGTCGCAAGCCGGGACTTGTTCCCCCTTCTGGTCAATTTTCCCTCTCCCAATTCCAAGGTGCATCATGCCTTTTTCCATAACCCCTGCGCATATCTGGCCGGTCATCATGCTGATCGCCTCGAACGTCTTCATGACATTCGCATGGTACGGACACCTCAAGCACAAGGGCAGCCTGCTGTTCTTCGCGATCATGACGAGTTGGGGGATCGCCTTCTTCGAATATTGCCTCGCCGTTCCAGCCAACCGCATGGGCTCCGAGGTCTATTCCACGGCACAGTTGAAGACGATGCAGGAAGTCATCACGCTGACGGTCTTCGCGCTGTTTTCGGTCTTCTGGCTGAAGGAAAGCCTGACGATCAACCACGTGATCGGCTTTGCCCTGATCGCATTTGGTGCGTCGTTCCTGTTCCGGTCTTGAATAGGGTCTTTGCTATGAATTCCAATTGGACCGCAGCAATTTCCGCTGCCTTCCTTGTGGCATCTTTCGTGGGCCAATCGCAGGCCAAGGAACCAGATCCGCGCGTTTCTGCCGCGCTTGCTCCGCAGATCGCGCGATGCTGGACCGTGGCGGCTGAACCGCCGGTGGTCCTACCGATTTTGAATGCTCAGCTTGAACGGGACGGATCGGTAAAATCCGTCGTCGTAGCCAACCATTCAGAGGACCCTGCGTTCGCGGTCTATGCGGAAGCGGCGCGCCGTGCCGTTCTGCGCTGTGCGCCGTTTGACCTGGCGAAATTCGCGGATAGCTACGAAGACTGGCGCGAATTAACACTGAACTTCTCGTCGGATGATGCTTCGGGGCAATCCAAGCGACAGAACAAGGAAACCGGTGTGACATCGCTGATGCCGCAGTTCAGCAGCGGTGGCAGGGTCGCCAACGGCATAGCGCAGCAGGCCACATCATGGGATGGTCGTGAGACCATGGTCATGTTCATGTGCGTTCCAGAAGAAAAGCCGAACGGGTTCGCCATCGGTGTCGATTTCGGCGTAGGCCGCGATCAGACGCAGCCGCAAAATGTAATGATGATGTACGGCCAGACGACGGAAAAGAGAAAGTACACGCGTGTCGCAGAGTATCTCGGCTTCGAGGGCGCGGTTGCAGCGAAACATCTGAAAGCGATGGGCGATGCAAAAGGCTACCTTGAGTTCGCCAGCGAAAATGGGCATTCCGCATTTTTCAAGTTCGACGACATGCAGAATGAATTGGGTCAGTTCCTCAAGCTGTGTGACTTGAAAAGCTGAGCGTTCCTGTGATTGGAGAGACGATGATCGTGCGTCCCGCAGAGTTAGACGATGCCGAGGGCATGGCCGCCGTGCAAAACGAAATCTTTGCGGCGGGGCTGCGCAAGACGCCGACGGATGTCGCGACCGTACTGGCCCACTACATCACGGCCGAGGATCGTATCCAGTGCACAGTGGCTGTCGATGATGATGGCCGTATTCTCGGATTTCAGTCGCTGAGATTGGCGACTGCAGCTGGCAATCCCTATGGCGTTGAGCAGGGCTGGGGCATCATTGGAACCCATGTCAGTCCAAATGCTGCGCGCCAGGGCGTGGGTGCAGCTCTTTTTCGCACAACGCTAACGGCTGCCAAAGCTGCCGGGCTTGAGCATATCGACGCGAGCATCGGTGCGGATAATCAGCTGGGGCAGGCCTATTATGAGGCAATGGGGTTTCGGACCTATCGCATGCCAGAGGGACGGGTGTGCAAGTCTTATCGAGTGGAATGATTCTTCGAGTTTCCGGCTTGAGTGACGTTGGACAGAGCCGGGATTTTCCCGGCTTCCCAATATCCCCTATTTACGTCACACCTCTCTGGCGTGCAGTCTGAATATGCGCGCGAAGAATGTCTTGTCTGATACGCTGTAAAGCACAGCGGCAATCGCTGCCGTCGCCATCACCGCGAAGATGACGCGCCCGATGAGGATGCTGTAGATGTCGGCACCGAGCGAAACCATCAGAAGTGTGTCCTCGATTACGCTGTGCGCGAAGCCCATGAAGACGCAGGAGAGAAAGATTTGGCGTGGGGATATAGTGCCGGACCTGGCTTCGCGGATAAGCAGGCCTGCGCCATAGGATATGCCCAGAAACAAGCCGATGGCGGTGAGGTTGGCGGCTTCGCCCTTGATGCCAGCGAGACGCAATACGGGTGCCAGAGCGGTCATCATCACCTTCATCAGTCCTATTGCTTTGAGGATTTCGAGGCTCCACGACAGTGCAAAGAGAATGACCAGCATGGAGATCATCGTTTCCAAGAGACCAAGAAAATACACGGCCCAGTCAGGCGTAGCGCTCATTGGTATCCATGCGGGACTGACGGGATCGGATAGCCAACCGGTGCCTTGCAAGACATGATGCAGGAGAAAGGCATAGAGCAAACCACCCGCGATACGCAGTGTGGTGGTGGTCGCCATGCCGGGACCGGCCTGCTGAATAATCTTTTGCTCGATTGGTAGACCATGCGCAAACAGGATGAGCGCAGAGAACACCGTGACATCTGCAACGCTGAGAGACGACGCTGGAACAAGCGTGAAAATGAGCGGAATGGCGCCCCATATCCCCACCAGCATGGCGGTGAGCCACGCCAAGCCCAACTCGGAGGGTAAGCCGATCAGGTTCATGACCGGCGCAAACGCTGGTGATGCGGCTTCGATTGCACCCATGCGAGACAGAACCTCGGTGAGGATCGCAAGGGGAATCGTGATCCGAACAAGCACCCAATAAATCGCAAATGTGTCACGCGTCGTTTTCAAAAAAGGTGTCAAAAATTTCATGGAGAAATCCTCTCAGTGGGTCTCCATCTGCTAGCGCGAGCCATTTCGAATTTGTGGTCAAAGATTGTGTTCTTGTGCAATTTTATTGCAAATCGTATCCACTGAGATAATTTGTCTGAATGGACGGGATCGACAAAAAACTTCTGAATTTGATGCAGCGTGATGCTTCGCGCACGAATATTGAGATGGCTGACGAGGTGGGGCTGTCGCCCTCTAGCTGTCTGCGCCGGATGCAACGCCTACGAAAATCAGGCGTTATCGACCGTATCGTTGCGATCCTCAATTCCGCCAAATCGGGGCGGGGTATCAAGGCGCTCGTCACGGTGGAGCTGAAGTTGCATGGCGAGCAGCATATGCGCCGCTTTCTGGATATCGCGGCTAAAGAAGAGGCCGTTTCACAAGCCTATGCGGTAACCGGTGAAACGGACGTCGTCTTGATGTTACGCTTGCGAGACATGGAGGAGTTCGACGTGCTCTGCGACAGGCTTTTCCGTGATCAGACCAACGTCGCGCGCTTCTTCACTATGATCGTGATCAGGACGGCGAAGGAAGAGACAGCAATCAGGCTTTGAAGAGGTCGCCGTCTTGATCCGTGAAAGCAGAGTGCCGGGATTGCTCCCGGCCTCCATTTCATGCTGCTCGGCGCTTCGTCAGCCTCTGAACGACGAGATCGAGGACGAGCATCACCAGAAGGCTCACTCCCACCAGCGGGAAGAGAATGCCGCCGATGGCGAGGATGGCGGCGAGGCCATAGAGCGTGCGCCGGCTTTGCGGCATGGGCGGTACGCCGAGCGAGCCCTTCGGACGGCGTTTCCACCACATGATGCCACCGGAGACGGCCAGAAGCATAATGCCGAGGCAGGCAATCGCCAGCACGATCTGGTTTGCCAGCCCGTATTGCTGGCCCATATGGACGTTGATGCCCCATTCCAGACTTTTGCCGAGCGGACCGTAATCCGCATAGGTCATGTCGATCAGCGGTTCGCCGCTATATTGATCCAGATGGATAACACGCTGTTTCGACAGATCGTCGGGATAGACGGAGCCGCTGTAGACGCCCTCTGGTTTCGTGGGCAGCGCGACGGTGTAACCGGGCGACAGGCCGAGGTCATTGAAGCGGGAAATGGCCTTGTCGATGCCGATCGACGTAGGGCTCATATCCATGTCACCCATATCGGCCATGTTCATGGTGTCGTCGTGCTGGCCGTGATCGTGGCCGCCGGAGGTGGGGATTTTTGCCTGCTCCAGCGACCACGAGGTCTTTGAGACATCATCGAGTTTTGCGCCGGACATCGGAATATCCGTGCGCACGCCAGCCGGATATCCGTAATTGCTGCCATTGGCCCATTCGTTGACCTTGGCACCCCAAACGCCGGACCAGGGCATTCCGGTGACGGCGAGGAAGACGATGAAAGCGCCGACGAAAAGGCCGGTGACGGCGTGCAGATCCCGCCAGAAAACACGCTTTTTTGGCGTTCCGCGCACGGTGACGACGCCGCCGCTCTGCTGGCGGGGCCACCAGAGGTAGATGCCGGTCGCAACCAGAAGGATGGACCAGCCAGCGGCGATCTCGATGAGATAGCGCGCATAGGTGCCGAAATATTTGAGGCTGTGGAGATAGCGGATCGTCCACATGACGGTGCCGCGATCTGGCAGGGGGCCGAGGGCTTGGCCCGTATAGCCGTTCACATAGACCGCTTGCTTGCCCTGCGGCGTAGCGACCGTGATTTCCGTCGATGCGCCGGGATCGGCAGGCGTGGTGTATTTGACCGCTGTGCCCGGCACAGACGCAAGCGCGCTTGCGACGATATCCGACGGACGGGCGGCGGGTGTGTTCTGGACCATTTCGACGCGTTTGAGATCGGAATGGATGACGTTATCCAGTTCGTCCCTGAACAGATAGAGCGCGCCGGTGATGGCCAGCGTTATCATGAAAGGCAGGACGAAAAGGCCAGCGTAGAAATGCCAGCGCCAGACGGCGCGGTAGAGATTGACGGACGCAGATTGCGCGGGCGTGCGCTCCGCCTGATAGGAGGTTGTCACGGACATGAGATGTCTCCGCAAGACGATGAGATGTTTGGCCAGAGCTGGCGCGCGGCGTTGCAGCGCGTGTCTCAAGCCGGTTTCGTGCTCTCAGGACTGCGGGTTGAACGGCGGGGCGCGCGGTTGCGATTCGCGATTGGGCGGGGCAGGCAAAAGGCCAGCATCGTGATGAAGCGACGCGACGTCCGTTTTTGGAACGGTGCCGACAGTGAGTTCGGTCGACGTGACCAGCAGGGCGACGGCCGACGCGGAAGCGAGGCGGCAGAGCGCACCGCAGCAATTATCCGCAGCCTTGGTGCCGGTATCCTTTTTGTCGATCGCGCTTGCAGGAGTGTGGCTGGAACAGATGACGTCATCTGCGGACAGTGCCGTGGCGGCCATGCTGCCATTCGCAACGCCGGTGGCAAGCCCCTGCAGCAAAAACAGCAAAAGCGCCAGCATGGCGACAGCGCCAGCCGAACTGCGATCCTGCATGATTTTGCGAACGAACTTCATGGCGAGACTCAGTGCCACAGTTCGATTGCGTTGTCACCGCGACATTCTGCTCATCCCGTGCGTTACAAATTGTCCATGTCTGAAAAAGACCATGCTTTCGCGGCTTTTTTGCCGGAATTGGAGGAGATTTTCGCACCATCTTATTGTTGGCAGGAGTGCCGGAAATGGCTTCATTTTCTCCAACGATGGCGGCGATCCGCTATGGCTATGGGCTTTCACCCGGCCAGGTACTGAACCGGAATCCGGACGACCTGCTGGTACAGCTTGCTGATGCACCATTGAAAGAACCGTTTTTCCCCGTCGGAGGAGCGTTCGAAGCGCGACAGCGATCCGACGACCTCGCAGACAGGCTTGTTGCGACCAGTGCCGGTAAAAATGGCGGCGAACTGGATCGCGATGGCCGCAAGCTGATCCAACAGAAGGCCGAGCAGAGTTTCCAGCGCGACAGCATGGCAAGGGTCATGCAGGCGGTCTTCTCACCTTACGGCTTCCACGAGCGGCTCGCCTCGTTTTGGGTGGACCACTTCTCCGTCAATGCCCGCAAGGCCGTGCCGATGCGCCTCGTTACCCCGCTTTACGAGGTGGAGGCAATCCGGCCACATCTGGCTGGCCCTTTCCGCAATCTCTTACAGGCAGCGGTGCTGCATCCCGCCATGTTGATCTATCTGGATCAGAACCGCTCGACGGGCCCGGGATCGGCGGCGGCCGCAAAGGGCAAGCGCGGCCTCAATGAAAATCTCGGTCGGGAATTGCTTGAACTCCATACGATGGGGGCAGGCAGTGGCTACACCCAGGCCGATGTGCGCTCTGCCGCACTCGTTCTGACGGGCATGACGGTGGATGACCGAAACGAGATGCTGTTTCGTCCCGGCATGGCAGAACCGGGTCAGATCAAGGTGCTGGGCGTTTCCTATGGTGGTGACCAGCGCACGGCAGATGATTGTCTCGATATGCTGGATGACCTGGCGACGCGACCGGAGACGGCGGTTCATGTGTGTCGCAAGCTGGCGGCGCACTTCATCGCCGATGACGTGCCGCCGGATGTGCTGGCTGCCATGGTCGATGAGTGGAAGGCAAGCAAGGGCAACCTTGTGAAAGTCTATGCCGCCATGCTCAATCATCCCCGTGCATGGGCCGAGCCGGGCCGGAAAATGAAATTGCCGTTCGACTATGTCGTTTCCGGGCTGCGGGCCTTCGGGATCACCCACAAGAACTGGCAGGAACGATTGTCTCCAACCGGTGATAACGAAGTCGCGCCGACTGCTGCGCCAATGCCACTAGAGACAAAGGACGACAGTAGCACGGGCATGCCGGACAGTCCCCACATGACGATGGACAGGCCTGCATCCGATATGAAGACGGACGCTCAGCCGCCGCTCCAGAAGCCGAAACCCAAGCAGAGCCTCGCGCGGGTTCTGACGCTCGCTTCCCTCAGGCGCATGGGACAGCCGGTGTGGCAGCCGCCGAGCCCGGCAGGCTTCGAAGAGGGTGTCGCATCCTGGTTGTCCCCCAGTCAGATGAGCGAGCGTATCCTTTGGGCTCGCAAAGCATCAAGCTCACTGGGTGGTGACATGGAGCCGAAGCGGCTTCTGGAAGTGGCGATGGCAGAGATGGCGCGCGACGATACCATTCGCGTCGTCACCCAAGCGCCCAGCCGTGTCAGCGGCATGACGCTCGCACTGTCTTCGCCCGAATTCAACAGGAGGTAGGATGATGGCTTTGTCTCAGGATATGCTGATCAGCCGACGCAGTTTTCTGGCGATGGCGTGCTGCGCAGCGGCATTGCCAGCGTTCTCTCCTGTCAGTTTTGCTGCCATGCCCGGCGATAACAGGTTCGTCACGATCATTCTGCGCGGCGCTATGGACGGGCTCGATCTCGTTCAGCCCTATGGTGAAACGGCCTTTGCCGGTTTTCGCCCGACTTTGGCGCTGACGCCGGACACGGGTCTTATCGATCTCGACGGCCACTTCGGTCTGAACCCGGCTGCCCAGCCGTTGATGCCGCTGTGGCAAAGCAGGGAACTTGCCTTCGTTCACGCGGTCTCCACCCCTTACCGGGATGAACGCAGCCACTTCGACGGACAGGACATTCTCGAAAGCGGCGCCAACCACGTTCACGGTGAACGTACGGGATGGCTGAACCGGGCGCTATCCAGCATCCCACGGTCCAACGATCGCAAGGCCATCGACATCAAGACATCCATGGAGCTTCTCCTGTCAGGTCCGAACGAAGCCGATGTCTGGGCATCCACGTCCGATATGACCATGGGCGCTGACGACGTTGCCTTCTTCAAACGGCTCTACGCCAACGACCCGGATTTCAACCGCGTGCTGGCGGAAGCCTTGCGCACGGACATGTCTGCTGAGCAGTTGTTTCAGGATCAGAAGCGCGGTGAGGGCATTCGCGACGTCGCCAGGCTTGCCGGCGGGCTGTTGCGCGAGGATTATCGCATCGCTGCCTTTTCCGTCGATGGCTGGGATACGCATGCGGGCCAGAAAGGCCAGTTTGCGCGCACGGTCAAGGATTTGACCATCGCATTAATGGCACTGAAAGAATCGCTCGGGCCGGACGTTTGGAAAAAGACGGTGGTGTTGGCCATGACGGAATTCGGGCGCACGGTTCGCGAAAACGGTACCGGTGGAACAGACCACGGCACCGGCGGTCTGGCGATCCTCGCCGGTGGCGGTATCGACGGAGGTCGCGTGCTGGGCAACTGGCCAGGGCTCTCGGATGGAAAACTTCTCGACAACAGGGATCTGATGCCGACCGGTGACGTGCGTGAACTTGCTGCAGCCATGCTCTACAGGCAATTCGATGTGGGTGCGGACGCCCTTACAAACAGCGTGTTTCCGGGGCTCAGCTTCGACAGATCGTCAGCCTATCTCAAGGTCTGAAGAGGTTGACATCTGTCCTCAGATCACGCCTTCGAAATGGGCGTAGGCTTTCCGTGCTCATCCATCGCGACCATGATGAAGGTGCCGGCGGTCACTTTTTCAAGCGCGTCGTAGCGGGACCGCTGCGCCCAGGCTTCAACGGTCAGCGTGATCGAGGTGCGTCCGACACGGGTGATCTCCGTGTAAATGGACATGGTATCGCCGATCTTGACGGGAAGCTCGAACGCCATCTCCTTGACCGCTGCCGTCACCACGCGACAGCGCGCCCGTTCAGCGGCGCGAATGCCGCTTGCCAAGTCCATCTGCGACATGACCCAACCGCCGAAGATATCGCCTGCCGGATTTGCATCCGCTGGCATGGCGAGTGTGCGAAGCGTGAGTTCGCCGGTCGGTTTGATCGTGTCTGGCATGGGTTCTCCAATGAACGGTTGGTCGAGAAGGGGTTATGTCTTGGCCAGAAACTGACCGGTCGCATAAAGCGCGATGGCCGCCGCATTCGATACATTGAGCGACTTGATCTCGCCCGGCATATCCAGCCGTGCCAATGCAGAAACGGTCTCGCGTGTTTTCTGACGCAAGCCCTTGCCTTCAGCACCGAGAACCAGAGCGATCTTGTTGCCGCTGAATGTCTGCTCGATGGGGGCAGGGCCTTCCGAGTCCAAACCAATCGAGGTAAAGCCGAGCTTGTGCAACTCGCCCAGCGCATCGGCCAGATTGGTGACCTGAATATAGGGAATCATTTCGAGCGCACCGGACGCGGATTTCGCCAGGACACCCGACTCGGTCGGGCTGTGACGCATCGTGGTGATCAGCGCGCCCGCATTGAAGGCGACAGCCGAACGCATGATGGCGCCGACATTGTGGGGGTCGGTCACCTGATCCAGCACCAGAATGAGAGGGCTGTCCTTCAGCGCCGAAAGCTTGCGCATGGGGAGGGGTTTGGTTTCCAGCATCACACCTTGGTGGATGGCATCGGGACCGAGAACCTTGTCGATATCCTGCGGTGACACCATCTCAACCGGAAAGGATTGTTCTTCCGCCGTGCCGATCTCCAGACGAGCGAGCGCGTTCATGGTCACCGACAACTTGACGATCTGGCGTTCCTTGTTGGCCAGGGCCGCGCGAACGGTGTGCAGACCATAAAGATGGACCTGATCAGGCGCCAGTTGGGGCGCTTTCCAGTCTTCGCCGCCACGAGGCTTGCGCTTCTGAAAAGCCGGAGTGGGAATTTCGCCACGTTCTCTCTTGGCATCGCGGACCTGACGGCGCAGCGTTGCATAGTGTGTGTCGCGAGTGGATTTTTCGTTGGGATCGTCTTTGCTCATGCCGTCTTATATCGTCAGCAACGCGCCAGCACCAGTCCCTCAGACCGCTGGCACTCAAGATGAAGATACAGTTTTTACCGTTTTGGCAAAGGCTCGATATAAATCTGCCGTCGTCTCCATAGGCCGGTCCGGTGTAATCCACAGGCCTATGACTCTGTTCGCGTTTTTCGCAAATTTTCGTCACACATCGTGTTGACAGACGCGGCGAGGGCAGTCATATACGCGGCCACAGACGACGAAACGGCAACGTGCCGCCCTCGGAAATCTGGTTAAGCTTGGTCGCTTGATCCTCGCAGAATACTGGAGGAATGCCCGAGTGGTTAAAGGGGACGGACTGTAAATCCGTTGGCTCAGCCTACGTTGGTTCAAATCCAACTTCCTCCACCATTCTGCACGGATCGAACTCACCACCGCGGGTATAGCTCAATGGTAGAGCAGCAGCCTTCCAAGCTGAATACGCGGGTTCGATTCCCGCTACCCGCTCCAACAATCTCCGTCACTGGCAGCGAATCGGATCACTCCGATGTGGTGCGTTCATTGTTCCAACTCGGCGGCATCACCTGCTTTCAAACCCGCCCAAGCGCCGGTGATGTGCTCGGTCTCGGTCGCCGCGTGGGGTGCCAAATCTTAAGCGAGACTCGGGACTTCGGCCAACCCCGACACGATACCAGTGCGCTTATCCATCGAGCGTAAATCTCATTGCTCACGAGGTTAAAAAGCTAGCCAGCGGATTAGATCCAATCATCCCTGCCAACGATTCACTGAAAAAACACAGTTTCGCCCTATTTTGCGGTTTCCAGATACCTCAAAATATGCATATTGTCTAAAAAAATACCCAGGATTGAAAATGACTGAAAGCGCACCTTTGCAACGTTATGTTTCGATGAGCCTTGGTGGATTTTACGTCTGGGATCTTCAGCAGAACCTGTTTTGGGCAGATGAAGCCTTCGCGATGATCATGGGCTTCGCTCCGGATGAGCTTGATGCCGGGTTGCCGGTGGAACGCATGATGCCACTCATCCATGAAGACGACCAGCCGCATGTGGTTCAGGGCATTAAAAATTCCGTTCTTTCCGGCGAACCGTTCGAAATGGTCTATCGCATTCGCCGTGGCGAATCCTTTGCTAAAATTACAGAAATCGGAAAATGCTACCGTTATGTTGACGGCGTTGCGACGCTTTTTAGCGGCGTCGTCTTTGATAGCCCTTGCCCGACAAATGCCGATGCATCGAATGGAAACGTCCCAGCAACGGCACTTTAGTGCACATCAAAGTGTGAGGACGTCGCAGGTGCGATCTTGCTGATGACTCAGCTGCTCCAGAATTGTCCAACAAGCAGCACCACCAGGAAAACAGTGCCGACCACCATTGCGAGTTTCAGCCTGCGAAACTGACGGACACGCCCGCCAGACCAATCATAAGCCATTGTTCAGACAACCTTTATCATTATTATTGTGTCCAAAGTCATGACTGCTTAAGCTTGCCTTAAACTGACGGCAACCATGAAAAGCTATGGGCGATTTATAAGGCCTCTGGTGGGCGTGACGAGTGACTGCGCGACGGGTGGCGATTTAAGCTGCTCACTCGAAATGCAAAATCCCGAAAATACAGGATTTCCGGGATTTTGATAGGGGAGGTTGATCGTGGTCAGCTGAGATAAGGTTGGACGTAAGGCCACACTTCGACGGCGCCATGATAGAGCATATTGAGTGCGACGTAGACGATGACAAGCAAGCCGACATACGAAATCCATTGATAACGGTGTAGAAGCTTGGCTACCAAATTGGCTGCGAGACCCATGAGCGCGATGGAGACAACAAGTCCGATGATCAACACCGTGACGTGGTCTTGCGCAGCACCAGCGACGGCAAGCACGTTGTCAAGTGACATGGAGACATCGGCGATGACGATCTGCAGGGCGGCCTGAGCGAAGGTCTTGTTGCCTTTGGTCAGGTCAACCTCTTCATTCTCGACTTCACCTGCGGTGTTGCTCTGCGCACGCAATTCGGTCCACATTTTCCAGCAAACCCAAGCCAGAAGCAGACCACCAAAAAGCTGGAGGCCGACGACGGCGAGCAACTGAACGGTTACAGCTGCAAATGTGATGCGCAGAACGGTGGCCGCGATAATGCCGACGAGGATCGCCTTTCTGCGCATATGCGCTGGCAGGCCCGCTGCGGCGAGGCCAATCACAATGGCATTGTCGCCTGCCAGAACGAGGTCAATGGCAATGACTTGAAGAAACGCCGTAAAACCGGCAGCCGTAAAAATTTCCATAGTAGGTCCCGAAGCGGATGAGAATGGGTGCCGCGGGAGAAGACGGCGAGAAGCGGATATGCGATTGCGGCGCGAGCGCGATCTGCCACCTTGTCCCCCAAAGTGTGGCCTTGCTGTCAATATGACAGGAATCACATCGACGTAAAGACTCCGTGTTCGATCATACAAGCATCCTCTACATGAAGGAGTGACGTTGACGGTGAGAGGTCCGCGCACCATATGAGGCGCATCATGTCGCTTTTGGTAGCGCAACAGGTGCGCTCGCAATTAAGTCTTGCGCATTCGCTTGCAAAGCCTTAAACGGCGACACCAAACCGGTTCGCCGGGACAACGACTTCACGTTCACAGGAAGCAATTCACATGGCAAAGAGCAAGTTTGAGCGCAACAAGCCGCACGTCAACATTGGCACGATTGGTCACGTTGACCACGGCAAGACGTCGTTGACTGCTGCGATCACGAAGTATTTCGGCGAGTTCAAGGCATACGACCAGATCGACGCTGCACCGGAAGAAAAGGCCCGCGGTATCACGATTTCGACGGCCCACGTTGAATATGAGACGCCGAACCGTCACTACGCGCACGTCGATTGCCCCGGCCACGCCGACTATGTGAAGAACATGATCACCGGTGCTGCCCAGATGGACGGCGCGATCCTGGTTTGCTCGGCTGCCGACGGCCCGATGCCACAGACCCGCGAGCACATTCTGCTGGCCCGTCAGGTTGGCGTTCCTGCGATCGTTGTGTTCCTCAACAAGGTTGACCAGGTTGACGACGAAGAGCTTCTGGAACTGGTAGAACTGGAAGTTCGCGAACTTCTGTCGTCCTACGATTTCCCAGGCGACGATATTCCAATCGTCAAGGGTTCGGCTCTTGCCGCTCTCGAAGATTCGGACAAGAAGATCGGCGAAGACGCGATCCGCGAGCTGATGGCTCAGGTCGACGCCTACATTCCAACGCCAGAGCGTCCGATCAACCTGCCATTCCTGCTGCCGATCGAAGACGTGTTCTCGATCTCCGGCCGTGGTACGGTTGTCACGGGTCGCGTTGAGCGCGGTATCGTCAAGGTTGGTGAAGAAGTTGAAATCGTCGGCATTCGCGCCACGACCAAGACGACTGTGACCGGCGTTGAAATGTTCCGCAAGCTGCTCGATCAGGGTCAGGCTGGCGACAATGTTGGCGCGCTGATCCGTGGCGTGCAGCGCGATGGCGTTGAGCGTGGTCAGATCCTGTGCAAGCCAGGTTCTGTCAAGCCGCACAAGAAGTTCATTGCGGAAGCCTACATTCTGACGAAGGAAGAGGGCGGTCGTCATACACCGTTCTTCACGAACTACCGTCCACAGTTCTACTTCCGCACGACGGATGTGACCGGTATCGTTTCGCTTCCAGAAGGCACGGAAATGGTTATGCCAGGCGACAACGTCACTGTTGAAGTCGAACTGATCGTTCCAATCGCGATGGAAGAAAAGCTGCGCTTCGCGATCCGCGAAGGCGGCCGTACCGTCGGCGCCGGCATCGTCGCTTCGATCGTCGAGTAATAAACGCTGGCGGTGCTCTGGCACCGTCGCGGAAAGAGCGGGCGTCTTGCCTGCTGTGTGATTATGTTCGATGGCGGTGTGGAAAACACCGCCATCGAACGTTTTGTGAAAAGCATCGTTGCGTTGCATTTTTAAGGCTTGAAAAATTCGGTGAAAGGGCGTAAACGCGCACTCACACTCACCAGTCTGGATTCGTGATCAGTCGCGAGGCCCGGTGATTTTAACCTTACAGACTACCGAAATGATTGGGATGCTGCTTCGCATTCCTCTTGATTTTTGAAAATCTGCGGCGCCACGATCAATAGGTTCATGTATTTCCGCGTGCGGAAATGCAAAGACAAAGAACAAGGACAAGACGAATGAACGGCCAGAATATCCGTATCCGCCTCAAGGCGTTTGATCACCGGATCCTCGATGCCTCCACCCGTGAAATCGTGTCGACCGCCAAGCGCACCGGCGCCAGCGTTCGCGGCCCGGTTCCACTGCCAACCCGCATCGAAAAATTTACAGTCAACCGTTCTCCTCACGTTGACAAGAAGAGCCGTGAGCAGTTCGAAATGCGGACGCACAAGCGCCTTCTCGATATCGTAGACCCGACACCACAGACCGTTGATGCTTTGATGAAGCTCGACCTGGCTGCTGGCGTTGACGTCGAAATCAAGCTCTAAGACCTCGGCCCGACCTTGTGAAAGCAAGGGCCGATATAACAAGGAAGGTACGTGGAGCGATCCAACGACTTCCAATCCGGAGACCGGAAACGTCGTGAGACGTCGAAGGGAACTCCTTAACAAAGGCCACAGAGGGTTCTCCCTTCAAGGCTCGCAAGAGGATTGAACCAATGCGTTCAGGTGTGATTGCACAGAAAGTGGGTATGACTCGGGTCTATAATGACGCCGGTGAGCATATCCCAGTAACGGTACTGCGTTTGGACAACGTACAAGTTGTTTCCCAGCGCACAGAAGACAAGAATGGCTACACTGCAGTTCAGCTCGGTGCGGGCCAGTCCAAGGTCAAGAATACGACAAAGGCACTCCGCGGTCATTTTGCCGCTGCCAGCGTCGAGCCGAAAGCAAAGCTCGTTGAGTTCCGGGTTTCCCCCGAAAACCTCATCGACGTCGGTGCAACACTGACCGCAGATCATTTTCAGACAGGCCAGCTGGTAGACGTTACCGGCACGACGATCGGTAAGGGTTTTGCCGGTTCGATGAAGCGTCACAACTTCGGTGGTGGCCGCGCATCGCACGGTAACTCCGTATCGCACCGTGCTCACGGTTCGACGGGTTCTAACCAGGATCCCGGCAAGGTCTGGAAGGGCAAGCGCATGGCTGGTCACATGGGCAGCACACGCGTCACCACCCAGAATCTGGAAGTGGTTTCGACTGATGAGGGTCGCGGTTTGATCCTCGTGAAGGGCGCCGTTCCCGGTTCCAAGGGTTCCTGGATCATCGTCCGCGACGCCGTTAAGTCGGCAGCGAAGTAAGGGAGCCTCATCATGGAATTGAACGTCAAAACCCTCGAGGGAAAAGACGCCGGCACGGTATCCCTGTCGGACGAAATTTTCGGCCTCGACCCACGCCAGGACATCCTGGCCCGCATGGTTCGTTACCAGCTCGCCAAGAAGCAGCAGGGAACGCACAAGAGCAAGAACCGTTCGGAAGTTTCCCGCACGGGTGCAAAGATGTACAAGCAGAAGGGTACGGGCCGCGCTCGTCACCATTCGGCTCGCGCACCGCAGTTTCGCGGCGGCGGCAAAGCCCACGGCCCAGTCGTTCGCAGCCACGCTCACGATCTTCCCAAGAAGGTCCGCGCGCTTGCATTGCGTCATGCTTTGTCTGCAAAGCTGAAGTCCGAAGAACTGATCATTGTTGATCAGCTCGTTGCGACCGATGCAAAGACAAAGGGTCTGCTTGGCCACTTCGCAACGCTTGGCCTGACCAACGCTCTCGTTATCGGTGGCGCTGAACTTGATGGAAACTTCAAGCTCGCAGCCCAGAACATTCCGAATGTGGACGTTCTGCCGATCCAGGGCATCAATGTTTACGACATCCTGCGCCGCGGCAAGCTCGTGCTGTCCAAGGCTGCGGTTGAAGCCCTTGAGGAGCGGTTCAAATGACGGATCTTCGCCACTACGATGTGATCGTATCTCCTTCGATCACGGAAAAGTCGACGCTGGTCTCTGAACAGAACCAGGTCGTATTCAACGTCGCCAAAGACGCTTCGAAGCCTGAAATCAAGGCTGCAGTCGAAGCACTCTTCGGCGTCAAGGTCACGGCAGTGAACACGCTTATCCGCAAGGGTAAGACTCGTCGTTTCCGTGGATTCGCTGGTAAGCGTAAGGATGTCAAAAAAGCCATCATTACGCTGGCCGAAGGTCAATCCATAGACGTGTCCACCGGACTCTAAAAGGTTAGGCCCAAGCGGGCAAAGACCCAAAAGGGAACAAATACAATGGCATTGAAAAGTTTCAATCCGACCACGCCAAGCCAGCGTCAGCTGGTTATCGTGGACCGGTCTTCGCTCTACAAGGGCAAGCCGGTAAAGGCTCTCACAGAGGGCCTCAGCTCGAAGGGTGGCCGTAACAACCAGGGCCGGATCACCGTTCGTTTTCAGGGCGGCGGTCACAAGCGGACCTACCGTCTCGTAGACTTCAAGCGTCGTAAATTCGACGTTGAAGGTACGGTCGAGCGTCTGGAATATGACCCTAACCGCACCGCATTCATCGCGCTCGTGACATACACGGACGGCCAACAGGCTTACATTCTCGCGCCACAGCGTATCGCTGCCGGTGACAAGGTGATCGCATCCGAAAAGGCAGTGGACGTGAAGCCAGGCAACACAATGCCTCTTCAGTACATTCCAGTCGGTTCGATCATCCACAACGTCGAGATGAAGCCAGGCAAGGGTGGTCAGATTGCCCGCTCCGCCGGCACGTATGTTCAGCTCGTTGGTCGCGATGCAGGGATGGCGATCCTTCGCTTGAACTCCGGTGAGCAGCGTCTGGTGCATGGCTCTTGCCTTGCATCGATCGGTGCTGTCTCGAATGCCGATCATGGCAACACAAACGACGGCAAAGCCGGTCGTTCACGCTGGCGCGGCAAGAAGCCTCACGTTCGCGGTGTCGTGATGAACCCTGTCGATCACCCTCATGGTGGTGGTGAAGGTCGTACGTCTGGTGGTCGCCATCCGGTGACTCCGTGGGGTAAACCCACAAAGGGCAAGCGGACTCGCTCCAACAAGTCGACCGACAAGTTCATCATGCGTTCGCGCCATCAGCGCAAGAAGTAAGAGAGGAACTCTCAAATGGCTCGTTCAGTATGGAAAGGTCCGTTTGTTGACGGTTATCTTCTCACTAAGGCTGAGAAGGTACGCGAAGGCGGACGCAGTGAAGTGATCAAGATCTGGAGCCGTCGCTCCACGATCCTGCCTCAGTTCGTTGGTCTGACATTCGGCGTCTACAACGGCAGCAAGCATGTACCCGTCTCTGTCAACGAAGACATGGTCGGTCACAAGTTCGGTGAATTCTCTCCGACCCGGACCTATTACGGTCATGGTGCGGACAAGAAGGCAAAGAGGAAGTAAACATGGCGAAGGCTAAGACCGAACGCCGGCTGAAGGACAATGAGGCTCAGGCCATTGCCCGTACGCTTCGCGTCAGCCCCCAGAAACTTAACCTAGTTGCCGCTCTTATCCGTGGTAAAAAGGTCGATCGCGCTCTCGCCGAGCTCGAGTTTTCTCGCAAGCGCATCGCCGCCACCGTCAAGAAGACGCTGGAATCGGCAATCGCCAACGCGGAAAACAACCATGACCTCGACGTCGACGCTCTTGTCGTAGCCGAGGCCTATGTTGGCAAGTCCATCACCATGAAGCGTTTCCACGCTCGTGGCCGTGGTCGTGCGTCGCGCATCGAAAAGCCGTTCTCTCACCTGACGATCGTTGTTCGTGAAGTGGAAGAAAAAGGGGAGGCCGCATAATGGGTCAGAAAATCAATCCAATCGGCTTCCGCCTCGGTATCAACCGCACTTGGGATAGCCGCTGGTATGCAGACACTGCCGAATACGGCAAGCTGCTGCACGAAGACCTCAAGATCCGTGCTTACCTGACCAAGGAATTGAAGCAGGCTGGCATCGCCAAGGTCGTCATCGAACGTCCGCACAAGAAGTGCCGCGTGACCATTCACTCGGCTCGCCCGGGTCTGATCATCGGCAAGAAGGGTGCAGACATCGAGAAGCTTCGCAAGAAGATTTCCGAGATGACCGCGTCTGAAACGCACCTCAACATTGTTGAAGTGCGCAAGCCGGAAATCGACGCAACACTCGTTGCACAGTCGATCGCTCAGCAGCTCGAACGTCGTGTGGCTTTCCGCCGTGCCATGAAGCGTGCTGTTCAGTCCGCACTGCGTCTTGGCGCCGAAGGCATCAAGATCACTTGCGGTGGTCGTCTTGGCGGCGCTGAAATCGCTCGTACCGAATGGTACCGCGAAGGTCGCGTTCCATTGCACACTCTGCGTGCAGACATCGACTACGGTGTGGCTGAAGCTACAACGGCGTTCGGTATTTGCGGCATCAAGGTCTGGATCTTCAAGGGCGAAATCCTTGAGCACGATCCGATGGCTTCTGAACGTCGTGGTCTAGAAGGCGATGCACAGGGCCCTGCAAGCCGTGAGCAGCGCGGTGATCGTGGCGACCGTCGCCGCGAAAACGCTTGATTGACGCTGGCGAAAGATAAGCTCGGAGAAGTTAGAAAATGTTGCAGCCAAAGCGTACTAAGTACCGTAAGCAGTTTAAGGGTCGCATCAAAGGTGTGGCCAAGGGCGGCTTTGACCTGGCATTCGGTGAATTCGGCTTGAAGTCGCAGGAACCGAACCGCGTTAACGCGCGCGAGATCGAGGCGGCCCGCCGCGCGATCACGCGTTACATGAAGCGCGCTGGTCGTGTGTGGATCCGCGTATTCCCAGACACTCCGGTCACGGCAAAGCCGACCGAAGTTCGTATGGGTAAGGGCAAGGGTTCTGTTGAATACTGGGCATGCAAGGTCAAGCCCGGTCGTATGATGTTCGAGATCGACGGTGTTTCCGAGGAGATCGCCCGCGAGGCGCTTCGTCTCGGCGCTGCCAAGCTCTCGGTTAAGACGCGCTTCGTTCAGCGCATCGCAGAGTAAGGAGCAGGCACCATGAAAGCCGAAGACGTTCGCGGCCTCAGCGCCGATCAGCTCAAGGACAAGCTTGTCGACCTGAAGAAAGAGCAGTTCAATCTGCGCTTTCAGAAGGCAACCGGCCAGCTGGAAAAGTCCTCGCGCATCGACGAAGTCCGCAAGGACATCGCCCGCGTGAAAACCATTGCCCGCCAGAAGGCGGCAGAAGCCAAGGCCTAAAGGAAGAATAATATGCCTAAACGCATTCTGCAGGGCGTCGTTGTGTCCGACAAGAACGAGAAGACCGTTGTAGTTCGTGTTGAGCGTCGATTCGCTCACCCGCTGCTTCAGAAGACCGTTCGTCGTTCGAAAAAATACAAGGCGCACGACGAGAACAACCAATTCAAGATCGGCGATGTCGTTTCCATCGAGGAATGCGCACCGATCTCCAAGGATAAGCGCTGGACGGTCGTTTCCGCCCAGGCATAATTTCAACTGATTTTCGCGCAGGTCTTGCTATATGCGCGGAAGTCTGTATGAAGCAGCGCAAGGACGCTCGTTCACGGGCGTTCTTTTGCTTTGATGCGCACGGAAGGTCCTTTAGGAAACCACCCTGTCACGATTATTCCGCGCGAAAACAGAGACATTCATAAGCTGGAACAGGGGGCTGTTTGTTAAACGTGCCCAACCGGTCCGGTAACAACAAGAAGGCGACCTGACATGATTCAGATGCAAACAAACCTCGACGTGGCGGATAATTCCGGCGCACGTCGTGTCATGTGCATCAAGGTGCTGGGCGGCTCGAAGCGCAAGTATGCTTCCGTTGGCGACATCATTGTCGTTTCGATCAAGGAAGCCATTCCGCGCGGCCGCGTTAAAAAGGGCGACGTGATGAAGGCGGTTGTTGTGCGTACCGCTAAAGACATCCGCCGCGCTGATGGCAGCGTCATCCGTTTCGATAACAACGCAGCCGTTCTTATCGATAACAAGAAAGAGCCGATCGGCACCCGTATCTTCGGACCGGTTCCACGCGAACTTCGCGCAAAGAACCACATGAAGATCATCTCGCTGGCTCCAGAAGTACTGTAAGGAGCGATAGCGATGCAGAAAATTCGTAAAGGCGACAAGGTTGTCGTATTGACCGGTAAGGACAAGGGCCGTACCGGCGAAGTAACACAGGTCTTGCCGAAAGAAGATCGGGCTTTTGTGAGTGGCGTCAACATGGTGAAACGTCACCAGCGCCAGACCCAGGGCCAGGAAGCCGGCATCATCAACAAGGAAGCTTCCTTGCACATTTCCAACCTCGCCATCGCCGATAAGGATGGCAAGCCAACCCGCGTTGGTTTCTCGGTTGTTGATGGCAAGAAGGTCCGTGTGGCCAAGCGTTCGGGAGAAGTGATCGATGGCTGAGTCCAAGTACGAGCCGCGTCTCAAGGCTGAATACGTTTCCCGTATTCGTGGCGCAATGCAGGAGAAGTTCTCCTACGCAAACGTGATGATGATCCCCAAGCTGGACAAGATCGTCATCAACATGGGCGTTGGCGAAGCAACTGCTGACTCCAAGAAGCCGACGGTTGCTGCTGGCGATCTGGCAGCGATTGCTGGTCAGAAGCCTGTCATCACGAAGGCTCGCAATTCCATCGCGGGCTTCAAGGTTCGCGAACACATGCCAATCGGCGCGAAGGTTACACTTCGTGGCGTCCGCATGTACGAATTCCTTGATCGTCTGGTTAACATCGCGCTTCCGCGCGTTCGCGACTTCCGGGGTCTGAACCCCAAGAGCTTTGACGGCCGTGGCAACTTCGCCATGGGCATCAAGGAGCACATTGTGTTCCCAGAGATCAACTACGATAAGGTTGATCAGATGTGGGGCATGGACATCATCGTTTGCACGACGGCAAACTCGGACGACGAAGCACGGGCTCTTTTGACAGAGTTCAACTTCCCGTTCCGTCAGTAACCGTAACGACGAGCGTAGAAAAGGAACTCCGATATGGCGAAAACAAGCGCAGTTGAAAAGAACAAGCGCCGCCGCAAGACGGTTGCCTCACAGGCTGGCAAGCGTGCCGCCCTTAAGGCAATTGTCATGAACCAGTCCCTTCCGATTGAAGAGCGGTTCCAGGCAACCCTGAAGCTCGCTTCGCTGCCGCGTGACGGCTCGAAGACGCGTATCCGCAACCGCTGCGAAGTAACGGGCCGTCCGCGCGCGTTCTACCGCAAACTTGGGATGTCGCGTATTGCGCTTCGCGAGTTGGGCAATTCCGGCAAGGTGCCGGGTATTGTCAAGTCCAGCTGGTAAGGAGACGGGCACATGACAATGACTGATCCGTTGGGTGATATGCTCACCCGAATCCGCAATGGTGCAGCCCGTCGCAAGTCTTCGGTCAACACACCGGCATCCAGCCTGCGCGCACGCGTTCTCGACGTGCTTCAGGCTGAAGGCTACATTCGCGGTTATTCGAAGGTTGATTTTGAGAACGGCAAGTCCGAACTCACGATTGAACTGAAATACTACGAAGGCGCATCCGTGATCCGTGAGATCGGCCGCGTTTCCAAGCCGGGCCGCCGAGTTTATGTCTCGGTCAAGTCCATCCCGCAGGTTGCGAACGGCCTCGGTATCACCATCCTTTCGACTCCGAAGGGTGTGATGGCCGATCACCAGGCTCGCGAACAGAACGTTGGTGGCGAGGTTCTTTGCTCCGTCTTCTAAGACTGAGCAAGGATCTCCTTAACGGACAGACAGGATAGAAATATGTCTCGTATCGGTAAAAAGCCCGTTCAGGTTCCCGCAGGTGTGACGGCCACTGTCGACGGCCAGAAGATTACTGCCAAGGGTCCTAAGGGTGAACTGTTCTTCGTCGCCAATGACGAAGTTCAGGTTAAACTGGAAGATAACGCGGTGTCCGTAACGCCGTCCAGCGACAGCAAGGAAGCTCGTTCCAAGTGGGGCATGTCCCGCACGATGGTCGAGAACATCTTCAAGGGTGTCAAGGACGGCTACGAACGCAAGCTCGAAATCAACGGCGTTGGTTATCGTGCTGCCATGCAGGGCAAGAACCTGCAGCTGGCACTCGGTTTCAGCCACGACGTGGTTTACCAGACTCCGGAAGGCATCACGATTGCCGTTCCGAAGCCTACGGAAATCATCGTTTCGGGTATCAACAAGCAGCAGGTCGGTCAGGTTGCCGCGGAAATCCGCGAATACCGTGGTCCCGAGCCCTACAAGGGCAAAGGCGTCAAGTACGCCGAAGAACGGATCATCCGCAAAGAAGGCAAGAAGAAGTAAGGATCACGCGAAATGGCTAGCAGGAAAGAAGCACTTGCACGTCGCGCGAGCCGCGTGCGCCGCCAGATTAAGGCGGTTGCCAACGGTCGCCCGCGCCTGTCGGTTCATCGCTCGTCGAAGAACATCTACGTTCAGGTTATCGATGATGTCGCCGGCAAGACGCTTGCGTCTGCCTCGACACTCGATACGGATCTGCGCTCGTCCTTGAAGACGGGTGCGGACGTTGCAGCAGCGGCCGCAGTTGGCAAGCTGGTTGCCGAACGCGCCGGCAAGGCTGGCGTTAAGGATGTCGTATTCGATCGCGGCGCCTTCATTTACCACGGCCGCATCAAGGCCTTGGCTGAAGCTGCCCGCGAAGGCGGTCTGAACTTCTAATCTTTTACCTGCCCGGTCACATCCGGGCAGGTTTTCACCGGACCATGCGGGTTTCAGAGATGAAGCCGATGGTCTTTTCGTTTGCCGTTCCACCCGTAAAAGAAAAAGGACAAGGACAATGGCACAGGAAAAAAGAGGTTCTCGCGACGACCGCCAGAACCGCGAAGAGCGCGACAGCGAATTCGTTGACAAGCTGGTAGCGATCAACCGCGTTGCGAAAGTTGTGAAGGGCGGCCGTCGTTTCGGTTTTGCTGCTCTCGTCGTTGTTGGCGACCAGAAGGGCCGCGTTGGCTTTGGTCACGGCAAGGCTCGTGAAGTGCCTGAAGCGATCCGCAAGGCAACGGAAAGCGCTAAGCGCGATCTGATCTTTGTACCGCTGCGCGATGGCCGTACGCTGCACCATGACGTCAATGGTCGTCACGGCGCTGGCAAGGTTCTTCTTCGCTCCGCGAAGGCTGGTACCGGTATCATCGCCGGTGGTCCGATGCGCGCTGTTTTCGAAACGCTCGGCGTTCATGACGTCGTCGCCAAGTCGACCGGTTCCTCGAACCCATACAACATGGTTCGCGCAACGTTCGACGCTCTGAAGCACCAGGTTCATCCTAAGGACGTCGCTGCACAGCGTGGTCTGAAGTATGCGACCCTTCAGTCTCGCCGCGCCGCTTCCGGCAACGCTGCTGAAGAATAAGGAGCAGTATCATGGCCAAGAAGACTACTGAAGCCAAGACGACTGTTACGGTCGAACAGATCGGCAGCCCCATTCGCCGCCCTGCTGTCCAGCGCCAGACGCTGATCGGCCTGGGTCTCAACAAGATGCACCGTCAGCGCACTCTGGAAGATACTCCAGCTGTTCGCGGCATGATCCGTGCTGTCCAGCATCTCGTTCGCGTCGTAGACGAGAAGTGAGACGGAGGAAGTCATCATGAAACTCAACGAAATTAAAGATAACGAAGGCTCCACCAAGGATCGTATCCGCGTAGGTCGCGGTATCGGTTCCGGTAAGGGCAAGACCGGTGGTCGCGGCGTCAAGGGTCAGAAGGCTCGTTCCGGCGTTGCCGTCAACGGCTTCGAAGGCGGCCAGATGCCGATCTACCGCCGTCTGCCAAAGCGTGGCTTCAACAACATCTTCGCGTCCGAGTATGCAGAAGTTTCGATCGGCCGCGTTCAGGCCGCCATCGATGCAGGCAAGCTGGACGCAAAGTCGACTGTTGATGCCGCTGCCCTCAAGGCTGCCGGTGTTATCCGTCGCCTCAAGGATGGCGTTCGCATCCTGGCTGATGGCGAGCTGACAACGAAGGTTTCCTTCGAAGTTGCCGGCGCTTCCAAGACAGCTGTTGAAAAAATCGAGAAGTCTGGTGGTTCCATCAAGCTTCTGGCTGTTGCAGCGCAGGCCGCAGAGTAATATAAGACAACGAACGCCCGGTGTGTTTCACTCCGGGCGTTTGCTCTAGAAGTCGCATAAGCCTTTGAATCCTAATCGATTAAACGAGGATTACGCGAATACTCTCAAGCGATGCGGTCGTGTCGCGGGGAGAGCCTCACAGTTCGCAAGTGTTCATCGGAATGCGAAACGGACGAACGAAAACAAGGGTGAGGCATGTTGATCGGCAATAAAGCCGTGATCCGTCCAAAGCCCGGTTTTTGAACCAGTATCTTTTAGACCTTTTCCGGAATTGCCGGTTTCCGTGCCGCTGGACAAGGGTCATGCGGAGAAATTTATGGCTTCAGCAGCGGAACAACTGGCCTCAAACCTGAATTTTTCGACCTTCGCGAAAGCTGAAGATCTGAAAAAGCGTCTTTGGTTTACCCTTGCCGCACTTCTCGTTTATCGCCTTGGCACGCATATTCCGCTTCCAGGTTTGAACCCGGAAGCTTTCGCACGCGCCTTCCAGGGGCAGGCCAACGGAATTCTCGGTCTTTTCAACATGTTTGCGGGCGGCGCGGTAGAGCGCATGGCGATTTTCGCGCTCGGCATCATGCCCTATATTTCCGCATCGATCATCGTGCAGCTCATGACGTCCGTCGTGCCGTCGCTCGAAGCCTTGAAAAAGGAAGGCGAAGCGGGCCGCAAGATCATCAATCAGTACACGCGTTACGGTACCGTGCTTCTCGGAACGTTGCAGGCCTACGGCATCGCAGCAGGACTTGAGAGCGGGGCAGGGCTCGTGATCGATCCCGGCTGGTTCTTCCGCGTTTCCACGGTCATCACGCTGCTCGGCGGCACGATGTTCCTGATGTGGCTCGGTGAGCAGATCACGTCGCGTGGTATCGGCAACGGTATTTCGCTGATCATCTTTGCGGGTATCGCAGCGGGTCTTCCAAAGGCACTGGCCGGCACGCTCGAGCTCGGTCGTCAGGGTGCCATCTCGACACCTGTGATTCTGACCGTACTCGTGGTCGCCATCGGCGTCATTGCCCTGATCGTCTTTGTAGAGCGCGCCCAGCGACGTCTTTTGATCCAGTATCCAAAGCGACAGGTTGGCAACCGGATGTTCCAGGGCGATACGTCTCACCTGCCGTTGAAGCTGAATACGGCTGGTGTCATTCCCGCGATCTTCGCATCGTCGCTGCTGCTTCTGCCAGCGACCGCAGCGGGCTTCACCAACAGCACTAATCTGCCGCCTTGGGCAACGACCATTATCGCGTCGCTTCAGCACGGCCAGCCTCTATTCATGTTCCTCTACGGTCTCCTGATTGCGTTCTTTGCCTTCTTCTATACCGCGATCGTTTTCAATCCGAAGGATACGGCTGACAATCTGAAGAAGCACGGTGGCTTTATTCCCGGCATTCGTCCAGGCGAACGGACGGCTGAATACATCGACTACGTCTTGACCAGAATCACCGTCGTCGGTGCCATCTATCTCGTGTTCGTCTGTATTCTTCCCGAAACGCTGATCGCGCGGACGGGCATACCATTAGCCCTTGGTGGTACTTCGCTTTTGATCGTAGTCAGTGTAACTCTTGATACCGTTGCACAGATTCAGGGTCACCTGATTGCCCAGCAGTATGAGGGGCTGATCAAGAAATCGAAACTGCGTGGAGGAAAGAGGGGACGATGAGACTGATATTTTTGGGACCACCGGGTGCAGGCAAGGGCACCCAGGCAAAACGCCTGACGGATAAGTATGGCATTCCACAACTGTCGACCGGCGACATGCTTCGTGCTGCGGTCAGCGACGGATCTGAGATTGGCAAACGCGCCAAGGAAGTCATGGACGCGGGTGGTCTCGTATCTGACGATATCGTCAATCAGATCGTTTCCGAACGCATAGAGCAGGCGGACTGTGCCAAGGGGTTCATCCTGGATGGATACCCACGAACCGTTCCGCAGGCAAAGGCGCTGGGCGAAAACCTACGCGACAAGGGTATCGATCTCGATGCTGTCATCGAACTGAAGGTGGACGAGGAAGCGCTGGTGCGCCGAATCGAAAACCGCGTGGCTGAGACGGTTGCGGCTGGCGGTACGGTGCGCTCGGACGACAATCCGGAATCTTTCCGCAAGCGTTTGTCGGAATACCGCGAAAAGACTGCTCCATTGTCCGAATATTACCAGGGGCAGGGCGATCTCGTTGTACTCGATGGCATGGCCCATGTGGATGTCGTCACCGCAGCGATCGAGCGCGTTCTTGAAAAAGAACGCGACTCTGCATCCTCAGTTGCGCATAACTAAAGAATCTTAACGGCCCCGGTTGCTTTTTTGAACCGATTCCGTTACACCGCGCCAACTCGCGACAACCCAAGCGACTGGCGCGGATTTTCCTTTAGGGAAGGAAAGTCCGGGTTCGGTCGTTTTAGCTTGTGACGAACACGAATTTTGAACTGGCGGCAGTCGTGCCGCTCAAATGAAAGCACCACTTGCCGGATGGCAACTGGAACGCAAGGAGAATAGACGTGGCACGTATCGCTGGCGTCAACATCCCAACGGCTAAGCGCGTTGTTATCGCCTTGACCTATATCCATGGGATTGGCACGAAATTCGCGCAGGAAATCGTTGCAAAGGTCGGTATTCCGGCTGAGAAGCGCGTTCATCAGCTGACGGACGCTGAAGTCCTTCAGATCCGCGAAGCAATCGATCGCGACTATCGCGTCGAGGGTGATCTTCGTCGTGAGACTTCGATGAACATCAAGCGTCTTATGGACCTCGGTTGCTACCGTGGTCTGCGTCACCGTCGCGGCTTGCCCGTACGCGGTCAGCGCACGCACACCAACGCTCGTACTCGCAAGGGTCCAGCGAAGGCGATTGCAGGTAAGAAGAAGTAATCTTCCGGTTTTCCGGAGAGGGAGGGCTGGTGCAAGCCGCACCAGCCTTTCTGAGTTTGGCGAAAGGCTTCTAAGAGGCTGATCGCCGGTGTAGCCGCTGGTGTTACGGCGGTGCAGAGATCAATGAAAGGTATACCATGGCTAAGGAAGCCGCTCGCGTTAAACGTCGCGAACGTAAGAATATCACGACGGGCGTTGCGCACGTTAATTCGACCTTCAACAATACGATGATCACCATCACTGACGCGCAGGGCAACGCAATTGCCTGGTCGTCTGCTGGTGCCAAGGGCTTCAAGGGTTCGCGCAAGTCGACACCGTTTGCCGCCCAGATCGCTGCTGAAGATGCTGCCAAGAAGGCGCAGGAACACGGCATGAAGACGCTGGAAGTTGAAGTTTGCGGTCCGGGTTCCGGTCGCGAATCTGCTCTTCGCGCGCTACAGGCCGCCGGTTTCATGATCACGTCCATCCGCGATGTGACGCCGATCCCGCACAACGGTTGCCGCCCGCGCAAGAAGCGTCGCGTCTAACGCGTTTCTGTCTGGGAGTTCCGCCTTACCTTCGGTTTGGCGGAATTTTCGCGTAATCGGCGTGGGGGTTGCCGGCTTGACCGGTCTTCCGACGCTTCAAACCCTCCGATGAACGTTTTAAGTTCCTCTCGGTGATCATGCTCGGTCCGCCACGATTGGATGGTGGCGGCGAACGGAAGGTTTAAAGATGATTCAAAAGAATTGGCAGGAACTGATCAAGCCCAACAAGGTCGAGTTCACCTCTTCGAGCCGCACGAAGGCGACACTCGTTGCCGAGCCGCTTGAGCGGGGTTTCGGCCTGACACTCGGTAACGCGCTTCGCCGCGTTCTCTTGTCGTCTCTGCGTGGCGCTGCTGTAACTGCGGTACAGATTGATGGCGTTCTGCACGAGTTCTCCTCCATTCCCGGCGTTCGGGAAGATGTGACGGACATCGTTCTGAACATCAAGGAAATTGCCATCAAGATGGATGGTGACGATTCCAAGCGTATGGTCGTGCGCAAGCAGGGTCCAGGTTCGGTAACTGCTGGCGATATCCAGACGGTTGGCGATATCGAAATCCTCAACCCCGACCACGTCATCTGCACGCTGGACGAAGGCGCTGAAATCCGCATGGAATTCACCGTCAACAATGGCAAGGGCTATGTGCCCGCAGATCGTAACCGCGCAGAAGATGCCCCTATCGGCCTTATTCCGGTGGACAGCCTTTATTCTCCGGTCAAGAAAGTGTCCTACAAGGTGGAAAACACCCGTGAAGGTCAGGTTCTTGATTACGACAAGTTGATCATGACGATCGAGACCAACGGTTCGGTTTCCGGCGAAGATGCCGTTGCCTTTGCCGCTCGTATTCTTCAGGACCAGCTCGGCGTCTTCGTCAACTTCGACGAGCCGCAGAAGGAAGCAGAAGAAGAATCTGTGACCGAACTGGCATTCAACCCGGCGCTTCTCAAGAAGGTCGACGAGTTGGAACTGTCTGTTCGTTCGGCCAACTGCCTGAAGAACGACAACATCGTCTATATCGGCGACCTCATTCAGAAGACCGAAGCCGAAATGCTTCGCACACCGAATTTCGGTCGCAAGTCGCTTAACGAAATCAAGGAAGTTCTCGCTTCCATGGGTCTGCATCTCGGCATGGAAGTGCCCGCATGGCCACCAGAGAACATTGAAGATCTCGCAAAGCGCTACGAAGACCAGTATTAACCAATAAGAAGGCAGGCCCGCTAAAGACTGCCTTTCCCCGTCAAACAACAGGCGCCGTCTTAAAAGACAGGTTGCCTGCATGTGCCAGGAAACGGCAGGTCCGGATAGGAACCTGCATAAAGGAGAATAGCAATGCGCCACGGAAATTCAGGCCGCAAGCTCAATAGAACCGCCAGCCACCGCAAGGCAATGTTTGCCAACATGGCTGCTTCGCTCATCACGCATGAGCAGATCGTAACAACTTTGCCAAAGGCAAAGGAAATCCGTCCGATCGTCGAGCGCCTTGTGACGCTCGGCAAGCGCGGCGACCTGCACGCTCGTCGTCAGGCACTGTCGCAGATCAAGGATCAGGACGCCGTTCGCAAGCTGTTCGATGCGATCGCTGAACGTTACGCAACCCGCAACGGCGGCTACCTTCGCATCATGAAGGCCGGCTACCGCCAGGGCGACAATGCGGCTCTCGCTGTCATCGAGTTCGTCGAGCGCGATGTCGATGCCAAGGGCAAGGCCGACAAGGCTCGCGTCGCTGCAGAGGCTGCCGAAGCCGAAGCTGCATAATATCAGGCGCTGAAAAGTGCCAGTTGTCTTGAAAGCCGGGTGAGCAATCACCCGGCTTTTTTTGCGTTTGCGGTGGCTTTTTTCCGATCTTCGTCGGGGCCGTCGTTGGATGGGTGACTATTTTTCCAAGCATCAACATAATTATGCCCGTTTTGGTTGGATATTTTCTGCCATCAGTTGAATTATTTGTGGCTGGGACTGTTCGATCGAATTCATCAGAAGCGGGCGAGCAGGTGATACGCGGAAGCGGTCATCCGCTCATTGATCAAAGGTGAGGGTGGTAGCAATGACACGTCCAGTGAGCGATCAGGAGATAGCGAAGGCAAATTCGCTCTATGACGCAATAACCCAGCCGTCCAATGTGACCGGTAAGTTGGATGGTGATGCCTACCCTGTGCTAATGTGGGGCGCTTGGAATTGGACCCACGCTTTATCGACGCACAATCAGACCTACAATGATCAGCAATTTTTAGCAAAAGCGTGGTCACAGTTGAAAGAAAACAACCGTGACACGCTGGCGAGCAGCAATCTCGCGCATTTTCTGGGGGGCACCGGCACACCAGTAAATCTATCTCTCAGAAAACTTTTCGTCGAAGATCAAAAATTCGCGAGCGCATTCAACAAATCTGTGGCCAATCAGATCTACAAAGCGGAGATGACGTATAAGGCCACGAAGCGTGGGGCGGGAGAGACCCTGAATGACTTCCTCAACGCTAATCTTCGTTCGTTCGAGGATGTGCTCGCATCAAAAAGCGTGGTGGATTTCAAGAAGGATTATGGCGACAAGACGAATATCCCTTATCACGGTCATGTCGCCGTCGATCAGGGACAATTCGGCAATGAAGGCTGGATGCTCGGTACTGGCGGTCTCACGATTTTGTGGCGTTACCTTGACGTCATCAACACGATGGGGAGCAGGCAGTTTAAGGTCCTAGCCATGTGTCTTAAGCAATATAAGTGGCATCCATATGAGCGCCGATGGTCTCGTCTCAGTCACATTGCAGCTGAAAATGCAAAGGCGCCTCAGCCGGATCGATCGCTTGTTCAAAGCGCTCATGGCATATACCCAAGCACATTGCAGCCGAAAAGCGGTAATATTGCGCTTGGCTCCGAAACGATAGGTCAGTGGAAGCAACAGTGGACATCTCAGGGATTGGTGCAGGATACGATTTATAACCCGGCCAAAGAATTCAAGCTGGTGTTCAAACCCGTCGAGTGGATTGTTCCTGCTTACGTACCAACGAGCAAAGTCGCGTTCATGGGCTGATCTGGCGCCTAGAGCAATATCAGCGAAAATGCGCCGCGCTTTCTTGTCTGGCATTTCAGCTAACGCGACTTGACGGGTATGCTCTACTTTTTTGATTTTGCGGCACGTCGGAAACGACGAGAACGCTTCGCTGGTGTCTTTTTTGGAATAGCGACCGTCACGTTACGCATATGGAAGTGGCAGAACCTAACGAGACGGAGGTCTGGAAGAGATCGCCCCTTTGCGAGCCCGCTTTCGAGCCATGATCACAGGCCGGATCGACCGATATCCGAGCAGGATGAGCATGACGGATATGTAGAAAACCGGCTCGAGTGTCAGCGACTTTCGCGCCAGCACGAAGTGAAGAACGCCGGCGATCAAGATGAAGTAGGAGAGTTTATGCAATGTGTTCCAGCGGGAGCCTAGCCTGCGGATCGACCAGCGATTCGAGGTGAGCGTCAGCGGAATGAGCATCACGAGACCCGCCATGCCGAACATGATGTAGGGGCGTTTGAGAATATCGGAGAGAATAGAGCTGAAGACCAGTCCACGGTCGAGCACGATATACACGGCGAAGTGGGCCAGTACGTAGTAAAACGCAATCAATCCCAGCGCTCTCCGGTAGGCGATGAGATTGACGTTGAAGAGATCGCGCAGCGGCGTGATGACCAGCCCGAGGCAAAGGAAGCGCAAGGCCCATGTGCCCAGCAGATGTTCGAATTCCTTGACCGGGTTAAAGCCCAGCCCACCGGTGGCTGCGAGATAAAAGTACCAGACACCAGGCGCGAGGCCCACAGCGTACACAACCCAGATTGCCGCTGGCTGGTAACGCTTGGGCAGTGACGGAAGCGAAAGGGCGAGCGCCATGATCAGTAATTCGCCTTCAAGTCCAGTCCGGTGTAAAGGCTCGCAACCTCGTCATAGCCATTATACATCAGCGTTGGTCGGCGCTGCGTGCTGAAGAAACCGCCTTCGCCGATGCGTTGTTCTGTCGCCTGGCTCCAGCGGGGATGGTCCACCGTGGGGTTCACATTCGAGTAGAAGCCGTACTCGCGGGCGTTGGAGTTTTTCCAGGTCGTTTCGGGCTGTTTTTCCACAAGCGAAATACGGACGATGGACTTGATGCCCTTGAAACCATATTTCCATGGCACGACAAGCCGGATCGGCGCGCCGTTCTGGTTTGGCAAGGTTTCACCATAGAGACCGACGGCAAGAATGGTCAGGGGGTGCCGGGCTTCGTCCAGGCGTAATCCCTCGATATAGGGCCATTCCAGCGGCTGGAACAGGCCGCTTTGGCCAGGCATCTCTTCCGGCCTGACAACGGTCTCGAACGAAACGAACTTGGCGCTGCCCAGCGGCTCGACCTTGTCCAGCAGGGTCGAGAGAGAAAACCCGATCCACGGAATGGCCATGGACCAGCCTTCGACACACCGCATGCGATAGGTGCGCTCTTCAAGCGGATATTTCAGCAGGTCTTCGATGCCGAATTCCTGTGGTTTGCCGACAAGACCGTCCACTTTCACGGTCCAGGGGGTCGGTTTGAAATTTCCGGCGTTTTCCTTCGGGTCGGACTTGCCCGTCCCGAATTCATAGAAATTGTTGTAGCTCGTCACAGCGTCCAGCGGTGTCAGCTTTTCATCCAGCTTGTAGGCACCGGGCTTGGCCGTTAGCGGCGCTGCCATGGCATCGCGTCCGGTCAAACCAATGGCTGCCATGCCCGCGGCCGCGCCGAGGAAATGGCGACGTGACAGGTAGACGTCACGCGGTGTGACATCTGAAAACGGGATGCGGGGCGGATGATAAGCGGGCATGAAAACCTCCTGCGGAGCCAGATCGGAAGAACAGCTATTCAATACCCATTACGTGTGGAGTGGCAAAAAAGTTTTCCGTAACGAGAAAAAATATTGCCAGGATCTGGCGCTCGTCCCGCGGCGGATTTGCGACGAAGATATGCGATGTCTAAAATAATAAGAAGAATGCGGTAAAATCTGCGAGAGCGAGAGGCGTATCATCGAGAATACGCCTCTCGCCTTGGCATCAGAGGATCAGGCGGAACTTCGCAAAGCCTTCTGACGCGTCACCGGCTTCCTCGATCTTTGCGCCCTTTACATCCTTGGCAAATTGCCGCCCCTTCGGTCCTGTTTCGAAAACTGCCGTGGTATTGGCAATCGGCGCGAACGACCAGTTATCGTCTGCCGAGGGATTGATGGTGCCCTGCGCGATGATATAGCGCACGATGACATCTCGGTTGGTATCAGGCGCGACGAAGATGATCTTGTCGGAGCCGATATTGGGGAACTTGCCACCACCGCTGGCGCGATAATTGTTGGTCGCCACGACGAATTTCTGTTCCGGGTCGATGGGTTTACCACCGAACTGGAGATTGACGATGCGGTTGCTCTCCGGGTTGATCGCCTTCCCGTCCTTATCGAATTTCGGCGGCTTGGAAATATCGATCTGGTAGGTCACGCCGTCGATAACATCGTAATTGTAGGACGGGAAATCATTGTTCAGCAAAGGTGCGTTTTTGGAACCGGCCTCCACCGTCTTGAACATGCCGGCCGACATTTCAAGCCAGTCTTTCACCTGCGCGCCGGTGATCAGCACGGCCTGCACCGTGTTGGGGTAGAGGTAAAGGTCGGCCACGTTTTTGATGGCGATGTCACCGGCGGGGACATCGGTGTAGTAATCCGAGCCGCCACGACCGCCCGCCTTGAAGGGCGCAGCCGCCGAAAGCACCGGCAGATCCTTGTACTGACCGTCCTTGAGCATATCCTTGATATACCATGTCTGCGCATTGGAAACGATCTGCACGGAGGGGTCATCCGCCACCAGCGCAAAATAGGAGTAGAGCGGTGCGGATGTCTTGCCAACCGGTCTACGGACATAGGCGAGTGCGGCTTCATGATCGGTCTTGACGGAGGCAATGACCTCCGGCTTGTCTTTCACGTCTGCCACGATCTTGCGGTTTTCATCGCGGTGGTAAATCGGGCGCGCCTCACTGGTAAAATCCACGATCTTCCAGCTTTTGCCGTCCTTTTCCAGCAATAGGTCGATGAGGCCCATATGTGAGCCCCAGAACCCTGCCATGACGGCGGGTTTACCCATCAGCGTACCCTTGACCGGATCGGCACCTTCAATGCCGTCCCATGTCTTGGGGCCGGGGAAGACGAGATGCTGGTGGCCTGTGAAGACCGCATCAATATCCTTGACGCCAGCCAGATAGAGCGACGCGTTTTCCATGCGATCGCTCTGGCCCTTGCCTTCTATGCCGGAGTGGGAGAGAGCGATGACGATATCGGCGCCCTGTTCCTTCATCGCCGGCACCCACGCCTTGGCGGCATCGACGATGTCGCGCGTCTGTGCCTTGCCCTCGAGGTTCTTGGCGTCCCACATCATGATCTGCGGCGGTACGAAACCGATGATGCCGACCTTGACGGTGCTGGTCGCGCCGGAGCCGTCCTTGATCTGCTTGTCGAGGATGACATAAGGTTTGAAGAACAAATCGTCCTGCTTGGGATTGGCCGCAAGCTGGCCTTTCGTCAGGTTTGCGCAGACATAGGGAAAACCTGCTCCGCCCAGCGTGTTGAACATGAAATCGAGCCCGTAATTGAACTCGTGGTTCCCCAATGTGCCGCAGTCGTAACCCAGTACGTTCATGGCATTGATCACAGGGTGCTTGTCCCCAGCCTTCATGCCGCGCTCGTAGGCAATATAGTCGCCCAGCGGATTGCCCTGAAGAAAGTCGCCATTATCGACCAGCATCGAGTTTCCGGCCTCGGCGCGGATGCTGTCGATGATGGAGGCCGTGCGCGCCAGACCCAGCGTGTCGTTCGGCTTGTCGGCATAATAATCATACGGGAAGACGTGGACGTGAATGTCGGTCGTTTCCATGATGCGCAAATGCGCCTGGTTGCCCTGAGCGCGGGCTGCGAACGGATGCAGCATGACAAGTGCCGAAGACGCCGCGATGCCGCCCAGCAGGGACCGTCGCGTGATGGGATGAAGGCCGATAAGCGAAGACATGGAAACTCCTCGATGAAATTCTGACTGTACGAAATGACGGCAGCGTAAAACGAATTCGAAAGGAGTCCATCATCAAAATGAAGGGCATATGACTTGTCCCGGATTTTAAACCGTCCGGTAAATTATTTTATGTTGCCAAGGTCGGCTTCACCTCTTCATGGAAAAAGCGGAAATAGGAGGACAGCTGTGCCAGCGTATTGGTGGAAAGCTGCAATTGCAGACCAAGCCGGTTCGCATGCTGCCATTGCACTGTTCCCTCGATAAAGCCCAGATCGTCGCTGCGCACAGTCACGCGGCTCCCCTTGGCGGCGGCGAACGGTCCTTCGAGTTCCAGCGCCATTCCGGTGGCCGAGAGATCGACCACGCGACCCTGTACCGTTTGTGTAAAATACTGAACCGTCCCGTAGATGCGGGTCTTGCTGCGGTTTGCACCGCGATTTGTCATGCAGAGATTGCCAGCCATCGTTCCACTCCCATCCAAATCGTGCCAAACTCGCACGGAAGGCTTGATGAGCGTTTAGGATATTCCCTAAAATAACCGGGAATGGGACGTTAGGCCCGGTCGATCCTGCACAGATAGCAATTGTTGCGCGCAGAGCGAACATGCACGTAGGCAATATCCTCTCTCGTCAGAAGCTCGCTGGCACGCTTGGCAATTCTGCCCGTCGAGGTCACTTCGCCCGTGCCATAGACGATACGATTGTCGGAGCTGTAGCCACGCACGATATAATCGGTACTGTCGAGCATGGGCGGCAATATCTCCCGCGCTGCGTACGCCCCGCATGATTCGGCGTGAATGAAGATCGGGCCGGTCTCCGCATAGGGTTGTGGGCCCGGAAAAGGGCGATAGGCCAGCAGGAGCGCCGCTTCGCCGTCGCGTATGTGCCCAAGACAGGCGCGACAGGGAAGGGTTCCAGAGACGATCGAGCGTTCCGGTTTCTGGCCATTGGCATCCGGTTTGCCGAGGCGGAAGGCTTCCGACTCGTCTGTATGCATGGCGGTAAAAGTGATCTGTGTCATAGCGGCTCCTTTGCGTTGCTTGTTTGTCGCTATGCTCTTCAAACATGCGTGTATCCACCCGTTTCTTGCGTCGGAAGGCAACCACCCCATTGCTTGTGCCGTTGAGTGTGGCAATCAATCGAACATCCTCTTTCTGGAAAGTTCATGCCCATGCTGCGCAGGTTGATCACCGTATCTCTGGTCACCGTTTTCTCGCTTCTTTCACCTGTAGCCCACGCGCAAACAGCGCCCGCCTTGGACGATCTTTCCGACGAGCAATTGCAGCAAACAGTCAACTTCGTGATCGGAAACGCGATTTTCGGTCTTTATCATGAAGCGTCGCGCATGCTGATATCCGACCTTTCTCTCCCCCAGACGGAAGCCGGAAACGACGGCGCCGATCAACTGGCGGCGACCATGATGCTCGAAGCCAATGAAGAGTGGCTGGATACTGCCATCGTCAACGCAACCGACAGCTGGTATCTGGCCCGCTCGGGCCAAGCCCTGCCGGACCACAATGCTCCTCTCTATTCGTCACTGGTGCCCAACACGGCACGCGACCGGCAGATGGCCTGCCTGATGGTTGGCAAGGACGCTGGCGGCTATGGTGACCTGGCCGACATGATGGGGCTTCCGAAAGATGACTGGAAGGCTTGCGAAACCGCCTACCCACAGACCGTTTCTCGCTGGAACGAGGCGCTGAAGCCCTATGTGGCAAAAGCCGGAACGACAAAGTTTGTCGCGAATTACGAGCCGGTGCGCGATCCCTTTCTGGATATCTACGCGACCATCGTCAAGGAATCCAAGGTTCTCGACCTGATCGCGCGCAGCTTCGACGGTTATCGCCTCAAGGGAGACGTCAAGTTGACGGCGCGCAGCTGCGGACGACCCGATATCTACTGGTCAGAGGAAAAGCGCGAGATCACCTACTGTTACGAGATCGCAAAGTTTCACGGCGAGCTGATTGCCGGACATCTTTCCGCCGGTGGCAGCGAAAAGGAAAGCGGCCCAGCCCAGGAAATTCCCACAGCGGTAAACCTTGGGCAGGAGCTCTGATTCTGTCCTCAACCGTTATCCTCTGATGGGCAGAGGATAACGGCAGGCGGCTTAACCCCGCCTGGAAATTTCCAGATATTCCGTATCCGTCAGCGGTTCGACCCATGTCTCATAGGTGCTGACGGGCGAAAAACCCATCATTTGGTAGAGCTGAAGCGCACGGGGGTGGTCCAGCGTGTTGGTGGAGACGGTGATCTTTTTCGGGTTGTCCTGCCAGGCGGAATAAAGAGCCTGAAGCAAAAACCATTTGCCCACACCCGCACCGATCGCCTCTTCCATCAAGCCGAAATAGGACAGCTCGGTCACGTCGGTATCCAGCTTGTGCAGTTCGAAGAAACCCGCAGGCGCACCGTTCATGTAAAGGACGGTCACCGAATTGGCAGGGTCGCGCAATGTGGCGGAAAGCTCAGCGTCGCTCATGCGCATGCGTTTATGCCAGTGCCAGCGTTTGCCCACACGCCAATAGAGGTAGCGGTAGAAGTGCAAGGGAATATCCGTGGTGCGCATGATGGCTGTCTGGATATTGACCGGCACGGGCAAGCTGACCTTCGGAGCCGATGTCATTTCCAGCTGCGTGACATGCGCTTTGAGGGGTCCCTGCGGCTGTTCCTTTATCGGTTCGGCAGGACCTGTGACGATGGCGGTGTCTTCCTTGCTGCCCCACTCGGCCCATGAACCGTCATAGAGCGAATTGTCAGCATGCCCAAGCGATTCCAGCGCCAGCGTAATGACCGCAGCCGTCACGCCAGATCCACAGCTGGTCACGATGGGTTGCGACAGGTCGATACCCGCCTCCGATATCATCTTGCGGATGGTCGGCAGATCCTTGAAATGGCCGTTCTCGGAAAAAGCAGTTGCAGGCAGGTTGCGTGCGCCGGGCATATGGCCAGAGCGCATTCCCGCACGCGGCTCAGCCTCTTCGCCGGTGAAACGGCCTGCACCGCGGGCATCGGCAATCTGCTCCTCGCCGCTGTCCACGATGGACCGCATCGCTGCAAACGACGTGACGCGTTTCGGCTTGAAGTGCACATCGAATGTTGAGGGCTCGACCTCTGTCACGCCTGTATCCAAGGACTTGCCCGCCGCCTTCCAGCCATCCAGGCCTCCGTCTAGGACATAAACCTTGTCGGCGCCCATTACCCGCAGCATCCACCACACGCGCGGTGCAGAGAAGAAACCCGGACCATCATAGACGACGATCGTGTCGCTTTCGCCGATGCCAAGTTCGCCGACCCGTTCAGCGAAGAACTGGGGCGAGGGCAGAGAATGCGGCAGACCGGTGTCGTGATCTGCGATCGCGTCCTGATCGAAAAACACCGCCCCGGGAATGTGACCGGCGACGTATTCTTCTTTGCCGTTGCGCTTGTGGGCCGGCAGATACCAGGAGGCATCGACCAAGCGAAAATGCGGGGTACCAAGCTGCTGCTCGACCCAGTCCGCTGAAACGACGAAACGACTTTTGTCCGCGCTCACTCTATTTCTCCCAGACATCAGGTGGATGCGCCGGGATTGCCGAAACGAATTCGGAAGCGGCGGTTTTCCTTGCCCTTTTTTTCAATTTTAGCGATGTGGATATCGCCGACATCCTGCGTGTTGTTAACATGAGTGCCCCCGCAGGGCTGGCTGTCAACCGCAGAGTTTTCGCCAATGCAGACAAGGCTGACGCGCCCCAGCCCAAGGGGCGGACGGACATTCTTGGATTTCACGAGATCAGGATTGGCGGCCAGTTCTTCATCGGTGATCCAGGTGAGAAAAATCGGGTGGTTTTCGTTCACCAACGCCATCAGCTTTTTCGTCACCTCGTCCTTGTCGAAGGTCTCCGACATATCAAAATCGACGCGCGATTCGTCTTCGCCGACGGCAGCTCCCGTAATCGGCCAGGGGCAGACCACTGAGAGAAGATGGCAGGCGGTGTGCATGCGCATCAGCTTGTAGCGACGTGGCCAATCGATATGGAGCGTCAGCTTTTCACCGACCTCGGGAGAAGCTTGTCCCTCGGTGGGGACATGGATGATGATACTCTTGTCGGTGCCGTGTTTAGCGACGGCAATCTCGATCTTCGAGCCGTCGCCTCTTTCCAGAAAGCCCGTGTCGCCCGGCTGGCCGCCCGATGTGGCATAAAAGCAGGTTTGATCCAACTCTATGCCGCCATCTTCATGAACTGCTGTTACCACCCCTTCGCATGAGGAAAGATAGAAGTCGTCACGAAACAGGGCATTCACAGGCATATGGGCATTGACCTCAAACAGTTTCGTACGGCACCGAAATCTGTGTTTTCTCCGTCAGCCAGGCGGGGAGGGGAAGACCCTTTGACCGCAGGAACTCCGGGTTGAAAAGCTTCGACTGGTAGCGGTTGCCATAGTCGCAAAGAATGGTGACGATTGTATGCCCCGGACCGAGGTCGCGGGCAAGCCGAATTGCGCCAGCGATGTTGATTCCACTGGAGCCACCGAGGCAAAGCCCTTCGTTGGCCACGAGATCGAACACGATCGGAAGCGCCTCGGCATCCGAAATCCTGTACGAATAATCCGGCTGGAAGCCTTCAAGATTGGCGGTAATGCGGCCTTGGCCGATACCTTCGCTGATGGACGAACCCTCGGATTTCAGCACCCCGTTCTGGTAGAATTCATAGAGTGCGGCACCTTCGGGGTCGGCCAGACCGATCTTGATGTCGGGATTGAAATCACGAAGGCCATCGGCCACGCCAGCCAGAGTTCCGCCAGAACCAACCGCACAAATGAAGCCATCGACCTTGCCATCCGTCTGGTCCCAGATTTCCGGTGCCGTGGTTTCGATATGCGCTTGGCGATTAGCGATATTGTCGAACTGGTTTGCCCAGATCGCGCCGTTCGGATCCGTTGCAGCCAATTGTTTTGCCAGCCTGCCGGAGACCTTCACGTAATTGTTGGGGTTGGAGTAGGGTGCGGCCGGTACTTCCACAAGCTGTGCGCCGAGAAGCTTCAGCGCGTCCTTCTTTTCCTGGCTTTGCGTTTCGGGAATGACAATCACCGCCTTGTAACCCAGCGCGTTGGCAACCAGGGCCAGACCGATGCCGGTATTGCCCGCGGTGCCCTCGACAATGGTTCCGCCGGGACGCAACTGACCCCGCCGTTCCGCATCACGGATAATGTAAAGCGCAGCGCGATCCTTGACCGACTGACCGGGGTTCATGAACTCGGCCTTGCCAAGAATTTCGCATCCTGTTTCATCCGATACCGCGTTCAGTCGAATGAGCGGCGTGTTGCCGATGGCAGTCAGCACGGAATTATGAATGGTCATGATCGAGCCTTTTCATCCAGTCAGCGAATATGATGTCGTTATCTCCTCGCCTATGCGCCTTATGACAAGAAAATATCTTCTGATGAATGGGGGCAAGGCGCAAAATCTTGCCGGATTCCCGTTTACTCACCCTTTTTAATATCGGAATAGGCGGCCAGCGCCCTCTGGCGGGCTTCGCTATGATCGACCAGTGGTTTGGGATAGGTTTTGCCGAGGTCAACACCCGCTTTTTGCAGCATGTCCTTGGGTGCATCGAACGGTTTGTGAATGAATTTTTTGTCCAGTTTCTCCAGTTCCGGCACAAAGGTTTTGACATAGTCTCCGTCGGGATCGAATTTTTCCCCCTGCAGGATGGGGTTGAAAATACGAAAGAAGGGTGAGGCGTCCGCACCTGAACCCGCGACCCATTGCCAATTGGCGGCATTGGATGCCGGGTCGGCATCCACTAGAGTATCACGAAACCACTTTTCGCCTTTCCGCCAATCGATCAACAGGTGTTTGATGAGAAAGGACGCCGTGATCATCCGCACGCGATTGTGCATCACGCCGTGCCGCCAGAGTTGTCGCATTCCGGCATCCACGATCGGATAACCGGTCATGCCCTTTGTCCAGGCCTTGAATTTGGCAGTGTCCGTCCTCCACTCGAAAGCGTCGAAATTTGAGTTCCAGTTTTTCTCGTCCAGCTCTGGAAAGTGGAACAGCAGGTGGTAGCAGAACTCCCGCCAGACAATCTCCTTGCGAAAACGACTGAGATCGTTTGAAGCGATGTTCGAAGAAAGGTCGCGTGTCGCGTCCCATACCTGGGCCGGTGATATTTCTCCCATCGCCAAATGCGGCGAAAGCATGGATGTCGCGGTCTTCGCCGGAATATCACGGCCTTCCTCGTATCCTTTCAGCGCATCGTCGATAAAGTACTGTAAATTTTCTTGGGCACCTGATTCTCCGGGCGTCCAGATATCGGAAAACTCCACTGCCCAATTCGGTTTGGAGGGTAGCAAATTCCAACTTTTGAGCACGTCGGATTTTGGCCAACGGGGTGGGGAGGCTAATTTCGAAGGGGCAGAAAGCGGGTCTGCTGGCTCCTCTCCTCCCTCGATCGCGCGCCAGAACGGGGTGTAGACCCGATAGGGACCGCCGGTCTTCGTCTTGAGTTTGGAGGGTTCGTGCAGCAGGTGACCCGCAAAGCTTTCGACGATCAGACCACCCTCTCGCAGGTCGGACTTAAGATCAGTATCGGCTTTCATCCCGTCCGGATCATATCGCCTGTTCCAGAAAACCGCGTCCGCGCCAGTGTCTTTGACGAGACGCTCAAGCACAGCGTCAGGGCTTCCTGAGGCCAGGACAAGCCTGCTGCCCAGCCGATCGAGGGCGGTGGAAAGAGCATCCAGCGAATGATAAAGCCACCACGCCTGAGCGCTTCCAAGAGCGCCAGACGAATCACCGTCATTTTCACGGATATAAACGGGGATGATAGGGCCACCATGGTCGATTGCGGCGGCGAGGGCACGGTTGTCCGAAAGACGCAAGTCCTTGCGAAACCACAGGATAACAGCTTTTTTCGTTTCGGTCATGGGGCACTCTGTTCACGTCGGACTCAATGTTTGTTGAGAAGCATTGTTCCGTCAAAGGCCTTATAGTAAAGCCCTAAAATGACATCGCTTTCAGAGCACAACTTTTGTCTCTTGAAACCGATTCCGGAGGAACCATATCCCCGGCTCAACGTTAGTGGCGGGTTAATTGCTTATGGAAGTCCAATCAATGATGCTCAACGACGTGAAATGGGAGGCCCCGGTGGTTATCTCTCTGGAAAACGGTGCGCCAAGAACGTTCAATGGTGTTTATGAAGCCTTTGACTTTTTGCAACATGAGTGGCCCAGCCGTCACGGAAAAGTCTACGAGCAGGCGCTTCGCCTCTGCCGCGCGTCTTTGCTGGGCAGCGTGGCGGGAGAAATCGCACGCACGGCCTTCGTAGAGGCCAGTCGAGACGCGCACTGCCTTGTCGAAGCTCGTCGGCTCGCATCCTGATCTGTTTTATTGCGAAGATTATTCGTCCACCCGAAGCAATGCTCTGGGTGGATTTTTCGTTTTTGGTAAAACGTGCTCTTTTAAGTTGAGGTGACATCGAAAATTCTAAATCATTAACAAATTTCCGAAAAATCGTTCTAATTTTCGTCAATTTCTCGTCAAATTCTCGCTAAATTACAGGCATAGATCGACACTTGCTGGCACCGCGCACACTCTTGCTGCAGCGGCTACCGGCAGGAGACTGCGAATGTGCGCATGGATATCCCAGGGGTGAGACATCCTTTGCGCATTTCTAAAGGGCCGAGAATTTGAAATTTACTGCGTTCGTTCTGGCTGCTGCATTCTGCACAGCTTTCACTACATCTTCACCTGCTGGCATGCTGAATCAAGCCGAGCGATATTCCGGACTTCATGAAGGTAAGAATACCAAAGCACTGAAAGCGCTCATGGGCGTCAATCCCCGAGAGACGCCTTGGTGCGGGCATTTCTTGAGTGCTGTTGCAACCAAGTCGGGGCGTAAGCCGCCCAAATCATCCGGTTTTGCCAAGTCCTGGACGTCGTTTGGCTACGCAGTGCCCACCAATAATGCAAAACCCGGCGACGTGGTCGTTGTCAGAACCGGCAAGCGTTATCATGCCGGTATCTTGAAGAGCCTTGGAGGCGGCACCGCCCAGATATTGGGCGGTAACCAGTCCGGCCGGGTGCAAGTTTCCAACTTTAGCCGGAAATCTATTGTTTCCGTCCGCCGTTAGAGACTGACGGGTGCCTACGGCTGCTCCCGCGTCCCGGGAGCGGCGTCGCGCTGATCGTCGTCCTCCAGGTCAGTCGACACAATGAACGCATCTTCGTGCTGTCGCGCGGCCTGCCGCATCGCCCGCAGGTTTGTCGATTCGTCCGGAGCAAGTTCGTCTGGCTTTCCGTGAAGCTCACGATCGGTTTCGAAGTCTGCGACGTCATCGTCGTCAATATCGAGCGGCTTTGTGCGTTTCTCATCCATCATGGATCTCCTTGGTTGTGGTGTTAACGATGCCCGGACCCGTGAGGTTCCGTTAACGTTTGTCCATCGTTTCAGGAACAAAATATCAGGCATCAATGTTTCCTCGCCATCATAGGTAAGGGAGAAGCACCATGACGACTGACCGTGAATCCGAAATCCGCAAAAAGGCATATGAAAACTGGGAACGCGATGGCCGCCGCGAAGGCGAGCACGAACGGCACTGGGCTGAGGCCGAGCAGGAACTGCATTCGCAGGGGCAGTCACCCGCAGCGGAGTCTCTGCAACAGGAGCGTGAAGCCCACAACAAAGTCGACGACGACAAGGATCTGGAAGAGGGTCTGGAAGACAGTTTCCCCGCAAGTGACCCGGTCTCTTCGACATCGACAACTGTGTCCGGCGGTGCAGCCAAGAAGAAGCATTAGGTCTGAAAAAAATCAAAAAGGCGTTGTCCGAAAGGACGGCGCTTTTTTTCTCATGATGGGCTGGATGACGGCGCCGTATCTTTGGAGACCTCACAAACAGTGAGGCCCGGCCACATCCACTGAGAGAGGCTCGAAATCTGAAGTTGCCGAAACGGTGTGAGACTTGAGTCGTTTTACGGGCTCATATGCAGCAAAAGTACACATGCTTGACGCCGTGTCTTAAATCATTTCATTCACTTAAGAAGAAATGGCTCCCCGGGCCGGATTCGAACCGGCGACCTGTCGATTAACAGTCGAATGCTCTACCGCTGAGCTACCAGGGAACGTGCGCTGCTTGGCGCGGTGTGAGCGGGGTAATACAAATGCTTTCACGATTTGCCAAGCGGTTTTTTCAAAAAAAGTGCATTCCTCTTGTTTTATCCACCGAAGTCCCCATTTTCCGGGCCATGCCGGTCGCAGAAAACTTTTTGAGTGCCGCCCCTGTGCAAAAGGATTCACGATGACGTTTGGTCTTCACCCGAAAACGGGTCGCCTTCATCTCGGAAAATGGAGCGTGGCGATGCCACGTTCCCGGGTTGGACGCATCCTGATCGGTTCCGCACTGGTCATCGGCGGCATTCTGGGGTTTTTACCGATCCTTGGGTTCTGGATGGTACCACTAGGACTGCTGGTGCTGTCGCAGGATTTACCTTTCGTACGTCGCAAGCGTCGCCGGCTCTCTGTCTGGTGGGCAAGAAGGCAGCGCGATAAAGCAGCGCGCCGCGGTGGCATCACGCGCCCGTAAGCGAGTTGCTGATGCCCTGTCCGGCCCAGAATGCACCATAGGCGAGGGCAATGAAGTAAATCGTCGTCAGAACCAGGAAGATATAGCCGCCCAGAACGGTGGCGCCATCACGCTGGATCATGCCGGCCGAAAACAGAAGAATCGCGATACCGGGCAGGGTGTTGGAAAACGGCACGAAACCCAAGGGCATCATCAGGAGAATACCGGCCGCCATGATCGCAAGGCCGTTGACGCGGCTGATAATGGTACCCGCCGTCAACGCAGGCAGGCGAGGGCGCATATAGCGATCAAGTTTCGAAACAATGTTTACGCCTTTTTCCAGCGCAGGTACCAGACGGGCCGTCTCCATCTGCTTGTCGAGAATACGCTTCGGCAGCCAAGGCAGCCTGTTCAGAGTGATCGCAAGGCTGATCATGACGATAGCCGCACCAAAGATCGTGCTGACGCCCGGAATGGAAACGGGAATCAAAAAGGGTAAGCAGGCGATGGCACACATCAGCAGCAATCCCTGCTCGCCAATGGCTTCCATCAGTTCACGCAAAGTCGTCGTTTTGCCGCTGAGCTGACCGATCAGCTTTTGCAGGACCGTGCTGAGACTTTCCGATGTATCCGTAAAGGTAAAATTCTGCGTCATGCGTCATCCCGGATTTGTTTTGGTGCCGGAATTGATAACACCCATGACACGGCGTGCCTATGGCAAGCCGCTTTTTTCAAAAGCACAAAGTCGCAGCTTCACGGCTCCTTATCGGTGGGATACCCACGCGTTGTAGGCCCCGGCCAGCAAAACCAGCAGCAACGTTGCCAAAACGAAGGGGTTCAGCGCTGCAATCAAGTGAAGATAATACAAGGTGTTTCCTCCTCTGTTCGTCCCACGCTAAGTTTACTTCGAAATTCGACATTTTACCAAAGAAAAGTATATCTTTGGTTGCATTGCAACATTGATTTCTCTCATCAGACGGATGAGCTTGGCTTTTCTATCTGCTGCATTGCGTGATATGCCGCCCCATTGCGCCTCAATGTTGCGCCGCAACAGTATTTATAGACCCGACATATGGTCAATCGGCTTCGGAGAGGCTTGTGATGCTCAACAGGATTTACGACTGGACCATGGCGCTCGCCGCCAGAAAGACGGCTGTCTGGTGGCTGGCAATCATCGCCTTCGTGGAGAGTTCGATTTTTCTCGTGCCCGCAGATGTCCTGTTCATACCCATGGTTCTTGCCAAGCCGAAACGGGCTATGTTTTACGCGCTTGTGGCGACCGTGGCATCTGTGCTGGGTGGTATTGCTGGCTGGCATCTTGGCCATTATGCGTTCGAGAGCCTGGCCAAGCCCGTCCTGGAGTTCTACGGCAAGCTGGAAAGCTTCGAGCAGTTGAAGGCTTCGGTGGACTACAAGACCATCCTGTTGCTCCTGATGACCTCAGGCTTTGCCCACCTGCCTCCCATAAAGGTGGTCACGATTCTCTCGGGTGCCGCCAATATAAGCCTCGGCGTGTTTATTGTGTCCGCCATCGTCACCCGCGCCGCCCGTTTTTTCCTTCTCGCAGGCTTGCTGCAACGGTACGGTGAGCCGATTCGTCATTTTATCGAGAAACGGTTGGGCATGATCACCGCCATCGCCGCCGGCGCTCTGATCGCCGTTTACGGGATTTACCGTCTCGCGCATTAGGGACCGCGAAAATTTGGCTGACGCGAATTGTCGCGTTCAGCATGATGTCAGTGTTGCCGGTCATTTCCTGTCTCAACAGACAGGGAAGACAGATGATCAGATATTTTTGGTTTCGTGGAATTCTGCCGCTTATCTCCGCTGCAGCAGCAATCATCATCTACATCGGATTTCTCCAGCTCTCCGGGAATTTTCACGAGGTTATCGCCGGTCAGCTTTATCGCTCCAGTCAACCAAGCGAAACGCAGCTTGCCGACTATGTGAAATCGAAGGGGATCAGGACGATCATCAATTTGCGCGGTGAGAACGAGAATTCCGAGTGGTACAGGGAAGAGACGGCAACAGCCGCGATGCTGGGTGTTGAGCACATCGATTTTGGCATGTCGGCACGAAAACAACTCGGTGCCGAGCGCGTGGCTCAGCTGGTGCAGATCATGCGCGATGCGCCAAAGCCCATCCTCATTCACTGTAAGTCAGGTTCCGACAGAACGGGTCTCGCATCCGCCATCTATGTGTATCGCGTCGCAGGCATGGATGAAGACACGGCAGAGCAACAGCTCTCGATACGGTTCGGACATGTTTCCATCCCGTACCTGTCCTCGGCTTACGCGATGGACAGAAGCTGGAACGAGATCGAGCACGGAAAATACACCACCATGAACGCGCCTGCGGCTCCGCCCAAGGTGATCTGAACCGTCATGAACTGATGATGATATCGAAAATACGATAAAATGGGAGACCCGCCGCTGTCCCACCCAGCATATGGCGGGCCTCAACCTTTACCCCTCCGTAAGGGCAATATTAGAGAAACATGCTTTTTCCGGGATGGCAATGTGGTAGCCACATATTTGCGTATTATTTCGCCAGTAGACTGAAAAAGGAGCGTTTCATCGTTAATCGGCTCGACGTTCGCGACCAAATCAGCCGCTTGTCGGCGTTGTTTTTCCCCTATCCGCGATTTTCCACTTGCGCATGAACTACCATCTATATAAACGCCTTTCCTGTGTCGGGGCGTCGCGCGGCCCGGTCGCGCACTTGACTGGGTGTCAAGGTGCCTTGGGTTGGTTAACCGACACAGAACGACCTGTCACATCAGGCTAACATGTGTTGACGGAATGTAGCGCAGCCCGGTAGCGCACTTGACTGGGGGTCAAGGGGTCGTGGGTTCGAATCCCGCCATTCCGAGGTTTTTGACAGTGGTATCGACTGCTCAGTCGATCCATGGTTTTTTAGAGCGGCGTCCAGCCTCAGCTGGTGCCGCTCTTTTTATTTCCAATAGGCAATTTCAGAATTTTGAAAATGGTCATGCTGAGGCGTGTTCAGTTTCGGCGAGCGACGTGACATTCATCAGCTCTTAGAATTGTTCCCCTTTCCGATACGCTCGCAACGCCATGTCAAACGCTCGCGAGGGTATACCGCCAAGGGCTATCCAGACACCATTCCGGTGTGGACAACTGTAGCGACTGACGCAAAATCGAGGAGCACGTCCCAGGCCATATCCGCCGCGAGGATGCCGCAGCTATAGGAGAGCGTGGCCTAACCCGCGATCTGGGTCACGCCAAGACCGAAAACGGCGCCGACGGGTATGCGTTCGGATGTCATATAGATTTCAACGCGACACGTTTTTCGAGTTCCTCGGCCTTTTCTTTCCTCTCGCTGTAGCGGTCGGTCAGATAGGCCGACGCGTCCCTCGTGAGAATGGTGCACTTGACGAGTTCCTCGCAGACATCGACGACTCGGTCGTAGAAGGATGACGGCTTCATGCGGCCGTCCGCGTCGAATTCCTGAAACGCTTTCGACACGGACGACTGGTTCGGGATCGTTATCATCCGCATCCAGCGTCCCAGAATGCGCATCTGGTTGACCGCGTTGAAAGACTGGCTTCCACCCGACACTTCCATGACCGCAAGCGTCTTGCCCTGCGTCGGGCGAACGGACCCAATGGACAGCGGTATCCAGTCGATCTGGGCCTTCATGATTCCGGTCATCGCGCCGTGACGCTCCGGGCTGACCCAGACCTGACCCTCGGACCACTCCGACAGTTGACGAAGTTCCTGCACCTTGGGGTGGCTGACCGGAGCCTCGTCAGGCAACGGCAAGCCGCTGGGATCGAACACACGGACCTCGCATCCGAGATGTTCGAGGAGGCGGCGGGCCTCGTGTGCCAGAAGCCTGCTATATGAGACTTCCCGAAGGGAGCCGTAGAGGATCAGGATACGCGGCTTGTGGGTCGAAAACGGTGGGCGCAGCGCGTCGCGATCCGGTGCCGTCAAAGGGTCGGTCATAGCTGGCAGATCAGACAACGCGCTTGCCCTCCTCGTTGAGGACCTGTTCTCCGTCCTCCTTCGTGAACGGACCGTTGAACGTCTCCGGCAGGATGTCGAGGACGGCCTCGGAGGGTCGTGCGAGCCGGGTGCCGAGCGGTGTGACGACAAACGGACGGTTGATGAGGATCGGTGCGTCGAGCATCGCGTCGAGAAGCTGGTCGTCGGTCAGTGCGGGATCGCCGAGACCGAGATCGGCGTATGGCGTTCCCTTTTCACGGATGGCCTGTCTGACCGTCAGCCCGGCATCCGAGATCATTTTCGCGAGCTCCGCACGCGACGGCGGCGTCTTCAGATATTCGATGATGTCTGGCTCGATTCCCGCGTGCCGGATCAGGGCCAGCGTGTTGCGCGAAGTTCCGCATTCGGGATTATGATAGATGGTGACATCCATGGTCAGGTCCTTTCGGAGACGGTGTTTCGGGAGACGGCCGGCGCGGCCTCGTACCAGTCCTTTGATCGGTTCACGATCCAAACGACCGAGAGCATGACGGGGACTTCGATGAGAACACCGACCACGGTGGCGAGTGCTGCACCCGACTGGAAACCGAACAGCGAGATGGCGGCGGCGACGGCAAGCTCGAAGAAATTCGAGGCGCCGATCAGCGCCGACGGTCCGGCGACACAGTGGCGTTCCCCGGCCATCCTGTTGAGGATGTAGGCGAGCCCCGAATTGAAATAGACCTGGATCAGGATCGGCACAGCCAACAGCGCGATGATTGTCGGCTGTGCGATGATCTGCTCCCCCTGGAAGCCGAACAGCAGGACCAGCGTCGCCAGAAGCGCCACAAGCGAAAGCGGCTGGAGTTTCGAGAGAACCTCCCCAAGCGCGCGCTCGGTGCCGTCAGACGTGAGGTGGACCCGGATCACCTGCGCGATTATGACCGGGACGACGATGTAAAGCGCGACCGATATCGCCAGCGTGTCCCATGGCACCGTGATCGCGGACAACCCGAGGAGCAGTGCGACGACAGGTGCGAACGCGATGATCATGATCGCGTCGTTCAGCGCGACCTGCGACAGCGTGAACAGCGGTTCGCCTTTCGTCAGGTTGCTCCAGACGAACACCATCGCCGTGCAGGGCGCCGCAGCAAGGATGATCAGGCCCGCGATGTAGGAATCGATCTGGTCGGCTGGTAGATAGGGACGGAACATCCATCCGACAAACAGCCATCCAAGGAGAGCCATGGAGAACGGCTTGATGGCCCAATTGATGAACAGGGTCACCCCGATCCCGCGCCAATAGCTGCCGACCTTAGAAAGCGAACGGAAGTCGATCTTCAAGAGCATCGGGATGATCATCAGCCAGATGAGGATCGCTACGGGAATATTGACCTTGGCGATCTCGGCAGAGCCGATTGTCTGGAAGACACCCGGCATCAAATGGCCGAGGGCAATGCCGACGATGATGCAGAGGAAGACCCAGATTGTGAGGTAGCGCTCAAACAAGGACATCAGGCACTTTCCTCCTGTGCTGAGGTCGAGCCTTCCATGCGACCGATCTGACGGAGCTTCTGTTCCAACGCCATCCTGTCGATAGAGGTCAGCGGAAGACTAAGGAATGCGGCGATGCGGTTCTTGAGGAACCTTGCGGCCTGGGCGAAGGCGCGCTGTACCTCGACATCGGAACCCTCGATGGCGGCCGGATCTTCGACACCCCAGTGCGCGGTCATCGGATGTCCGATCCAAACGGGACATGCCTCGCCCGCGGCGCTGTCGCAGACGGTGAAGATGAAATCCATCTCGGGAGCGCCGGGTTCAGAAAACACGTCCCAGTTCTTCGACGAGAAGCCCTTGGACGGATAGCCGAGGGCTTCCAGTTCACGCAGCGCATGCGGGTTGACCTCACCCTTGGGATGGCTCCCGGCGGAGAACGCCTTAAAACGGCCTTTGCCTTCATGATTGAGGATGGACTCGCCGAGAATAGAGCGAGCGGAATTGCCCGTGCAGAGGAAGAGCACGTTGTAGGTCTTGTCGGTCATTGTCGTGTCCCGTTGTTAGGTCGGTGGCCTCGTAAGTTTCATGACGGTCGCGGAGGCCAGGCAGATGCCCGAGAGCTGGCGGGCGGGGAGGACAAGTTCGGGCGCGTCGGATTGATCGACGATTGCGAACCCGAGGTCTTCGAAAGAATCAGAGGCTGTCGTTGTCGCAACATAGAGGTCCACAGCCTTCTCGACCTGTTCAAGGTGCATTGCCGTCATGACGGCCTCGGTGCGGGTGCGCAACAGGGGGAAAGTTCGGCGATCAACGGCGCGCAGAGCTCCGTCGACCCGCCGCAACAATCCTTCAGAAGGAACAGCGTCAGGTCACGGAATCCATCGAGGTCTGCCCGGTAGATAATCGAGCGGCTCTGGCGTTCGCTCTTGATGAGACCCGCCCTTGCCAGCGTGCCGAGGTGGGCCGACATGGTGTTTTGCGGAACGTCGAGTATTTTTGCAAGCTCCCCTGCAGCTACTCCGTTGGGCTCGTGGCGGACCAATGTTCTAAAAGTCTCGAGCCGTGTCGGCTGGGCAAGCGCGGACAAAGCGGTAATCGCAGCGTTGTTTTCCATATATCCAGAATAATGGATATGAAATCGATGTCAACGTGATTTTGCGGCAGCCGAACCGAGCCGCTTGTTCAAATGAGGGATGGCCATAGGATCACAAACGCGTGCGCAGCCACCTTTTACAGGTGGCGCGCCAGCCGTGCCAAAACGTAAACGCCGGAGAAACCGTTTTCACCATTTAACATACGAGGCAACAATCGGAACAGACTGACCAAGTGACGCAGCCTGATTATTGTGGCCAGGTAAAATAGTAATATGTGTTACCGACGGTGCCGAAATAGGCGCTTTCGCCGGATATGAGATCAATGTAGCTGCCGTTGTCGTCTTTCGCATAGGCCGTTCCATGCGCACGCTTGATGTGCTGCCTGAGGAAGGGGCTCCAGCCGATGGCGTCTATCCTGCCAGGAGCATTCTTTGTGCCGCTTGCGCCCCATGCTGTGATGACTACGCCCTCGATTGCGTCGAATATGCTGAGGGCGCTGGCATCTGCGGCCTTCAGCATGGCCTGTCCTTGAAAGGCGCTTGTCGGATCTTTCGACATCTCGATAAGCGTCGTTTTCAGGTTTTTCAAGAAAACGAGGTCGGTGATGCCCTCTACGTCGGCCTTCTCCGTCGTGATCGGTAAGGGCAGACCGGTGACGACGTGTTCGGCAGCGTCTGCTGCAAGTGCGGCGTGGGAGTGAATGGCTTTCAATGCAAGCTCGGTTGATGCGAGCTTGACGACATTGGCGAGTCCGGAGACCATAGTGTGTGGCGTCCCTCATTCTCAGCTCGTCGCATGCATCTGCGCCGGAACTGTCGCTTCCAGACGGAAAGCGAGCATTGATATGGTCCACTCTCATGAAAAGACCGGTGTGTGTGAGGTGAAATATACCTGACACAAACCGGTCTAGATTTCTCAACCTGCGCGAAGCTGGAGGCGCTTAATTCTCCTGTACGGAGACGCCGTTTGGCCCGATCTTCATTTCGACGCCCTTGGGCTTGCTTTCCTCGTTCCAGACGTATGCGCCAAGGCCGACCACGGCGATGAGAAGAGCGCCAATGATGAAGTAGAGACTGTTGGATCGTGTCATATGTTTCCCCTGTGCAGAAATGTGCGAGTGCTAAACGCATGAATTCGTGAGGGGTTCCGCAATTTAATAAGCGTTTTCTGATTTGAGCAAACGGATGGGTGTGAGAAACAGAATTTTGAGATCAAGCAACAGTGACCAGTTTTCAATGTAATAAAGATCATAGGCCGTGCGATTTTTAATCTTGTCTCCATGGTCGATCTCGCCGCGCCAGCCGTTTATTTGCGCCCATCCCGTCACGCCGGGTTTAACCTTATGACGTGCAAAATAATGCTCCACGACTTCGGTGTATTTCAGGTCTCCCGTCTGCGCGTGCACGGCATGGGGGCGCGGGCCGACGAGAGACAGATCACCTGCCAGAACGTTGAATAACTGCGGCAGCTCATCGATTGACGATTTTCGCAGGAATCGACCAACCGGTGTGACGCGAGGATCGTTCTTGGTCACGGCCTTCTTGGCCGTGGGGTCGCTCATTTCCGTGTACATAGAGCGAAACTTCCAGACATTGATTGTCTCATTATTGAACCCGTGTCGTTTCTGCTTGAACAAAACAGGGCCTTTGGAGGTCGATTTCACAGCGATCGCCGCACCCAGCATCACTGGCCAGAGTATCAGTATGGAAAACAGGCTGAAAAAAACGTCGAACACCCGCTTGGCGACTGAGTCCCAGTCGCGCAAAGGCTTGTCCATCACGTCCAGCATCGGCACATTTCCGATGTGGGAGTAAGAGCGGGGACGAAAGCGTAACTTGTTGGCTTGTGCGGCAATGCGGATATCGACGGGAAGCACCCACAATTGCCGAATGAGTTCCAGTATGCGTGCCTCCGCGCTCATGGGAATGGAGATGATCAGCATATCCAGCTTGGTCAAACGCGCAAATTCCACGAGTTCGGCAAAAGTGCCAAGTTTTGGATAGCCGGCAACGACCTCGGGAGACCGTGCGCTTTTCCGATCATCGAAAATACCACAGATGCGGATGTCATTGTCATGATCTTCAAGGGAGCGAATCAAATCCTTCGCCGCTTGTCCGCCGCCAACGATGACCGCGCGTCGTTCCATGACGCCGTTACGGCCCCAGTGGCGAATCGCCAAGCCAACAATGACCCGCTCGATGAGAATAAAGACCGCGCTGACAGTGAACCAAAGTGCCGATGTCTGCCACGAATAGACCGAGGCTGGAAGAAACGTCACCATCATGATGAATGTCAGTGCAAAGGCTGCCAGAAGCGAGCCTTGAACCCTTGGTATGGTCTGCACCGGGCGACGCAGCATGGGAAGCTGGTAGCAATCCGTGATCAGCAGAAAAATGGATGATAACGCGCCGGTACAGATACAGATCGCAACCAGCACAAGTTGAGAACTGAACTCCTGCGGGGCCTCCATCGCGTTGATGAAAATCCCGATGAGCACCAAAATGACGAATTCGAAAAGCCGCAGCTGTCCTATGACAATATTGGGAGAGTGACTTGTGGAGCGAAGCTGGTTGGCGACCTGAAGGGCAAGCGGGTTAAGGGTAGCCGGCTCACGGGCCGACGCATCTGGGGACTGCGACTTTTGCGAAAGCTGCTGGCGCAGTGCGTTCAGATCAATGGGATTATTTTCGCCTCCACCTTGGTCCATTGTATCTTTCCAAAGCCTCGAATGAAGGTCAGGTTACTAAAGGATTTACTAATAAACCCTTTAGGTCAACGTCACCGTGTCGCTTGCATCTTCTCTAACACGTGCACGACGGTTTGGCGTCGCTAAAACGCTGTCCTGGTGCATGTGTTCCTCAGTCCGGCCTTTCCGGACGAGCAAATAAGGGGGGCGGGATACGCAATACCTGTTTACCCGCAACTGTAAGTCGGTTGGAAACCTTTGGCTCGGTCCCATTTCAGACTATAAACTTTGTCGTGTTAGAGCTTCTTGAGGTGAGATGCAGCTGCCGGGCAGGGCCGTTGGTGCATTTTAGAAGAAGCGTTCGCGCACATATATCGTGTCGCCTGCTATGACGGGGCCAGAGATGATGATTCGGCCTGTCAGAACCTCGGCGTTGATTTTACGGGTAACGTCCACATCTCGCTGATTGGCGCGGGGTGTGAAGCCACCGGCGATGGCGATAGCATTTTGGGCCGTCATGCCGGGGACATAGGAATATTGGCCGGGTCTGCCGACTTCACCCATGACGAAAACCGGGCGATAGCGATCGATCTCGATCGTGACATCAGGATTCTTGAGAAAACCCTGGCGCAATTTTTGTGCAATGGCCGCTTCAAGCTGGGCGACGGTCTTGCCCCGCGCCGGTACTTGGCCGACGAGCGGAAAAGCGACGTAGCCTGCCTGATCGATGATGTAGGTATTCGTCAGTCCGGCCTGATCGAACACATTGACGCGCAGACGGTCGCCACTATCGAGGTGATAGGGTTGAAGCGCTGCCTCGTTAAAGGCGCGCGGTGCCGGCTTGTACGCAGAACAACCTGCAAGCGTTGTCGCCAAGGCAACGACCAATGCGGATATCAAACGTGGGGCAGCGAACGTCATCCGCAATCTTGCTCCAAATGCATTTCTTCATGCCGTTATCCCCTCCTTATGGTTAATGCCCCGTAAACAGGTGCCGATTCATTTTTCAATCATTAGTAATCACAGTGGTGCAGGAGAAGTTTAACGCTTGCGTTACCCGCACCTCGTAAAGTCGCGGCGACCAACGGAATGTGCCGGGGCGCCAACACTTTAGGAAATGACTTGGAAGACAATATGTCTCATGCAGATGACACAGACGCCACGCCACGGGAGCGCTTCAGCCTTCCGGTCAGCGACGTCGCGGATTTCCTCTCCATGCGTGGCGCAAAACCTGCCTTTGCATTCCTGTCTCCCAGTGGTGACGATGGCTCCACGGCCACGGTCATGCTGGCGCGCTCCATGGCTGAGCTTGGCCGTTCCATCGTGCTTGTGGATATGACGGTGTCGGGCTGTCCAACGCGGCTGATGTCACCGCAGGCGGGCCTTCCGGGTCTCGGCGATCTGCTGTTCGGCGATACGGCCTTTGGTGAGACGATCCATCACGACCGGCTGTCCAATGCCCATATCGTGCCACAAGGCATCGCCCAGCCCGTTCAGGCCGTGAAGATCATCGAGCGGCTGACCATGGTGCTGCATGCGCTGGCGGACACCTACGACACTCTTTTGCTGGAGTTCGGCGCATCCGATATCCAGGGTGTGACAACGCTGTTGAAATATGTGGATGCCGATATTGTTGTCTCATCGCCGGACGAAGCCCAGGCCGAACCCGCATTGGCGGAGCTTCTGGCTGCGGGTTACCCCGACGTGATGGTGATGACCGATAACGCGCCCACCAGAAGCGCATCATAGAGCTATTTTTGTTGTGTCGGCCCCGCCATCCATTTGATGATGAACATCGCTGGCAGGATCCAAAGCAGGCCTGAAACCAGGAAATAGGCCAGGTGCACCCACCATGGCTGATCGGATAGCGCTGCCGTGGCAAACGATGTCGCGACCACGGCATAAAGAACCACCAGACAGATGATGACGATGGTTCCGATGAATGATTTCAGGCGCGTGGGCATGGGGTTTTCCGTCTTGCAGATCCGTTGCCGCACTATACAGCCGCGACCCGATGCCGCAAAGCTTTAAGGCTTGATAGGGCGGCATAAGGGCTTGTTTTGCACGTTTCGTTGTTGCAAACCAAGGCATAAGACTTGTGGAGTGTCAGGAATGCAAACGAACACGATGGGTAAGGCTGAAACCTCTGTCGAGCAGAACCGTCCGGCGGCGCTGACAACGCAGGAAAAGAACCGCCGCCTGTTGCGCATCTGGCTGCGGGTTGTTCTGTTTACCCTGTTCTGCCTTGTGCTCGTCGGTGGGGCGACACGCCTGACGGAATCAGGTCTTTCGATCACCGAATGGAAGCCGATCCACGGTGCCGTTCCGCCGTTGTCCGCTGCCGAATGGGAAGAGGAATTCCAGCTTTACAAGCGCATTCCGCAATATCAGGAAATCAACAAAGGCATGTCGCTCAGCGAGTTCAAGACCATCTTCTGGTGGGAATGGGCGCATCGCCTGCTTGCGCGTGCGATCGGCCTGATCTTTGCGTTGCCGCTCGCCTATTTCTGGCTGACAGGTCGAATCGAAAAGCGCTTGAAGCTGCCTTTGATCGGCCTGCTCGCGCTGGGTGGTTTTCAAGGTTTCGTCGGCTGGTGGATGGTCTCCTCAGGCCTCGTGAACCGCACCGATGTTTCGCAGTACCGGCTGGCCACGCATCTGACGATCGCCTGTCTGATTTTCGCAGGATGCATGTGGATCTTGCGCGGACTGTCGCTCCACTCTCCACAGGCGGCGAGCGAGCAACGGGGCAGGGGTTTTGCCACGCTGCTGGCGGTGCTCTGTCTGTTCCAGATCTATCTCGGAGCGCTGGTGGCTGGCTTGAACGCCGGTCTGTCCTACAACACATGGCCGTTGATGGATGGTTCGCTCGTTCCCGGCGATCTTTTCCTTCAGCAGCCATGGTGGATCAACCTGTTCGAAAATCCAAAGACCGTGCAGTTCGTCCATCGTCTGGGCGCCTACGTGCTTCTTGCCGCAACGCTCTGGCACATGATCGACATGGCGCGAACACTCCCGAACACCCCCCAGGCGCGTCGCTCCATCCTGTTTTTCGCTCTTGTCTGCATGCAGGCGACACTTGGCATCACCACACTTCTGATGCACGTGAATATCCACGTCGCCCTGGCGCATCAGGGCATGGCGCTTCTGGTTCTCGCCTTTGCCATCGCCCACTGGCGCGGTTTCATTGGGGAATACCCGTTGCCGGGTGCGGTCGACGTCAGACGCTAGAGCAGCGATCTGGCGACGTCGATGAAGGCAAGGCGTTCGCGGGCGTTCTTGCTATCATCGAGCGCCACGTCGTCCTCCAGCGACCAGCAGATCGATAAGCCCGCATGGGCAATGGCATAGCGCAGCACCTTGTCTTCCGTGCAACCGAGAGCTCCGGCAAAGATCCTGGCCAGTGATCGGATACGATAGGGATCGATGATATCGGGCAGGGCGCCGATAGGGTTTCCGAAAATATTGGCAACATCATAGGCCGGGTCGCCAACAAGTCCCTGCGGGTCAATCGCCAGCCAGCCACGTGATTCGCCGGATATGATGTTGTCGTGATGCAAATCCCCGTGCAGGGCCTTGATGTCGCTTTGGTCGGCCAACAGCGTGCTGGCCAAATGCGCGCTGAAGCGCAGGGCATCCTTGATGCGCATATCCGATTCGATATCTGCACGCGCAAAGAGGGCCTTGAAATGCCGATCGAGCGACGTCAGTCCTTTGGGTATCCTGTTGCCGGGTGCATGCAGCTTTGCCAGCACATCGAGGATGATGGTGTTGGAGGCCGTTTCGTCATGCGCAAGGCGATGGGTGCGCAGCGTCGTATCGCCAGCGTCTTCGATCAGGCATACGGTTTCGGCTTGCGCCAGAAGGCGCACGGCCCCGTTGCCGCCCCGCCAGTGCAGATAGGCTATGCCAGGGCGTTCGCCCATACCACGAGGTTTCAGACTTTTCAGGATGGCCGCCGCGCCGCTTTCCAGTGTTACGCGATAAACAAGACTGCTGGGTGTATCGGCAATGAGAAAGGCGGAGGAGATGCTCCACCGCCTTGCAAGGTCGTCAGGAATTCGGCTGTTGTCCGAAGTGTCACTCATGCCGAAAGCATGAGTTCCATATTCTGGACGGCAGCGCCCGAAGCACCCTTGCCGAGATTGTCGAGAACGGCGACCAGATTGATGTGCTCGTCACTGCCGAACACAAACAGCTTCATCGTGTCCTGATTGACAAGTTCTTCCGCATCGATGCGCGACAGCGATTTGCTGTCGTCAAGCGGCACGACCTGAACGATGTTCTGTGCTGCGTAATGCGCAACAAGCGCGTCGTGAATGGATTTCAGCGTCGTTCCCTCGGCAAGGTCTCCAAGGAATAGCGGCACCTGCACGATCATGCCCTGCGCGAACCGGCCAACCGACGGGGAAAATAGGGGGGCACGGTTCAGAAGGCCATGATACTGCATTTCTGGCACGTGCTTGTGCTTCAGTGTCAGACCATAGAGAAAGTTATTGGCGCTGATGGCATCATCGCGGCTTGGGTCTTCCATCTGTGCAATCATCTGCTTGCCGCCACCGGTGTAACCGGAAACGGCATTGACGCTCACAGGGTAGCCATCCGGCAAAATGCCCGCATTCCGCAATGGCCTGATCAGACCGATGGCGCCCGTCGGGTAGCATCCGGGGTTTGCCACGAAGCGGGCAGACCTGACCTTTTCGGCCTGGGCCTTATCCATTTCAGCAAAGCCATAAGCCCAATCTGGGTGAATGCGGAAAGCGGTTGATGTGTCGATGATGCTGACATTGTTGTTGCCGGCCACCATCGAAACGGCCTCTTTCGAAGCGTCGTCGGGAAGGCACAGAATGGAAATGTCGGCACTGTTCAGCATGTCTTCGCGCATGGCTGCGTTGCGGCGCTCGGCCTCAGGAATGGACAGCAACTCGATATCGCGACGATCGGCAAGGCGTGTGCGGATCTGCAAGCCTGTCGTGCCGTGTTCGCCATCGATGAAGATTTTCGCTGCCATGTCCTTATCCTGTTCATTCAATAGGTTACGATCATGCGCGGAATCGGTTTGCCAAAGTCCTGAATCGATCTGTCAGCGTCTGGTCGCAAGCCATTCTCCACGCGTGCAAAGCATATACATCGCGACAACTGCTGCCGCAATGGCGGTCGTCCTTCACGTTACGTGCTGAACGTCGAAGTGTGGAGCGCCGCAATGCTGCATTAAGGGTTTGCTGATAGACTGTTCCTCTGTAATTTACCGGTATTGCTGAGACGCTTCCGGCGTGCCCATTCAACCCTGAAACTTAGGGACCGTCATGACGTATCGGCCTGAAATCGATGGTCTGCGCGCCATTGCCGTGCTGGGCGTGATCTTTGCGCATGCCAACTTCGCGATCTTCAGCGGCGGTTTCATGGGTGTCGATGTCTTCTTCGTCATCAGCGGATATCTGATAACGACCGTTATTCTCGATGCCCGTGCGAACGGAACGTTTTCACTGAGGGCCTTTTACGAGCGCCGCGCACGCAGGATAGTGCCCGCGCTTTTCTTCGTTCTCCTGTGCACACTTCCGCCTGCCTGGATGTGGCTTTTGCCGGACGCTTACGAAGCCTTTTCCAAAAGTCTGATGACGGCGACCTTGTCCGTTTCCAATGTCTACTTCCTCAGAAAGACCGACTATTTCGCACCCGACGCGGCCGAAGTGCCGCTGCTTCATACCTGGAGCCTGGGTGTCGAAGAGCAATTCTACCTGCTGTTTCCTTTGCTCTTTCTCTTGCCGTTGAAAACCAAAACCATTTTTCGGATTGTGGTCGTCGCGGCGATTGCGAGCCTTATCGCCAGCGAGATCGGAGCCCGGTTCTACCCGTCTGCCAATTATTATCTGTTGCCCACCCGCGCTTGGGAAATTCTGGTAGGCGCGCTTTGCGCCTTCTACGTGAACGGCCGACCCCGACCCGTCAACGGCGCATTAGCGTTCGCAGGCGTCGCGATGGTCCTGGCTGCTATATTCCTGTTCGATCCCGCCACGCTGGTTCCCTCGTTGATGGCACTGTTGCCGGTCGCAGGCGCTTGCGGGGTTCTGGTGTTCGCCTCTCGTGATACCTGGGCGGGTCGTATTCTGTCGCTTCCGCCTCTGGTCTGGATCGGACGTATCAGTTTCAGCACCTATCTCTGGCACCAGCCGGTTTTCGTGTTCTGGCGCATCAGAAGCACCGATGCCCCTTCGAACTGGGTCATGGGTGGTTTGATCCTGCTGACCGCCGCACTTGCAGCGTTCACGTGGCGTTTCGTCGAACAGCCCTTCCGAAGCAAAAGAATTGGTCTTCGTCGCTTCGTTGGCGTGGCTGCCGCGTGCGGGGTGGTCCTGATGAGCGTCGGCTTCTGGGGCGACGTTAAGGACGGCTTGCCGTTCCGCCTGTCGCCCGATGTGCAAAGTTTTGCCCAGAAAACGGTGTGGAGCGATACCTGCCTGTGGCAAGTCGAAGATGGGACCGCCCTCGTGCCCGATCCGAAATGCCTCTTCAATGCACAGGCGGGCAGGACCTACGCGCTATGGGGCGATTCCATTGCCGCCTCCATGGCGCCTTCGCTGGCGAACGCACTGAAAGGTCGAAATATAGGCCTCGTGCAGATCACCCATGGTTTTTGCGCGCCCATCATCGGCGTCTCCATGGCGCGGGAAGAGGGTGCCGTGCCGTGCGATGATGTCAACGCGCGAGCCCTGGCCTATCTAAACGAGACCAGGATCGACACCGTCATCCTCACGGCATCATGGGTCAGCTTTCTCAACACCAGCCACATGCGGATCGAAGGCAGGGAGCGCCTTGTCGATACGACGTCCCTGGGGGAGATGGCGAATAAATTGCGTGAGACGATCGAAGCCTTGCGGGCGAGCGGCAAGCGCGTGGTTGTCATCTATCCCAGCCCCCGTTTCGACAAGCCCGTCATCGACGTGATGGCAGCGCGGATCATCAAAGGCGACAAGGCGCCCGACTTTCCGTTTTCCGCTTCGAACTTCCAGGCCAATACGGCCCGTGCTCACGCGCTGCTGGATGCTGCCGTCCCTGATAATGTCGGCAAGGTCCTGCCCGAGACGATATTCTGCAACACGCAGGCACGAGACAGATGCCTCTACGGTCGTGCCGGTGTCGCTTATATCGCTGACAGAGGACACTACACGGCTGCGGGAGCTGCAATGGTGGTGGAAAGCGTTTTGCGCGAGTTGGATAGGGCGCAGACAACCACTAGCAACTGAGACAACACCCGCCAAACGAAAAAGGCGGAGCCAAAGCCCCGCCTTTCGATGTGTTGTATTCCGGTCGCGATTAACGCTTGGAGAACTGGAACGAACGGCGGGCCTTGGCCTTACCGTACTTCTTACGTTCAACAACACGGCTGTCGCGGGTCAGGAAGCCACCCTTCTTCAGAACCGAGCGCAAGCCGGGTTCGAAGTAGGTGAGGGCCTTGGAAACGCCGTGACGAACAGCACCGGCCTGGCCGGAAAGACCGCCACCAGCAACAGTTGCGATGATATCGAACTGGCCGGAACGGGCTGCTGCGATCAAAGGCTGCTGCAGGATCATCTGAAGGACGGGACGTGCGAAATACGTGGAGAAATCGCGACCGTTGATGATGATCTTGCCAGAGCCAGCCTTGACCCAAACGCGGGCGACAGCGTTCTTGCGCTTGCCGGTCGCGTAGGAGCGGCCGAGTGTGTCAACCTTGCGGACGTGCACGGGAGCAGAGGCTTCCGATGCAGGGGCGAGGTCTTTCAGTGAGGAAAGATCGGCCATTATCAGGCGCTCCTTACGTTCTTGCTGTTCAGCGCTGCAATGTCGAGAGCGACTGGCTGCTGAGCTTCGTGTGGATGGTTGGAACCGGCATAAACGCGAAGGTTCTTCATCTGGCGACGGCCAAGAGGACCACGAGGGATCATACGCTCGATAGCCTTTTCGAGAACGCGCTCCGGGAAGCGGCCTTCGATGATCTGGCGAACGGTACGTTCCTTGATGCCACCTGGGTAACCAGTGTGCCAGTAGTACTTCTTGTCGGAATACTTGTTGCCGGTGAAAACGCACTTTTCAGCGTTGATGATGATGACATTGTCGCCATCGTCGACGTGCGGTGTGTATGTTGCCTTGTGCTTACCGCGAAGACGGGTTGCAACAACAGTGGCGAGGCGACCAACAACGAGGCCTTCGGCGTCGATGATGATCCACTTCTTCTCCACCTCAGCGGGCTTCTGAACGAAAGTAGACATTCTTTTAACTTTCTCTAGGACCCGTCACGTTTCAAAGTGGAAATATGCGGGCGTTTCTTGTTGCTTGAGGCTGATCGCGAACGTTCAGCCGGAAAGACGGCGTTTCCGGGGAAAAACTATCTGGCGCGCTTATAAGCCGCCGGCAAAAGGCCGTCAACAACAGTCGAATTCAGGATCGTAAAAATTACCCAATGAAAACATTGGTTTAGTTGTGTGGTTTTATAGTACCACAATAAAGTTACTCTTAAATCAGCCGAGACGCATGATCAGCACGCCCAAAGCGATGATCGCACCGGCGATACAACGCCAGACGCTGGCCTTCTCCTTGAGAATGACAATGGAAATCACGACCGCAAAAAGAATGGATGTTTCCCGCAAAGCGGCAACGACGGCGACCGGCGCTTTCGTCATCGCCCAGAGCGCCAGCCCATAGGAAATGATCGAGCCTGCGCCGCCTGCCATTCCGCGCCACCAGTTGCGGCGAACATGGTGGGCCACTGGAGCCCATCCGCGCGAATACAGCGCCCAGCTCAACAGCAGAATTGGTGGCATCAGAGACATCCAGAGGGTGTATGAGATGGAGCTTGCCGAGAGCCGGGCGCCGACACCGTCAACAAAGGTGTAGCCGGCGATGACGACCGAATTGGCGAGCGCCAGCAGAATGGCGTGCCTTCCGCCGTGGCGTGCCTCGAAGGCCAATGTCAATATTCCCGAAGAGATGATGGCGATCCCGCCAAGCGCGGCGGGGCTTAGCGTTTCACCCAGAAACAGATTGCTGCTGGCTGCCACGATCAATGGCGCAACGCCGCGCATGATGGGGTAGACAAGACCGATGTCACCTGCCGTGTAGGCTGCCGCGACCAGACGGAAATAGGTGAATTGCAAGATCGCCGATACCAGCAGGAAGGGCAGGGCGGCCACACCGGGAAATGGCACGAACGGTAGAAAGGGTAGGGAGCACACCGCGGCACCCGCAGCAATCAGGGTTGCGTCCAGCCCCTTGTCCGTGCCGGATTTGACCAGCGCATTCCAGCTGGCGTGCAAGAGCGCGCCCAGCAAAACCAATAGGAGCACGTCAATCGACATGGGAGACTCGCTGATGACCCAACCTCGACAAGCTCTAGTATGACTGTGGATCCATTGCACTCACCAAAGGCGATCTTTCAGCGGCTCGACCCGATTATCACACGCATTTCAGTCATTCGATCAATGTCGAGCGGCTTCACAAAGCCCGCCTATCAAAAACCGCAGCGTGCAGGCGGGTTGGTTTCAAACGTTTATATGAGTCTTTTAAAGGTGTTTGAACCCGAAACCAGAAAAAACGCATCTTACTAATGTAACTATCAGTAGTTTCTAAAATACGACGAACAAAGATTGCACAAACAATGTACAATTGTGGATTAAGAGGGGTGATGACGCAATCATTCGTGGTAAGTTCCGCCGCGTGAAGACAGAGAGCTTGGAGAAAAAGCTTTCTTCGACGCCCCATCGCGCCGATAATGGCGTCACAGTTTTGTCTGGGAGGATGACCATGAACCACGAAACGTACGACGATGAAACAATCTGTCGGATTTTGACCGACGTTAAAACCATTGCCGTTCTGGGAGCGTCGCCCAACTCATCCAGACCCAGCTATGGTGTCATGCAGTTTCTGCTGTCCAGAGGATACGCTGTGTTTCCGGTCAATCCGGGGCAGGAGGGCAAGGAAATCCTCGGCCAGAAGGTTTATGCCAAGCTCGCGGATATTCCGGAGGCCATCGACATGGTCGACGTGTTCCGCGCCGCAGACAACCTGCCTGCTATTGTCGACGAGGTGATCTTGCTATCGCCACGCCCAAAGGTGATCTGGGGCCAGCTTTCTGTCCGGCATGATGACGCAGCCGCCAGGGCCGAGGCTTACGGCATAGACGTTGTGATGAACCGTTGTCCCGCCATTGAGCATCCACGTCTCAATATCGCATGATAGTTAGCATAAGTCGCACTTATCATTCGCTGCTGGCGCAGTATGATTTCCCATGCCCTGACAGCAGGCAAATGTAATTTGGAGGGATATATGTCACAGAACAATCCGGGTTTTTCGACGCTGGCCATTCACGCCGGTGCCGAACCCGACCCGACCACCGGTGCGCGCGCCACACCGATTTACCAGACGACCGCCTACGCGTTTCGCGATTCGGATCACGCGGCTGCCTTGTTCGGACTGAAGGAATTCGGCAACATCTACACCCGCATCATGAACCCCACGCAGGCGGTTCTGGAAGAGCGGGTGGCAGCCTTGGAAGGCGGCACGGCCGCGCTTGCGGTTGCGTCCGGCCATGCCGCCCAGCTTCTCGTTTTTCACACGCTGCTGACATCGGGTGACAATTTCATCGCCGCACGCCAGCTTTATGGTGGCTCCATCAACCAGTTCGGCCAGTCCTTCAAGGGATTTGGCTGGCAGGTGCGCTGGGCGGATGCCGCCGATCCCGAAAGTTTCGAACGCCAGATCGATGAGCGCACCAAGGCGATTTTCATCGAAAGTCTCGCCAATCCCGGTGGCACCTTTGTGGATATCGCCGCGATTGCGGAGATCGCCCACAAGCATGGTCTCCCCTTGATCGTCGACAACACCATGGCCAGCCCCTATTTGCTGCGCCCCATTGAGCATGGTGCCGATATCGTGGTTCACTCCCTGACGAAATTTCTCGGCGGCCATGGAAACTCCATGGGTGGGATCATCGTCGATGGCGGAACGTTCGACTGGTCGGCCAACGATAAATATCCCGCGCTGTCCCAGCCAAGACCCGAATATTCCGGCGTCGTTCTGCATCAGACCTTTGGCAATTTTGCTTTTGCCATCGCAACCCGTGTGTTGGGTCTGCGGGACCTCGGCCCCTCCATCGCGCCGTTCAATGCCTTCCTCATTCTCACCGGAATAGAAACGCTACCGCTGCGCGTCCAGCGCCATTCCGACAACGCCCTTGCCGTTGCCAAGTGGCTGAGAGCGCATCCAAAGGTGAGTTGGGTCAACTATGCCGGTCTGGAGGACAGTGACAACTATGCGCTCCAGCAGCGCTACTCGCCAAAAGGCGCGGGTTCCGTTTTCACTTTCGGCGTGAAGGGCGGCTACGATATCGGAAAGGCGCTGGTCGAAGGGCTGCAACTGTTTTCGCATCTTGCCAATATCGGCGACACCCGGTCTCTGGTGATCCACCCCGCATCCACCACACATGCGCAACTGACCCCTGAACAGCAAACTGCAGCCGGTGCCGGACCCGATGTCGTGCGCCTGTCCATCGGTATCGAGGATGTGAAAGACATCATTGCAGACCTTGAGCAAGCGCTCGCCAAGGTTTGATCAAAAAGAAAGGTCGCCCATGACGCTTCGTCTCAATTTCAAGCCCGAGGGTGACCTCGCAAACGTCCAGCCTGAGGCGGGTGCTCCCGCACCCGACCGGCTGATCTCGGGCGACCCTCAATTCACCACCTGGAATATCGAGGAAGCCACCGGCGGCCTTTACGCCGGTATCTGGCAATCGACGCCCGGGAAATGGCGCGTTGAATATGACGAGTGGGAATATTTCAACATTCTGGAAGGGCATTCCATTCTGACCGAAGACGGTGCCGAGCCCATCCACCTGAAAACCGGCGACCGCATGATCCTCAGACCCGGCTTCAAAGGAAGCTGGGAAGTGATTGAAACGACTCGCAAGGATTATGTCGTCAGGTTGTGACGCTCATCATCACCAAACCAGATCCAGCCGCTCCAGCCCATGGAAATGATACACATCCTTCACCGTTGGCCGCTTTGATATGCGCAGACCCGGCAGTCGCTTGAACAGCAGTGGCAACACGATGTTCAGTTCCAGCCTTGCCAGCGGCGCGCCGATACAGAAGTGAATGCCTGCGCCAAAAGACAGGTTGGGTGCTTCGGCACGGTCGGGCTTGAAGGTCAGCGGTTCGCTGAATTTGCGCGGATCGAGATTGGCAGCGGCGAGGATGAGGCTGACTTTGTCACCACGTTTGAACGTGATCCCGTCAATCTCGACCCGCTCCAGCGCCCAGCGTTGGAAGATGTGCACCGGGGCTCCGATGCGCAACGTTTCCTCAACCACTCTCTCGGTCGACGCCTCGTCCTGAAACAGCAGGCCAGGGTCGTGGCCGCTTTCGAGGATGACGCGCACGGAGTTGCCAATCTGGTGAACGGTTGCCTCGTGCCCGGCGTTCAGCAGAACGATGGTGGTCGAAATCAGCTCGTCATCGGTAAGATACTGCCCCTTATGCTCCGTGTGGATCATGTGGCTCAGAAGATCGTCCTTCGGTTCGGCCCGGCGCTCTTCGATCACGCTGCGGACGTACTCGGAAAATTCCTGAGCGGCGCTATCTGCGGCCAGCTCATCCTCATGGCTTCGCTTGAACATATACATGCCGACATAGGCGTGCGACCATTTCAGAAGCTGCGGACCCATCTCTTCGGGAATGCCGATCATCCGCGCAATCATCGTCACGGGAATGATATCCGCAAAGGATGACAGCAACTCCGTCTTGCCCTTCGTCTCGAAGCGGTCGATCAGACCATTGGCGAGTGCTTCGATCTCCGGCTTCATCTTTTCCACATGGCGCGATACGAAAGCGCGGTTCACCAACGTCCTGAGCCTCGTGTGCTCCGGCGGTTCTATTTCCAGCAGCGAATGACGCTCAGCCGCATCGAAATGCCTGACGTGCTCTAAGGGCTGGGGAAGACCTATCTCTTCACGGGTCGCGACATGTAGGATTTGTCGTCCAAAGCGCCTGTCGCGCAGCAAAGCGTTCACATGGTCATAGCCGGTAAAGAACCACTGCTTCTGCTCTTGCCAATAAAAGGTTGGGCAGTGCTCATGCAACGCCTCATAAACGAGGTTGGGATTGCCATAAAAGGCGGGGTTGCGAGCGTTGAGCGACACAGACCGTTTCTCGGTGTCGATGTGGAGGAAATCAGGCACGTTTTTCATGCCCGATCCCTATCGCAAACCAACCGCTCACGGAAGTGATTCTATTCGCCGACAGCCACACCTTCACGACGTGGATCGGCGCTGCCAACAAGTCCGTTTCCTGTGATCTCAATGGCTTGCAGTCCTGAGTTCATCTCGCCCGGCTTCACCTCATAACCCATGGCTTTCAGCGGTTCTGCAAACTTTTCAGCATCCGTGCCCGCCTCGATATCATAGGTGCCGAAGCGATTGATCAGGTGTGGTTGCGCCACGATCTTTTCCACCGGCATGCCCCAGTCGATATAGGCAATCAGCGCCTGCGCAACGTAGCCGATGATCTGACTGCCGCCGGGCGAGCCGATGGCCAGAAGCGGCTTGCCGTCCTTCATGACGATTGTCGGTGCCATGGAGGAACGCGGGCGTTTTCCCGGCTCCACCCGGTTGGCGACCGGTAGCCCGCCATCATGTGTCTTGAAGGAAAAATCGGTCAACTCGTTGTTGAGAAGGAAGCCGTTGGTCATCAGCCGCGACCCAAAACCGCTTTCGATGGTCGTCGTCATGGACACCACATTGCCTTGGCGGTCGACGATCACGAAATGACTGGTGGATGGCATCTCCAGTGTCGGGCCACGGCCATAGAGCATTGCGTGATCCCATTGCGGTTCGCCCGCTTTGACCTCGTCGGCGCCAAGCGGCTTGTCGCCATCCAAAAGCGATGCGCGCGTCGCAAGATAGTCCTTCGTCAGCAAGCCCTTGGTGGGAAGTGGAAGGAAATCGGGGTCTGCCAGGTAGCGTTCCCGGTCTGCGAAGGCCAGCCGCTGTGCGTCGCCGATCAGGCGCCAGCTTTCGACATTTTCCGGTCCGAGCGCCTTGATGTCGAAGTTTTCGAGGGTGCCCAGCATCTGGCCGACGGCGACTGCACCAGAGGAGGGCGGGCCCATCCCGCAGACATCCAGCGCGCGATATGTGGCGCAGACCGGCTCACGCTCCTTGGTCCGATAATTCGCAAGGTCTGCCATTGAGAGCACGCCGGGATTGCCAGCTGCCTCTCGCACTGTCTTGACGATGGCCTCGGCAATCGGCCCGGTGTAAAACGCATCCGCGCCCTTGGTCGCAATGGTTTTGAGCGTTTGTGCATAGGCTGGGTTTTTCAGGACGGTGCCTGCCTTCAGCGACGCGCCGGAGGCATCGTAGAAATAGCCACGTGGTCCGTCGTATTTTTTCAGCCTTTCACCGTCCGACGCGATCAGCGATGCGAGGCGTGGCGAGACCTTGAAACCTTGGGAGGCGAGCGTTTCCGCCGGTTTGAAAAGCTCTGCCCACGGCGTTTTTCCGTATTTTTTATGGACGTCGGAGAGCAGGCGCACCGTTCCCGGTGTGCCGACCGAACGACCACCTATGACGGCATCCATGAATTTCAGCGGCTGGCCGCTCTCATCGAGGAAGAGCTTCGGTGTCGCTTCCATCGGCGCAGTTTCGCGTCCGTCGAACGTGGTCAGCTTTTTGGCTGCTGCGTCGTAATAGACAAGGAAGCCACCGCCACCCAGGCCGGAACTCTGGGGTTCGACGAGGCCCAGAACCGTTTGCACGGCAACGAGTGCGTCGATGGCGTTGCCGCCATCAGCGATGACCTTCCGGCCCGCTTCCGAGGCAAGAGGATTGGCCGCCGCAACCATGAAATCTTTCGTTTCGACACGGGTTGCTGCTTTTGTACCGGTTGCCCGTTCAGGCGCCAGCGTGTCCGATGCCTGTTGCGCCTGAGCGGAACCGGTGATGAGTGCGGACGATATCAAAAGGCTTGTGAAAAACCTGACGCGCATGACGAACCCTCTATTGCCTGTGTACGGCATGATGGAATCCCGGGCGTGCAAAGGTCAAGTCGTGGTCTATCGATTGGCGATATGCGATATGCGCGTCAAGGCTGCCACCTGTCTATCGGCATTGTTGTCGCATGGGTCCTCGTCTCGGTCATTGGCTGGCACGACAATGTTGATGGAGCCGTCACGCACCACCGTGCGGTTGCGACCTTCCTTCTTGGCGCCGTAAAGTGCGCGGTCTGACATCGTCAGCAGGATGTCGAGGACCGCGTCATCAGCAGTCTGGCAAAACACCCCTGCGCTGACCGTTGCCGAAAACGGTTTGCCATCTGCGACAATCTCCAGACGGCTGAACCGAATACGGATGGCTTCTGCCAGGATTGCAACCTTGGCGGGGTCGTCCGTCTCGACCAGGCAACCGAACTCCTCGCCACCCATCCGGATCAACAAGCCCTGGCCTTCCACGATCTGGCAGGCCTGCCCACAGAACCTGACCAGCACCTCGTCGCCACATTGGTGGCCGTAGGCATCGTTGATCTTTTTGAAGTTGTCGATATCGAAGAGGATGAAACCCAGATGTTTCGATGTGCCGACAAGCCCTGTTTTCAGCCTCCTAAACTCTTCCATCAAACCACGACGGTTCAGCGTTCCGGTCAGATGGTCGGTCATGGCAAGACGGTGCAGCCGTCGTTCCGCGTCTTCCATGAACATTTTAACGCTGATCATCATCAAGACGACGAAGCCGAACGCGCCTGCGATGGCAACCGGGGTCGTCAGCGGCACGATCTGGCCCGTCGCGTAATTATAGGGAATAACAAGAGAGGCAGCGATTGCGCCCATGAAGGCCTGGATGACGAGCGCTGCTGCCAGCACTTTCCGGGTTTTGGAAATGAAGTCCTTCGATGTCAGCAAAACGCCAGCCAGCATGAAATAGCCTATGGCGGCGCAGGCATGATAGAGGATGACCCGCGCTGCCATGGTGTCGCGCACGGGTGGAACGAACATGAAGGCGATCCAGGTCAGCGCCGGGATGGCAATCCAGCCTTCGATGCGGCGGTTCTCCAGTAGCAGAAGAGCCGCCAGCCAAAAACTGAACGCCGCCAGCACAGAAATGTTACCGATCTGGATGGACAGGAAATCGGGGATGGATCCGCGTAGCGCGACCAGAATGGCGCCGATGCCGACAAGCGCGAAGCCGGAAGCAAAACACAAGTGATGCTTTTTCGTGGTGTTGTGCAACCACAGTACGGCCAACACGGCTGAAAGCGTCAAGCTTTCCATAGACCAAATGAGCATGCCCGTCTTGGCGTCTAACACTGATCAAATCCCATCTGTCTGAACGGCTTATCGACGACACCACCGCACCGCTTTTCGCGCGGCCGCATTGCCATCTTGAAATCTTTCCCAGCAAAAATCCTTTAATCACCCGCAGGTGATAAAAATCCGGCTCGGCGACACTATCACGATGAAAAACTAAGAAGTCGTTTCTACTTCACGTTACGAGAGGCTACGATTGTTTTATTGTCGAAGGTTTAACCGTTGGTTGACCACTATTGCGTTTCACGGTTGATGAGGCCACTTATAGCTGGATTAGCCATGGTGCCTTTTCATGCAGCCCTGTAAGGCGACACGTGATTTTGCCGGGACGTCATTAAGGATATCCGTCACCTCAGTCTTGAAGAACCGGGCAATCACACTCTATGTAGAGAGTAGACGAATAGAATTGATTCCGGATGCCAACGGCTCCGGGTAAGAGTTGACAAAGGACGGACATGACAAATCCAGTTGATACCGCCATGGCTCTGGTGCCAATGGTCGTTGAGCAGACCAATCGCGGCGAACGGTCCTATGATATCTACTCGCGTCTTTTGAAAGAGCGGATCATCTTCCTGACTGGTCCGGTGGAAGATCATATGGCGTCGCTCGTTTGCGCCCAGCTGCTTTTCCTCGAATCGGAAAACCCGAAGAAGGAAATCGCGCTGTACATCAATTCTCCAGGCGGTGTGGTGACGGCCGGCATGGCGATTTACGATACGATGCAGTTTATTCGTCCCGCCGTATCCACGCTCTGCGTCGGCCAGGCCGCTTCGATGGGGTCGCTATTGCTGGCCGCCGGTGAAAAGGGCATGCGCTTCTGCACACCGAACGCCCGTATCATGGTTCATCAACCATCTGGCGGTTTCCAGGGGCAGGCATCCGACATCGAGCGCCATGCACGCGACATCATCAAAATGAAACGCCGCCTCAATGACGTCTATGTGAAGCACACCGGTCGTACGCTTGATGAAGTTGAAAATACGCTTGATCGTGACCACTTCATGGATGCTGATGAGGCCAAGAACTGGGGCGTCATCGACAAAATCCTGACATCGCGTCAGGAACTTGAGGGCGCTGTCGCCAGCTAGGCCGCCACTGAGTTGCACCGTATTCGACCTATCGAAGTCACATTCGGGGTTTAAACGGGAAAATAAAGCGGTAATAGTAGATATTAAGGCCGTGTTGAATTTTTATGACATAGCTTGTGGCCGTCCAACAAAAGCCTGATTCGGCTATGGGCGCTGATAACGAGATAAATGCCGAGGCATGCCTTGCCTTGGCTGTAGAGGGGAATTCGTTGCCGCCGCTTTCGGGTGTTTCACCTGAGGCGGTTAGTACCCCCCGGGAACGAAGCGGACAGGGAAGCTTGAGCGAAGCGGCCATGTCGGCGGACGGTAAGTTGACCGCGTTTCGCTTGGCGGAACTGCGGCGTGCTGGAAGGAAAGAGATATGAGCAAAGTCAGCGGCAGCAACGGCGGCGACTCTAAGAATACACTCTATTGTTCATTCTGCGGCAAGAGCCAGCACGAAGTCCGGAAACTCATTGCCGGACCGACGGTATTCATCTGCGATGAATGCGTCGAATTGTGCATGGATATCATCCGCGAGGAGAACAAGACATCGATGGTGAAGTCGCGCGAGGGTGTGCCCACCCCGCAGGACATCATCAAGATCCTCGATGAGTATGTTATCGGCCAGAAGCAGGCGAAGAAAATCCTGTCTGTGGCGGTTCACAACCATTACAAGCGCCTGGCTCACGCCTCCAAGAACGGTGAAATCGAGCTGGCGAAGTCGAACATCATGCTCGTAGGTCCAACCGGTTGCGGTAAGACCTATCTGGCGCAGACACTCGCGCGCATCATCGACGTTCCCTTCACCATGGCTGACGCAACAACACTGACCGAAGCCGGTTATGTGGGTGAAGATGTTGAAAACATCATTCTCAAGCTGCTCCAGTCTGCCGACTACAACGTTGAACGCGCCCAGCGCGGCATCGTCTACATCGACGAAGTGGACAAGATTTCCCGCAAGTCGGACAACCCGTCGATTACGCGTGACGTGTCGGGCGAGGGCGTTCAGCAGGCGCTTCTGAAGATCATGGAAGGCACGGTTGCCTCCGTTCCTCCACAGGGTGGACGCAAGCATCCGCAGCAGGAGTTCCTGCAGGTGGATACGACCAACATCCTGTTCATCTGCGGCGGTGCGTTCGCTGGCCTCGACAAGATCATTTCTGCCCGTGGCGAAAAGACCTCCATTGGGTTTGGCGCGACGGTGAAGGCGGAAGACGATCGTCGTGTTGGAGAAGTGCTGCGCGAACTCGAGCCGGAAGATCTGGTCAAGTTCGGCCTTATCCCGGAATTCATCGGTCGTCTGCCCGTTCTGGCAACGCTCGAGGATCTCGATGAGGATGCGCTGATCCAGATTCTGTCGGAGCCGAAGAACGCGCTGATCAAGCAGTACCAGCGTTTGTTCGAGATGGAAGACGTGGAACTGACGTTCCAGGGAGATGCTCTTCGGGAGATCGCCCGCAAGGCGATTACCCGCAAGACCGGTGCTCGTGGATTGCGTTCGATCATGGAGAAGATCCTGCTCGATACGATGTTCGAGTTGCCGACGCTGGAAGGTGTTCGCGAGGTTGTCATCTCTGACGAGGTCGTCAGCGGCGCCGCGCGTCCTCTCTACATCTATGCGGATCGTCAGGAAGAGAAAGCCAACGTTTCGGCCTGATCTCTCATCAACCGTTGATCACAGTGAAAGACCCGCCTCTGGCGGGTCAGACTGCTGACAAACCCCTGGTCACATCGGGGGGGTTATGATTCATTGGGACATGTTGAAGAAACCTGCT
>NZ_RXPG01000014.1:0-29996 GCF_023757665.1 Rhizobium skierniewicense Ch11
AGTTCATCTGCAAACGATGGACAATCGAGCCAAATCGTTTCATCCTAAATCCGATCCATCAAATGCCGGGACTGAACACCTAGAGCGTTTCCTTGTTAAATGGCATCCCAAGGTTTCAGCACAACCTTGCCAGTGGTCTGCCGGCTTTCTAGCAAACGGTGCGCTTCTGCGGTCTTTGATAGGGGGAGCACCAGTCCGACCTGAATCTTGACCTCGCCGCTCATTACCAAGCCGATCAACGAACCGATTTCGGACATCAGCAGGTCTGGGTCCCCCGCAAAGCCGTTGACGTAAAAGCCGGTAACGGTGTGGTTCATAGAGGTCAGACGCCACGGATCGATCAGCGCCGTCTGTCCGCTCGATTGGCCGAGAAAAATCATTCGGCCGAATGGCGCCAATGCGTCCAACGCCTGATTCACTGTCTCTCCACCGGTGGTCTCGATGACGATGTTGACGCCGTGACCGTCGGTCAGTCGGAGAACCTCTAGCGCCCAGTCAGGTTTGGTATAGTCGACCGTTGCGTCAGCGCCGAGCGCTTTCGCTTTCGCCCGCTTTTCAGGCGTACTGGCGGCCGCAATAATTTTGCCAGCCCCATAGTGCTTGGCAAGCTGAATGGCGAACGAGCCGACACCACCAGCCGCACCTTCGATGAGAATGGTTTCACCCGGCTGTATCTTTGCCACGTGCTTCAACACGATAGATGCGGTCAGGCCATGTCCCAGCAGCGCTGCGGCATGAACGAAATCAAAACCCTCGGGCAGCGGAATGACTGTCGCAGCCGGAACGGTGATATATTGTGCGTAGCCGCGGGACCCCGGCACTGCGACCACCGAAAGGCCGACGGGGATATCGTTTACGCCTTCGCCGAGGGCAGCAACCGTACCTGCCACCTCAATTCCCAGAATAAACGGTGTAGGCGAGGGATCGGGATAGTCGTCGCCGCGGCGGCGCATAACATCTGCGTAGTTCATCCCGACCGCCTCGACTTTTATCAGAACCTCACCGGGGCCAGGCACTGGATCGGCAACATCCTCGTAAACGAGAACCTCAGGTCCACCGGTTGCGTGGAAACGGACTGCTTTCATGATGCGTACTCTCTGTTTGTAAAACGGATGGGCTTAAGGTATAAAATGTAAACCAAGTGTCAATTAGGTACTTTGAGTACACCAGGTATAGAGAAGTAAACCACAATGACAGATGCAAAATGCCAGACAGAATTAAGCGATCATCTCAGCCGGCTGATCCTTGACCAAATTGCTGATAAGTGGTCGATCCTCATCGTTGCGGAATTGTGCTCAGGGCCAATGCGCTTTAACGCGCTGAAGCGTGAGTTGAGGGGCGTTACGCAAAAGGCGTTGACACAGACGCTACGTCGGCTGGAGCGTCTTGGTCTTGTGGAACGCCGCGTCATAACGGCGTCGCCGGTGGCGGTGGAATACAGCGTCACGCCGCTCGGCGAGTCCTTAAAGGCTCCCTTTCAGGCAATCTTCCAATGGTCCGTTATCCATGCCCCCGAAATAGAAGCGGCGAAGCGGAAATTTGACCAGGACACTGAGGGGATGTGAGTGAGGCCTGATCCCGAAAACAAGTCGAAATACCCGTGTCGGTCACGTCGCATCGGCGAGCAACAGTTCGCGCTTCAAGGCGTGTATCCTGCGATATACGCCACGTGGCGACCAGGAAACGATTGATTGGGCTTTCGGCTGTTTTCTTCCCATGCTGATTCGATGTACAACAGCTATTGAGTAAGATGCCGTTCATCATATATAAGTGGCATTCAATGAACTGAGATCAAAGCCATGAAAGTCACAAAGGAAAAGGCCGAGGAAAACCGGCACCATGTTATCGAGACGTCCAGCCGGTTGTTTCGAGAAAAGGGCTTCGATGGCGTCGGCGTCAGCACGCTGATGCAGGCGGCTGGCCTGACCCACGGCGGCTTTTACAAGCAGTTCGAATCCAAGGATGACCTCATCGCCAAAGCGACGCAGGCGGCGCTGGATCAGACCGTACAGCGAGTGTCGTCGTTGATCGGGCAAGACAAGCGTGCATCGTTGGAAAAGGCTGTCGGCGTCTATTTATCCGACCAGCATCGTGATGGTGTGTCGGAGGGCTGTGCTTTTGCAGCGCTTGGGCCGGATGCAGCGCGTCATGGCCCGGAGGTTCGCCAAGTCATGCAGCGTGGCGTCGAAGATCAACTTGCGTTGCTTCAGACCATCGTCGACGCAAAGGCCGGGACATCCAGTCGGGAAGCAGCGATTGCGACAATGGCCACGATGGTTGGCGCTTTGGTACTGGCGCGTGCTGTGGAAAATAGCGCCCTATCGACGGAAATTATGGATGTCGTGGCCAAGTCGATCTTGGCGAGATAGGGGTGTCAGTCTTCCCTTGATGAGCCAAGCGATTGGCTGAATTCTCTCTCAGGATCGACATTGTTAACTTGTGTTACGCTGGAGGCAACAAACCGGCGTGTCTCTTCCAGTATCCTGTCTGAAAGTTCCTTGTCATCGACAGCTCTTGCAAGAATCGTAGCTCCGACCATTGCCGCCCAGTGCCCAATCACTGTCTGACCGTTTGCCGCTTCAGCAGTTGGAGATACTTCGGTTGACATCATGTCTATGATTTGACGGGCACCTGCCGTCATCACCGCCCGAGCTTGCGGGCTCTGATGTCGCATTTCGGATGCAAGTGCCGCGAACGGACATCCCTCTCCAGGATTATCTCGATGGTCAGCGGAGAGGTACTGCTCAAGGTAGCCAAGAAGGCTAAACGGCCCTTCTGCGTCAGATGTCAAAATATGCAGCAGCGCTTGCGCGACCAGATCGTCCTTTGACGAAAAATGGCCGTAAAAGCCACCATGAGTCAAGCCTGCACATTGCATCACTTCCGCCACACTGACAGCGCCTACCCCCTTGCTTCGGAAAAGCCTGCTCGCTGAATCGAGTATGCGCCGCCTGTTTTCCGCGACCTGCTCACGCGTGACCTTCATGGCGCCTTTTGCTCCCCTCTGGGTACATCGCAGCGGATGACCCGCAAATCATCGCGACTATAAAATGGCGCGGGGAGACAAGTTTTCCTGTGCCCCCCGCCCGCCTTCACGCATTCACGTCAACAACGGTTCGGCCTTTTACGCCGCCCTGCAGAATCGTGGGAGCGAGCGCAACAACATCCGAAAGCCCGACCGTCGTCACGGTTTTGGCTAACTTCTCAAAGTCGAGATCGAGGGACAGGCGACGCCAGGCCTCAAGCCGGACTTCCTGAGGTGCGTTGACGGAATCAATACCGGCGAGCGTGACGTTTCTCAGAATAAACGGCAGGACCGTTGACGGTAGATCCAGGCCTTGCGCAAGGCCGCATGCGGCGACGACACCACGATACTTTGTCTGCGCCAGCACGTTCGCAAGTGTATGGCTTCCGACAGAATCGATAGCGCCTGCCCAGCGCTCGGAGGCAATTGGGCCGCCGGGTTCCGAAAGCGTCTTACGATCAATGATGTCTGCGGCACCGAGTGCGCGCAGGTAGTCAGCCTCCTGTGGCCGCCCGGTCGAGGCGATAACGCGATAACCCAGCTTTGACAGAAGGGCGATCGCAATCGAGCCGACGCCGCCATTGGCACCCGTCACCAGTATATCGCCCCGCTCAGGTGTCAGGCCACCATGTTCAAGCGCGATAACGCAGAGCATCGCGGTATAGCCGGCCGTTCCAAGAGCCATTGCGTCCTTCGTGGAAATATTCTCCGGCAGCTTCACAAGCCAGTCGCCGCTCACCCTTGCCTTTTGGGCATATCCACCATGATGGGTCTGGCTCAGGCCCCAACTGTTGGCGACGACACGGTCGCCAACAGTGATGCCCGGATAGGTGGAAGCCTCAACGACGCCGGCGAAGTCCACACCAGCGATTAGGGGAAAGGTCTTGATGATCGGCGGAGAACCTGTGAGGGCCATGCCATCCTTGTAGTTGACCGTAGAATAGTCCACCGCAACGGTCACATCGCCAGCCATCAAGTCGTTTTCATCGAAATCAACAATGCTTGCCGAAATCGCATCGCCAGCTTTTGTCGCTAGCAGAGCTTTGAAACTCATACCTTTATCCTTTACGTTGAGAGCTTGCGTTCACGTCACTTCGACGCGAGGTACCGACTGGCGGCTGTGGTATGACCCGTATCCTGCACGAGCGACTTTCGGGCATTCTCCATAGCCTGCCAATGGGCCTCCTCATGCAGATGCGGGATTGTCACGACCTCGCGGCGATCGAAACCGTCAAGGGCAGCGTCGACCAGATCGGAGACTTCCATCATCGGCGGATGCTTGTCTTCGTCCAGGAAATTCCAGATGTCGGTTCGCGTTGCCGCCGGAGCCACAGCCTGAACGTAGACACCCTGAGGTCCAAGCTCGGTGTGCATGGCTTGCGACAGAGACAACACGAAAGCCTTCGTCGCCGTGTAAACGGATAGACCCCATTCAGGAGCCAGCGCCAGCACCGAACTGATAGTGACGATCGCGCCTTCACCCTTTTCCGCAAAGCGTGGCGCGACGGCATGCGCGAGGCGTAGCACGCTGGTGGCGTTCAAGGTAACCAGCTTCGTCAGATCATCAATATTTTGTGTGACGAATGTGCCACCGACAGTGCCACCTGCATTGTTGACGAGAATGCCGATCGAGGAATCGTCACGCAATCTCTTCTCAACAGACAGCAGCTGGGTTTCGTCTGTCAGGTCGGCAGGCAACAGCTCAACTGAAACACCAGTCTGCCTGAGCAGTTCTGCATTCGCCTCAAGCTTTTCAACATTTCTGGCGACAAGCACAAGATTGTGTCCACGCTCTGCGAACCGCTGGGCATACATTGCACCGATCCCGGTGGAAGCGCCGGTGATGAGGACTGTGGGTTTGGAGGACATGCGTAAACTCTCTGTTTGCTTCGGATTTAACGATCTTGAACGTGACCGCAATTATAGATGATGATCATAATCATATCTGTCAAGAATGAGACAGGATATTTCAACTGCCAATGCATTATCGCATTGTTCGAACGGCGAAATGGTGCCGGCGATAGGCCAGAGATCTTTTGATCTCATGGTTGTTGCGACTGTCGTACCCAGATGTTTGGCAAGCTGAATGACGAAGGTCTACCCCGCCTGGGTAAAGAACCCCTGCCCTTGCCGACCTTACCGATTCCAGGCGACACCTGTATGCGCCGTCAGGCGGCAAGGAAAGCCGAAGCGGCTGTGCTGAAGGCAGCGTGATTTTGGAAGATGCCGCCATGTCCCGCATCGGGATAGACAATGAGTTCAGCACCCGCAATACGTCTCGACATGTCGATGCTGTTTGCCGTCGGTACCATAATATCATTGTCACCGTTGGCTATCAGGACCGGAATTTTGAGGGCGCCAAGGTTCTGCGGTGCCTGCCGACCCCACGCGGTGATGGCCTTGAGTTGCCTCAAAAACGCCTTCGGCGTCGGAGCTTTGTCGCGATCGGATTTGCGCTCTTTAAGACGACTTAGAAATGCCGCTGCGGCCTGACGGCCGTTGGCCGTAGAGGTGAAAAACAGATACGTCTTCGGATCACGCATGGTCAGCATTCCCTTGAGGATCAGCGGCCAGGAGACCTTTCCAACCCGGTCTATGCCTTTGCCTCCCGCAGGACCGGTGCCAGCGAGGATCAATTTTCGCACTAGACCTGGAGCATTGAGAGCAACATCCTGTGCGACAAAACCTCCCAGCGAAAAGCCCATGAGATCAACAGTCTCGAAACCCATTTCCCGGATCAGGCTGATCGTGTCCTGCGCCATCTCGCCAACGGTGAGTGGCGCATCTCCGCCCGACCCGCCGATGCCACGATAATCAATCGCAATCACCCGATGCTGGAGCGCTAGCGCATCAACGATGCGCGGGTCGAAATTGTCGAGCACCGCACCCCAGTGATTGAGGAGGACAATCGGAACGCCTTCTTTCAACCCAAGCTCCCGGTAGGCGAACGGGACCCCACCGACGGTAATCGTTAGATTTGGCGCATGTATGTAAAGGGCGCTGGCTCGTGCAATATTGGTATTGTTGGACATGTCTCGCCTCATATAAAGTGCAGACTTCGCTTGATAATTTTGTGCAGGGCTGCGGGTTCCTTCAGTCGTGCCCAACTGCAGGCCAAACTGCTTGCTCGGTGATATCCTGCATGGACCTCAGCCACTGCCCTGCCTATTCCACTCGATACGGCCGCCAAGGCTGCCTTCCGCTGCCAGCTGCCCATGCCGCTCACCTCGATCTGCTTCTTTGCGCACCTGCGAGCAAAAATAGGAACAAACCTTAAGTTTGATGATGTTCGTCATCTTTATATATGATGATCATCATCATTAAGTCAAGAGGATTGTTTTACGGTTCTTCGATCTTGTCGCGAGCTTGGCTAAGTCTTTGAACCCTGCTGAGGACTGAATCGGTTTGTGATTCACCAGCTCCAATGTCTGAAGCACATCTCCACCCATACATATGAAGGCGTCACCAAATCCCGGCGAAAAGGTATTGCCCCCTCAAAACTCGGATCTTGCGGCTCGCATTCACTTATTTGCATGGCGCAGGCTTGACATTTTCGAATTCAGCGATCACCTATGATTTAATAATTATGATCATAATCAAAAATGCCCAACATGCTCTTGCATTTATGCAAACGGACAGTTGAGACGGCGAAGAGACAGGAAACTGACGATGAACAAAAATCAAAAAACAGCGTTTTTGACGGGTGCGTCGAGCGGGATCGGTAAGGCCGCAGCCGTAGCACTAATGAAAGCCGGTTACCGTGTGATTGGAACGAGCCGCACGGCAAAGCCTGACGAGGTACGCGATGGCATTCGCTTGATCGCATGTGATGTCACATCGGATACATCCGTGGCTTCGGCCGTTGCCCAGGCCCATGCGGAACTCGGCAGCATAGACCTTTTGATCAACAATGCAGGGTTCGGCATTCTGGGGGCTGCCGAGGAGAGTTCGATCGATCAGGTCCGCGCGCTTTATGACACCAATGTCCTCGGGGTCGCGCGGGTGACCAATGCCGTCTTGCCCATCATGCGTGCCCAGGGTAGCGGGCGTATCCTGAATGTCGGATCAGGGCTTGGCCTCATCCCCGCGCCGTTCAATACCCATTATTCCGCAACCAAACATGCTCTCGAAGGCTACTCGGAATCGCTGGACCATGAGGTTCGAGGCTTCGGGATCAGGGTTGTTGTCATAGAGCCGGGCGCGACCAATACCTCATTCGAGTCCAGTGCCATCCCTGCGGATGCGCCGCTCAGCGATTATGATGCACTGCGTATCAAATATGATGTCGCCTACGCCAAAGCGATGAAGGCTGCTGATACGGCGGAGGACGTCGCGAAAACCATCCTTAAAGCAGCATTGGCCGACAAGCCGGACCTGCGATATGCTTCCGGCAAGTCCGTACAGCAAGGCGCATTCGCCCGCCGGTTTCTGCCAAGGTCGCTTTTCGACAAGGTTCTGCACAAGCAGTTCGGTCTGGAGTGAACTGACCAAGCCGTCGAAGTGTTTCGAGAAACTGACACAGAAAACTCAGAAATTGGAGAGAAGCCGATGAAGGCTTTCATAGTTGAAAAATACAAAAAGAGTGGACCTCTGCGCCTCGTTGAGACGGCAGAGCCAGTTGCAGGGCGCAACGACGTTCTCGTTGAGATCAAGGCGACCGGCGTGAACCTGCTGGATTCCAAGCTCCGCGACGGAGAGTTCAAGCTTATCCTTCCATACAAGCCACCGTTTATTCTGGGCCATGATGTAGCCGGGACCGTTACCGCCGTCGGCCCCGGTGTGCGCCAATTCAAGATAGGAGATGAGGTTTACGCCCGTCCGCGAGACCACCGCGTTGGTACCTTCGCGCAGCGTATCGCAATCGATGAAAACGATGTTGCACTGAAGCCGAACAACCTCAACTGGGCGGAGGCGGCTTCCATTCCGCTTGTCGGCCTCACAGCCTGGCAGGCGCTGGTCGAAATCGGCAAGCTTCGCAAGGGACAGAAAGTCTTCATTCAGGCAGGTTCGGGCGGTGTCGGCACGTTTGCCATTCAACTTGCCAAACATCTCGGTGCAACGGTGGCGACCACCACCAGCGCCAAGAATGCCGAACTGGTCAAAAGCCTGGGCGCGGATGTCGTCATCGATTACCAGACGCAGGATTTCGAAACTATCCTTTCTGACTATGATCTCGTCTTGAACAGTCAGGACCAGAAGACACTTGAGAAATCGCTGCGCGTGCTCAAGCCGGGCGGTCGCCTCATCTCCATTTCCGGCCCGCCGGATCCAGCCTTTGCAACAGCCATGAAGCTGAACCCGTTCATGAGACTGGTCATCCGTCTCATCAGTTCGGGTGTGCGCCGGAAAGCTGCGAAACGTGGCGTTCGTTTTGACTTCCTGTTCATGCGTGCCGATGGTCGCCAACTGGGAGAGATAACAAGCCTGATAGAGAGCGGCATCATCAAGCCGGTGTTGGACAAAATCTTTCCGTTTGAGAAGACAGGCGAAGCCCTGGCCTATGTCGAGGCCGGACGCGCGAAGGGCAAAGTCGTCATAGAGGTACAATAGGCAATGAGCATACCCTCAAATCCGGTCTTCGGCATTGCCACACTGGAACAGATCGCGGGCATGACTGGTAAACAGCATCTGCAGGCAATCATCGATGGCGAATTGCCTGCGCCGTCGATTGCCAGAACCATGTCGTTCCGAATGATCGAGGTCGGCGATGGCGAAGTTTTGTTTGAAGCCACACCGGGAGACCATCTGCTCAATCCGTTGGGCGGTGTGCATGGCGGGTGGGCACTGACACTTATCGATACGGTCACAGGCTGCGCCGCGCACTCCACCTTGCCTGCCGGTGTCGGCTTTGCCAGCATCGAAACGAAGGCCAACTTCTCGCGGCCGATCAGAGCTGACACCGGAACGGTGCGCGTCGAGGGACGTGTCGTCAACAGAGGGCGAACGATTATCTCGGCGGAAGGCAAGATTACCGATGCCGACGGGCGCGTGCTGGCCCACGGCACATCGACCGTCATGGTGTTGCCGCAACAGGCGAAATAGTCGCGACTTTATATCCGAGCCGGCAATGCCAGCCGTTTTGATCCCCTCCGTCACCACAAAGCCGGGGCGAGACAGCAACCCATTGGAGGAAGCATCAGCGAGATATCGAGCGCAGGAGCGCTTCTCGCTGTATCAGGACATGATCAAACCGCCATCCACATTGATCGTCTGGCCTGTGATATAGGCGGCATCATCACTTGCGAGGAACGTAACGAGACCGGCGACATCTGCGCCTGACCCTGCCCGCTTCATCGGAATGCCCTGGACCCACTCCTTCATAAGCTCGCCAGGCGCGTAGCTACCCAGCAACTTGCCCCATACATCGTCATTATAGGCCCACATATCGGTTTCGATGATGCCAGGGCAGAATGCGTTGACGGTAATGGCTTCTACGGCCACCTCTTTCGCTAAGCTTTGAGTAATGCCGACGACACCCATTTTGGATGCCGCATAGTGAGGCGTATAGATGAAGCCATCGCGCGCCTGGCCGGACGCCGTGTTGATGATGCGACCGCCGCGCATGTGTTTGCGCATGCGGGCAATGGCTTCCTGGGCACACAGGAAAACACCCTTCGTGTTGACCGCCATAACCTTGTCCCACTCGTTTTCAGTCATGTCTTCAACCTTGGCGATCGTGATGACGCCGGCATTCTGGATTGAGACATCAACGGAGCCGAACGCTGTCTCGGCCGCGTCATAAAGGTCAACGACACTTGTCTTGCTGGTCACATCGCCAACGAAGGATATGGCTTTGCCACCATCTGCCTGGATCTGCTTTGCAATGAGGTGGACTGCCTCTTCATTTGCGGAAACGACCAAATTGGCCCCCTCCTCTGCAAAGCGCTTTGCAATTGCGGCACCGATGCCCCGGCTAGCGCCCGTGATGACGACCGTCTTGTTGTGAAACCGGGCCATTGCGACCTCCGTGTGAAGTGTACGTTGAATGACGACAGAACGAGACGCCACATCACCAGCAGCAGAAGCCGCCATCGACAAGCAGATCAACACCCGTGACGTAGCTGGCGGCATTTGACAAAAGGAAAACAGCCGGACCGACCATCTCGTCCACACTCGCCATACGCTGCATCGGCGTCTGCTCTTCGAACAGCTTCGTCTGATGCACCATCTCGGGCCGTGTGTTCATGGGCGTTGCGGTGTAGCCAGGAGAAATGGTGTTGACGCGAATGCCGCGGTCAACCCATTCCATCGCCATCGATTTCGACAGATGGATCACGCCCGCCTTGGAGGCATTGTAATGCGCCTGGTTGAGGCCGCGATTGACGATGACGCCTGACATGGAGGCGATGTTGACGATGGAGCCTTTGCCGTGTTTGAGCATCGCGCGTGACTGCGCCTGACACGACAGGAAAATACCCTTGAGATTAATATCCATCAGGGTCTGATACTGGTCTTCTTCCATATCCTCGGCGCGGTTGGCATTGGCAATGCCGGCAGCGTTGACCGCAAGAGACAGATTTCCCAGTTCGGCTTCCGTGCGGCTGACAGCGTCGGCCAGAGCCTCTTTGCTCGTCACGTCGGCAGCAATCTGGATCGACTTGCGCCCCGCTAACCGAACAAATTCCGCCGTCTGGGCCAAGCCATCGTCGGTACGACGATCCAGCAAGGCAACGTCTGCACCACACTGCGCCAGACCGACGGCAATTCTCTGGCCGATCCCGCTGCCGGCACCGGTGACGATGGCGACCTGTGCGGACAAATCGAAAAGCTTGGGAGCATTGAGCGTGATATCAGCCATCGCTCTTCCTTTCATTCATATATTCAAGTTGTTGCGAGTTCCATGACGGAGACGTCATTGGCTTCGTCACGGTTGAGAATTCCGGCCTGATTGCCCTGTGCAAGGACGAGGATGCGGTTCGAGACACCGAGCACCTCCTCCAGATCCGAGCTGACGACGATGACCGCGACACCCTGTTTGGCAAGATTGGCGATAATATCGTAGATGCCAGCGCGGGCTCCCACATCAATGCCGCGGGTTGGCTCATCGAGCACCACCACCCTCGGGTTTCGGGCAAGCCATTTGGCGATGACAACTTTCTGTTGATTACCGCCGGAGAGGTCGGAGGCATATTGGTCGCTGCGCCCCTTCACACCGAATTTGGCAATGGCCGCATTCGCGAAGTTGCGCTTCATGCCCCCGGTCAGCCAGCGGCCGCCTAGCTGATCGAGATTTGCATAGACGAGATTTTCGCCGATGCGGTGTTCTACGACTAAACCCTGGTCTTTGCGATCTTCCGGCACCATGACGATGCCGGTATCTATGGCGTCGGACGGGCTGCGAAGCGACAGCACCTTGCCATCCAGCCGGATCGTGCCGGAACGGATGGGATCTGCACCCGCAATCGCGCGGACAAGCTCCGTGCGACCCGCTCCGACCAGTCCGGCAATGCCAAGAATTTCACCAGCATGCAGATCGAACGTCACGTCGCGGAACGAGTTTTCCGCCGACGTCAGGCCCTCGACTTTCATGACGACCTTGTCGGTCGGCTCAGGCAATTGCGGAAACAGTCTTTCAAGAGAGCGGCCGACCATGCTTTCGACAATCGTTCTGACGGGTGTTGCGCTGTCGGCAAATTCATTGACGCGCTCACCATCGCGCAAAACGATGATACGGTCGGTGATCTTGCGGATTTCTTCCATGCGATGGGAAATGTAAATGATGCCCACGCCTTCAGCCCGCAGCTTGCGAACCTGCTCAAAAAGAGCCTCGGTCTCAGCCCCACCAAGGGCAGCCGTCGGTTCATCCAGAATAAGCAGTTTGGCATCGAGCGCCAATGCCTTTGCAATCTCGATGAGTTGCTGATTGGCTGTCGACAGGCCTGCGACCTTGCGGGTCGCCGGGATGTGGAGGTTGAGGCGCGACATCTGTTCTTGCGCACGGCTGACCATCTGCGCCCGGTCAACGACACCGTTGCGTGTCGGCCATCGGCCCAGAAAGACATTTTCGGCTATTGTCAATTCCGGCAGCAGTTGCAGTTCCTGATGGATCAGCACCACGCCCTTGTCGATTGCCTCCCGTGGAGAGGCCGGGGCATACGGTTGCCCCAGCCATGTCATGGAACCTTCGGAGGGACTGCGAGATCCGGCGATGATGCCGGACAATGTAGATTTGCCCGCACCGTTCTCGCCGAGAAGTGCCACGACTTCGCCGGCATAGACGTCAAGGCTTACATTCCTGACGACTTCCAGAGGACCATATCGCTTCGATATGCCCTTTAGTGACAGTACCGGTTCAGTCATGTCGCACCCTCCGCTGATTGCCTGTGAAAGAACAGATTACGGGTGGTTGGCGATGAAGCCGTCAACATTGTCCTTCGTGGTCAATGTGGCATCCAGCAACTGGACCGCTGGCACCTTTTCGCCGGCAACGATTTTCACCGCAGAATCCACGGCTTCGCGGCCCATCTTTTGCGTCTGTTGTGTCGCGGTCACGTCAAAGACGCCATTCTTGAGGGCTTCGAGAGCGGCGGTGTCACCGTCAAATCCACCCAGCGTGATCGTCTGTGTCGGCTTGGCAACCTTGATGGCCTGAGCCGCGCCAAGCGCCAGACCATCGGCCTGGGCAAAGACGATCGAAATATCGGGATTGGCTTGAAGCATGTTCTGCATGATCTGGAAGCCTTCATCCTGGCTCCAGAGGTTCGACCACTGCTCCGCAACGATCTTGACGTCCGGATAGGCCTTCACAGCTTCCATGCAACCTTTGGTGCGGTCGACCTCAGGCGTGGTACCCTTCTGGCCGTGGATCATGACCATCTTTCCCTTACCGCCAGCCTTTTCGAGGATGTGCTTGCAAACGGCATTGGCAGAAGCCACGGAATCCGTGGCGAGAAACGTATCACCCGGGGCGCCGTTAGCGTTGCGGTCAATGTTGATGACCGGTACGCCTGCTGCCTTGGCCAGCTTGACAGGAACCGTCGCGGCAGCGGCACCCGCCGGGATGTAAATGAGCGCGTCGATATTCTGCGTGAGAAGATCCTGGATTTGGTTGACCTGCGTCGGTCCATCACCCTTTGCATCGACGGTAACGACCGTGATCCCGCGTGTTTTGGCTTCGGCTTCGACAGCTTGCTTGATCTGGTTGAAGAAGTTTGCCTGAAGATTGGCGACCGCGAGGCCGATCTTTTTCACGTCCTTGGCCTGCACGGCACCGAACGAAAGCGAAAGAAGGGCAGCGGACGTCATCAGAATGCGAGCTAGTTTCATTATTTCCTCCTGGGTTAAACCTGACCTTTTGGTACGTCCTCCGCCCTCAGGTCTTTGCTCCTCTTCAATGTCTCGAAGGGGAATTCTTCTGTCGGGCGGTGAGGCCCGGAGGTATCAGCTCCTGCGGCGGCGTAGCGTTTCCGCGCCAACGGCAAGAATGATGACCACACCGATGATGACCTGCTGCAGGAACGGCGACACGTTGAGCAGGTTGAGGCCGTTTCGAAGCACGCCGATGATCAGCACACCGATCAGCGTTCCGCCAATGCCACCCGAACCGCCCGTCAGAGACGTACCGCCAATGACCACCGCTGCAATGGTGTCGAGTTCGTAACCAAAGCCGCTCGACGGCTGGACAGAGTCCAGGCGCGCAGCCAGCACGATGCCCGCAAGCCCTGCCAGCATGGCGCACAGGACATAGACACTGATGGTGACGATATGAACCTTGATGCCGGCAAGACGCGCGACCTCAGGATTGCCACCCACCGCATAGACCATCCGACCTTCGGCACGAAACTGCAGGAAAATCCAGGCCGCGATCAGCACCGCAATCATGACGAAAACCGTTGCGGTCAGCACCCCGAAGTGGCGATCGATGGCCAGCATCATGAACCAGTCCGGAAAACCAACGATCTGCTGGCCGTCGGTGATCATGTTGGCGACACCACGCGCGGCGGACATCATGGCAAGCGTCGCGATGAAGGCAGGAACCCTGAAGGCCGTTATCAGGATTCCTACGATCAAACCGCTGATACCAGAGGCAATAAGCGCCAGGATAATCGCAAAACCCATTGGCAGGCCGGCAACGTTGGCCGTCCACCCCATGATCATCATTGACAATGCAAGAACCGAGCCGACCGAAAGATCGATACCACCGATCAAAATGACGAAGGTCATGCCGACCGCCATGATGCCGATGACCGTGATCTGGTCGAGTATGTTCAACCCATTGCGGACTGACAGAAATGTATCCGTGCCAAAACTAAGGAAGATGCATAGCGCCAACAGGCCCATCAGCGGGCCAGTGGCTCCCTTGAGTTTGGCAAATGGATTTCTGGACGAGCGGCTTTGCTCCTTGAGATCAATCGCAGCCATCGTTCCTCCCAATGATCGGCACAAATGCCGGTAAAGTAGAATAAATATTCACCTTTGCTGGAAAATTCATTAGCAATGGCTTTTCCTGCTGTCAAGAGCAGATGTCTGTCCTGAGCTTTTAGCTTGAGGTTTGACGTTTGAACAAACCGCACCTCACCTCTTGACTAATTTTACTGATGTGCAAATATATCTCAATATGAATATTTATTCAGGAGAAATATGCCATGCAGCTTACGGAGCTTGAGCTAATTGCTCGCCAGATTCGCCGGCGCGATTTACAGGCCGTATTTGAAGCTGGTGCGGGACACATTGGCGGCGAGATGTCGGTGATCGATATGCTGACAGCTCTGTATTTCCATGTCCTGCGTGTGTCCCCGGATGCACCGCATGACCCCAATCGTGATCGTTTCGTTCTATCCAAAGGACACACCGCTTGCGCGCTCTATATAACGCTCGCTAAACGCGGTTTCCTTCCGGAGGACGAAATTTCGACGTTCCTCAAGCCTTATTCCCGTCTGAACGGCCACCCAAACCGCAACAAGGTGCCAGGCGTTGAGACGAACACTGGGCCGCTGGGTCACGGTCTTCCTGTTGCCGTCGGAATGGCGAAAGCGGCGAAACTGTCCGGTGCTGATTACCATACCTATGTTATCACCGGCGACGGCGAGATGCAGGAAGGCTCCAACTGGGAAGCGATTATGGCCGCCGCGCAATTTGGTCTCGACAATCTGACGCTGGCAATCGATCACAACCGTTTCCAACAGGGCGCGGCCCTGTCCGACACCAACGATATTGCCCCCCTACGCCCCAAGCTGGAAGCGTTCGGTTGGGACGTCACGGAGATCAACGGCAACGACATGTCGCAAATCGTGCCTGCATTCGAACATCGTGGCTCTCGTCCACATTGCATCGTTGCCCATACCAACAAGGGCCACGGTATTTCCTTCATGCAGGACCGTGTCGACTGGCATCACAAGGTGCCGAGCAAGGAACAATATGACATCGCCATGCGCGAATTGTCGGAGGCATCATGATGAACGCACCTGTATCAAGCACGAAACTTTATGACTGCCGCGATGCCTTCGCAGAAACTCTGGAAAGACTGGCCGCCAAAGACGATACGGTCGTCGCTGTGTGCAACGACTCTGTCGGCTCCTCCAAGCTCGGCGGTTTCAAATCCAAGTTCCCTGAGCGCCTGATCAATGTCGGCATTGCCGAACAGAATATGATCGGCGTCGGTGCTGGCCTTGCCAATGGCGGCCGCCTGCCCTTCGTCTGCGCCGCATCCTGTTTTTTGACGGGTCGAGCACTGGAACAGATCAAGGCCGACATCGCCTATTCAAACGCCAATGTGAAGCTGGTCGGCATATCCTCAGGCATGGCTTATGGCGATCTGGGGCCGACACACCATTCCATCGAAGACTTTGCCTGGACCCGCGTGCTGCCGAACCTGCCAGTCATTGCGCCTTGCGACAGGATCGAGACGGCAGCAGCCATCGAATGGGCCGCCAGCTATGCCGGTCCCTGCTTTCTGCGCCTGTCGCGCGTTGGCGTGCCGGACCTTCTGCCGGAAGGTCACGTCTTCGAACTCGGCCGTGCCAACCTACTGAGAGACGGCTCCGATGTAACGCTGATCGCGAACGGCACCTTGACCCACCGAATGATGAAAGCCGCAGACATTCTGGCGATGCGCGGCATCGAGGCGCGCGTTCTCAACATGGCAACCGTCCGCCCGATCGATGAAGACGCCATCATCGCGGCGGCAAAAGAAACAGGTGCGATCGTAACGGCCGAGGAGCATTCGATCTATGGTGGCCTCGGTTCGGCGATTGCTGAAGTCGTTGTCGATCATGCTCCGGTTCCGATGAAGCGGCTCGGCGTTCCAGGCATTTTTGCCCCCACAGGTTCGGCAGAATTTCTGCTGGACGAATTCGGCATGGCACCGGCAGCGATCGCCGATGCGACTGAAACGCTTCTCAAGCGGAAATAAGTCAATCAGACGACTGGCCGGGCCGTCGAAAGGCTACCCGGCTTTTTGAAAAGGACGGGGAGAGAGATTATCATGCGGGCAATTCTTGCCATTGATCAGGGCACCACAAATTCCAAGGCACTGCTCGTTTCGGAATCCGGTGCCGTGCTCTCGCGTGGTGCATCTCCCGTTGGAATTTCCTATCCACAGCCCGGCTGGGTCGAGCAGAGCGCTGAGCGTATATGGAACTCTGTTTGCGAAGCGGTCGACGCTTGTTTGAAAGGCGCAGCAGACGTTAAGATTGAGGCTCTAGCGATCTCCAATCAGCGTGAATCCGTCACCATGTGGGATGCGAAAACGGGTGAGGCGCTCGGGCCTGTCATCAGTTGGCAATGCCGCCGCACGGCCACTGACTGCGCCCGATTGATCGAAGCAGGGCATCTTGATCACGTCCAGTCGATCACAGGCCTACCACTGGACCCTATGTTTCCAGGCCCGAAAATGCGATGGCTGCTGGACCGGGCACCGGCTGGGCGGGCGGTCCGTCTTGGCACAATCGACAGTTGGCTTATTCATCGTCTGACCAGCGGAAAATTGCATGCCTGCGATGCCTCGAATGCCGCGCGCAGCCAGTTATTCGATCTCAAACGCCAGGTCTGGAGCGACGAACTCTGTGCTTTGTTTGGCGTAACGAAAGACGCCCTGCCCGACGTGCGCGACAGTTCAGGCGACTTCGGTGTTACACATGGCTTTCCCGGTGTGGCAGACGGAACACCCATCCGCGCAGCAATCGGTGACAGCCATGGCGCATTGTTTGGACACGGCGCATTCCATCCCGGTGATGGCAAGGTCACATTCGGCACGGGCTCATCGGTTATGACAACCCTGCCGGAATTTCTTGCACCCGATCATGGCATCACCACCACCGTTGCCTGGCGCATAGGCGGCGTGCCAACATTCGCCTTCGAAGGCAATATTCTCGTTTCGGCTGCGAGCCTCCCTTGGATGGCCGACATTCTTGGTCTGTCCGATGTCGCGACTCTCGTTGATCTCGCCGCCACTGCCGAGCCTGGCGGACCGGGATTTGTTCCCGCCTTTGTTGGCCTCGGCGCGCCGCACTGGGACTCGGATGCACGTGCTCTGTTCTCCCAGATCAATTTCAGCACCACGCGGGCGCAGATGGCACGGGCAGTGACGGATTCCATCGGCTTTCAGGTTCGCGATGTTTTCGCAGCGATGCAAAGCCTGGCCCGGACCAACTTTGGCGCACTCTATGTGGATGGTGGTCCAAGTCAGAACCGGTTTTTGATGCAGACGGTGGCCGATGCGCTGGCGCATCCTGTCATTCAATGTGAAGCACCCGAAGTGTCGGCACTGGGTGCGGCCCATCTCGCCGGTTTGTCGATCGGCCTGTGGCCAGATCTGGAAGCCATCTCGGCCCTTGCCCGCACCACATCTCGCATCGAACCCACTGCCAACAGCGGGGGTGACGATATTCAGACTTGGAAAGATGCAATTGCTCGCTCGACGTTTCGACCGGCACTCGGTAAAGGTGAATAAAAATTCACCATGGAGTGATGATGGGACGCCTCAATGAACTCCGTCTGATTTCGCGGGTGGCACAGATGTATCACATCGAGCACAAGCGGCAGGCTGAAATTGCGCAACATCTGCGCCTGTCACAGGCAACGGTGTCACGAATGCTGAAACGGGCCGAGGCGGAAGATATCGTACGCACGTCCGTCATTCCGCCAGCAGGAACCTACGCGGATCTGGAGCAGGCTCTGCGCGAGCGCTACAATCTTCCAGAGGCTGTTGTCGTTGACTGTTCCGAAGACCGTGACGGCGCGATCATGGCGCGGATTGGCGAGGCCGCCGCGCATCTTCTCGAAATTACCCTCACACCGGGCGAGATAATTGGCGTTTCGAGCTGGAGCCAGACGATCTTTAAGATGGTCGAAAACATCCATCCCCAGAAAAGCGCACAGGCAAAATATGTCGTGCAGACGCTTGGCGGGATGGGCGACCCCTCGGTGCAAACTCATGCCACCCAGTTGACGACGCGACTGGCAAAACTGACCGGGGCGGAGCCAAAACTTCTTTCGGTCCAGGGTGTCACGACGTCCCGTGAAGCCAAGTTGCTGATGATGGGCGACCCATACGTACGCGATACACTTGATCTTTTCGGCAGCATTTCCCTGGCCATCGTCGGCATCGGGGCCGTCGAACCCTCAGAGCTTCTGGCTCGCTCGGGAAATATTTTCTCTGCGAGAGAACTCGCAGATCTGGCCGAGGCCGGTGCGGTGGGCGACGTATCCCTTCGCTTTTTCGATAAGGATGGAAACCTCGTCAAAACACCGCTTGATGAACGCGTCATCGGCATTTCACTGGAAGACCTCTCAAAAGTCGAACGGGTGATTGCTTTGGCAGGCGGACAGGAAAAAACCGCCGCTATCGCCGGCGCACTCCGCACCGGCGTGATCGACATGCTGGTGACGGACAAGTTTACCGCGGAGCGGCTGACAAGGTAAAGCCCACGGGACATCCGTAGAGGCAAGATTAACAGATTTCGGTCCAGAACGGCGGAGGCTGATGTTCACTTCCTCTTCCGGCGTCTCTCGTCTCGTCACAAAACACTCTCATGTCCTACGATCCGAAACCTACGATCAGCAACAAGATCCTCTGCCTTGTCGTCACCATTTGTCTCATCGGTCATGCGGAGAGAGTGTTGCCAGAGGAAGGTGGAAGACCAGCGCGCTTTCAGAACATGAAGCACACGAGCGGGAAAAAAGCCAAGGATGTGACCATGCCAAAGCGATCCTTTGGCGTCATTTGGAGGGAAACGTATCGATTGCAGACGTAGCAGAAGCCTCCAATCTGTGCCGGGGATATTCCATCCCTGTGGTTTCGCAGACCAGCGCCACTTCACGCGTGTGTTTTCCAGTGTTGTTGGAACGTCTCCCGGAAGTTGGCGCCGCGACGCCTGACGTCTTTTCTCAAAAGCGCTCCTTTCGGGTTCCAGATAGGCCAGGATCAATCCAGAATTATTATCAGGCTTTTTTCGGAAGCCTGGGCACTGGATTTCTATGGAACACCGGTCAGGGGCTATTTGCCTTGCTACTAAACGCATCGATCAACACTTGACGCATTTCGTTCATCGGCCTCTCTTGCGTTGAGGTGGGCGTCATTCCCCAAGAAAAACCGCTCTTCTGTAAGCGCTCAAGCAGTTTTGCATCATCTGTGACGATATGCACCGGCACCGCCCTTGAGGCATCCGACCTAGTTATGACGGACGCGGGCTGGTGATCACCCAGGATGATGTACACCGCGCCTTTCCCCTGTCGGGCCATGAAGTCTCCGAGCGTTTCCAACGAATAATCGATTGTCTGGATGTACTGATCGCGGACGCGTTCGGGATTGGCCCAGACCACAGAAGGGGAATCGCCGCTGGTAGCCTGATTGTTGAAAATGACGCCATCACCGATGTCGTCCCAGTCAACCAGTTTAGGCACGGGCGTCCAAGGCGCATGGCTGGAGATAAGGGCAATTTCTGCCATTACGTTTTGTCCGCGTCCATGAGCGGGCTTCAACGCGAGGCGATCAAACGCAGACAGGGTGTACTGGTCCGGCATCGTGACCCAGTTAAAGGGCTTTCCGCGGTATTCCAGGTTGGACGCCGAAAGGATCTGATCGTAACCGAAATAGTCCGCCTCCGGCCACGCCATGGTGATGGCCGGCATAACCGCGACGGTATGCCAGCCCGCTTGCAAAAACAGCCGGTTCAAGCTCGGTTGGCGGCTTATCATCAGACGGTCGTAACGGGCCTGACTATCTACCCATAAGCCGGAAAGCAACGTGCCATGAGCCAGCCAGCTCAATCCGCCAACAGTGGGCGATGTGACCCAGCCGCTTGCAACATTCAGGTTCGCCGCCTCGAGCTGCTTCTGCATCGCCGACAGCCGGGGTGCGGTCACGCTTGAATATCTCGGATCCTCAATTGCAGAACGCCCGTAAGACTCCACGAAGATGAGGATCACGTCCTTGCCTTTCACGGCCTGGAAGAGATCCTTTCCACTCTGCGGACCAAGACCAATATCGAGTTGTTTTTCGAACACCTGCATGTCTGCGAAGGAGCGGACAACGAGGCCGAGCCTTCCGGCCAGATAGGTGGGTGTCGCGAACTCCACACGCGTCTTGTCGAGCCAAGCAAGAATTCCAGCGACTGCGATTGCGACCGAAAAACCGCAAATGAGCAGCCTTCGAAGCCCTTTAACGGCCTCGGCCATCTGCCGGAGCGATTTGAGAAAAACCGTGACGATCAACAGGATTAGGACGATGCAGCCAGCCAAAGCTATCAGGGCCGCGGGCGTTCCGATCGTGCGGGAAATCAGGTTCCAGCCATCGGTCAACATCTTCACATCCAGATAGGGATTGAACGGCCGCTGGAATGCCGTCTGCACGCCTATATCTGAAATCTTCAGGAAGAGGACGATAAAAACCAACAAACTGCAAAGATAAATGATGATACGCCTGAGCAGTCCCTGTGTCATCAACACGAGAATGGCGATAACAGGCCATTCAAGCGGGAGGCGCAAAAAGGCGCTCAACTCGAGAGATGCAGGGTGATCAGGCAGAGTGAAAGCAAGAAATGCAGTGACGGAGAAAAGCACTGCGCCAATAACAGCTTTCAAGTTAACGTGTTTGATATCAACCCGGTTTTCTCCAGTCACTTCAATCCGCTCCCATTGATGGCACGTAGAACTCTCTTGGAAAAACAGACAAGACACAAAGGCGGCTGCGCTTGAACAAACTGCGAATATTGGTATCCTTTATTGCTCTGGCGTTCTTTGTAACCATCATTCTTCAAGCCGATTTGGCGGCAGTTAAACAGTCGCTGTCCCGCATTTCGTGGACTGCGGCTCTATGTGGCCTTGCGCTCGTTCAGGTGCAAATTGTGCTTTCGGCGTTGCGGTGGCGCTTCACGTCCCGGCGTCTTGGCCAGGACATCGCACTTTCTACAGCAATCCGCGAATATTACGTCGGCAGCCTTTTGAATCAAACGCTGCCGGGCGGCATGGGCGGCGACGCTTTGAGAGCGTGGAGACTGCGCAGCGAAGAGCATGGCGGATGGAAACAATCCGCCAAAGCCGTTATTTTCGAAAGGCTTTCCGGCCAGATTGCCCTTTTCGTCATGGCTTTCATTGGTCTGATTATTTGGCCCTTCGTCACAAAAGCCGATCTCTCCCGATATTCGTGGCATTACATCGTTATCGGCACTGCCGTCCTCGCAGCGGTCATATTGGTCACCCTTTGGGCCAAGACGCGGAAGGTGGTGGAAAGCGAATTTCTCGAGAGCTTGCTGACCGTCTTTGTTCGGCGAAATGCATGGCTGTTTCAAGCTTCGACAAGCGCCGCCATTCTCTGCTCCTATATCGCAGTGTTCCTGATAACAGCAAACACTGTGGGCTCCAATCTGCCATGGGTCGCGGGGCTTACAATCATCCCGTTCTGTCTGGTGGCGATGCTGATACCGACTGGGTTTGGCGGCTGGGGAACACGTGAAGCGGCAGCGATGGCGCTGTGGCCCATGCTCGGCGCTTCCTCTGTCGATGGTCTTGCCGCGAGTATTACCTATGGCTGGCTCTCTCTTGCCGGTGCTGCACCTGGTGTCGTCTTTCTCCTTACTCCCTCGCTCCCCGACCGTAAAAACCGCCCAAATGGACCGGCATAAACGGAAAGAGGCGGGACGAAAACCGGACTGTACAGGCGTCTGCCAAAGATGGTCATAGGCCGCCTCTCCTTCGCAGAAGATAAACAATGTCGATGGCAAACGACATCGTCAGCAAGGCCAAAGAAACCGCCGCAAGATAGCTTGACACTGGCACGCCGACGAACGGGACGAGGATCAGGCATAGTGCTGACACCTGAACCACACAAACAAACTTGCGCCTCATAGACGGAGGCAAATCAGCCGACAAAGCCGGGACAAACCAACCCGCGGCTACGAACCCGTAACGCATCAAACCAATGAGAAGGACCCAAGCCCCCGCCTTTGCCAGCACAGCAGCGGCCACGGAAAGAATGAGGATGAGAAGTGCATCCACTTCCATATCAAAGCGCGCCCCAAGCTCGGATTCCTGGTTGTGTTTCCGGGCGAGATAGCCATCGATACCGTCTAGAGCCAGCGCAAGAACGACGACCCCTACCAGTACCCATAAAACGGTATCGGCCTGATGCAGGCTTTCAAAGCAAATCACCGTCGCACCGGTCAGGCTGACAAGCGATCCTCGAAACGCCGTGACAAAATTGGCATAACCGAACCGGCGGTGTGGGTAACTTGGCAAAAGATACATGACAAAGCCGAAAATCAGGGAAAGGGACAGAACTGATGCGGCCACAAAATCCCAACCCAACGCCGTTTTCGATCGCACGACGATCGCAAGGATGATCGTGCCAAGCATAAGACAGGCGAGGTTCGCTAGCGTGTTATGAACAAGGGGCCGCCGATCCCTCATTTTCTCAGGGAAGTAACTCGGAGTCAGTGACATTCAATCCTCCTTGACCAACATCACTCTGCAGCAACCAGGGCTTTGATGTCCATAAGATGCCCGGCACGAAGCGTCTTGGTGCGGAGGTAATTTTGGTTTTCGGGTGTCACTGTCCCGTTGACCGCTGCACGCGCATGGACCTTGATCCCGGCTGCTCTCAAAGCGCTGATCTTCATTGGATTATTGGTATAGACCGCAACGTTCGAAATCTTCATATGAAGCAGCATCGCAACTGCCGCTTCATATCGGCGATGATCCTCTGCAAGTCCAAGCTCCGCATCAGCATCGATCGTGTCTAAGCCAAGATGCTGATATCCATAAGCGCGCATTTTTGCGCCAATACCGGTGCCTCTCCCTTCCTGATCAAGATAAAGGAGGACACCGCCGCCCGCCTGCTTAAGAAGAGCGAGCCCGTTTTGAAGCTGATCGCCGCAATCGCATTTCAGCGAACCACAAAGATCCCCTGTAATGCAGGAGGAATGGATCCGGATCGGAACGGTCCGTGATACATCCGGTTTTCCAACGACGATCGCGACCTGGTCCTTCTGCGCGAGCCCGCCTCGGAAAACGACAAATTCAGCGTCCCCAAGCTCTTTAAGAGGAACACGGGTGCGAACAACCTGTTCAAACCGCTGGCGAGCGGAATCCGCGCCCTTCAGATGCGCTGCAGATAATTCGCAGCATCCCGCAAAGTTTTTGCTTGTGGCGGAGATATCGGCGATCACCATCGCTGGCAGCAGAAGAGCAATTCTCGCCAGTTCTGCCGATTGGGACGCAAGAGCATCCGCAGCGATCCACTTTGAAGGTGGCTCTGCGCCAAGAGAATAGGAAAGCCTGGACGCCGCCTCGAAATTCACACCTGCAAGAGGTGTCAGCACGTCTCTGTTGCCTGTAATACCCAGGCGCTTGGCACGAGGGGCGGTCAGCAGAAGCGAGTGTCGGTTCTCTGTCGCCGCTGCGAAGTGATCGTAAAGCGAGGGCGCGGCGGCATCGAGAGCAAGCACCGCCATCTTTCGGTCGTCGGTGGAAAACAGAATGGGGCGGCCATGACGAAGCTCTGAGGCGGCACGCTCTACGTCGATTTCTGGCTTAGAGAACTGGAAGTATGGCTCGGCGGCATATGACATCTAACATAGTCTCCCTATACATTTTCATTTTTTACGAGCAAAATTGCAGGCTGGATTTCTTGCAGACGTAAATTTATTGACGGCCGCCCAGGGAACAAAACGTCGCTCCCGGTCATACGCTCCATTGACATGTACATATTGGGATCACTCTTTTGGCACCTGTTTCCGGCACGACGACAATCTCCGACCGAAATTCATCCCGAGCACTGTGGATCGAGAGCGAAGGTCGGTGTGCCATGAGGGAGGAAATCCTGCGCGCGGCGGCGCCTCACGAGGTCCTTGTTCGAAGCCTGTACAGCGGCATCAGTCGAGGAACGGAATCCCTCGTGCTCGATGGTCGTGTGCCACAAAGCGAGTTTGAGCGGATGCGTGGGCCCCATATGGAGGGCGATTTTCCGTTTCCTGTAAAATATGGGTACTCCTGTGTCGGGCTGGTGGAAGTGGGACCACCAGAATTGCTCGGCAAGACGGTATTCTGCCTCCACCCGCATCAGGACGTCTTCATCACGACACCAGACATGGTTTCTCCGTTGCCGGAGCGACTCTCGCCTGAGCGCGCTGTACTCGCCGCGAATATGGAGACCGCACTCAACATTGTGTGGGACGCTCTCATTCAACCTGGTGATCGTGTTGCAGTTTTTGGTGGCGGCGTTGTGGGAACACTTGTGGCCAGCCTGTCCAACAAAATAGCAGGAACAGAGACCGTTCTCGTTGAAGTCGATCCTGATCGCCGTGCACATGTGGAAGCGATGGACATCCGCTTCATCGAGGCCCGCAATCTGGACGGCGAATTCGATGTCCTCATAAACGCGTCTGCATCCGCCGCCGCTCTTTCTGATGCCATTCAGCACGCAGGCATGGAAGCGCGGATCATAGAAGCAAGCTGGTACGGGGAGAAAAGCGTCACGATCCCGCTCGGCGGCGCGTTCCACTCCAGACGGCTTTCATTCATAAGTTCACAAGTCGGGTCCATTCCAGCGTTTCGCAAAGCGCGCTGGACGTTTGGGCGCCGTATGGCAAAAGCTCTCGATCTTTTGCTCGACCATCAGCTGGATCACTTAATTTCGGGGGAGACGGCGTTCACTGATCTGGCTGACGAGTATCCACGTATTTTGTCATCGAAGCATACGCTTTGTCATCGCATACGCTACCCATGAAAGAGAGACCATGTTCGCAGTTGAAGTCAGAGACCACGTTATGATCGCCCATAGTCTACAGCGCCCGGTCTTCGGGCCAGCCCAAGGCATGCATGGCGCGACTTTCGTCGTTGACGCGGCCTTTTTTACCCGAGATGTGGATGAGGATGGTCTGGCGGTCGATATTGGCGCAGCGACCACAGTCCTCTCGGAGGTCCTCAAGCCGCTGAACTATCAGAACCTGGATGAGGTCGATATCTTCAAAGGCAAGATCACAACGACAGAAGTTATCGCGAAACATATATTTGATGAGCTTGCCTCAGCCGTCGCATCCAAGCGCCTCGGACCCGGTAGCTACCGTATTTCGCGTCTCAAAATTACCTTGCATGAATCTCACGTAGCTCGTGGATGGTATGAGGCAGACCTTTGAATCAAAGCCTTACGTTTGCTTACCCCGGAGACCTCGAACTGAGGACCGGCGGGTACGGCTATGATCGGGAAATTATCAGGGAGTTAAGACATCTCGGCTGGGACGTCACACTTCTTCCGTTGGGCGACGGTTTTCCGTCCCCCAGCCGGGAGACACTGGGAGAGGCAGAAAGGCAGATATCCGCCTTGGAGGACGGTACGCTTGTCGTGATTGACGGCCTGGCTTTCGGTGTTATGGATGAATGGGCAGCCCGTGAGGGTGACCGATTGCGGATTATTGCGCTGGTTCATCACCCACTGGCACTGGAAACGGGAATAAGCGCAGAGCGGCAGGCACAGGTTCGGCAAAGTGAGACCAAAGCGCTGAGTGCCGTGCGTCACATTTTAGTGACCTCACCCATGACGGCGGGTGAACTTAAAAAGAACTTTGGCGTATCTGGTCTCAACATCACCGTAGCTTTGCCAGGGACCGTGAAGCCACCAGCATCAGATAAGGTCGAGAACGACATCCCTCAAATCTTGTCGGTGGGTTCTCTGACCAGGCGAAAGGGGCACGACATCCTCATTTCTGCGCTCGCAACAGTCCGTGAGCTTGATTGGTGCACAACCATCATCGGCAGTCCGCATTTGGACCCCGAGGTGGCAGACAGCCTGGATGAGCAGATCAGGATGCTCAACCTTTCAAGCCGCGTTGTTCTTGCAGGTGAATCCGATGATCTGACCGCAGCTTACGTGAAAGCTGACATCTTCGCGCTGGCAAGCCGTTATGAGGGCTATGGCATGGTGTTCGCTGAAGCTCTATCGCACGGGCTTCCGATCGTTGCCTGCAAAGCAGGAGCGGTGCCGGATGTTGTCCCGAGTGAGGCGGGCTTGCTGGTTCCGGTGGATGACGTCGAAGCAATCGCATCCGCCTTAAGACTTTTGCTGACGGATCGTCGGGAACGCGACCGTCGCGCTGAGGCAGCGGGACGCGCCGGTGCGTTGCTTCCAGGATGGGAAGATACAGCGAACATCATTTCGACCACATTGAAAGAGTTGGCATGAGCGGTTTTGACAAGGAATGGCTGAAACTTCGTGAACCTGCAGACAGGCAGGCAAGATCGGAGCCGATTCTTGCGAGGTTTCGGCAATATCTCGATCCTCTCCGAGAGCCTCATGTCATTTTGGACGTGGGTTGTGGCACGGGATCGACCTACCGCACGCTCTCTCAGGAGCTGCCACGCTCCAATTGGAAGCTTCTGGACTACGAAAGCGTGTTGCTGGAAGAGGCCCAGCGCCTGATTGGCCTGCAAGACAATATCGAGTTTCACTGCCAGGACCTGAACAGCCTCGACGAAACGCTTCTGAACGACGTCAGCATTGTCACCGCGTCGGCTCTTTTCGATCTGTGCTCTGCCGATTTTTGCGACAGGTTCGTGGCGCGGCTTGCCGATCGACGGATTGGACTCTATGCGGCTCTCACCTATGATGGTGTTATGGAGTGGTCGATCAGGCACCCGCTGGATGCGCAGATTGCTGCGGACTTCAACCTCCACCAACGCTTTGACAAGGGGTTTGGACGAGCCCTCGGTCCAACTGCCGCCGGTCACCTCGCTGATCTGTGTGAAGCATCAGGTTTCTCCGTGGAGACCGCCGACAGTCCTTGGCATCTGGGGCCGTCTTCCGCAAAACTCCAGAAAGAATTTCTGGCGGGTCTTCAAGAACCAATCCACGAAATCGGCAATGTGAATGAGCTTGAATTCAAAACGTGGCTCGACTTCCGTCACTCACATATTGACCTCAATGGCAGTCTCTGCATTGTTGGACACAGGGATCTTCTGGCTCTTCCCCGCACCGAGATGTGAACCCGGCTTCATGTCGCAGTCGAACAACACATCGCGTCCAAGCAGATAGACCTCAGCAGAGGGACGTTGAGCATTGCAAAGCTCCGTAATGGGAGCAAGGGATATGCCGCAAGGTCCAGAACCGATGATCAAGGGCGATATGGTGACATGGAGACGATCCACATGGCCTGCATCAATGAAACGGGCAATCGTTTTTGCGCCCCCTTCCACCAGGGTCCGTTTCAAACCACGGTCCGCCAGGCATTCGAGAATGTCACTGGGGTCAAGGCCTGAAGACCCGCGCTGAAGTCTTACAACTTCACACCCATGTGCGGACCGAGATGCATCATTGCCTTGGATAACGATAACCGGCGCTGTGCCCTCATGAAACAGACGCTCGTTTCCAGTCAATTCACCTCGACAGTCGATCACAACACGCGTCGGACTTGGGCCGTTCACCTCTCGCACGGAAAGACGAGGATCATCATTCTGCACGGTTCCAATTCCAACGATAACTGCATCAACAAGCGCGCGACATCGGTGGAGATGCGCGAGTCCCTCTGGTCCGGAGATGTCGCGCGCATCCCCGCTCGGGGTGGCAACACGTCCATCAAGAGACTGACCAACCTGCGCCAGAACGAAACGATCCTTGGCAGACGCGAGCGGGCCGTAAAGAGAAAAGGCGGGGCCGATCTCATTCCTGTGAAGTCCGTCGTCACCACTGCGCATCGAAAGAAGTCGCGTCCAGAGCCTGTCGGTCATGTGGAGGTTGTTCATCGACGTCCTTGTCTAAAGAATTCGGTAAACCGTGGTGTCTCGACGGATCAGATGGTGAAACATCACTGCCAAGATGTGTAACGTGAAAAGCGCTAAAACGATCCATGCACTCCACTCGTGAACCGCGGAGAGGATCGACGCGACATCCGGCGATTTGCCGAGCGGACTCCAGACTGGCAATATCCCGAACCACTTGAGGGGAAAGCCATGGGCATTTGTGGCCAAGAAGCCGGAGACCGGCATGATGATCAAAAAGATGTAGAATAGCCCGTGAACCATGTGTGCTGCTCGGCGCTCGATTGCAGGTCCGTCTATTGGAGGAGCTTTTCGATAGAGCCGAGCTCCAACTCTAAGCAGCATGACCCAGAGTACGAGAAAGCCCAAGCTTTCATGCACGAGATAGAAGTCCAGCTTAACGTCGTCCTTGACGAAGCCGATCATCAGTCCCAAAAACCAAACATAGATGTACCCCGCTCCAAGCGTCGTGAGGAAGTGGTGTCCACAAGAGGATTCGAACCTCCGACCCCAGGATTCATACCACTTCGGTTTTAACCGCCGCCCGCAAGCGTTCGTGGTCTGGACTGTCCCTTCACCATGGGCCTGAGCCTTTAGGTGCTACCCATCCAGTCTCTACACCTTCAACGGATTTCTCCGAAGCTTGGCTCGGGATTGGCATGCTGATAGTCCAGCGAAGCGTTCCCCGAATTTGAGTAGATCGACTACAACCTTTCGGAGTATAGCCCCCAATTTTGCAACCAGGAATCCTGTGCTCTATCCTGCTGAGCTATGTGGACAAACCTTCCTTCAAGATGGTTCGTAGCCCATGCTCTGCCGAAGATCAACACCCCAGCGACAACGGCGATTTGCATTGAACGGTGAGTTCAAGGACCCGAACATCAGATTCGCGGGAAGCATTTCAATTGGCTCAACCCCTGGGGTTGCCTAACACGTGCTCTTGAATGGCGACTAATTTTCAGCCTCCAGGCGCAGCAGTAAATTTACTGGACCGTCAACGGCCTGCCCTGCCGACGATTTTTCCCGACCAGTAAACTTTCACACTATGAAAGGTGCTCTATCCGACTGAGCTACGTGGACACAAGCATTGCTGCGAGAAGGGTGTTTAGCTCAGAATCGCAAGCACATCAACCTCTTCGATGCGAGTTGATGAATGCCTTTGGCAAAGTCATATCATAACGCTCAGCCATGTGATGAATAGGTTTGACCACTGCAAGAAGAGGAGACAGGATCGTGTCCCGCTGGGTGGTGTAGCTGACAGGGTTGTCACCACCGACGAGCGACGACATGATGAACCTACGCTCACGCGTTGAGAAGAGTTCCGACGCCGATTTGCTGCGCGAGATGATCGGCTTTGCTGCCGAGAAGCTGATGGCCCTGGAGGTTGGCACGAAGACCGGTGCAGGCTATGGCGAGAAGAATGGCTTCCGACTGGCTCAGCGTAACGGCTATCGCGACCGGGATTGGGAGACACGGGCGGGCACCGTCGAGCTGCGTATTCCCAAGCTTCGTACTGGCAACTATTTCCCGAGTTTTTCGGAGCCGCGCCGAATGGCCGAGAAGGCTCTGACGGCTGTCATTCAGGAGGCTTACATCCAGGGCGTTTCGACCCGCTCCGTTGACGATCTCGTTAAGGCCATGGGTATGTCGGGCATTTCCAAGAGCCAGGTCAGCCGCCTGTGCGAAGAGATCGACGAGAAGGTGAAGACCTTCCTCGACCGTCCCATCGAGGGCGAGTGGCCATACCTCTGGATCGATGCCACCGACCTGAAGGTCCGGCGCGGCG
>NZ_RXPG01000015.1:0-46166 GCF_023757665.1 Rhizobium skierniewicense Ch11
CGGCATAACTCATAAGGCACATGGTCAGCCACTTGAGTGCAAACAACGGTATTTTGCCTTCGGCAAAAACCAGACCAATACGACATTTTGCCAAGGCAAAAGTCGGGTAGGGACGCAAACCCAAAGGTTTGCTTTGTCGGTTTTTGCAAGTGCAAAAACCCGGAGAAAACGACATTTTGCCAAGGCAAAAGTCGGGTAGGAACGCAAACCCAAGGGTTTGCTGTGTCGGTTTTTGCAAGTGCAAAAACCTGGTAACGCGGGGTGGAGCAGCCCGGTAGCTCGTCAGGCTCATAACCTGAAGGCCGCAGGTTCAAATCCTGCCCCCGCAACCAAAAAAACACCTAACACCTTCCATTCCAAATATTTGCACTCAAGCTCCTCACCATAACGGTCCAGGAGCTCTTTGCGTTTGGCCTCCGTGTGATCTCGCCAGACGCAATGCGGGACATCAGGTCGGTGCCCGCTGCGGCAAGGAAATGATGCTCCAGCAGATCGAGAACCTCCATCGATGCCATGATACTGGAGATGTCGCCATGCACCTGCAGGCTCGCCGGTTGACGACCGGGTGTCTTGCCAATCACCACAGTCTAAATGAGGGTCCGCAAGATCGGCATCAGACGCCGTTTGGCGTCTTCGTTGGCGTTGTTACGGGCAAGGAACAGCAGCTTACGGATCGAACCCTCTGTGCTGGCCGGCGGGTGTACGCGTTTCTATCTCGTTCCCGCAAACCGGAGTTGTGCGGTCGTCCGTTTCTGATCTGCTCTCGCTGTGGATAGGGGATTGCTTGCTGACGGAGACGGGCTATATTTCCAGATGCGACGAAGAAAAGCTTGGGAGGAGCGTTTCATGAGACGGATGTGGCCTGACGAATTCAATTCTGTTTTGGACAATGCGCAAGAGGTCACGCTCGATGTGCCCACACTCGATCCCGCCGGTCATCAGCGCGGAGAGATAACGAAACGTCAGGCGCTCAAGGTGCGCATGACGCAGGCTGATTATGAACGGGTCTGGCCGCTCGCCGAAACCCGTTACAGAGTCCAAGGTCCACTTTCAGGCAAGGCTATCACCCTCATTACCAACAATCCGCATTATCAAAAATGGCATCCCGTTGATGGAGGCGTGGAGCAAGGCGTGTCCGATAGCGGTAAGCCTTTTCAGACACCCTATGTCGTGGCCTATTTTCTGTTGGACGACGTGAGCGAAAAAATAGAGGCGTAACCGCTGCGACCCTACAGGCGCTTTCTGACCGCGCTAGATGTCGTAAATGGCGAGTGACGCTTTCGTCTTGTCGCTATTGAGACATAAACTGCGAGATGACCTCGAGAAATGCCGGGCCGTAGCGATCCAGTTTGGCGTCGCCGACGCCCGGTACTTTTGCCATCTCGGCTCGTGATGTCGGCCGTGCACCGGCAAGTTCGATCAGTGTCTTATCATGGAAGATGACATAGGGCGGCAGATTTTGGGTACGAGCGATCTCCATACGGCGTTCGCGCAGGGCCTGAAACAGTGCCGCGTCTTCATCGGGAAGGCTGATGGTTCTGCTTCCACTCAGATTTCGGTCACGGCTCGCCTTGCGAGGAGCCTGAGGTTTCCGCAACATCAGCGTCGGCTTTTCCCTGAGGAACTGCCGGCCGGTCTCAGACATGGAAAGGCCACCATGCCCCTCAAGATCGACCTCAAGCAGGCGTGATGCAATCAATTGGCGAAAGATGGCTCGCCAGGTCCTGTTATCATGTTCCCTCCCGATACCATAGGTCGAGATCTTGTCGTGGCCAAAGCGGCTCATTCGTTCGTCTTCTGCGCCCAGCAAAACACTGATGATATAGGCCTGACCGAAGCGTTCACCCGTTCTATAGATGCAGGACAGAATTTTCTGGGCAGCGATCGTGCCGTCAAACAGTTCCGGCGGTTGGGCACAGGTGTCGCAATTGCCGCAGGGTTCGCAACTGTCGCCGAAATAGGAGAGGAGAGCCTGTCGTCGGCATCCAGCCGTTTCAGCCAAGCCCAATAACGCATCCAGCTTCTGCCGTTCCATATGCTTTCTTTGGTCGGATGCGTCGGATTTTTCGATAAATCGATTGCGTAACGCGATATCGTCAGAGCCGTAAAGCATGAGAACATCGGATGGCAGGCCGTCACGACCGGCTCGGCCTGTTTCCTGATAATAGGCCTCAATGCTGCTGGGCAAATCGATATGGATGACGAAGCGCACATCCGGCTTGTCGATTCCCATGCCGAAAGCAATGGTAGCAACCATGATGACGGCTTCGCCGTGTTGAAATCGGGTCTGGTTGGCCTCACGCTGCTCTCTTTCCATGCCAGCATGGTAAGAGAGTGCATCATACCCCTCCGAACGCAGCCATTCTGCCGTTTCCTCGGTTTTTCGTTTGGACAGACAATAGATGATGCCACTCTCGTCCTGATGATTTCTCAGAAAATGTTTGACCTGAGATCTCGGATTGTCCTTCTCCATGATGGCGTAGCGAATATTGGGGCGGTCGAAGCCTGCAATGAAGGCGTCCTTTCCGTCGATGCGCATATGCTCCAGAATTTCGGCGCGTGTCGGCTCATCCGCCGTCGCCGTCAGGGCCATGCGTGGGGTGTGTGGAAACCGCTCTGTCAGCAGATCCAGTTGCCGGTATGGCGGCCTGAAGTCATGACCCCATTGGGAGAGACAATGCGCCTCATCAATTGCGATGAGCGACAGGGGCACATCCTGAAGCGCATCCAGCACATCCGGCTTCAGCAAGGTTTCGGGTGCTGCGTAGAGAATACTGACGCGACCAGCGCGGATGTCGGCCCACAGCGCCCGCCTTTCGTCGGGTGAGAGGTTTGAATTCAGCGCTTCGGCCCTGACGCCCGCCTGGCGCAATGCCGCGACCTGATCGACCATCAGTGCAATCAGCGGCGAGACGACGAGGCCCATGCCAGGCCGTGAGAGCGCCGGAATCTGGTAGCAGAGAGACTTGCCGCCGCCTGTCGGCATCAGCACGAACGCGTTGTTCCCGGCGATGACGTGCTGGACGATGTCTGCCTGCTGCCCCCGGAAGGTATCGTAGCCATAGATGGTTTTCAGAATATGGAATGGATCAGTATTCACGGATGTCTTCTTTAAGATTCGCTCGCGCGGCACCTCATTCCATATTCAGGATAATCACAACCCCTTTAAAGCGGGATACACCGGCAATCACTCTGCTGCGGTTTTGAGGCAGCCATCGATGATACCTCTGATCTCGGCACGACAGGAGCCGCAATTGGTTCCGGCATTCAGGGTTTTGCCGATGGCTTCGACAGTGCGGCATCCATCGCGTATTGCCGTGGTGATCTGGTTGACACCGACGCTGAAACACGAGCAGACCGTGGCACCGGGGTCCGCTTTGCCTGCACCAGGGCGACCCGCGACCAGCGCGAACCGTGTGCGCAAATCGTCATGGCGGGTGGTCAACTGGGAAATGGCCCAGTTGCGGGCGACGGCCACAGGCGTGTTGGCGATGAACAAAGCCGCGAGCAATATCTCGCCCTCAAAAAAGGCAAGACGCACCTGACCGGCGCTGTTGTCGGCGTAACCGATTGGCTCAATACGGGAACAGACGCCGAAAACCGCACGTCCCCAACTCGTCCAGTCCTCGGGCACATCTTCGAATGCCATTTCGAGACGATAGCCGCCGTCTGCCTTTGCCAGCGCCCAGTAGGCGCAATCAAGATCCTGCGGCTTGTTCTGCGTCACGGCAAAGGCATAGGCTTTCGCTTGAAAACGTTTGGCCTTAACGGGAGTATTTTTCGATGCGGGCTGGCCGGAAAACGGGTCAGTGACGGAGGGAACCAGCTTGTCGACGCGGGCATTGGCGGCGAACTGGTCGTTCCAGTGCATGGGCACAAAAACATGGCTCCGCACTTGGCGGTCCGTGACCAGTGCGCGAACAATGATCCTGCCAAGCGGGCTTTCGATTTCGACGAGATCAGCGCTTTCGATGCCTGATGCCATGGCGTCGCGTGGATGCAATTCCACGAATGGCTCGGCGATATGCGATGACAGGCGCGCGCTTTTTCCAGTGCGCGTCATGGTGTGCCACTGGTCGCGAATGCGGCCGGTGTTGAGTGTCAGGGGATAATCCGCATCAATGCGTGAGGCCTGTGGCAGTGCGAGGCTGATAAAGCGGGCCTTGCCATCGTTATGGAAGAATTTGCCGTCAGCAAAGAAACGTGTGTCTTCTGGAACGCCAGATAGGGGCTGCGGCCAATTGAACGGCTGCATGTCGTCATAGTCCGCAGGCGTCAGCCGAGAACACGCTCCGATATCGAAATCACGTGTTCTGTCGTTTTCGAATGCCGACAGCGCGGCATGTTCGGCAAAAATATCGGAAGGGCTCGTGAAGGCGAAAGCATCCACAAAGCCCATGCGCTGGGCCACTCCGGTCAGCTGCCACCAGTCAGCCATTGCATCACCCGGTGCTGGCAAATAGCCACGCTGGCGGGAGATGCGACGTTCCGAATTGGTGACGGTTCCGTCTTTTTCGCCCCAGCCGAGCGAGGGCAACAGAACATGGGCGTGGCGTGTCGTGTCCGTGTCCTGCATGATGTCGGAGACGACAACGAAGGGGCAGATTTTCAGCGCTGCCTCGACGGCGCTGGCGTCCGGCATGGAAACGACAGGATTTGTCGCCATGATCCAGAGTGCCTTGATACGGCCATCCGCCACGGCCTTGAACAGGTCGACCGCCTTCAGGCCGGGCTTGTTGGCAATAACGGGTGAGCCCCAGAACCGCTGGACTCGGTCGCGATCATCGGCATTTTCGATGGCCATATGGGCTGCCAGCATGTTGGCGAGACCGCCGACTTCGCGACCACCCATGGCGTTGGGCTGACCGGTCAGCGAAAACGGGCCCATGCCCGGCCTGCCGATGCGACCGGTGGCGAGGTGGCAGTTGATGATAGCGTTGACTTTATCCGTGCCGCTGGCCGATTGGTTGACGCCCTGGCTGTAGCAGGTGACGACTTTTTCAGTGCTTTCGAAAAGCTGGTAGAAGCGTGTCAGCTCCGTGATGGACAGCCCGGTCGCTTCGGCAATCTCGTCAGAGCTCAACGCGGTTGCGGCTTGCACAGCTTCATCGAAACCGTTTGTGAAATTCGCGATATAGGCGCGATCAATTGCGGGACGTGTTGCCAAGTGGGCGAGAAGGCCAGTGAACAGCGCGACATCCCCATCCGGGCGGATGGCCAGATGAAGATCGGCGATATCGCAGGTCATGGTGCGGCGTGGGTCGATGACCACGATGCGCATGTCTGGGCGCTCTGCCTTCGCGGCGGCAAGACGCTGGTAGATGACGGGATGGCACCATGCCAGATTCGAGCCGGTGAGGATGACGAGATCGGCGCCTTCGATGTCTTCGTAAAGTCCTGGTACCGTATCCGAACCGAAGGCGCGACGATGACCGGCGACGGAAGACGACATGCACAGCCGCGAATTGGTGTCGATGTTGGCAGAGCCGATGAAACCTTTCATCAGCTTGTTGGCGACGTAATAGTCTTCGGTCAACAATTGGCCTGAGACATAAAAAGCCACCGAATCTGGTCCGTGTTCGGCAATGGCGGCGGAGAATTTCGAGGCCACGAGATCAAGCGCGCTGTCCCACTCCACCCGCTCGCCATCGATCTGTGGATAAAGCAGCCGCCCGTCCAGATCGATGGTTTCCGCCAGTGCGGACCCCTTGGAACAGAGCCGCCCGAGATTGGCAGGGTGATCGGTGTCGCCTTTCACGGAGACGGTGCCATCATCCGCAATGTTGGCAATGACGCCGCAACCGACGCCGCAATAGGGACAGGTGGTCTTGACCTCTTTTGCCATGGTCACTCCGCTGCGATCATCCGGCTTTCGACAGCAACCGAAAGCTGCCCATCCACATTGCGAATGGGAATGGTGCGCACGGCACCCTCATCCGCACCCAACGCCTTGCCGGTTTCCAGCGAAATCACCCAGTTGTGCAGGGGGCATGTGACAGACGCGCCATGCACGATGCCTTGGCTGAGCGGCCCACCCTTGTGCGGGCAATGGTCTTCGATGGCATAGACATCGTTTTCAGCCGTGCGGAAAATCGCGATCTTGCCAGCCGGCGTCTTTACGCAACGTGCGCCGCGCAGAGGAATGTCTGAGATATCTCCGATATCGACCCAGTTCATTGTTTTGTCCTATCCTTCGCGGTTAGAATTTTGGTGGGGTGAAAACTCCTCTTTTCACCCCACCAGACGCCCTGCGTCCGACCCACTTCGATAAGCGGGGCGTCACTCTGCGGCTTGATTGAACCCGATGGTCGCCATCGGTTTGAACTCGTGCTTGTGTTCCCCGGAGACGCGCTCCGACCAAGGATCGACCTGCGCGAATTTCTGGCTGAAGACGAAGCGTTCGAAGTAGGCCCGCCGCTTTTCGGCATCACCTATGATCTGACGACGAACCTCGTCGTAGCCGATGCGCTTGGCCCATTTGTAGATGCGCTCCAGATAGCGGCCCTGTTCGCGGTACATCTGCGTCAGCGCCACAATGTGCTCCAGCGCCTCATCCTCGGTTTTGACGAGGCCCAGAATCTCCGTGCCCTTGATGTCGAGACCCGCTGCACCGGCGAAGTGGATTTCGAAGCCGGAATCCACGCATATCACGCCGATATCCTTGCAGGTGGCTTCTGCGCAGTTGCGCGGACAGCCGGAGACGGCCAGCTTCAGCTTGGCCGGTGTCCAGGAACCCCACATGAATTTTTCGACGCGGATGCCGAAACCGGTCGAATCCTGCGTGCCGAAGCGGCACCAGTCTGATCCGACACAGGTTTTGACCGTTCGAAGGCCTTTGGCATAGGCTTGGCCTGAGATGAAACCGGCCTTGCCAAGATCGGCCCAGACGGCGGGCAGGTCTTCCTTTTCGATGCCCAGCAAATCAATGCGCTGACCGCCGGTGACCTTCACCATTGGTATTTCGAACTTGTCGACCACATCGGCGATGGCACGCAACTCGTTGGCATTGGTCACGCCGCCCCACATGCGCGGTACGACGGAATAGGTACCATCCTTCTGGATGTTGGCGTGAACACGCTCGTTGATGTAGCGCGACTGATAGTCGTCGGCATATTCATCCGGCCAGTCACAAACGAGGTAATAGTTCAGCGCCGGGCGACATTTTGCGCAGCCACAGGATGTCTTCCATTCCAGTTCCTGCATGACGGCGGGAATGGTTTTCAAACCCTTCGCCTTGATCAGACGGCGCACATCATCATGGCCGAGCTCGGTGCAGTTGCACATGGGCTGAACGGCGGCGGGATTGTAGCTGTCGCCCAGCGTCAGCGTCATCAATTGCTCAACGAGGCCGGTGCAGGAGCCGCATGAGGCGGACGCCTTTGTATGGGCGCGAACATCGTCTAGGGATGTCAGTCCCTTCGATGTGATGGTCGAGGTGATTTTGCTCTTGCAAACGCCGTTACAGCCACAGATTTCTGCATCATCCGGCAAGGCTGCAACGGCCGCCATGGGGTCCAGTGGGGACCCTCCCTGATAGGCTTGGCCGAAGATAAGGGTTTCACGCATCGCCGAAATATCGGTCGCTTTTTTCTTCAGGTCATTAAACCAGGCACCGTCGGAGGTTTCGCCATACAGAACGGTGCCTATGATGCGGTTGTCTTTCAGGATCACGCGCTTGTAGACGCCAGCGGTGGCGTCCCGCAGCACGATTTCCTCGCGGTCATCGCCATCGGCAAAATCACCGATGGAGAACAGGTTGATGCCGGTGACCTTCAGCTTGGTGGGCGTATCGGCGTGGACGAAGGCGGATGTCGTATCGCCAGCCAGATGCGAGGCGGCAATTCTGGCCATCTCGTAAAGTGGCGCGACGAGGCCATAGACCATGCCGCCCACTTCAGCGCATTCGCCGACAGACAGAATATCGCCATCGGATGTCTGCATGCCGGCATCCACGACAATGCCGCGATTGACCGCAAGGCCGGCGTCCTTCGCAAGTCCGGCATTGGGACGGATACCAACGGCCATTACCACAAGCGTGGCCGGGATGATGGTGCCATTGTCGAGTTCGATGCCCTCCACTTTATCGGTGCCAAGGATCCGCTTGGTGTTGGCCTTGGTAATGACCTTGATACCGCGATCTTCCATTGCCTTTTGGAGAAGATATCCGGCTGCCGGATCGAGCTGGCGCTCCATCAGCGTCGGCATCACATGCAGAACCGTCACGTCCATGCCGCGCATGGAAAGACCCGCTGCCGCTTCCAGACCCAGCAGACCGCCACCGATGACGATGGCCTTTTCGCGGGACTGGGCCGCCAGCAGCATCGCATCCACATCGTCAAGATCGCGGTAGGTGATGACGCCGGGTAGGTCTTTGCCGGGAACGGGGATGATGAAGGGCACGGAGCCGGTGGCGATGACCAGCTTGTCATAGCTCTCGGTCACACCGTGATCAGACGTCACCGTCTTGGCAGCACGGTCAATATTGACGATGCGGTGACCCTTGTAGAGCGTGATGCCGTGCTGAATGTACCAGCCGTCACCATGGATGATGATGTCCTCATAGGACTTCTCACCGGAGAGCACGGGCGAAAGCATGATGCGGTCGTAATTGACACGGGGTTCGGCGTTGAAAATCGTGACCTGATAACGGCCCGGTGCCTTTTCGAAGAGTTCTTCGAGCATGCGTCCCGGCGCCATGCCGTTTCCGATGATGACAAGTTTTTCTGTCTGTGTTTCGGACATGGGAATTACTCCGCAGCTTCGACGAAGCGGTGACGTTCGTAGAGGAACTTCAGCACAGCTTCGCGGCATTTGAGGTAGGTTCGGTCTGATGCAAGGTCGATACGGTTGCGCGGTCTTGCCAGGGGAACATCCAGAATTTCGCCAATGTTGGCGGCAGGGCCGTTGGTCATCATGACGATGCGGTCAGACAGCAGCACGGCTTCATCCACATCGTGGGTGATCATGATCATGGTGTTGCCAAGTCGGGCATGGATTTCCATGACCGCATCCTGCAAATGGGCGCGGGTGAGCGCGTCCAGCGCGCCGAAGGGTTCGTCCAGCAGCAGGATTTTCGGCTCCATGGCGAGCGCTCGGGCAATGCCGACGCGCTGCTTCATGCCGCCGGAAATTTCGGATGGCTTTTTGTCTTTGGCATGGGCCATCTGCACGAGGTCCAGATTGCGCATCACCCATTCACGGCGCTCGGCCTTGGTCTTGGTATAGCGGAAGATCTTTTCGACGCCGATATTGACGTTTTCATAGACGCTGAGCCACGGCAGCAGGCTATGATTTTGAAACACCACGGCGCGTTCCGGCCCTGGTTCGTTGACTTCCCGGTTTTCCAGAAGAACCACGCCGGACGACACCTTCGTCAGGCCGGCAATCAGGTTCAGCATGGTGGACTTGCCGCAGCCGGAATGGCCGATGACGGAGACGAACTCGCCCTTGCCAATGGTGAGGTCGATGCCTTTCAGCACCTCGGCGCGGACACCGCCCTTGTCGAAATATTTGTCGATATGGTCGAGCTTGAGATAGGCGTTCATGATGGTCTCCTTCTCAGTTGCCCGCGCCGCGGGTGACGACATTGCCGAGTGCCGCGACCAGCTTGTCGAGGATGAAGCCGACGACGCCGATATAGGCGAGTGCGACGATGATGTCGGGCAGGCGCGAGGAATTCCAGGCATCCCAGATGAAGAAGCCGATGCCCACGCCGCCGGTCAGCATTTCAGCGGCAACGATGGCGAGCCACGACAGGCCAATGCCGATGCGCAGGCCGGTGAAGATGTATGGTGCCGCCGATGGCAGCATGATCTTGTAGAAAAACTCCAGCTGGTTCAGCCGCAGTACCTGCGCCACGTTGCGGTAATCCTGCGGAATGTTGCGCACGCCAACGGCGGTGTTGATGATGACAGGCCAGATCGATGTGATGAAAATCACGAAGATGGCGGATGGGTTGCTATCCTGAAAGGCAGCCAGCGAAAGTGGCAACCATGCGAGTGGCGGGACGGTGCGCAGCACCTGAAAGATGGGGTCCAGACCCCGCATCGCCCAGACGGACTGGCCGATGACCGCACCCATGATGACACCGGCAATGGCCGCGAGACCGAATCCGTAGGCTACACGCTCCAGAGAAATCAGCACGCGCCAGCCAAGGCCGATATCCTGCGTTCCATAGCTGAAGAACGGATAGGCAATCAGGTCATAGCTTTCCTGAAACACCTGACTTGGCGGCGGCAGGGTTGCGCCCGGTCCCGAACAGAGCACCTGCCAGATGCCGAGCAGCAGCGCCAGCACGACAAACGGTGGAATGACATTGCGGGCGATGGACGCCGCAATTTTCCTGGCATTCGGGCCCTGTACCGGGCGGCGGTTGATGGTGATAACGGTTCCGCTCTTCGGCACAGCGGCGGTGATGGCCGTATTCTCTGGCTTGCGGGCTGTTGCGGTCATGGTTTTATCCTGTCGCTTTTTAAGAGGCGGCTTTGATCGAGAGGCTGTCGAGATAGGCGGATGGGTTTTCCGGGTCGAAAACCTTGCCATCGAAGAAGGTCTCCTTGCCGCGAGATTTGGATGTTGGAATATCAGCGGCAGCAATGCCGAGTTCCTTGGCGGCTTCGCGCCAAAGGTCTTCGCGATTGACCTGTGCGACCAGGGCCTTGATGTCAGTGTCCGGTGCGAACTTGCCCCAGCGCACATTCTCGGCGATGAACCATGTGTCGTGGCTCTGGAACGGATAGGACGCTGCGTCCTTCCAGAATTTCATCTGCAGATCAGTGCCGTGCGCCACCCGGCCATTGCCGTAATTGATGTCGCCTTTCAGGCGGCCCAGCACGTCCTTTGGCGGCACGTTGAACCATTGACGCTTGCCAAGAATGGCCGACATCTCGTCCTTGTTGTCCATGCTGTCACACCAAGCTTGCGCTTCCATGACGGCCATGAGAATGGCTTTTGCCGCATTCGGGTTCTTCTCCACCCAGTCGGCGCGCATGCCGAGCGCTTTTTCCGGGTGGCCCTTCCAAAGCTCGCCGGTGGTGCAGGCGGTAAAGCCGATGCCCTGATTGACCAGTTGCTCGTTCCATGGTTCGCCGACGCAGAAGACGTCCATGTTGCCGACCTTCATGTTGGCGACCATCTGCGGTGGGGGAACGACGATGGTGGAAACGTCCTTGTCCGGGTTGATGCCGCCAGCGGCCAGCCAATAGCGGATCCAGAGGTCATGGGTGCCGCCGGGGAATGTCATAGCGGCCTTGATCTCCTTGCCCTCGGCCTTTTTCTTCTCAAACGCGGCTTTCAGTTTGGACGCATCCATCTGCACCCCGGTCTCGGCATAGTCCTTGGCAACCGAAATGCCTTGGCTGTCGAGGTTGAGGCGGGCCAGGATTGCCATCGGTACGGGAACATTGTTCTGCGTCACCTTGCCGGTGTGCATGAGGTAGGGCATGGGGGTGAGGATATGCGCGCCATCGATGCCGTTGGAAGCACCGCCCAGCACGAGATTGTCGCGCGTTGCACCCCAGGATGCCTGCTTGGCAACCTCGACATCGGGCATGCCGTATTTCGCGAACAGGCCTTTCTCCGAGGCGACGATCAGCGGCGCTGCGTCGGTCAGGGCGATGTAGCCGAGCTTTGCTCCGGTGACTTCCGGTGTGGCGTTTGCGGCAAATGCGCCGGAGGGGAAAGCGGATTTCATGGCCGTGATCAGCGCTGCTGTGGCAGTGGTTTTCAGCATGCTGCGGCGGCTTATGGTGCCGGTGAATGTCGGTTTCATTCGCATGTTCCCCATTTTTGATCCGCCGTTCCGGCGCTGTTTGCGAAAGATAAAAACAAAAAAAACGCCGCTCGGAGATTGCGATTGCCAGGAGGGAGGTCCCGGTCAGCAAAAACCTTGCGACGTCTGTGTCGTTGGTAAGCAGCAGTGAAGCGCTTTTATCCCCGATCGCCGTTGACCGAGTATTTTCTTCGAAGCAAATGCTATGCCAGTTTTACCCTCATAAATTATGCCTTTGAAATAAAAACGGTATTTCGAAAATTAAAGCGACTTTCTCTCCGTTCCATCGGGCGTTCTGCGGCTCATATTTTGCGCATATGACGCGAGGGAAGCATTTTCGATGCGCAGCGTTTGTGCAGTGTGCGCCTGTTAGACGTCGTCGAAAGCAGAAGAAAAGTGATTGCGCGCGCTGACGGGAAAGCTGTCCACGTAGTCCTCGATGGAGCCGGGATCGAAGACATGGCCATCCATGAAGCGGTCGCCGTCGATATCGCCTTCCATGCGTAGGTCCGGTTCCTGCGGTGCGAGGGCAGCACCCAGGACGTTGCGGTAGAGGTCGCTGCGGTAGGCCGATGCCGCGGCTTGCGCCAGTTGCGGCGTAAAGTTCGCTTGGCCCCAGCGGATCATCTGGCTGTAAATCCACAGCGCTTGGCTTTTGCGAGGATAATTGGCAAAATTATCATGAAAGGTGAAATAGCGCTCGATCACGCGGTGATTTCCCTGCGCATCGACGCTGAAGCGTCCAGCCAACACCTGCCGAATGATCTCCTCGGGCGCGGCGATATATTTCGTGTCTGCCAGCATCCCAGCCAGAGCGCTATGGTTCTGCGTATCGTCACACCAGCGGGCAGCGGCGTCCAGCGCCACGAGCAGGCGAGACACTGCTTCGGGCTGTGCTTCGGCCCATTCAGGGCGCATGCCGACGACCTTTTCCGGGGCCGATGGCCAGATATCCTGTTTGGCGGCAACGATGCGGCCTATGCCGCGTTCGCTCGCCATCATGTTCCAGGGTGCGCCGACGCAGAAGCCGTCTATGGCACCGGCGGCCAATGCATCTGACGTCAAAGGTGGCGGCACGACGACGAGTTTGACATCCCTGTCGGGATTGATGCCACCAGCCGCCAGCCAATACCGAAACTCGTAATTGTGTGAGGAAAAAGGGTAGGTGACACCGAAGGTCGGGGCGCCTTCGCCACGCGTGCGCATCTCCCCCAGGAGGGTTTTCAGGGCCATCGCGTTGTCAAGCGCGCTTGCCGTCTCCGAAATGCCCGAAACCTCACGCATGCGGCCAAACAGTCGTGTCGAAAGCGTGATCGCATTGCCGCCGCGCCCCAGCGAGAATGGCGTGATGGTCGGGGAGGGATTGGAGCCCAGATCCAGCATCGAGGCGACCGGCATGGGCGATAGCATGTGGGCGATATCGAACTGACGGAATGCCAGGCGGTCGCGTACATTGGCCCAGGACACGTCCTTGACGAGGTCGAGTTTCAGGCCTTCCCGCTCTGCGAAACCGAATTCGGCCGCGGCAATGAGAACAGACGCGTCAACGAGCGGAATGAAGCCTGCCCGCAATATGCGTTGGCGGTCATTGCCGATCAGGGCGGGCGCGGTGTCTGCCGGAGCGCTTTTCGTTTTCTCGCTGACGGTGCTCGTCATATCTTCCACGTCCTTTCCTGTCCTGGCCCGCTCACATCAGCAAACCGGCAGCCGTGACGACGCTTTGCGCAATCTCGGACAGTTTTTTCTTCTCGTTCATTGCCGTCTGGCGCAAAAGTGCGAAAGCTTCCTCTTCAGACAGGCCGCGCATCTTCATGAGAATGCCCTTGGCGCGCTCGACGATCTTTCGGTCTTCCAGCGCCGATTTGGCGTCGGCCAATTCCCGTTTCAGACGGCTGAAGGCATTGAAGCGACTGACGGCCATATCCAGAATGGGTTTGACGCGCTCCTTCTTCAGACCGTCAACGATATAGGCCGAAACGCCCGCCTCGACCGCCGCTTCGATGGAGTCTGTATCCGAGCGATCCACGAACATGGCGATCGGGCGTCCCACTGTGCGCGTTAATTGGAACAAATGTTCCATCATGTCCCGATTTGGATTTTCTATATCAATGACGATAACATCGGGACAGAGCGTGTCGATGATACGTGCTACGCCGTGAACCTGATGGATGACAGTGACACGGTCATGCCCCGCCTCTCGCAATCCCTCCTCGATAATGGAGGCACGGATGGCGTTTTCATCGATCACCAGAATGGTCAGGTCTCGCAGCGTCATGAGCGCATTGATGACGTAGCAGACAATCATTTGCAATCTTTTTAACCGCGACTAAAAATCGGGCATATTTCCATTTTTTTGTTCTCGTAAAACCCGTTAGCCAGCACGTACACGCCTTGACAACGATCTCGGGTTTATAAAAGGTTGTCACATGAGTGCAGGGGTGGACTGGTTATCAGAAACAAGCCCGATCACCCGCAAAAGCGCGGCGGAATCGGTTTTTGAGGATTTGCGGTTGGCGATCGTCTCCGGGCGCTTGACCGTTGGCACGCGGTTGCCTGCTGAAACGCACCTGGCAGGCAAATACGGCGTCAGCCGACCCATCGTGCGGGAGGCTCTCCGTTCCCTGCAAACGTTGGGCATGACCCAGACACGGACAGGCAGCGGTACATTCGTTCTGACCGATAGACCAAGTCCCGGGCTCAGTTACGGCGGCTACTCGGCTCGCGACCTTATCGAGGCCAGACCCTATATCGAGGTTCCCGCTGCCGGTTGGGCGGCGGTCAGGCGAACCGGCGAGCAGCTCTCTCGGATCCTCAGCCTCTGCGACGCGATGGATGCGCAGGAGGACCCGCCGAAATGGGTCAAGCTTGACTCGGAGTTCCACTGTGCCATCGCTGAAGCGTCCGGGAATTCTGTCTTTGCCAAGATCGTCTCGGATGCGCGCGGCTCGCTCAGTCAGCAATCTGAACTGTTGAACATCATGGCACCGCGCCGCATTGCCTCCAATGTCGAGCACCGTTTGATTGCCGAAGCCATCGCCGCCGGTTCGGACGAGACCGCAAGAAGCGCGATGGATGCGCATCTGAGTGAGGTCAAGCAGATCGTCACGTCCATTCTGGGCGACGAAAGGGCGCTGCGTTAGCCGTTGTTTTGAAACGCTGATCTATTCTTCCGGGCCATTTTAATAGAGATAAAGCGCGCGTGCTTGGCGCATTTGGTTGGCATCCTATTTTTTTGTCGTTGCTGTGCCCTGTCGAATTTCGGCGGCCAGACCTCCGTTGCGGTCTCATGGCAATAGAGCTTGACGTCGCACGTGATGGTCAGTATTTGGACCGGAAAATCTGTCTAACAGCATAACAGAAGCATATTGTTTATTTGGACTTTAACGCCAAGGCCGCCGACACCGTAGGGCTGGAATTTGCTGGCTGATTGATCGGAATGCGCGGCTGACCAAAGATCTGAGGGAGGGGCGATTGTCAGTGAACCAGCCAAATCAGAACCACCACGACCGCGACACGCAGTTCAAAGAAGAGCTTGGATATCACAAGGCTCTCAAGCCTCGTCAGATTCAGATGATCGCCATTGGCGGCGCGATTGGAACCGGATTGTTTCTCGGTGCTGGCGGGCGTCTGGCCGCTGCCGGGCCTGCTCTGGTTTTCGTCTACGCCATTTGCGGCTTCTTTGCCTTTCTGGTGCTGCGCGCTTTGGGCGAGCTCATCATGCACCGTCCGTCCTCCGGCTCTTTCGTTTCCTACGCCCGCGAGTTTTACGGGGAGAAAATGGCCTTTGCGGTTGGCTGGATGTACTGGCTGAATTGGGCCATGACATCTGTCGCAGACGTCACTGCCGTTGCCATCTACATGAACTTCTTCAAGCAATATGTGCCGTGGATGCAGGGTATCGACCAGTGGGTCTTCGCGCTTGGGGCGCTCATCATCGTCCTGGCCATGAACATGCTGTCGGTCAAGGTGTTCGGTGAACTGGAATTCTGGTTCAGCCTCATCAAGGTTGTCGCGCTCGCAACATTCCTCGTCGTCGGCGTCTATTTCGTCATTTTTGGCACGCCGATCGAAGGGCATGTCACGGGCTTCAGCCTGATTACCGACAATGGCGGCTTCTTCCCCAACGGTATTCTACCCGCCTTCATCATCATTCAAGGGGTCTTGTTTGCCTATGCCTCCATCGAGTTGATCGGCACGACGGCGGGTGAAACCGAAGATCCGCGCAAGGTCATCCCCGGCGCGATCCGCACCGTGGTGTTCCGGTTGCTGGTGTTCTACGTTGGCTCGGTTCTGCTTCTGACGCTTCTTTTGCCGTATACGGCCTACAAGGCCGGCGAGAGCCCGTTCGTGACTTTCTTCGGCTCCATCGGCATTGAAGGTGCCGATATCATCATGAACCTCGTGGTGCTGACGGCTGTCTTGTCGTCGCTCAATGCGGGGCTTTACTCGACCGGGCGCATCCTGCACTCGATGGCCGTTTCCGGTTCGGCGCCTGCCGCTCTGGCCAGAATGAACAAGGCGGGTGTGCCCTATGGCGGCATTGCGGTGACCGCTGTCGTGACCGTCATCGGCGTCATTCTCAATGCCATCATACCGTCTGAGGCCTTTGAAATTGCTCTCAATCTTTCGGCTCTGGGTATTATTTGCGCCTGGGGTGTCATCGTGTTATGCCAACTCAAGCTGTGGCACCTGTCGCGGCGGGGAGAAATGCGCCGTCCTGATTTCAGAATGTTTGGCGCGCCTTACACCGGTATATTGACGCTTGTCTTTCTTCTCGGCGTTCTGGTGCTGATGGCATTGGATTATCCTGCTGGCACGTTGACGGTCGGTTCGCTCGTCATCATTGCGCCAGCTCTCGTTGCGGGATGGTATGTGTTGCGAAATCGCATTCATGAACTGGCGAAAGCCGAAACGTCCAGACAGGCTGGACCTCGAGGCGATGCGTGAGCGGTGAGCATACGACAATGCAGGTGGCTGTGATTGCCACTGGCGGCACCATTGCCAGCACGCGTGATGACACCGGCGCGGCCAAGCCGGCGCTGTCTGGCAAGATGCTGGTTTCCGGCCTTTCCAGTGGCGATGTAACGGTCAAGCCCGTCGAGTTGATGGCGAAGGATTCGTCCAGCCTGACGCTATCGGACATGCAGCATATCAGCGATGCGGTGGGCTTGGAGCTTGCCGATCCCGCCGTGTCCGGCGTCGTCATTCTTCATGGCACTGATGCCATGGAGGAAAGCGCGCTTCTGGTTCATCTCCAGCACCATCTGACGAAACCCGTCATCTTTACCGGTGCGCAATTTACTGCCGACCACCCGCACGCGGATGGGCCGGATAATCTTTCGTTCGCCATCGAAGCCTGCACTCATCCTTCCAACGTGGAAGAAGGCGTTCTGGTCTGCTTCGGCGGAAAGCTTCTGCCCGCATGGGGTCTCTACAAACGTTCGTCGGATGAGCGCGACGCGTTCGATCTGGCAGGCACATCCCTGTGTCCTCACAGCCTCGGTCTTTCGGCAAGCGTGACGGACATCAGAGTGGACATCGTCGCGATCCATCCCGGCTGCGACGCGACCCATATCGATGCCAGTCTCAAGGCTGGCGTCGATGGTGTTGTTCTGGCTGCGCTGGGTTCGGGTAATGCCAATGTCCGTGTGGTCGAAGCTGTTGGCCGATGCCGGGATGCCGGTGTGCCTGTGGTCGTTTCCAGCAGGGTTCCGACCGGCAGGCTTGTGGCCGGTTATGGCGGCGGTGGCGGAGGCCATGATCTGGGTGCCGCAGGCGCCATCCACTCGCAGACATTGCGGCCCGGACAGGCCAGAATTCTGCTTGCGGCGATGATTGCTGCGGGCCAAAACACCGGCGATATGCAGGCCGCTTTTGGCGACTTCGAAAAAGTGGCGAAATCGTGATTTTTTCGGGAACCTTTAAGGCCTGATGGTGTTTCCCGGGTGGGAGACCACCGGGGGCTTTTTATGGCAGTTACATCCACTGCAGTCGTCCTGACGCTCATTGGACTTGCAATTTTCGGTTTCGGTTCGCAGCTCGTTATGCTGGGCGGAAGCTTTTACTATGCATTGGCGGGGATCGCATTCGTGATCACTGCCGTTTTGTTATTTCAACGAAACAAGCTGGCACTGCATTTTTATGCCGCCTTCGTCATCGCCACATTGCTATGGGCGCTATGGGAAGTCGGCTTTGACTGGTGGCAGCTTGGGCCTCGCGGCGGTTTCATTATCGTCATGGGTATGTGGCTTTTGATGCCCTGGATCAGAAAGCCGCTGGGCTTTACCAGTCCAACCGGCACGACCTATGGCGCAAACGCGGTTCCGCTGCTCACAGCCGTTCTGGTTTCTGTTGGTGCTGCTGCTTTTGCCATGACACAAGACCCGCATGATATGGAAGGCGATCTTCCGACCGAGGTCGTGACAGCGTCGCCGTCCTATGGAAACGCTGTTCCGGACAACGAGTGGCACCAATATGGCCGCACCTCCTACGGTCAGCGGTACTCGCCTTTGGCCCAGATCAACACAGACAATGTCAGCGGCCTGAAGGAAGCTTGGCGGTACCGGACGGGCGACGTAAAGCTGCCCGAGGACGTGGGCGAGACAACCTATCAGGTGACTCCCTTAAAAGTGGGAAACTCGCTCTATCTCTGCACGCCGCACAATTGGGCAATCGCCATTGATGCCGCCACAGGCAAGGAAAAGTGGAAATACGATCCGAATGCGGGTCTCAACCCTGACCGTCAGCATCAGACATGCCGGGGTGTGACCTATTATGCCGACCCTGCCGTGCCCGCCGGTGCGCCCTGCGCGCAGCGCGTCTATCTGCCCACCTCCGACGCGCGTCTGATTGCCTTGGACGCGTTGACAGGCCTGGTGTGCAATTCGTTTGCCCAGAACGGCACGTTGCAACTTGCATCCGGAATGGAGCACAATCCGGCTGGCTACTATTACTCGACATCTCCGCCTGTCATCGTCGACAACAAGATCATCATCGGTGGTGCGGTCAACGACAACTACTCCACCCAGGAACAGTCCGGCGTCATCAGAGCGTTCGACGTCAATACAGGCGCGTTGATCTGGAACTGGGACTCGGGAAACCCGACGCAGACGCAGCCTTTGCAGCCGGGCCAGACCTATACGACGAACTCGCCCAACAGCTGGTCGGTGTTCAGCGTCGATGAAGCGCTCGGTCTCGTCTACATTCCGCTCGGCAACCAGGTTCCCGACCAGTTGGGCATGGGCCGCAGCGAAAGCGTTGAGAAATACTCGTCGTCGATCGTCGCTCTGGATATCAACACGGGACAAGATCGCTGGGTGCGCCAGACCGTGCATCACGACCTCTGGGACATGGACGTTCCAGCGCAGCCTGTTCTGCTCGACATCACCAAAAAGGACGGTCAGACTGTTCCTGCACTGGTCGGGCCGACCAAGCAGGGCGACATTTACGTCCTCGATAGACGCACGGGTGAGCCGATCCTGGCCGTGACGGAAGAGAAAGCACCCGGCGGTGCCATTCCTGAAGATTTCAGCGCGCCGACACAGCCGACATCTGCGTTGTCCTTCAAGCCCGAGCCTTTGGTCGAAAAGAACATGTGGGGCGTGTCCATGTTCGACCAGCTGGCATGCCGTATCAAGTTCCACCAGCTGAATTACGAAGGTCGCTATACGCCGCCGTCGCTGAACGGATCCCTGATCTACCCCGGCAACTTTGGCACTTTCAACTGGGGTTCCGTGGCCGTCGATCCTGAGCGTCAGGTCATGTTTGGTATGCCGACCTATCTGGCCTTTACGTCACAGCTTGTGCCTCGCGCGCAGATTCCGCCCAAGGGTCAGGATGAGAAAGGCAGCGAGCAGGGCCTCAACCGCAACGACGGAGCACCCTATGGCGTGTTGATGGGACCATTCCTCGGGCCGCTCGGCATTCCATGCCAGGCGCCGCCATGGGGTTACGTCGCAGGCGCCGATCTGCGCACGGGTGACGTTGCCTACAAGCACAAGAACGGTACCGTTTACGATATGACGCCACTTCCACTGCCCTTCAAGGTTGGTGTGCCCGGCATCGGCGGACCGATGATTACCAAGGGTGGCGTGGCGTTTCTCAGTGCCGCTGTCGATAACTATCTGCGTGCCTACGATCTCACCTCCGGCAAACAGCTCTGGGAAGGACGTCTTCCCGCTGGTGGCCAGGCGACGCCGATGACCTATGCGATGGAGAACGGCAAGCAATATGTCGTCATGGTCGCGGGTGGTCACGGCTCAGTGGGCACAAAACCCGGTGACTATGTCATCGCCTACACGCTGCCTTGAGCATCCAAAGTCAGTTCGATAACGAAGGCCGGGAAGACATTCCCGGCCTTTTGCCTGTTGGGCGCTGGCAACTGGACACATCACAAAAGTATTCTCTTGAAACGGATTATGTAATAACATAACAAAACGAATGCTTGACGGCATCTTGGCATTCCGTCTATCTGGTCGAGACGGTTTCGAGCGAGCAATCGTGAGGAATAATAGGGAATACGGTGAGGATTTCGGTCCGATGCCGTGGCTGCCCCCGCAACTGTGAGCGGATTGTCGAACCCATTGGCGTTTTTCTTGAAAAGCGTCATGCCACTGCGAAGCGATATCGCGGGAAGGTCGGGTGAAGACGCAAATCCATGAGCCAGGAGACCTGCCGTCGTAAGTTCATTCCAATTCACGGGCGGGGATGCCCGGAGCAGGAGACGTCGTGATTGCATCAAGCGCTGCCCAGCGCCTTATTCCATCTTCCATGTCCCGGTTTCAGACAGCCCCAGTGTCGCGTCGTTGCGGACTGACTGTCTAAGCATGTTCACATACGGCTGCCTTTGTGGCGCCCATGACGATCGGGGACTATCGAAAATGACATTCCATTTCAGACAGACGATGTGTGCTGCGGCAATGGCCGTCAGCGCGTTCAGCGCATGGTTGCCCGCCGCGCAAGCGGCCGAGACGCGTTATCCACTGACGCTCAAGAATTGCGGCCGCGACGTGACGTTCACGCATGCGCCGGAGCGTACGGTATCTGTCGGACAGAGCACCACGGAAATTCTTTATATGCTCGGCCTTGCCGATAAGGTTGTCGGAACCGCGGTCTGGATCGGCCCCGTCCTGAAAGGTTACGAGGAGGCCAATGCCAGGATTGACCGTTTGGCGGATAATGATCCGAGCTTTGAGAGTGTTTTGGCCAAGAAACCCGATCTGGTGACGGCACAATTCCAGTGGCATATTGGCCCTGAAGGTGTGGTCGGTAAGCCCGAGCAGTTCGAAGAACTGAAGATACCGGTCTATATCTCACCTGCCGATTGCACGGGTAAGGACAATTCCAGCGGCGGCGACGGGGTTCGCCACAACGCCTTCACCATGGACCTGATCTATCAGGAAGTGACCGATCTCGCGCAAATCTTCAACGTGCAGGACAAGGGCGAAAAGCTGGTGGCTGATCTGAAGGCCCGCGAAGAGGTAGCGCGCAAGAAAATCGCGTCCGTAGACGGCAAGCTCTCTGCCGTCTTCTGGTTCTCCAGCGCAGAGTTGGATATCGACCCCTATGTCGCGGGCAAGAATGGTGCCCCCGGCTACATCATGTCGGCACTGGGCATCAGGAATGTCATCGAAAGCGAAGAGGAATGGCCGACGGTCGGGTGGGAAACCATCGCAAAGTCGCAGCCGACGCTCATCGTTGCCGGCAAGATGGACCGCAAGCGCTACCCGGCCGACGACGTCGTCGTCAAGCAGACATTCCTGAGAGAAGACCCGGTCACAAGCCTCATGCCAGCGGTCAGGCAGGGCCACGTTGTCGTCATGGACGCGCAGGCCATGAACCCGACCATCCGCACCATAGAAGGCATCGAAATTCTGGCCGACGCCGTCGTCCAGCTTGGACTGTCCAAGTAAGCCATGAGCGCTTGTTTCACCCTGACCCGCACCGTCCTTTTGGCGGTTGGGTTATTAGCTCTGGCGCTCTGGCTCGGTGCCGCCGTTGGCGAAACATCCATCCCACTGGATGTCGTTGCCAAGACGGTGGCAAACCGTGTGTTCCATGCGGGCTATCCTCTTGATGCGATCGACGAAGGTATCATCTGGAATTACCGGCTGAGCCGGGCGGTGGTCGCGGCCTGTTGCGGTGCTGCCCTTGCGCTGTCGGGGGTGGTGCTTCAAGCGCTTTTGCGCAACCCGCTGGCCGATCCCTACATTCTCGGCATTTCTGCCGGTGCGTCGACCGGCGCAGTCGGGGTGGCCATTCTGGGCTTTGGTGCCGGTATGCTGACCATGCCGCTCGGCGCGTTTCTCGGCGCTCTGGTGGCGTTTGCGCTGGTCAGTCTCCTGGCGTTGCGAGCGGGCAGCGGTAACAGCGCCATTATTCTGGCAGGGGTTGCCGGTTCACAGCTTTTCAACGCCATCACCTCCTTCATCGTCACCAAGGCAGCCAATGCCGAACAGGCGCGCGGCATCATGTTCTGGCTGCTGGGCAACCTGTCGGGCGTCCGTTGGCCGGATGTCTGGCTGGCCCTGCCTGTCGCTCTGGGAGGTTTCGTCGTCTGTCTGTGGTATGCCCGTGCGCTGGATGCTTTCACATTCGGCTCGGAGTCCGCGGCATCCCTCGGCATACCGGTGCGCCGGGTCTATATCGTTCTCACCGGGATCTGCGCTTTGATGACCGCCATCATGGTCAGCATTGTCGGTTCCATCGGTTTTATCGGCCTCGTCATTCCTCACGCGGCGCGCATGATCGTTGGTATTCGGCATGGCCGCCTGTTGCCTGCTGCAGCCTTGACCGGGGCCGTGTTCATGATCGCTGCCGATATCGTCTCGCGCACCATCATTACGGGACAGGTCCTGCCCATCGGCGTCATCACCGCACTGTTCGGGGCACCCGCCTTCGCGCTCATTCTCAGCCAGCGACGGAGCTCGGTATGACGCTTCGTGCACAGGATCTATGCTGGTCTGCGGGTGGTGTCGAGATCGTCAAGAATGTCAGTCTCGAGATCCGGCCGGGCGAGTTCCTGGGGGTCGTCGGGCCGAACGGCTCCGGCAAAACCAGCCTTATGTCGCTTCTCTGCGGAATCAGGAAAGCGAGATCCGGTCATGTCACGCTCGATGGAAAGGCCATGCAGAGCCTGAACCGGCGGGATGTTGCACGCTCCATCGCGCTTGTTGAACAGCAGGCAGACACGCAAGAGCGAATCAATGCCCGCCAAGCCGTCGAGCTTGGTCGTACCCCGCACAAGGGCGCTCTGTCTCCATGGTCCTCGCAAGACGATGCCATCGTGGATCAGGCGCTGCGGGATGTGGATGCCGAGCATCTTGCCGAGCGCCTATGGCACACTTTGTCGGGTGGCGAGCGGCAGAGGTTGCACATTGCCCGTGCTTTGGCGCAGAAGCCCGATATTCTGCTTCTCGATGAGCCGACCAATCATCTGGATATCGGCCATCAAATCGCGCTTCTCCATCTTGTTCGCAAGCAGCGGCTGACCGTCGTTGCGGCCCTTCACGACCTCAACCATGCTGCGATGTTCTGCGACCGGGTTGCCGTCATGAAAAACGGGCATCTGGTCGCTCTGGGCAAACCATCGACTATCTTCACAGCCGATCTGATCGGCGACGTCTTTGGGGTTGAGGTGGATGTGGAGCGCGGGGCGGGCGAGATTTGCCATATCCGTTACCGGCTTCCGTTTGATGAGAACCAATCCATATCCAAAGGCATGTAATGCGGTTGTCGCTGCGAAAGCGTGGCGTCAAGAGGGTGGTATAAGCTTACCAGCACGGCGCGTGCTGATTTCGGATGCGCTTCTCTTGAAATGACCGAGCCACCTCCCACATCTGCATCAACCCGCTGGTCCGGGCCCCTCTGGTGAAAGTCTCGGCGCTTTCACGATGTCGGACCGTTTTCGATGTCATCGCCGAGTGTGCAGAGGTTAGCGCATGATTTCCGAAATCGCCGCGTGGTTCATCACGCTTTTTGTTCTCAATCCGATTCAGGCTGACGTGCAGGAGCGTATGCAAGGCGTCAACGCATCGGCGCAGTCCATCCAGCAATCCCAGCAATGCATATCCGCGCAGGGGCCAAAACTGCTCCAGCGCGCCGGTGAAGACCCGTCCTGGGCCATCGCGACTGCGGCCGGCTATACGCTCGGCTGGACATCACCCGTGCAGTTGCTGGATGCAAGCGATCCGAATTGCGCCGAACTGACGCGCCTGTTGCAGGCCGGCGAGGGCGAAGAGGCCAATAGCTGACGCGGAGAGAAGGTCCGGCGGCCTGAGTGATCAGGCCTTGCCGGACTGCCAGTTGCGATACCATTCCACAAAAGCGGCAACGCCCGTTTCGATCGTGATTTGTGGTGCGTAGCCGGTCAGTGCCCGCAGCAGATCGGGGGATGCGAAGGTGCGAGGCACATCGCCTTGCTGCATGGGTAGCATGTTGCGGATGGCCTTTTGGCCGAGAACGTCCTCGACCGTTTCAACAAAGCGCATCAGTTCCACCGGCTGACCGCCGCCAATATTGACCACCCGGAAAGGTGCGTGTTTCGACAATGTATCGATCACACCATCGTCGATGACGCGGTTGTCTTCCGATGGCGGAATGTGGCTCAGCCGCACGATGCCTTCGACCAGATCATCAATATAGGTGAAGTCACGGCTCATCTTGCCTTCGCCGTAAATATCGATCGGCTGACCCTTCAACATTGCATCCACGAATTTGAACAGGGCCATATCCGGGCGGCCCCAGGGGCCGTAGACCGTGAAGAAGCGGAACGCTGTCGTCGGCACCTTGTGAAGATGTGCGTAGCTATGCGCCATCAGCTCCATAGACTTCTTGGTGGCCGCATAGATCGTCATCGGCTCGTCGGCCCTGTCGCTTTCCGCGAAAGGGACTTTTTCGTTCGAACCATAGATGGATGATGTCGATGCCAAGAGCAGATGCTTGGGTTGCAGCGTCTTTGCCAGCTCCAGAATGTTCCACGAGCCGATCAGATTGGAATTCACGTAGTCCTTAGGGCACTCGATGCTGTAGCGAACGCCCGCCTGCGCGGCGAGATGGATGATGACTTCCGGTTCGGCAAGGTCTGCTGCACGATTGAGCGCATCGGCATCTTCCAGCATGCCGATCTGGGCCTTGAAGCCGTTGGAGCGGGCCAGAATGGCGTGGCGCTTTTCCTTCAGCGCAATGTCGTAATATTGCGTCATTCCATCGAAGCCAACGACGAAATGGCCGTCGTCCAGCAATCGCTTCGCCAGATGAAAGCCGATGAAACCAGCCGTACCGGTGATCAGATATCGCATGTTTTCACCTTGCTCATGATGACCGGCCGATGCCGGCATAGGTGAAGCCGTGGGCCGTGACCTCATCCGGGCGATAGATGTTGCGCAGATCCACCAGGACGGGTGAGGCCATGATGGATTTCAGTCTGTCGAGGTCGAGCGCGCGGAACTGGTTCCACTCGGTCACAATCACGACGGCGTCTGCACCCTGCGCTGCCTCGTAAGGTCCATCAGCATATTCGATTCCCTCCATCAACGGACGGGCATTGACCATGCCTTCGGGATCGTAACCGGTGACTTTTGCGCCCGCATCCTGCAATGTCTGAATGACGGCAATGGCGGGGCTGTCGCGCATATCGTCGGTGTTCGGCTTGAAGGTTAGGCCCAGCACGGCGACCTTCTTGCCTCTGATGTCTCCACCGACGGCAGCAATGACCTTGCGGCCCATAGCGCGCTTGCGGGTGTCGTTGACGGCAATCGTCGTCTCGATCAGTCGAACGGGACTATCGAAATCCTGCGCGGTCTTGGCCAGTGCCAGCGTATCCTTCGGGAAGCACGAGCCACCATAGCCTGGACCGGCATGCAGAAATTTGCCACCGATGCGGCCATCGAGGCCAATACCGCGCGAAACGTCCTGAACGTCGGCCCCGACCTTTTCGCAAAGATCGGCCATCTCGTTGATGAAGGTGATCTTCATGGCAAGGAAGGCGTTGGCAGCGTATTTGATCAGTTCCGACGTGCGGCGTGTGGTAAACAGCAGTGGCGACTGGTTGAGATAGAGTGGGCGATAAACTTCGGTCATGACAGGACGCGCGCGCTCGTCGGACAGGCCGACGACGATACGGTCCGGGCGCTTGAAGTCATCGATGGCAGCGCCTTCGCGCAGGAATTCCGGATTGGACACCACGGCGATATCGGCGCTCGGGTTTTCCTCACGAATGATGCGCTCAACCTCGTCGCCCGTTCCGACCGGGACGGTGGATTTTGTGACGATGACAGTAAAGCCGGTCACGGCTGCGGCAATTTCGCGGGCAGCGGCATAGACGTAAGCCAGATCCGCATGGCCATCACCCCGGCGTGACGGTGTTCCAACGGCGATGAACACGGCATCCGCATCGGCAACCGCGCCTTTGAGGTCAGTGGTAAAGGAAAGGCGGCCAGCCTTGGCATTGCTGGCGACGATGGCATCCAGGCCTGGCTCGAAGATCGGGATCTGACCGTTTTTCAAGGCTTCGATCTTTTCCGGCATCTTGTCGACGCAGATGACGTCATGACCGAAATCGGCGAAACAGGCACCTGAAACGAGCCCCACATAACCAGAGCCAATCATTACAATACGCATCAAAAGACCTTTCAGGATCAAGGCAGGCGAATGCGCAAGCCATGTGCGCCATCCGTTCATTTGCGTAGCTGTTTATCTGCCTTCGCAGCCTTGGCCAAGCGCAGAGCCGCTTTCCGCTGACGATTTCAAGAAATTGTTGTAAACACAACGAAAGCAAGGCAACGCTTGGTCGGCACCCAGCGTTGTTTCGTTGCCTTCTGCGCTCTCCAAGGGAATGTCCCCGTTCATGATCCAGCCATCAAGTCTTTCCGACATCGCGCTTTGGCTTTCGCAGCAGGGTTATGAGGGACAGGCGGAGGAGGTTTTGCTGTCGGGGTTCTGCGAGAGGTGCAACACAGCCGGTATCAGTATTTCCTCGGCCTTGATCCTGATGGATACGTTGCACCCGGATTTCGAAGGACATGCCTTTCGTTGGGACAGCCACGACGTTTTCGAATCGTCGAGCGTCTATGATTTTACCGACGATGGGACGGCGCGTGAGGCTTGGGAAAGTTCGGTGTTTTTCCGCCTGATCACAGACAATGCCAACGAAGCCCGATATCGGTTTTTCCTGGGTGAGGAGTTGGCTTTTCGAAAACTCGGCGAGTTGAAGAGCGCTGGCCACACTGACTATCTGGCCACGATCCACCGCTTTACCGAAAGCGGCAGCATCGGTGAAATGAATGCGTTCTACTCGCAATGGCTGACCCGGCATCCCGAAGGCTTTCACGACGATGAGCTTGCCGCGTTGCGCATGCTTTTGCCGACGCTTGCGCTGGCATTCAAAGCCGCGTCCTGCATGCGCATCATAGGCACCATCAGCGATGTGTATCTGGGTCGCGATGCGGGCCGAAAGGTGATGAGCGGCACGATTACCCGCGGCGAGGTCGAACGGATCGATGCTGTTCTGTGGTTCTCCGATCTGCGGGACTTCACCGGTATCTCCGACCGCGCCGAACCAGACCAGATCATTCCGTTTCTCAACGACTATGCCGGTCTTGTCATCGATGCCATCCATGCCCACGGCGGCAGCGTGCTGAAACTGATCGGGGACGGGGTGCTGGCCATTTTTCGCGATGTCGACCAAAGCTCCGGATGTGCGGCGGCGTTGGCATCGGAAATCACCATGCGCACCAATCTGACGGTGTTGAACAACAGGCGCCGCCTGGAGGGCCTGCCAACGACAGACGTCTATCTCGGCCTGCATGTGGGAGAAGTCTTCTACGGCAATATCGGCAGCCGCAACCGCCTCGACTTTACCGTCGTGGGACCTGCCGTCAACATGGTCAGCCGCATCAGCAGCCTCTGCAGTTCGGTCGATCGCGATACCGTCATGTCGCGCGAGTTTATGGAAATGTGCCCGCAGAATATGCGAAGCCTCATGGTGTCCATCGGGCGCTATGCGTTGCGCGGATTTGCGCGGGCGCATGAGCTTTACACCATCGACCCCGAAATGTGCTGAGGTTCGATAAGGCAGGCAGCCGAACGGTTTTTTCGTCTCGGCGCCTTGCGCCCTTGCTATGTGAGGCGTAGCCAGAACCCGGAGATAGCGTTCACGCCGGGCCTTTGAGTTTCTTTCCATGCCACCCGGCTGTCGCTGCGGGAGCGGTTATCATGCAAAAAGGTTTTCTACTGGGCTTGCTCGCCTATGCCAGCTTTTCCTGTGGAGACGCCACCATCAAGTCGCTCGGCTCGCACGTCAGCGTCTTCGAAATCGGCTTTTTCAGCATTCTGTCGTCGGCGTCCCTGATTTTCTTTTTAAAGCCGAAAGACGAGCGCTGGCGGTACTTCTGGCGCATGAGCCGGCCATGGGCTGTGCATGGTCGCGCGATCTCAGGGTTGTTTGCGGGTATTCTGGGCATCTACGCCTTTACCAGTGTGCCATTGGCGGAAGCCTATGCGCTGATTTTCCTGTCTCCGCTTTTCGTCACCATTCTGTCGGCGCTGGTGCTGAAGGAAGACATCGGGCTATGGCGGTGGTCTGCCGTCATGGCAGGCATCGTTGGTGTGATACTGGTTGTGCGGCCCGGCTTCAAAACGCTGGAGCTTGGCCATTTCGCAGCACTTTGCGTTGCCTTTCTGGCAGGCCTGACCATCGTTCTCCTGCGCTCGCTTGCGGGACGCGAAAAGCGGACATCGATCATGGGTGTGCTGATCATCTACGGTCTGACATTCAATGGCATCCTGATGATCCCGGAATTCCAGGTGCCGACGCTGAACCAGATCGGTGCCTTCATCGTCATCGGCATGTGCACCGCCATCGGCCAGATCACCTTGCTGACGGCAACGAAGATCGCACCCGCCAGCCAGATCGCACCATCGCATTACTCTCAGATATTGTGGGCCGTCGCTATCGGTGCATCCTTCTTCGGAGAATATCCGGATACACTCGCGATTTCCGGCCTGGTTGTCATCGCCTCTGCCGGATTGCTGACGATGATGCGCGAGAAGATCCGTCTCGGTGTCGTGCGTTGGAACCCGTTTTTCCGCAATCGCCTGTGATGATGGTCGGTTAGACCGGCGTGCCCACTTCGTCCAGCAACCAGTTTTGAAACGCGCGCGCCAGCACATTGTCCTGCCGTCCTTCGGGCAGGGCGATATAGTAGCTGTTTTCGGTTTGCAGCGGCACGTCGAACACCACATTCAACAATCCGGATTTTAGTTCGGCCTCGATCAGGTATTTCGGCAAAAGTGCAAATCCGAGACCACTGACAGCGGCCTCGATCAGCATGGAAAACTGGTCGAAACGGCTACCGCGGTAGGCGTTTTCGGCGGCAAGCCCGTTCATCTCGAACCATTCTTTCCATAATTTCGGCCGGGTTGTGACATGCACAAGCGGGCCTTCCAGCATATCCGCATGGCTTTCGACAGGGCGAGACGCCATGAGGGCAGGGCTCGCAACAGGCACAATCACCTCGTTACACAGAAAGGCACAGGTGCCGTGCGCCCAGATCGGCTGGCCGTAATGGATGGCGATATCGAAGCCCTCTTCGTCAAAGTCGAAAGGCTGGGAGCGGGAGCCCACCGTCAGCACCGTATCGGGGCGTGCGGCCATGAATTTGTGAAGGCGAGGGGTGAGCCATCGGCTACCGAATGTCGGCAGCGTGGCGATGGATAGCGAGGCACTGGACGCTCCGGCGGTGACCGCGCGCACCATCAGTTGCTCCGACTGCTGCAACAATCGTTGGACGTCGGGCAAAAACTTGCGCCCGGCATCCGAAAGCACCACGCGGCGGCGGATACGCTCGAACAGCAACATGCCGGTCTGTGCCTCCAGATCGCTGATCTGGCGGCTGACGGCGCTTTGCGTCAGGTTCAGCTCTTCGGCAGCGCGCGTAAAGTTGCCGTGCCGTGCAGCACATTCGAACGCCTGCAAAGTGACGATATCGGGAACAAGCCGTCTGCGTGTGTCCATTCCTGTCTCGCATCAACCGAACCGGTTTCCTCATTTGAAAACGGCACTTGAACCCGTATATGATCAGGAAAGAGAATGAAACGGGTATTGTCTCGCGTCAATATCCAGCGTTCAGAAACCAAGGAGCCATCATAATGAGCCAATCAGCAGCCAAGGTCGATGTCGTCAAGGAAGCCGCAGCGCTTCTGGCCAAGATGGGCGTTTCTCCTAAGCTTTATCAGGGCGGTGACATGGCCTCCTTCAGCCCCGTCAGCGGCGAAGAGATTGCCCGGCTGAAGACGGTATCGGCAGGCGATGTGGCTGTCATTATCGAAAAGGCGGATGCCGCTTTCAAGACATGGCGTCTGGTGCCAGCGCCCAAGCGCGGCGAACTGGTGCGTTTGCTGGGTGAAGAACTGCGTGCCGCCAAGGATGACCTCGGTCGTCTGGTCTCGCTCGAGGCTGGCAAGATACCTTCCGAGGGACTGGGCGAAGTGCAGGAAATGATCGATATCTGCGATTTCGCGGTCGGCTTGTCCCGCCAGCTCTATGGCCTGACGATCGCAACGGAACGCCCCGGCCACCGCATGATGGAAACCTGGCATCCCCTTGGCGTTATTGGTGTCATCTCCGCCTTCAACTTCCCCGTCGCCGTCTGGGCATGGAATGCAGCACTCGCCATCGTCTGCGGCAATTCCGTGGTCTGGAAGCCTTCTGAAAAGACGCCGCTGACCGCCCTTGCCGTGCAGGGTATTTTCGAGCGCGCCGCTGCCCGCTTCGCAGATGCGCCTGAAGGTCTCAGCCAGCTCATCATCGGTGACCGCACCGTTGGCGAAGCGCTGGTCGATCACCCGAAAGTGCCGCTTGTTTCGGCCACCGGCTCCACCCGTATGGGCCGCGATGTGGCCCCGCGTCTGGCCAAGCGTTTTGCCCGCGCCATTCTGGAGCTTGGTGGTAACAATGCCGGTATCGTCTGTCCCTCTGCCGATCTCGACATGGCGTTGCGCGCCATCGCCTTCGGTGCCATGGGCACGGCCGGTCAGCGCTGCACCACGCTTCGTCGTCTTTTCGTACACGACAGCGTTTACGACCAGCTGGTTCCGCGTCTGAAGAAGGCCTATGCGTCCGTGTCCGTCGGTAACCCGCTGGAAACCTCCGCACTCGTCGGCCCGCTGGTCGACAAGGCTGCTTTCGATGGCATGCAGAGGGCACTGGAAGACGCCAAGGCACATGGTGGTGTCATCACTGGCGGCGAACGGGTGGCTGACGCTGGCAAGGAGACGGCCTATTACGTCAAGCCTGCCCTGGTCGAGATGCCCAAGCAGGTTGGTCCTGTTCTGGAAGAAACCTTCGCGCCGATTCTCTATGTGATGAAATACAGCGATTTTGATCAGGCCGTCAGTGACCACAATGCCGTTGCCGCTGGCCTTTCCTCGTCCATCTTCACGCGTGATCTTCAGGAGGCCGAGCGCTTCATGGCGGCTGACGGTTCCGATTGCGGCATTGCCAATGTCAACATCGGCACATCGGGCGCGGAAATTGGCGGAGCCTTCGGTGGCGAAAAGGAGACCGGCGGCGGTCGCGAATCCGGCTCCGATGCCTGGAAGGCCTATATGCGCCGGGCCACCAACACGGTGAACTATTCCAAGGCGCTGCCGCTTGCTCAGGGCGTGACCTTCGACATCGAATAACGGAAAAATCGGCTGGCGAGATTTCCCGCCAGCCGATCCGGTTCAACCAATCGACATCAGGCTGGCATTTCCACCCGCCGCTGTCGTGTTGACGCTGACGGATACCTCTTCCAGCAGCCAATCGAGATTATATGGCTGTTCGGTGCCCTGCAAAGCTGCCGTCACTGCCGCCTGAACCAGAAGGAGCGGGCCGGGCAGTTCCGCAATGTGCGCATTGGCCTGCTGCACCCTGTCAGCATCACCTTCCACCAGCACGCCGGCATAGGGTCCGGTTTTGGTCCAATCATCCGACCAGGTGATGCGCGCGGCGACGCTCGATGGCAGGCCTGTCAGTTCCGTCTCCAGACCGGCTTGCTTGTCGATTGCGACCGTATTGCCGGTTGCAAGCGCTGCCGCCAGCTGTCGAAACAATCCCTGCGCCGTCAGTGGAGCCAGAAGAACGTGGCCACGCGGATGCAGGGCATACAGATTGCGCTCACCCACCGGGCCTGCGAGTTCCGTCTCGAAACCGAGGCCGGAGAGCTTGGCGGAGAGGCGCGCGGTTTCCGCCGCAACTGGGTTGCCTTTTGTATCCAGCCAGTTTGCCAGATCGGTCACGGACGTGTCGTTCTGCTGACCGTTGCGCGCGACATGAGGGGCTGATCGCGTCAGACGTCCCAGGTAAAGTGGGCCGCCTGCCTTCGGGCCGGTGCCGGAAAGGCCGCGTCCACCGAAGGGCTGAACACCGACGACCGCGCCGATGATGTTGCGGTTGACGTAGAGATTGCCCGCTTTGATGCGTGACAGGACATGCGCGATCGTCGTATCGAGGCGGGTATGCAGGCCGAATGTCAGGCCGTACCCCGTGGCGTTGATGTCATCGATCAAGCGGTCGAGTTTTTCGCGCTTGAAGCGGATGACATGCAGCACCGGGCCGAACACTTCGTGCTTGAGATCGGACAGCGACGTCAGCTCGATGATGGTTGGCGGCACGAAGGTGCCTTTGTCCGTCTCTCCGGCAAGGGCAATCTGCTCGATGCGGTTGCCAAGGCTACGCATGGATTCGATGTGTTTTTCGATATTGTCCTTGGCTTCCAGCGTGATGACCGGGCCGACATCGACCGACAGCTGGTCTGTCCTGCCGATGCGCAACTCATGCAAAGCGCCCTTGAGCATCGTCAATGTCCGCTCGGCGATATCGTCCTGAAGGCACAGAACCCGTAGCGCCGAGCAACGCTGACCCGCACTGTCAAACGCCGAGGCGATAACATCGGCCACCACCTGTTCGGCCAGAGCCGAGGAATCGACGATCATGGCGTTCTGGCCGCCGGTTTCGGCAATCAGCGGAATGGGCTGACCGTCGTTTGATACGCGTTCGGCAAGTTGTTTCTGAATGAGACGTGCAACGTCCGTGGAACCGGTGAACATCACGCCTGCGGTCTGTGTGGCGCCGACCAGCTGCGCACCGGTTTTGCCATCGCCCGGCAGAAGCTGCACGGCATCTGCAGGAATGCCGGCCTCATGCAGCAGGCGAATGCCTTCTGCGGCAATCAGCGGCGTTTCTTCCGCGGGCTTTGCCAGAACCGGATTGCCAGCCACCAGCGCTGCCGCGACCTGACCGATGAAGATCGCCAGCGGGAAATTCCACGGGCTGATGCAGACGACGGGTCCAAGCGCCTGTCGCTGCACGCCAAATGTGTTGCGAGCCTCTGCTGCGTAATAGCGCAGGAAGTCGATAGCCTCACGCACTTCGGCGATGGCATTGGGCGCCGACTTTCCAGCTTCGCGCATGATGAGACCGAGCAGTGTCGGCAATCTCGCCTGCATCAGGTCGGCCGCTTTTTCGAGGCATGCGGCACGATCTTCAACACCGGTTTGTGACCATGTGGATGCGGCGGCTGTCTCAAGCGCCTTGGTAACATCCTCTTCGGTCGGCTCCGTCACAAAGCCGACGACGTCATTCCGATCACCGGGGTTGAGAACAGGTCGAGCAGGACCCGTGGCATGTTGCCAAGCCGCGCTCCATTGATGTTCAACGCTGGCCGACAGTGCTTGAGAGAGTGAGGCGAGGGTGTCTTCGTTGGCGAGATCCAGCCCCGAAGAGTTGGCGCGCGCGCCATAGAGATCGGCAGGCCTGGAAATCTTGTCGTGCTGCGCACCGGGTGCTGGCATGGCTTCGACCACGGCTACCGGGTCTTCCAGCAGCAGATCGACGGGGACATTCGGATCGGCGATGCGGTTGACGAACGAGGAGTTGGCGCCGTTTTCCAGAAGGCGACGCACCAGATAGGCGAGCAGCGTTTCGTGTGTTCCGACCGGCGCATAAAAGCGGCAGGGGCGATCGAGATTGTGTTTTCCGACGACCTCATTGTAGAGCGGCTCGCCCATGCCATGCAGGCATTGGAATTCATAATCGCCGATTTTGAAATCCGGTCCAGCAAGGTGGTAGATGGTCGCCATCGACTGCGCATTGTGGGTCGCAAATTGCGGGAAGATCACGTCGCGCGCCGCCAGCAGCTTGCGCGCGCAGGCGATGTAGGACACGTCCGTGTGGACCTTGCGGGTGAAGACGGGGAAGTCTTCGAGACCATCCAGTTGCGCCCGCTTGATTTCCGCGTCCCAATAAGCACCCTTGACCAGGCGCACCATGATGCGGCGGTCCGATCTGCGGGCAAGGTCGATGATGTAGTCCAGCACGAAGGGGCAACGGCGGCTATAGGCCTGCACGACGAAGCCGAGGCCTTGCCAGTTGCCGAGTTCTGGATCCAGCGCAATGCTTTCCAGAAGGTCGAGCGATAGCTCCAGCCGGTCGGCTTCCTCCGCATCGATATTGAGGCCGATGTCGTAGCGCTTTGCCAGCAGCATCAGGGATTTCACACGCGGCAAAAGTTCATCCGTTACGCGCTGTGCCTGTGGGCGAACGTAACGCGGGTGGAGGGCAGACAGCTTGATGGAAATGCCGGGCCCGCCATAGACGCCGCGCCCGGCGGAGGCTTTGCCGATGGCATGGATCGCCTGTTCGTAATCTCGATAGTAGCGTTCCGCGTCCTTGGCTGTGGTCGCGGCTTCGCCCAGCATGTCGTAGGAATATTGAAACCCTTTGGCCTCCAGCGGTTTGGAACGGTTGATGGCTTCGGCGATGTTCTGGCCCGTCACGAATTGTTCGCCCATCATCCGCATGGCCATATCCACACCACGACGAATGACCGGCTCTCCGGCACGGGAAATGAGCTTTGTCAGGGCTGTCGACAGGCTCTTGTCGTTGACGGTGGATGTCAGCTTGCCCGTGATCACCAGCCCCCAGGTGGCGGCATTGACGAACAGGGAACGACCACCACCCAGATGCGATCGCCAATCGCCAGTGGCGATCTTGTCGCGGATCAACGCGTCGCGGGTGGCTGAATCGGGAATACGCAGCAGCGCCTCGGCAAGGCACATCAGCGCCACACCCTCCTGGCTAGACAGCGAATATTCCTGCACCAGACCTTCGACACCGGTACCTTTCGCCTTGGATCGCAAAGCCTGGACCAGCTTGCGGGCTGTGGCGCGGATGGTTTCAGCCTGCTCAGGCGAAACGGTTGCTGCTTCGATGAGGGGGGCAACACAGTCCGGCTCCGCGCGGCGATAGGCTGACGTAATGGCCTTGCGCAATGCGCTCTGCGGTCGCAGCGGTGGCGCGAACCGGGCGAAAACATCGCCTGCTTCGTCGGTGTTTGTGGTCGCAAGTCCAGCTAGATTTTCGGCCATCGGTCCGGTCCCTGATATCGGTCACGTGCGCTCTCGATCTCGGCGCCGTTTTTTCGCCGTCAGAATATCATTACTGCTGAAATTGCTATGGTCTTATTTTAGCGGTATATCAGGTTAAATAGACTTATAATTGTCGATCTGAAAGAACATATGGATGATAAAGCATGTAGAAGCAGGCAATCTCGATCACTTTGACCTGAAAATTCTGGAGGCTATGAGCGACGATGGGCGCATGTCCATTCTTCAATTGTCCAAACAGGTCGGTCTTTCGAAGACCCCGTGCCAGACACGGCTGAAACGTTTGGTGGATGAAGGTTACATTCTTGGCTTTCGCGCCATGCTCAATCCGGCCAAGTTGGGGCTCGAGCATATCGCGTTCACCGAAGTCAAGCTCTCGGATACACGGGAAAAGGCTTTGGAGGACTTCAACACGGCCGTCCGTAAGATCAAGGAGGTGGAGGAGTGCCATATGATCGCCGGTGCCTTCGATTACCTCTTGAAGGTGCGCACCACCAACATCCGCAAATACAGACAGGTTCTGGGCGAAAAAATTTCCAGCCTGCCGTGCGTTGCCAACACATCGACATTCGTGGTCATGCAGTCAGTCAAAGATGTTGGAATATAAAAGGACGCGACTGTTCAGCCGCGCCCTTATTGTGGGTTTTCCACTTTAGCGAATGGCAGCCACAGAGGTGACGGCCGCTACCTGCGCATCGGGACCGAACTCGTTCTCGTCCTGAATGCCGAGAAGCTCCTGGAGACGAAGACGTGCACGGCTGACGCGGCTCTTGATGGTGCCGACGGGGCAACCGCAAATCTCGGCTGCTTCCTCGTAGGCGAAGCCCGACGCGCCAATCAGAAGGATCGCTTCGCGTTGGTCTTCGGGCAGCTTTGCAAGGGCAGTTTTGAAATCCTGCAAATCGACTGAACCATGCTGTTCAGGCGGAACGGAAAGGCGCGATGTGTAAACGCCGTCCGTGTCCTGAACTTCGCGGCCGGATTTTCTGATCTGACTGTAGAATTCATTGCGCAGGATGGTCACGAGCCAAGCACGCATGTTGGTGCCGGGTTGATAACTTTCCTGTTTGGCCCACGCTTTCATGATCGTGTCCTGCACGAGGTCGTCGGCGCGATCACGGGATCTGATAAGAGAGATGGCAAACGCGCGAAGATTTGGCAGGGCTGCCAACATTTCGCGTTTGAAATTGTGTTCGTTCTGACTCGTTTCCGTGACCATCAGCGCCTCGAAGCTTTTGCGTTGTTCTCAGCTTCGTCAAGCTTTTCAAGGAGGTCGAGAAATTTGTCGGGTATGCCCTCATCCTGAACTGCATCATACAATTCGCGTAATTTCTTGGATATGACAGCGCGACCCGAATCGGGAACATTGGGAGATGTTCCTCTGTCAGATGGATCCTGGTCCGATTGAAACATGTTCATGATTTCCGGTATTCCTTTGGTGACGCAGCTAACAATGCACAAAGGAAAAAATAGTTCCACATCCGGTGGAACTTTTTTTGAAGTGTGGCGTTTAATCGTTTAGGTTTGCAGTGCAAGCCGCATGAGCCAGGGGAGTATTCCATGTCAGTTTCTACACGCATCGCACCACATCTGCCTTATCTCCGCAGGTTTGCGCGTGCCGTATGCGGTTCACAATCCACTGGCGATGCCTATGTCGCCGCCAGCCTCGAAGCCCTGATTGCCGATGTCAGCATTTTCCCGCAGACCAGCAACGACCGTGTTTCGCTTTATCAATTGTTTGTATCCATCTTTAGTTCCGTAACGCTCAACATCAAAAGCGACGAAAACCTCACGGGTTGGGAAAAGCGTGCATCGGCAAACCTTTCGGCCGTCCCCGCAGTACCGCGTCAGGCTTTTCTGTTGACGACGGTCGAAGAATTCTCGGTTGCAGAGGTTGCCGAGATTTTGCGCGTTCCTGAATCGCAAGTTGGAAAGCTGATCGATGAAGCGGCATCCGAAATCGCCCGTCAGGTCGCAACCGATATCATGATCATCGAAGACGAACCTCTGATCGCCATGGACATCGAGCAGATGGTCACCGATCTGGGCCATAACGTCACCGGCATTGCGCGTACCCACAAGGAAGCGCTCGAACTCTTCCACCGCACCCAGCCAAAGATGATTCTCGCCGATATCCAGCTGGCTGATGGAAGTTCCGGTCTGGAAGCGATGAAGGAAATTCTGCAGATGACAACTCTGCCGGTCATTTTCATCACCGCCTTCCCCGAGCGCCTGTTGACAGGTGAACGCCCTGAGCCGACATTTCTGGTGACCAAGCCGTTTAACCCGGATATGGTCAAGGCACTTATCAGCCAGGCTCTCTTCTTCAATGAAAGCTCCCGTGTCGCCGCTTGAAATATAGAACTCACCGTCGAATAATTTGGAACCCGGGTTATAGTCCGGCGTTGACGTCGTTATGTTGTTTCGAGCGTAGCGACGACCATCGCTGTTGTCCGTTAGGAGATCGTATTGCATCGGCTGGCGTGGCATAATGGTGAGCGGGACGAGGGGGAGCTTCACGATTCACTCGTGCTCGCTCTCCTCGATTCCGATGAAACGGTCATGCTTCAAGACCGCGATAAGGAGTATATCTTTATCGCGAACCTTCCCGATGTTTGGGCTTTCCCATCGAGCTCCGCCGAACCGCCGACAGACCTGTCCATGTTCGGCAAGGACATTGCCGGTCGCCTGGCGGAGCTGAAGAAGGACCTGACTGCTGCTGGTAGCCGCGGCATGCTGGAAGTCACCGCCGGCAAAGACAGGGTGTTTCAGTTCCACGTCTATTCCACGGTCAACATGTCCGGCCTGCGCGTGTTGAAGACGACGATCAGGGAGATGACGGTCGAACGCCGGCGTGAGCAATTGCTGCGCTCGCTTTTGCGCGAAGTCAGCCACCGCTCCAAGAACCTGCTTGCCATCATCCAGAGCCTGTCTGCCCAGACGGCCCGGTTCAGTTTCACAAAAGACGATTTCCTGCGTAAATTTCGAGGCCGTCTGCATGCGTTGGCGCAATCGCAGGATCTCATCACGGATTCCGATTGGCGCGGTGCCGACATCTTTGATTTGTTAAAGCAGCAGTCTGACCTTTACCTTCCCGAATATCCGCAGTTGATCAAGATGGTGGGCGAGAACCTCCTTCTGAACCCGAACGGCGCGCTCTATGTCGGCCTCGCGTTCCACGAGCTGGTGGTCAACACCGTCAGCCATGGTGGCAACCTGTCGCAACATTCACCGATCACACTCGATTGTCGCAAGGACGGTGAGTTCTTCGAAGTGCGTTGGATCGAGCCTCTGGGCGGTTCTGCGATCTTGATGTCGTCCGAGGATGGCAGCAAGCGCAGCAACTTTGGCAGTGTTGTTCTCGAAAAGGTTGTCCCTGCCGCACTGGGTGGTGAGGCGAAGTACGGTGTCTCGACCGACAACATCGACTACTTCCTGCGTTTCCCGGCACCTCTTCCGACCTGATATCACTGTCTAGAACGTTTCAATTTAACAAGGAAACGCTCTAACGCGTCGTGTCCGCCACCGAACGATCGGTGTTGGCAACGCTATCGCCGATTGAAACAAGTGGATTTGATGGGACGCAGAACCGGAACGGTTGACCCAAACAAAAAAGCACGGCTCCGGAGAGCCGTGCTATTCATGACAGGTTTTCAGGGGCAAAACCTGTTGCGCCAAGCCTCAGGCGGGGACGGGGAGTGGCTTGGCTTGCATCAATAACGGCGCACCCGATTTTTTGTTCCAGGCCATCCCATCTTTTTAATCGACCGGGGATGTATCTTTCCGGGTGAGGAAGTGACGGATCGGCGCGGTGAGTGTCCAGCGGAATCCAGCCTCGGTGTATTCTATTGAAATATTGGCAGAAAACGCCGTTTCCGCATGTCGTTTTATGATGGTGTTGCCAAAACCCGTCGATGTCGGTTCGATAGCTGCGGGACCGCCGACCTCTTTCCAGTCGATGGTCAACAGATCGTGATCGTCCTTTCGGCCTTGTGGGTGGGTCCAGGTCAGTTCGACTACGGCAGCCTTCGTGGACAAAGCCCCATATTTCATCGAGTTGGTGGCGAGCTCGTGCAAAATGAGACCGAAATTCTGGGCAGCTTCCGGTGATAGCATGAAGTCCGGACCATTGATCTTGACCTGATTGATGGCAGTGCCGAAGACCTGGATGTGGTTTTCGATCAGCTTGCGCATCGGCACGCCCTGCCATTGCACCTCGGCCAAGGCGCCAATGGACATGGCCAGTCCGCGCAGGCGATAATCCACGGCTTTCTGGAACTCCTCCACTGTCGTATTCTCGCGCGCCAGCTGGCGCATCATGGCTTGGACCAGCGTCAGCAGGTTCTTGGAGCGGTGGACAAGCTCCTGCAAGATGAGGTGTGTCTGGTCTTCTGCCTGACTGCGATCAAAAGACGCGTTGGAGAGAGCGATGGCGACCTGATTGGCCTCTTTGATTTTTGTGTCCAGCGGCGCGACGATTTTCCCCTCGCCGATGCGTCCTGCCATCTCCACGAGTTCGCGGATGGAGCCGCGCAGTTGCACGCCGACCAGATAGGCGCCGGTGATGGCGATGATGACGAGTAACAGGCTGCCCGCCATCATTTTGCGCCATGTGCTTGCAAGCGCCGAGCGCGTGTTATCAGCTGGCCCCCACACGACCGCTTTCCAGGACCATCCGGCCAGCTGCGAATAGGCATGAATTGTGCCGTCCTCATCCTCGAAGCTACCGCTTAAAGCCCGCATCTGGTCAAGTGCGATTGGCCGGGTAAGAATATTTCCCGTGGTTGCGGCGTCTGGATTGCTTGAGACGACGACGCGGTTGTCGCTGTCCAGAACGGCAATCGTCCATCCTGGCGGCAAACCGTCGTCGTTGATCAGCCCGCTCAGATCTCGCGCATTCTGGGTCATCATCAAAACGTCGCCGGTTGCGCTCAGCGCAGATGGAAGCGGGCGCATGACGTTGAAGACCCACTCCTTGCTGGTCTTACCGAAGAATATGTCTGACACGACGATCCGGGCACCGGTTATGATGTCTTTAATTCTCAGGTCCTCGGGCACATTTCCCAGCGGCTGGTCGAAAGGCACACGCGTGTTCAGTCGTTGTTTGCCATCTGATTTCGCAACGATGACGTAGAGGCCCTGCCGCTGGAGGCTTTCGCTCACTCGCTTGTGAAAAGCCGAGAGGTCGCCGCTTTCGAGCTCGGGAAACTGTGACAGCAGATTAAGAGACGTTGCCATTTCCTGAAGACGACGATCGACGTTACGGCTGATCGAGCGCGCATCCTCGACGGCTTCGCGTTGAAGGTCATCTCTTTCGCCCGCCTCCAGTTTCAGCATCAGATAACCGACGAATATAATCAGCGGAAGTGTGATTACCGCAGTCATAACAACGAGATAAACGCTTATTGTCGCCGTGGGAAAAAAATTGGCTAGGCGCTGTCTGAATTTGGTCATGAGTGCGTTTGGCATTGTCTCGCCGGGTTAGGCTGGAGCTGACGTTAAGGTGGGCGAGCCGTAGAATGTCCGAAGCGATTACGCCACGCAATCCCTACTTATACTCAGGGGTATAGGTCATTTTCGAAATTTGATTCGTTCTAATATGCCTAAAACTTTGGCGGAACCAATCCCTTTTTCCTCCGTTTTCTACTCAACAGGCCCACACAGAAAACGGGTTTACCGCTCCGGGCTAGTGACACATCGAGGATCAAGGAAAGGTTTTTACAATGAAAAAGACATTTGCGACACTCATCTCTGCAGCGCTGCTGGGTTCGACCGCATTCGCTCCGATGGCAATGGCCCAGACCACGGCACCTGCCGCCCCAAGCGCAACCGCGCCCGCGACGCCAGCAGCACCTGCGATGCCTAGCTCGACCGCATCTTCGGGTGGCGCCTACCTTACTCAGCAAGCCGCAAACCAGATCAGTGCGAATGATTACATCGGCAACGCTGTCTACACGTCCGCCGACGAAAGCATCGGCAGCGTGACGAACCTCATCATGGAAGAAAACGGCGGAATCGTCGCGGCTGTGGTCGGCGTCGGCGGGTTCCTCGGTATCGGTGCCAAGGACGTTGCCGTACCCATGGACAAGCTGACGGTAACCCGCGATGCAGCAGACGGCACTGTTCGTCTGACGACGACCGAGACAGCCGAAACATTGAAGGCTGCCCCAGAGTTCGTCACGATGAAGGAAAAGAAGGCCGAAGAAGGGGCTGCGGCTCCCGCTGCAACCGGCGGCACAACCACGACCGCGCCCAAGCCATAATACGGTTACCTGGGAGAGGAGCTACGAGAGCGTTCTTATAGCGGGAAGCACCGGCCACACGGCCGGTGTTCTTTTGCGCGACTGGAAGGCTGCAGCCTACACACTGTCATTGCGGGACGAGTGCCAGCGCCATGCTGAGCGGATGATATCTGTCAGCGTATATTGCGGCTCCCAGCCCAAGACCTCACGAGCCTTGTCATTATTGGCCACGAGCGTCGTTGAATCACCCTCGCGCCTGTCGGCATATTCGACCGGAAAAGGACGGCCCGAAACCTCCGAGATCGTGTCAAGCAGTTCCTTCACCGTTGTGCCGGTGCCAGTGCCGAGATTGAGTTCGACTGTTTCGCCGCCATTCAAGAGATAATCGACCGCCCGAACATGCGCGTCTGCCAGATCGAGAATGTGGATATAGTCGCGGACGCAGGTGCCGTCGCGCGTATCGTAATCCGTGCCGAACACCTTGAACCCCTCGCGGCGGCCCAACGCAGCCTCGATGGCCAGCGGTATGGCGTGGGTTTCAGGCTTGTGCCATTCGCCGATACGGCCTTCGAAGTCCGCACCCGCCGCATTGAAATAACGCAGCATGACGGATTTCAAATCCTTGTAGGTGCTGTAGTCCTTCAGCGCCTGCTCGACCACCCATTTGGTGCGGCCATAAGGATTGATCGGTGCCTGGGGGTGCGTTTCGTCCAGCGGTACCCGTTCCGGCAGGCCATAGGTGGCGCATGTCGAGGAAAAAACGAAAGCCTTGACCCCAGCGTCGATCGTGGCGGAGAGCAGGGTCAATGCGCCGGTGACGTTGTTATCGTAGAAGGCGACGGGGTTTTTGACGGATTCGCCAACTTCAATCAAAGCGGCAAAATGCAGTACGGCTTCAGGCTGGTGTTTCGCAAAGACCTCATTAAGGCGGGCCTTGTCTCTGATATCGCCCTGCTCGAAGGGTCCCCAACGGACGAACTCTTCGTGACCGTTGGAAAGATTGTCGAAGACGACAGGCTCATATCCCCGGTCGGCCAGCAGTAGACATGTGTGGGAACCGATATATCCGGCACCGCCGACGACAAGGACTTTTTTCCGCATCCAACATTCTCTCCGTTAAAAGACGTGTTGGCAAACTGCCTAACATTTTGTCGGCAGAAGGGCAGTGGAATTTATTGCGGATGAAAAGGAAAAGCCGCCTTCTAGTCGAGGGCGGCTTTCAGGGTGATCATTTCTTCTTCAGGATCGTCGTTCTAGTGCCGATATACCCGAGTGCAATCGCTGTCAGTAGCGTCACGATGGGTCTGGCGCCCAGCGCACCCCCCAACAGTGATTGTGCCGCGAGGGGCGCTGCTGCCAGCGGCAGAACCGGCCTTGCCGCGTAGACGCGAGGTCTACGTTTTATGGAAAGAGTGACCAGCATGATGACGCCGAGCAGGAAGGCGCTGCCCGCAATCACCAGAGCTGCGGGTCCAGCGCCAATTTCCTTCGCCAGGTAGATGGAACCACCGACGATTGCCGCGATGAAGGCAATCAGGAAAAACACGCCGGCCAATGTCCATAAAATGATTGTGGACTTGATCCGGCGCGTTACCAATTGACCTTCACGCTGGGTATCGCCGATATAGAGCAGCAGCGTTTGAAGCATGTTGCTGCCTTACTTGCGGGTGACGAGCGCGATCAGGAAGCCCGCAGCCACTGCGATTCCCAAAGACTGCAACGGGTTCTTCTGAACCTGATAGGTCAGATTGTCGTTGAGCGACTGGATTTCGTTGCGAACAGTTTCAACGGTTTGCTCACCGGCGGCCATCGCGTCGTCGGCTGCGCGGGCGGCTCGTGCCTTGACATCGTGGGATACGCCTGCGCCAAGCGCCTTCACGCTACCAGCGAGGTTGGCCAAATCTTCACGCAGCTGGGCCAGCTGAGCAGACACGTCTGCAGCTTCTCCGCTTTCGAGAGTTTCACGTACCTTGTCTTCCACGTTGCGAACCGTCGCCATGATGTTTCCTTTGCTTGAATGAAGTCAAAACGCCGTATCCACGGCCCACACTTGAGCTTTGAACGTGTCTCTGATGGTTTTGTTCCGTTGGTGAGCGCCTGCAGATATAAAAAACAGAGTGATTGCAGAATCTCGTGTGCGGGTTTGTTTTCCTGTCACAAGCATCATATAAGGCCCCTCTCAAGATGCCATAACCCAGACATTACAGAACGTGTGACAGACCGATGCTGCAGACACCCTATTATCTGATCGATAAGACCAAGCTTCTTCGCAACATGGAGAAGATTGCCTATGTGCGCGAGAAATCCGGTGCCAAGGCATTGCTGGCGCTCAAGTGCTTTGCGACGTGGTCGGTGTTCGACTTCATGTCGCAATATATGGATGGCACCACATCGTCTTCGCTTTACGAAGTGCGTCTGGGCCGCGAAAAATTTGGCGGTGAAACGCATGCCTATAGCGTGGCTTATGCCGACTACGAGATTGATGAGGTCGTCGGCAATGCCGACAAGATCATCTTCAATTCGATCAGTCAGCTGGAGCGTTTCGCAGACAAGGCGTCTGGCATCACGCGCGGTCTGCGCCTCAATCCGCAGGTCAGCTCATCGACCTTCGATCTTGCCGATCCGGCCCGGCCGTTCAGCCGTCTGGGAGAATGGGATGTGACGAAGGTCGAGAAGGTCATGGACCGCATCTCCGGCTTCATGATCCACAATAATTGCGAAAATGGCGATTTCGAACTGTTCGACCGCATGCTGGGCCAGATTGAGGAAAAATTCGGCACGCTTCTGACGCGCGCGGAATGGGTGAGCCTGGGTGGCGGTATTCACTTCACGGGCGACAATTATCCGATCGGCCGCTTCTGTGATCGCCTCAAGGAGTTTTCGCAGACATACGGTGTTCAGGTTTATCTCGAACCCGGCGAAGCCTCGATCACCAAGAGCACGACACTGGAAACCACCGTTCTTGACACCTTGTTCAACGGCAAGAACCTCGCCATCGTCGATAGCTCGATCGAGGCGCATCTGCTGGATTTGCTGATCTACCGCGAAACAGCCAAGGTTTCCCCCAATGAAGGGGACCACGCTTACATGGTCTGTGGGAAGTCCTGCCTTGCAGGCGACGTGTTTGGCGAGTTCCGCTTCGAAAATGAACTGAAGGTGGGCGACCGCGTGTCTTTCCAGGACACGGCAGGCTACACCATGGTCAAGAAAAACTGGTTCAACGGCGTCAAGATGCCGACCATCGCCATCAGGGAACTGGACGGCTCTGTCCGTGCCGTTCGTGAATTCGACTTTGCTGATTTTCAGCAGAGCCTATCCTAACATCATCCGCAAGCTCACCCCTACGGGGAAAAGGAGGCATCACCTGAAATGAAGAAGAACGTTCTCATCATCGGCGCCGGTGGCGTAGCACAGGTCGTGGCGCATAAGTGCGCCCAGAACAGCGATGTATTGGGAGACATTCATATTGCGTCACGCACATTGGAAAAGTGCCGCAAGATTGTCGAGTCCGTACGCGAAAAGAACAGCCTCAAGACCGACGTAAAGCTTGAGGCCCATGCGCTTGACGCGATGGATATCGAGGCGACGAAAGCCTTGATCGTGAAGACTGGCGTGCAGATCGTCATCAATGTCGGTTCTGCCTTCGTCAACATGTCCGTTCTTCGTGCCTGCATGGACACCGGTGTTGCCTATATGGATACTGCCATCCACGAGGATCCAGCCAAGATTTGCGAAAATCCGCCTTGGTATGGAAACTACGAGTGGCAGCGCGCGGCCGAGTGCAAGGAAAAGGGCGTGACTGCCATTCTCGGTGTCGGTTTCGATCCAGGTGTGGTCAACGCCTATGCGCGTCTGGCCAAGGACGCGTATTTCGACAAGGTCACGTCGGTCGATATCGTCGACATCAATGCCGGTAGCCACGGTCGCTGGTTCTCGACCAATTTCGACCCGGAAATCAACTTTCGCGAATTTACCGGCGTCGTCTATTCTTGGCAGAACAACCAGTGGCAGACGAACCAGATGTTCGAGGTCGGTCAGGAATTCGATCTGCCCGTCGTCGGCAAGCAGAAGGCCTATATGACTGGCCATGATGAAGTGCACTCGCTGTCCAAGAACATGGATGGTGCCGATGTGCGCTTCTGGATGGGCTTCGGTGATCACTACATCAACGTCTTCACGGTGTTGAAGAACCTTGGCCTGCTCTCCGAAAAGCCTGTCAAGACGGCGGAGGGTCTGGAAGTCGTGCCGCTGAAACTCGTCAAGGCCGTGCTGCCCGATCCGTCGTCGCTGGCACCTGATTATGTCGGCAAGACGTGCATCGGCGATGTCGTGAAGGGCATCAAGGATGGCCAGAAGCGCGAAGTCTTCATTTACAACGTGGCCGACCATAAGGACGCGTACAACGAGGTGGGCAGCCAGGGCATTTCCTACACAGCAGGCGTTCCGCCGGTTGCAGCGGCCATGCTGATCGCATCGGGCGAATGGGACGTGAAGCAGATGGCAAATGTGGAAGAGCTTCCACCGCAGCCGTTTTTGAACATTCTCAACAAAATCGGCTTGCCAAGCCGCATCAAGGACGAGAATGGCGACCGCGCCCTGACATTCTGATCTTGTCAAATCTGGACAATAAAAAGCCCCGCTTGCGGGGCTCAGACTGCTGACAAACCCCTGGTCACATCGGGGGGGTTATGATTCATTGGGACATGTTGAAGAAACCTGCTCCCGAA